>JBBSCF010000003.1:0-148511 GCA_038250545.1 Candidatus Limnocylindrales bacterium | reverse complement strand
TTTTACAGACCCTTGGGCTCACCACCTGCCCGACCGACCCACGGAGATGGTGGAGATGAGGGGACTCGAACCCCTGACCTCCGCGATGCGAACGCGGCGCTCTCCCAGCTGAGCTACATCCCCACGGGAGCCGCACCCGACTGATCGGGTGGACCGGCCGGGAAGTGTAGCACGCGACCCGCGTCCCTCCGGCTGGCCCGATGGCTAGACTCGCGCGGTGCTCGTCGGTCTCGCGCTCGGTCTGCTCGCCTCGCTCGGATGGGGGCTGGTCGACGTGAGCGCGGCGATCTCGACCCGTGTCGTCGGGAGCCTGCGCGTGCTCGTGGGGCGGGCAGGCGGCCGGGGCCGTCATCGCGACGGCCGGCGTGGTGCTGGCGGGCGTGATGTTCGAGTCGCGCTCCCTGCGCGGACTGATCGCCCTCGGGATCATGGTCCTCGCGGTGGCGGCGTAGGGCCGGACGGGACCTCCGGGACTGGGTCGATTCGACCCTTGACCGCGTAGAACAGGCGTTCTATTGTGGGACGTCCGATGGACCGCACATCCGACGTCTCCCAGGCCCTCGCCGCCCTCCAGGCCCGCTGGGGCGCCGCCGCTCCGCGCCGCGGTGCGGACCTCGGCATCACGACCGAGGGCGCCCTCGCGCGGGCGCCGATGCCCCTGCCGGGGCCCGTCGTCGAGGAGCCGGATCCGCTCGCCCCCACGCCCCTCGCGCCGGTCGTCACGCGCCGTCCGGGCCAGCCGGCGCCGGAGACGGACGGCCGGATCGTCCCCACGGGGTTCGCGGCGCTGGACGCGATCCTCGGCACCGGCGGGCTTCCGCGGAGCGCGACCGTCGCGCTGCGCGGGGCCGCGACCTCGGGGCGGACCACGGTGGCGCTGCGGACCGCCGCGGAGGCCCAGGCCGGCGGGGCGATCGTCGCGTGGCTGGACCTCGCGCGCGCCTTCGACCCCGTGGAGGCCGTCGCCCGCGGGGTGCGCCCGGAGTGGCTCGTGGTCCTCACGCCGGTGGACCTCGAGGAGGCGCTCGCCCTCGCCGGCGCGCTGCTCGCGGCCCGGACGGTGGACCTGCTCGTGATGGACCTCCCCGACGGGAAGGACCCCGCCGTCGCCAGCAAGCGCGTCGGGGACCGGCTGGGGCGCCTGGCTGCCCTCGCGAGGCGCGCCGGGACGCTGCTCGTGATCCTGGAGCCCGTGGGCCTGGGCCGCGCCCTGGCGGCCGCGGTCGAGGAGGCCAGCGGCCTGCGCCTGGAGCTGCGCCGGTCGGGCTGGATCCGGCTGGGCCGGGATGTCGTGGGGCAGCGGAGCGCCGTGGAGATCGCCCGCAACCGGTACGGCCCACCCGGCCGTCGCGCCACCCTGGAGATCCTCTACGCGGAGGGCGGCCCTCGGGACGCCTGCCTGGCCCGCGCGGACCTCCTGGACGGGCTCGCCGCGCCGGCGGCACCCCCGGGCGCGAGACCCACGCCGCCGCCCATCAACCTGAAAGGCCCCCTCGTATCGATCGATTCCCATGCGCCTGCTGCACCTGCTCTGGCCCCACCTGCCCCTGCGCCTGGCGCGGGCGAGGATGGAGACCCCGTCGAGCGACGGCATCTCCGCCTCGTGGCCGCCCGGCCCGATCGTCCTCGGCGGTCAGCCCTGGACGGACGGGACCGTGCTGGACGCGGATCCCCTCGCCCGTACGCTCGGCGTGCGACGGGGGATCCCGCTCGGGAGCGCGCACCGGCTCGCGCCCGAGGCGACCTTCCTCGACCCCGCGCCTGACGCGGACCGGGACGCGGTCGAGGCCGCCTGCGAGCGGTTGGCCGTCTTCAGCCCCGGGATCGCCGGCACGAGCGACGTCACGGACGGAGGCTTCGGACGGATCGCGGTCCACGTCGACGGCCTGACGCGCCTGTGGGGGATCGAGGAGACCCTCGTCGCCCGCATGGGTTCGGCGCTCGCCCCGGTCCTGCCCGGCCCGCCGCGCGCGGGGATCGCCGGCACGGCATTCGCGGCCTCGGTGGCCGCCGCGCACGCGACGGAGGGCGGGCCGCCGCTCCTGGTCCCGCCCGGGGACGACCAGCGGTTCCTGGCGCCCTACCCGGCGGGGCTCCTCACGCGTGACGCGGACGTCCGGGCGCGCCTGGGGCGTTTCGGGTTGCGGACCATCGGCGCGGTGGCGGGGCTGCCGCGCTCCGCGCTGGTGGCGCGCTTCGGCGACGAGGGCGCGCTCCTCCACGCCAGGGCCCACGGCGAGGAGACGGAGCGGTTCCGGCCGCGCAGCGCCCCCGAGCGCATGGCCCTGGGCCTCGAGCTGGATCCCCCGGCGGAGGACCTCGAGGCGACCAGGTTCGTCCTGCGGCGGCTCGCGGCGGCGCTCGCGGACCAGCTCGCGGCGCGCGGGAGGGCCGCGGGCCTCGCGAGGCTCGTCGTGACCCATGACCTCGCGTTCGCGCGCCGCGGGACGCCCCCGGAGCTCCGCATCGAGCAGCGGCTGCCGGAGCCCACGGCGGATGCGGAGGCCATCGAGCGGCTGCTCCTCGCCCGCCTCGAGACGGCCCCACCGCCGGCCGCCGTCGCGCGCCTGGAGCTGGAGCTGGGGCTCGTGGAGCCGGCCCAGGGCCAGCAGCTCCCGCTGTTCACGCCGCAGGCCGCCCGCGACGCCCGGCTGGGCTGGCAGCTGGCACGGCTGGCGATCGCCTTCGGGGCGGACCGGGTGTGGCGGGTGGAGCTGGCGGACACGGAGTCGCCGCTCCCGGAGGCGCGCTGGCGCTGGAACCCCGTCGCCGGGGCGGCCATGGTGGGGGAGGACCGCTCGTGACCCGGCTGCTGCGCGAGCACCCGCTGATCGACGCCGAGCTGGATTCGGCCGGCCGCCTGGTCGCCATCCGCTGGAACGGCACCCGGGAGCCCATCGAGGTCTGCAACCGCTGGCGCGTGGAGGAGTCGTGGTGGCGCGAGCCGATCGCGCGGGACTACTTCAAGGTGGTGGGGACGTCGTGGCTCGCGCTCGTGTACCTGGACCGGACCGCCGGCACGTGGCACCTGGAGCGGCTCTACGACTGAGCGAGTGGCGGTGACCGGTCGGGCGGCGACGCTCGTTCGGCGTTCTCGTCCGCTCCCTCCGAGGGTCCGCGCCGAGACCGGCCGGCCACCGCCGGTTCGACGCCATGGCCCGCAAGGATGTTGCGGGTCGCGGCGGGACCGTCAGGCCGGCAGGGACGCCATCACGAGCAGCAGCACGGCCACCAGCAGGACCAGGGCCAGCACGCCGGCACCGACCATTTCGCTCGACTTGGGCTCCATGCGGTTCGCGTCTCCTTGCGGTTGCTCAGCCCTCGCCGCCGGCACAGCCGGCGCCGTAGAACACGATGATCATCGTCGATCCGTCGGCCGGACGGAAGGTCGTCTGGATGCGGCACTCGGGCAGGTCCGAGACCGTGTCGAGCACCCGGCTGCCGTCCTCGAGCGGCGAGGAGAGGTCCATCGTCGTGAAGCCGCGCTCCTCGAGCGCCGTCCGGTACCACGCGGCCACGTCGTCCACGCTGCGGTTCACGAACCATGCACCGCTGCTCGGCCCGTCCGCCACCTCCGTGGGCTCGGCGCCCGGGAAGACCGGGAAGCCGTCCGGGACGCGGTCCAGGATCGTGCCCCAGCCGATGACGGTCGTGCCGCCGCCCTGGGGCTCGCCGCCCGGCTCGGCCGTGGCGCCCGGAACGGGGGTCAGGTCCGGCGCCGGGGTGGCGATGGGCGTGGGGACGGCGCCCGACGAGGCGGAGGGCGGCATGGATGACGGGGCGGCCGACGGGGCGGGGCCCGCGCATGCGGCGAGGGCGAGCGCGAGCAGGCCCACGAGCGCCGGGGCGGCGATGGCACGGCTGGGGAAGCGCATCGGGATCATGGTAGCCGCTCGGCGCCACGGCCCGTCATCGGGAGGATGGAAAAGGACCCTCGCCGCCCCAGCGGCGAGGGTCCTTGGATCGGTCACCGGGATGCCCAGGTCCCGGCGGCCAGGTCGGTGGCTCCCATCGCAAGAGCCGCCGCCGTTTCGATCGTCCCGTGACCCCCAGGTCGACAGGACGACCGGTTCGCTATAGGGCCGCCTCCGCGATCGCCGGGAGGATGCCGAGGATCGCGATCGTCACCAGCGCGGCGGCCACCAGCCGCAGGAGGAGCTCGAGGGCGACGTGGTGGCTCGACCGGTGGATCAGGTTCGCGTTCACGGGACTGAGACGCGCAACCCCAGGATTTGGTTGCGTCCCCGGACGATCGATTATTCGTCTGCCGGCCGGCGCCCTCGCCCGTACAATCGGCGCCGACCCCCTCCGCCCGAGGCCGCTCCTTGTCCACGCCTGCGCCCGTCCCCCTCGTCCTGCCCGGGCGGTTCCGGGCCGCCGTGTTCGACATGGACGGCCTGCTGCTGGACACGGAGCCAATGTGGCACGACGCCGAGCGCGAGCTCCTCGAGCGTCACGGCGACACCTTCACCGAGGCGGATCTCGTCGCCTCGCACGGGCGCGCGCTGGTCGACACGGCCGCCGCCTACGCGGCCCGACTCGGGCTCACCGCGGACGCCATCGAGGCCGAGATCGCCGAGATCATGCTGGCCCACTTTCTCGCGGGTGCGCCGCTCCGGCCGGGGGCCCGCGCGCTCGTCGATGGCCTCGAGGGGCGCATAGCGCTGGCGGTGGCGTCGAACACCACGGCCGATCTCGTGCACCTGGCGCTGGGGGCCGTGGGCCTGGGGGCGCTCCGGGTCGTGGTGTCCGGGATGGACATGGGCCGCCCCAAGCCGCTCCCGGACGTGTACGCGGCCGCCTGCCGGGCGCTGGGCGTGGCGCCGGGCGACGCGGTGGCCTTCGAGGATTCGCCGATGGGCGTCCGGTCCGCGGTCGATGCCGGCCTGTTCGTGGTGGGGGTGCCGGATCGGCCCGAGGTGGACCTGGCCGAGGCCGGCGCGCACGTCGTCCTGGGCTCGCTCGAGGAGATCGTCCTCCCGGCCTGACCCCGGATCGGGGGCTGGGTTCGGTAGAACAGATGTTCTATCATTCCTGCCCGCCCCCGGAGATCACCGTCGTGGCCACACCCGCCTACGCCGAGCTGCACTGCCACAGCCACTTCTCGTTTCTCGACGGCGCCTCCGCGCCGGACGATCTCGTCGCGCGGGCCCTGGAGCTGGGCCTGGCCGGGCTCGCGATCACCGACCACCAGGGCCTCTACGGGGCCGTCCGGTTCTCGAGCGCCGCGGAAGCCGCCGGGCTGCACGCCGTTATCGGGGTCGAGATCGAGCTGCTCGACGCGGTGGTGCCGGACCCGGGCGGGATCGCGGTGCCGTCGCGGCGGGCATGGAAGCCGGGGCGGCGAATCCCCGTGACCCCCGAGCCGCCGGTCGTCACCGGTGGCGCCCCCGTCCGGCCGCGCCCGGAGCGCGCCCGCCTGCCGGGTCATCGCGAGGTGCGCAAGGAGGATCACCGCGGGATCGGGGAGGCGCAGCGCGGCCCGCACCTCGTCCTGCTGGCGCGGGACGCGACCGGCTGGCGGAGCCTGTGCCGGCTCGTGTCGCGCGCGAACCTCGCCGGGACCAAGGCGGTGCCGAGGTTCACCCAGGCGCTGCTCGCGGAGCACGCGGAGGGGCTGATCGCGCTGTCCGGGTGCCGCCACGGCGAGCTGGCGCGGCGGCTGCGGGCGGGGGATCGCGAGGGGGCGCGTGGCGTGGCCGAGCGCTACGCGGCGCTGTTCGGGGGGAGCGGCGGCTCCTCGTCCCGTGGCGGCTCCTCGTCCCGCCGCGGGCCCGCCGCGGGCGCCGGGTTCGTCCTGGAGCTGCAGCACCACCTCCTCCCGGACGACGACTGGCTCGCGTCCGAGACGGCGCTCCTGGCGGACGAGCTAGGGCTGCCGGTCGTCGTCACCAACGACGTCCACTACGCCCTCCCCGAGGGCCGCGAGATGCAGGACGTCGTGACGGCGATCCGGCACGGCCGGACGCTCGCGGACCTCGGGGACCTGCGGCGGCCGGACGGCGAGTCGTACCTCAAGGGCGCAGCGGAGCTCCTGGCCCTCCCGCCGGGCGACGAGGCGACGGTCGCCGCAGACCCCGTCCTCGCCCGGGCGTGGCGCGAGGGCATCGCCACGACGGCGGAGATCGCGGCTGCCTGCCGGGTGGAGCTCGCCTTCGAGCGCTACCGGTTCCCGGGCTACCCCGTGCCCAAGGGCCAGACCCCGTTCAGTCACCTGTCGGAGCTGTGCTGGGAGGGCGCGCGGCGCCGCTACCACCCGCTCACGCCGGCTGTCCTCCGGCAGCTCGCCCACGAGCTGGACGTCATCGAGAAGACGGGGCTCGCGGAGTTCTTCCTCATCTGCTGGGACCTGATGCGGTTCGCCAAGTCGAAGAAGATCCCGGCGCAGGGCCGGGGGAGCGCGGCGGACTCGATCGTGGCGTACGTCCTGGGCATCACCCGCGTGGACCCGATCCGCCACGAGCTGCTGTTCGAGCGGTTCATCAACGAGGGGCGGACGGCCTACCCGGACGTCGACATCGACTTCTCCTCCGAGCGCCGGGAGGAGGTCATCCAGTACGTCTACGGGCGGTACGGCGCGGAGCACACGGGGATGGTCTGCAACCTGGTCACGTACCGGGCGAGGTCCGCCGTGCGCGAGGTGGGGTACGCGCTGGGGTTCCCGAGACCGCTGGTCGACCGGGTGGCGAAGGCGCTCGAGACGTACGACTCCGTGATGGTTCGCCGGGACCTCGAGGCGGAGGGCGGGTTCGGGGGGTTCTTCGCGCGTCCTGACGAGGCCGCGGGCGTCGCCTCGGACGCGGTGCGGGGGTCACGCCGACTGGTGGCCGAGATGGCGGTGGCGGGTGCGGCGGCGCAGGCCTCCGGGCGCGGGCTCACGGACGCGATGGGGCAGCTCAACCACGCGCGCGGCGGGCGGCTGGGGGGCGCCGCGACGGATCGCGTGGGCGCCGCGACGGATCGCGCGGGCCCCGCGGCCGCTTCTGCCTCACGTACGCCTGCCCATGGTGGTAACGACGACCCGAAGTCCGGGTGGCATCGGATACCACCAAGGGGCGTAGGCGGTGGGGGACCGGCCCGGATCGCGGAGAACGGCGTCGTCAGCACCACTCCCAGGCGTGGGCGAGAGGAACCGCTGCGCCCGGAGCGCTGGCTCGGCGGGGACGAGGCGGATCGCTGGCTCCGGGACCAGGTCGGCGTCTTCGCGCCGGGCGAGGCCGCGCCGGGTGCCGGCACGGGACCCGGCGCCGGCGAGGAACCCAGCGCCGGCAAGGAACCCGGACCGGACAACGGCACCTGGGAGGGCGCTCCCGGCTCGGCGCCCGCGATCCGGCCGGGCGGCCGCGGTGACGACGAGGGCGGCCCCGGCGACTCCCCGGCGAGCGTCGCGTGGCTCCGGTCTGGCCGCGGGACCGGTTATGGGACGCCATCGGCGGCAGGCGCCCAGCGGCACGGGTCAGAAGGCTGGGCTCCCTACCGCGAGGTCGCCCGCCGCCTGGATCCGGAGACCGGCATCCTCGAGCCCCCGGAGCGCCGCACGGATGCACCCCACAGCAGCGTCGCCCGCATCGAGCCGGAGCCCGCTAGAGACCCGGAGCGCCACACGGGCTCCGTCGCGGCCCTCTCCGACTGGGAGCGCTGGCTGGAGCTGTGCGCCCGCATCGACGGCTTCCCGCGTCACCTCTCCATCCACAGTGGCGGGATGCTCGTCACCGCCGCCCCCCTCATCGACATCGCCCCCATCGAGCGCGCCACGATGAAGGACCGGGTCGTCGTCCAGTATGACAAGCGCGATGTCGAGACCATGAAGCTGATCAAGCTCGACCTGCTGGGCCTGGGCATGCTGGCGGCCATCGACGAGACCGTCCAGCTCATCGAGCACGACTGCGCGGTCTGTCTTGACCTCGACCGGATCCCCGAGGAGATCGGGGAGGTGTTCACGATGCTCCAGGCCGCCGACACGGTCGGCGTGTTCCAGGTCGAGAGCCGCGCGCAGATGCAGACTCTGCCCAAGTCGCGGCCGGCGAGCCTGGACGACCTCGTCGTGGAGGTCGCGATCATCCGCCCGGGCCCCATCCAGGGCAACGCGGTCCACCCGTACCTGCGGCGCAAGCAGGGCCTGGAGCCGGTCACCTACCTCCACCCGAGCCTGGAGCCCATCCTCCACGACACCCTGGGCGTGATCCTCTACCAGGAGCAGGTGATGAAGATCGCGATCGACGTCGCGGGCTTCACGCCGGCGGGTTCGGACGCGTTCCGGCGGGCGATGGGCACGTACCGCAGCGCCCGCGAGATGGACAAGCTCCACGCAGAGTTCGTGGACGGGTGCGTCGCGAAGCACGGCCTGCCGGTCGAGGACGCGGAGGAGCTGTTCCGCCGGTGTGCGGCCTTCGCCTCCTTCGGGTTCGCCAAGAGCCACGCCGCCGCGTTCGCCCGGACCGCCTACGAGTCGAGCTTCCTCAAGCTGTTCTATCCGGCGCAGTTCACGACCGGGCTGATCAATGCCCAGCCGATGGGCTTCTACCCGGTCGAGGTCCTCGTGAACGACGCCAAGCGCCACGGTGTGGCGATCCTGCCGGTGGACGTCAACGCCAGCGCCTACCGGACGACGACCGAGTGGGTGGGCCGGCCGGGCTGGGCGCTGGCGGGGCCCGACGGCGACGACGGCTCGCATGATGCGAATGAGGGTGAGCCGATGCCCGACGGCTGCGGGATCGATGCCCGGCCCGCCCCGGTGCGCTCGTCCGCGTGCGTGATCCCGGGCGCGGCCTCGCGGGAGCGGTGGGCCGCGGAGTCGATGACGGGCTGGGGGATCCGCCTCGGGCTGCACCTGGTCAAGGGCATTGGCACGGAGCAGCAGGCGCGCCTGGACGCGGAGCTGGCCCGGGGGCCGTACGCGGGCCTCGCGGACGTCGTGGAGCGCACGGGTCTCGCGGAGGAGGTCGTGGAGCGCCTGATCCGGGCCGGGGCGCTGGACTCGCTGGGGCGGCCGCGCCGGGAGCTGCTCTGGCAGCTGCGCGAGGTGGCGGGGGCGTCGAAGGGACGCGTGGACGGGAGGACGCGGGGGACGAGGGGGATCACACGCGCCGCCGGCAGGCCGATGGACCTGCGCCTGCCCGCGACCGAGGCGCCGTCCCTGCCGCCGCTGACCGAGCCGGAGCGGCTGGGCGATGCCTACGCCGTGGTGGGGCTGGACGCACGGCGCCAGGCGGTGGGGCTGTTCCGGGGCGCGCTGGACCGGCTGGGCGCGGTCACCAACGGCTCGCTCAACGAGCGCCGGCCGGGACGGGTGCGCCTCGGGGGGCTCGTGGTCACGCGCCAGCACCCGATGACCGCGCGCGGGACGGTCTTCCTCGCGCTCGAGGACGAGACCGGGATGGTCAACGTCACCCTCTGGCCGGACACGTGGCAGCGGCTCCGCTCGGTCGTGCGGCGCCACGCCCTCCTCCTCGTGGACGGGGACCTGCAGCGCGAGGGTGAGGTTGTGAACGTCATCGCGCGCGAGGTGGTCCCCCTCATCGAGGCGACGGCAGGGTCCGGAGGGCCGGAGTCGCCCGCGGGCGTCAGGCAGATCGGGCAGGCCGGGATTCGCCGCCTGGGCTAGGGGTCGGGGCAGGGATCGAAGGGCACGCGGTCACCAGGACGGTCACCGCGTGCGGGAGGGGATCAGAGGCGGCAGCGGGGGAGGAGGACAGCCGCTGCCGCCTGGACATGCCTCGCCCCGAGGTCGGCGACCCCGGTCCGGCCCGAGCTTCCGTTACGGGACCGCCGACGCCGGGGCGAGACGTGTCTGCCCCTTCATTCGGGTGATACCCGCGAACGGATTGGATCGGGTCGCGGGCCGGCGCCACGAGGCCTGCCGCCGGCCCGCCGGGGTCAGCGCGCCGGCTTCGCCTTCGCCTTCGCGCTGCCGCGGCCCTGCTGCGGACGGGCGCCGCGCTGCCGGCGGTTGGGGTTGGAGAGGTCCAGGAACCGGCGATACCACGCGGCGGCGGAGGCGAGGAGCGCGCTGCCGACCGGCGACCACGCGGCGAAGCCCACGATCAGCTGGGCGGTCGACCCCTGCGCGCCGTCCTGGGTGAACAGCCGCCCGGACGGCGTGGCGAACACCAGGGCCGAGAGGATCACCACGAAGATCCCGTACACCAGGCCGGCCATCCAACTGCCGCGCTTGGCCATGAAGCCGATGAGGAACGCGCCGATGACGGGCGGCGGCTGGAGGGCCATCGTCCCGAGGAAGTAGGCGATGGAGTTCTGCTCGACAACCGCGGACAGCTGGTCGACGGTCGCCGTGCCTACCGGGATGGCGGCCAGCGCGTCGTTGTAGGCCACGACGAAGTAGACGCAGATCGCGGCCGTGCCGCCCAGCGCGGCCAGGAAGCCCCAGTTCGTGAGGATCTGCGGGATGGCCCCGAGGTCGCCCCTGAGGTTCAGGGGGTGGTACGCGGTGCGTAGCGCGGCCATGATGCTGGGTCGCGCCCCCGGTGCCTGCTTCGAGGCTCCCTTGGTCGCCGACGGTGCGGCGCCCGTGGTGGTCTCGTCGCGGGGATCGGCCTCGGCCAGCGCGGCCAGGTCCGCCCGGTGGCGGCGACGGGCCTCGGTGCGTTCGGTGCGCTTGGCGCGGGCCACGAGCTCCTCCTGTCAGAGAACGAGCCGCGAAGGGATCGGGCGCGGCCGAAGCATGGTACCGGCTCGCCGCCCGGCAGGCGTGTGAGCCGCAGGTAAGTGGCCCGGCGTAGCCTTCCGCATCTCCCGAACCCGCCGCCGTTGCTCCCGCCCGGAGGTCCTCGATGGCGCGTGCCCGGCTCGCGGCGTATGCCGCGCTCATGGTCGTCCTGCTGCTCGGCGTTGCTGCCCTGCCGCCGCCGCCCCGTTTCGTGCCCATGGCGGCCGCGGCGGCCGTGGGGTGGCCGCCGTCCGAGGGGCTGGTGATCGCCGAGGTCGTGACCGGTGGCACGTCGGCGTCGGACGAGTACGTGGAGCTCGCCAACGCGGGGACGGCCCCGATCGACCTGGCGGGTCTCGAGGTCGCGTATGCGACGGCCTCCGGGGCCACGGTCACCCGGAAGGCGGCCTGGTCGCTGTCGCTCCTCGTGGCACCGGGCCGGCACGTGCTGATCGCGAACGCCCTGGGGGTCTTCGCGCCCGGCGCCGACGCGACGTATTCGGGCGGTCTCGCCGCCACGGGCGGGGCGATCGTGCTGCGTCCTGCCGGCGGCACGTCGATCGATGCCGTCGGCTGGGGCGATGCCGTCGGCACCTTCGTCGAGGGGACCGCGGCCCCCGCGCCGGCGGCCGGACGGTCGATCGAGCGGATCGGCCCGGACTCGAACGACAACGCGATGGACTTCGTGGTGAACGAAGCGCCGGTTCCGCAGGGTCTCGGCTGGGATCCCGGGCCGATTCCGTCCTCGTCGCCGAACCCGAGCTCGATTCCGAGCCCTGATCCCACGCCGCCGCCCAGCGCGACGCCCACGCCGACACCGAGCCTCGTGCCAGCCCCCTCGCCGACGTCGACTCCCCAGCCGTCGACGCCCATCGCGGCCGTCCGCGGCCTGTCCGACGGATCCACCGCCCTCGTCGAAGGCGTGCTCACGACCGGTCTCGGGGCGCTGGAAAGTGGCCGGACGGGCTTCATCCAGGACGCGACCGCGGGGATCGCGATCTACCTCGACGTCCTCCTCGTGACCCCGCTCCCGGCGGGCACCTCCGTCCGTCTCGCCGGGACCCTGGACTCGCGCTACGCCCAGCGCACGCTGCGTGTCGCCGCCCTCGATGTCGCCATCCTCGGCTCGTCGCCGGTCCCCGACCCGTTGGCGGTCGTGACCGGCGCCGCCGGCGAGCCCGTGGAGGGGCTGCGGGTCACGCTGACAGGGACGGTCGTCGAGGCGCCCTCCGCGCTGAGCGACGGCCTCGGGCTTCTCGTGGACGACGGCACCGGCCCCGTCCGGGTCATCGCGGCACCAGCGGCGCTGGACGGCGCGAATCCCAGGACCGGGGACCTGGTCACGGCGACCGGACCGCTCGGCCAGCGCGACAGCAGCGGGACCGGTCTCGCCGGCTACCGGCTGTTCGCGACGATGCCCGGCGAGCTCGTGCTGGCGCCGCCGCCCAGCCCTTCTCCCAGCCCATCGCCGAGCCCCACGCAGGCCGCGACGCCGTCGCCCGTTCCGACGGCGACCCCCGTCCAGACCTCGAGCCCGCGACCGAGCGCGAGCCCGGCGCCGACACCGACCCCGGCAGCCACGCCGACACCGTCCGCCGTACCGCTGACCGTCGTCGCCGCACGCCTCGTGCCGGAGGGCAAGGCCGCGGTCGTTCGGGGGGTGGTGA
Source organism: Candidatus Limnocylindrales bacterium (assembly GCA_038250545.1). GTDB lineage: Bacteria > Chloroflexota > Limnocylindria > Limnocylindrales > CSP1-4 > CAIXZV01. The sequence goes on along the minus strand of JBBSCF010000003.1, from coordinate 136,178 downwards.
TCGCGGAGGCCGGACGCCTCGGGACGCCACCGCTGTTCGCGATCGGCGATGCCACGGCGGGCCTGCCGGTCCGTCTCCGCGATGACCAGGCCGCCCCTGCCCGCGGCACCCTCGTCGAGTTGCGAGGCGTCATCGCTGCCCCGTACGGTCAGACCGAGCTGCGGCTCTCGGCTGGCGGCCTGACCACGGTCGGCGCGGGGGCCATCCCGGCGCCACTGGCGATCGAACCGGGAGCGGCTGGCGAGGTCACCGAGGGCCGGCTGGCGCAGACCGCCGGCACGATCACCGCGGGGGCCACCAAGGCGACCAGCGGCGACATCGCCCTCACGATCGAAGGGTCGGACGGCGTCTCGCTCCGGGTTCTCGCGGATGCCTCGGCGCGCCTGGACACCGCGGTCCTGCGCAAGGGCGCGTCGGTGACGCTGACCGGAGTCCTCGGCCAACGGGCCTCCCGCAAGGGCGCGCTCGACGGCTACCGGCTCTGGGTGCGAGACCCGGCCGACCTCATGGTCAGGGCCGCCACGGCGTCGCCCTCGACCTCCGGCTCACCCACCGCGTCACCCGCCACGCTCCCGCTCCTGACGATCGCCAAGGCGCGGCTGCTCGAGGGCAAGCGCGTGACGGTCGAGGGCACCGTCACGATCGACCGGACGCTGCTCGACGCCTCGGGCCGGAGGGCGATCGTCGAGGACGCCTCCGCAGCCATCGAGATCTACCTGGACGGTGAGATGCCCTCCATCAGGACCGGCGTCCGGGTCCGCGTTTCGGGGACCGTGGGTCGTGCCTGGGGTGCGCCGCGCCTTCGGGTTGAGGCCATCCGGGTTCTCGGCCAGCGAGTCCCGGTCGTCCACGACCTGCGGGTCGCACCCGGCGCCGCGACCGAGTGGCGGCTCGTCCGGGTCCGCGGCACGGTCGCCGAGCTTCACCGCTCCGGCGATCGCTGGACCGCCGAGCTGGTGACCGGGAGCGTCCGGATCCCGCTCGTCGGCCTGCCCGGCAGCGGGATCGCGGCTTCGGCCATGATCGAGGGGCGATCCGCGACGGTCACCGGCATCGTCAAGCGTCCGTACCCGACGGCGACGGACCAGCGGTTCGCGGTGGTCCCGAGGACGCGCGCGGACCTCGACCTCGGCCTCGCGGCATCAGCCACCGGCTCCGCGGCTCCGGCGGGCGCGGCCGGCGTGGCGTCGGGCGGCGGCGGGCCGGCGAGCGCCACCGGCGCAGCCGCGGACCGGGCCAGGCGCGGCAACGACATTCCGCTCGCTCGCCTGGCGGAGCGGATCGGGACCACGGTCCGCGTGGGCGGGCTGGTCACCGGCCTCGGTCCGGACGGCGTCCGCCTCGACGACGGGACCGCCGTGGCCAGGATCGTGCTGGAGGGTGCGGCCGCGGATCTTGTCGCGCTGCTCCAGCCCGGCGACGCCCTCAATGCCAGCGGGACGCCCGAGGTTCGCGACGACGTGGTGCTCGTCGTCACGGATCCCGCCGGCGTCGTCCTGCTCGGTGACCTGGGCCAGGACGTGGCCGCCGAGCCCCCGGCCGACGCGCTCGCGATCCTCGGCGGCCTCGACGGCGAGGACGGCCCACGCGTAGGCCCGGGCGCGGCGGTCAGCGCTTCGCTCGCCGCCGGGCGCGGTGCGGATCCCGTGTCGCTGGCCCTCGCCACGGTCCTCCTGACGGCTGCCATAGGCGCCGGGGTGGCCGCGTCCCGGGTCTCCCGTACCCGTCGACTTGCACGAGCGCGGATCCAGGCGCGCCTCGACGCGATCGCAGCAACGCCGCCCGGGCCGGCGGGGCCGCCGGCCGCGGCCTGAGGGCGGCCACAACCTCCAGGTCGGGCGTTCACCCGGGCCCGGGCGGGCGCCCGCCCGACCCTCCACGAGCCCCACACGAGGCCCGCCAGGCTCCCGCACAGAGAACCCGCACGTGTCCCGTTCGCCTCCCGTTCGCCTCCCGTTCGCGCCCCGTTCGAGTCCTGTTCGAGTCCTGTTTGGGCCGAGCGTGCACGAACACGCTTGACGCTCGCGGAATCGCGCCCCTATCCTCGGGCGGACTTCACGCCATCCGTGCGTGAGCGAACGTGGGAGCGAGCACTTGCCGAACGCGGACACACACGTCGCTGTCCCTTCCGGCGAGCGGCAGTACCACATCGGGCTCGGGCCCGGTGAGCTGGCCGACTACATCCTCCTCCCCGGCGACCAGGATCGTGTCGAGCGGGTCGCGTCGCGCTTCGACTCCGTCGAGCGGACGCACCGTCACCGTGAGTTCGCGAGCGCGACCGGCCTCTACCGGGGTCAGCGCGTCTCGTGCGTGTCCACGGGCATCGGCACAGACAACATCGAGATCGTCATCGCGGAGATCCTGGCGATCACCGAGCGTCCCACCTTCATCCGAATCGGCTCCTGCGGCGCCCTCCAGCCCGGCATGGAGCTCGGCGACCTGGTGATCTCGACGGGCTCCGTCCGGCTCGAGACCACCACCAGCTGGTTTGTCCACGAGGGGTATCCCGCGGTCGCGAGCTACGAGGCGGTCCTCGCCCTCGTGGAGGCGGCCGAGGGCCTCGGGCTGCGGTACCACACCGGGATCACGGCGACCGCGCCGGGGTTCTACGGCGCGCAGGGGCGCCCGATCCCGCGGCTTCCCATCCGCTACCCTGACCTCGCGGACGAAATGGCCCGCCAGGGCGTTCTCAACTTCGAGATGGAAGCCTCGGCGGTGCTCGTGCTCGCCGGGCTCGGTGGCTGTCGTGCCGGCGTCGTGTGCGCCGTCTACGCGAACCGCCTGACCGGCGCCTTCGTCGAGGGCGACATCAAGGACAAGGCGGAAGCCGCCGCGATCGACACGGGGCTCGAGAGCCTCCGGGTCCTCGCGGAGCTCGACCGCCAGAAGTCAGTGGCCGGGGCGGCGCGTTGGCGCCCGTCGCTCTGGGCTCCGAAATGAGCGCCAAAGCCCAGCGATCCCGCGGACCCGAGAGGCGTGCTCTCGTGACGCGGCTTGTGTGAGGAGGAGCGAAATGGCTCAGGCCTATTGCGTCAAGGACAAGAAGAAGGTCGAAGTCCAGAACCCGCAGCAGATCACGATGAAGAACGGCAAGCCGGCGCTCCAGGGCACCTGCCCGGAGTGCGGCGGCAAGGTCTTCAAGATCGGCGGCTGACCCCCGCGCATCGTTCGCGATGACAGAGAGCCCCCTCCGGCCCGGCCGGTGGGGGCTCAATGATGTTCCGGCACGGTCACAGTGGCCCGCCCGGACCGGGCCGCCCGTCGGCTGAGCGTGACACCCCATTTGCTAGGATTCGGTGCCAACGCTCGAACCGAACCCTCCGAGGTCACGCCCTGTCCGCTCTCACGGCCGTCGCTCCCGACCTCGCAAGGGATTCCGATCGAGCGGGAACGGGCCCCAACGAACACCGGTCACCCGTCCGACGCCCCCGAGGGGAAGCGTCGTCCGCCTTCGGGGTCGCCGCCGCTGCCGTCCGACCGACGGCCGAGGCCGCGCTCCCGACGTCGCCCCGACCGGGTCACGACAACGGTCAGCAGGGGGTCCGTCCCGCGGTTCGCCATCTTCACCCGACGGCTGCGCCTGCCCGGGCGCTCGTCGGCCAGCGTCCCCAGATCCAGGAGGTTCCTCGATGACCGTTCGCGTCGGCATCAACGGCTTCGGCCGCATCGGCCGCCAGTCCCTCAAGGCGCTCATCGAGCGCGCCCCCGACATCGAGGTGGTCGCCGTCAACGACCTCGTCGACGTCAAGACCAACGCCCTGCTGTTCAAGCACGACTCGACCTACGGCGCCTACCCGGGCGAGGTCAGCCACACGGACGACTCGATCGTCATCGACGGCAGGACCGTAAAGGTCCTCCAGGTCAAGGACCCGGCCGCCCTGCCGTGGGGCGACCTGGGCGTCGACATCGTGCTCGAGTCCACCGGGCTCTTCACGGATGCCGAGAAGGCCGCTGCGCACATCACCGCCGGGGCGAAGAAGGTCATCATCTCCGCCCCCGCCAAGAAGGAGGACATCACGATCGTCCTCGGCGTGAACGAGGGCGCGTACGACTCGGCCAAGCACAACATCATCAGCAACGCGTCCTGCACCACGAACTGCCTGGCGCCCGCGGCGAAGGTGGTCCACGACAACTGGATCATCAAGCGCGGCCTGATGAACACGATCCACAGCTACACCAACGACCAGCGCATCCTTGACGTCGCGCACAAGGACCCGCGCCGCGCCCGCGCCGCCGCCCTCAACATCATCCCGACGACGACCGGCGCCGCGAAGGCCCTCGCCCTCGTGATCCCGGACCTCAAGGGCAAGTTCGACGGCTTCAGCCTCCGCGTCCCGACGCCCACGGTCTCGGTCGTGGACTTCACCGCCGAGCTGGAGAAGGACGTCACGCTCGAGGAGCTCAACCAGGCCTTCCGCGACGCGGCCGCCGGTCCCCTCAAGGGCATCCTCGGCGCCAGCGACGAGCCGCTCGTCTCGTCCGACTACCGCGGCGACGAGCGGTCCTCCATCGTCGACCTGGCGTGCAACATGGTCCTCGGCGGGAACTTCATCAAGGTCATCGCCTGGTACGACAACGAGTGGGGCTACAGCTGCCGCGTCGCCGACCTCGTGAAGTTCGTCGCCGGGAAGATGTGACCCGGAGCCGCACGAAGGCTCCCGGAAGGAACGTGACAATGGACAAGCTCACCGTCCAGGACCTGGACGCCTCGGGCAAGCGCGTCTTCGTGCGGGTGGACTTCAATGTCCCGCTGCAGGACGGCAGGGTCACCGACGACTCGCGCATCCGCGCCGCGCTCCCGACCATCAAGTACCTCCAGGCGCAAGGCGCCCGGGTCATCCTCGCCAGCCACCTCGGGCGGCCGGACGGCAAGGTCTCGGACAGCCTCCGGCTCCGCCCCGTGGGCGAGCGCCTGGGCCAGCTGCTGGGCAAGACCGTGCCGGTCACCGGGGACGCCCTGGGCGTCGGGACGGAGGACGCCATCAAGCGCCTCCGCAACGGCGAGGTGCTGCTCCTCGAGAACCTCCGCTTCCACTCGGAGGAGGAGAAGAACGACCCGCACTTCGCGGAGCAGCTGGCCGCCTACTGCGACGTGTACGTGAACGATGCCTTCGGGACGGCGCACCGCGCGCACGCCTCGACGGTGGGGATCGCGAAGCTCCGCCCGGCCTACGCCGGATTCCTCATGGAGAAGGAGATCGCGAACCTGGGCATGCTCGTGAACCACCCTGAGCACCCGTTCGCGGCGATCATCGGCGGCGCCAAGGTCAGCGACAAGATCAAGGTGCTCAAGAACCTGCTCGCCAAGGTCGACATCATGATCATCGGCGGCGGGATGGCGAACACCTTCCTGCTCGCCCAGGGCAAGGCGATCGGCAAGAGCCTCGCCGAGCCGGACCGCGTGGAGGACGCCCGCGCGATCCTCGCCGCGGCCGAGGAGAAGGGCGTCAAGATCGTCCTGCCGGTGGACGTGGTCGTGGCCAAGGAGGTCACCCGCGGCACCGAGTACAAGACGCTGTCCGCCGACAAGGTGCCGGCGAGCTGGCACATCGTGGACGTGGGCAAGCAGAGCCTCGAGAACATCGAGGCGGCCCTGGCCGACGTGAAGACCGTGCTCTGGAACGGCCCGCTGGGCGTGTTCGAGATCCCGAGCTTCGCGCACGGCACCAAGGCCATCGCCCGCTTCCTGGCCGACCGGGCCGCCGAGGGCGCGAAGGTCGTGATCGGCGGGGGTGACTCCGTCGCGGCCATCACCCAGCAGGGCCTGGCCGACAAGATGACCCATATCAGCACCGGCGGCGGCGCCAGCCTCGAGTTTCTCGAGGGGCGCGAGCTGCCCGGCGTGACGGTCCTCCTGGACCGGGAAGGTGCCAAGTGAGCGATACCACCATCGCCTGGGTCGATGCCCGGGAGATCCTCGACTCGCGGGGCAACCCGACGATCGAGGTCGACGTCGTCACCGAGGACGGCAGCCTCGGCCGTGCGGCGGTCCCGTCCGGGGCCAGCACCGGCATCAACGAGGCCGTGGAGCTGCGCGACGGCGACGACAAGGCCCGCTACGGCGGCAAGGGCGTCCTGACGGCCGTCTCCAACGTCACCGAGCGCATCGGCCCCTCGATCCTCGGCTTCGACGCCGCGGACCAGGCGGACATCGACAGCGTGCTCATCGAGCTCGACGGCACGCCCAACAAGGGCGAGCTGGGCGCGAACGCGATCCTGGGCGTCAGCCTCGCCTGCGCGCACGCGTCTGCCTCGAGCCACGAGATGCCCCTCTACCGCTGGATCGGCGGCGCCGGGGCGCGCGTCCTGCCCGTCCCCATGTTCAACATCCTCAACGGCGGCAAGCACGCCCAGGACTCCACGGACTTCCAGGAGTTCATGGTCATGCCCGTCGGGCTCGACTCCTTCCCGGAGGCGCTGCGCGCCGGCGCCGAGATCTTCGCGGCCCTGCGCAAGATCCTCCACGACGAGGGCCATGCCACGGGCCAGGGCGACGAGGGCGGCTTCGCGCCGTCCCTGCCGACCAACCAGGCGGCCATCGAGGTCATCCTGCGGGCCATCGAGAAGGCGGGCTACAAGCCCGGCGAGCAGGTCGCGATCGCGCTCGATCCGGCCGCCAGCTCCTTCCTCGTCGAGGGCACGGGCGTCGAGGGCGTCACCGGCCAGTACCGTCTCGAGCGCGAGGGCCGCACCCTCGAGTCCGGCGAGATGGTCGACCTCTGGGCCGACTGGGTCGCCCGCTACCCGATCGTCTCGCTCGAGGACGGCCTCGGCGAAGAGGACTGGGCCGGCTGGAAGCTGCTGAACGCGCGCCTGGGCGACCAGGTGCAGCTCGTGGGCGACGACATCTTCGTCACCAACCCCACGTTCATCCGCCGCGGCATCACCGAGAAGTCCGCCAACTCCGTCCTCATCAAGCTCAACCAGATCGGGACGCTGACCGAGACGATCGACGCCATCGACCTCGCGCGGCGGGCCGGCTGGAGCGCGGTGGTCAGCCACCGCTCCGGCGAGACCGAGGACACCACCATCGCCGACTTCGTGGTCGCGATGGGCACGGGCCAGATCAAGACCGGCGCCCCGTCCCGCTCGGAGCGGGTCGCCAAGTACAACCGGCTGCTCCGTATCGCCGACGAGCTCGGCGATGACGCCCGGTACCTGGGCCGCGCGGCGCTCTCGGGCGCGGCCGGCCGCGGGATCTTCTAGACCTTGACCACGCGTCCCGGCACCGCACGGCGCGCCCCCCGCGAGGAGGGCGCGCCGTGAGCCGTTTCATCGACCGGGGCGCCGTCGGGGCCGCCTGGGTGGGCCTCGGCATGGCCGTGACCATCGGGGTGTCGTTCCTGCTGGTCATCCCCATCGAGTCCATCTACCTGCTGCTCGCCCTGCCGGCGGGGCTGCTCATCGGCTACTACGCCAACGCGCGCTCCGAGCGGGTGGGTGGGCCGTGGAGCCGGGTCATCGCGAACGCCGTCGTCGCCGGGCTCGTGACCGGGCTCACGTACGCGATCCTGCTGCTCGCGGTGAAGGGCCTCTTCTTCAGCGTCGACGGCGGGTACCGCGACAAGTCCACCGGCGGCCCGATCACCTGCCAGACCGGCGCGGATTGTGTCTACCGGCGCTACCTCGCCGCGGGCCAGGGGCCGGCGTTCGAGGCGAATGGGATCACCGACGTCGGGTCGTTCACCGCGTTCTACTGGGGCCAGCAGCTCTCGAACGCGGGGATGACGTTTGCGCTGTCGACCGGCGGGGCGCTGTTCGGCGGGTTCATGTTCGGGATCTCGAACCGGCGCAAGCCGGAGGACATGGCGGCCACGCCCGCGGCGCCGAAGACGCCGGCGGCGCCCTCCGCCTGAGCCCGTGGGCACCGGTGCGGGATTCGCGCCGCGCCCGCGCGCGGGATTCGCGCGCATATCCATCTCCGGATGGCCGGTGCGACCACCGTGCCTGGCTCGGTGCCCGGAACCGCGATCCGGGGACCGGGCTCCCCGGAGTGGTCGCGGCTGTGATCCCGCGGCGGATCTCCGGCGCGCTCAGGGTCGTCGCCGACCGCGGCCCGCCCGGACCCCCCAGTTCAGCTCCTCGCGCGCCCGTGTGTACCGCTGCCTGCCCGTGGTCGTCGCGACCACCGACGCAGGAATCGAAACGCCCCGGTCGTTGACCGGGGCGCTCGCGTTGGGGTCTCGTGACCCGAGGACTACTCGGTCTTCTTGGCCCGGGTGGTCTTCGGTGCGGCCTTGGCCCGGGTGGTCTTCGGTGCGGCCTTGGCGGCGGCGGCCTTCGGTGCAGCCTTGGCGGCGGCGGCCTTCGGTGCAGCCTTGGCGGCGGCGGCCTTCGGTGCAGCCTTGGCGGCGGCGGCCTTGGCCGTCGTCTTGGCGGCAGTCGCCTTGGTCGCGGTCGCCTTCGACGCGGCCTTGGCCGTCGTCTTGGCAGCGGCCTTCGGGGCAGCCTTCGTGGTCTTCGCGGCCGGAGCCACGACCGGCGTCGCGACCGAGGGGGTCTCGGCGCGGGTGGTCTTGCTGAGCGCGGCGCGCGCCTTGCCGGCGGCCGTCTGGGCGCCCTTCGCCTTCGACGCCTTGCCGGCGGCGATGCGGGCCTTGGCGGCCTTGAGCGCTGCGGCCTTGCCGGTGGACTTGGCGACGTGACCCGCGCTCACGACGGTCGTGCCGATGATGGCGGCATTGACCTTCTTCGCGAGGCGGCTCTTGCGGCGAGCTGCGGCGTTCGGGTGGATCGCGCCAACCTTGGCGGCGCGGTCGAGGGCCGAGATGGCGTCGCTCAGCGAGGTCGCGACATCGGCGCTCTCGGGCTGGGCGGTTGCGACCGTGACGGCCTTGGCAATGAGGGTCTTCGCCGCGGACCGCCGGGGCTGGAGGATCGCGTGCCGGCGCTCAGCCTGGCGGACGCGCTTCAGCCCGGACGGGTTGCGAGCGCCCTGCCATTTCCGGGGCGTTCTAGCCAAGGTGGCTGATCTCCGTTCCGTGTGTGTTCTGCGTGTGTTCGAGTGAATCACGACGCGCGCGGGCGAAGCCTGCCCGAGGCGCGACGGCGAATGGTAGCAGAGCCGCGCTCGAATCGGCCAGCACGGTGCATCGGGGTCCCGGGGATCGGGCACGGGCGCCCGCTCCGGGCTCGTGCCAGACTCCCGCCCTGGACACCGATCCGACGCTCCGGGCCGTCTACCCGGACTGGGCGCAGCATGCCCCGCGCCAGGCCGGCGCCGGGCTGCCCGGATCGACCTCTGGCGGCGCCAGCCGCCGATGCGCTAGCTCCCGGGGCGCACCCGCAGCGTGCGGTACCGCCGGATGAGCGCCGTGGTGGAGCTGTCGTGGTGGTTCGCCAGCTCGTCGATCGGGCTCATCAGCTCGCCCGCGATCTTCGTCGCCAGGACCTTGCCCAGCTCGACGCCCCACTGGTCGAACGAGTCGATGCCCCAGATCACGCCCTGCACGAACACCTTGTGCTCGTAGAGCGCGATGAGCTCGCCCAGGGTCCGCGGCGAGAGCCTGTCGGCGAGGATGACGGACGTCGGCCGGTTGCCCTCGAACACGCGGGCGTTCACCTGGTGCCCGGGCGTGCCCGACGCCACGACCTCCTCGCGCGTCCTGCCGAACGCGAAGGCCTCGGCCTGGGCGAACAGGTTCGCCATCAGCAGGTCGTGGTGGTCGCCGATGTCGGTCGTCGGGTTGACGAAGCCGATCAGGTCGCTCGGGACGATGTGCGTGCCCTGGTGGAGCAGCTGGTAGTACGCGTGCTGGCCGTTGGTGCCGGCCGTGCCCCACACGATGGGCCCCGTGTCGTAGGTGACCCGGGTGCCGTCGAGGCGCACGGACTTGCCGTTCGACTCCATGTCGAGCTGCTGGAGATACGCGGGGAAGCGGCTCAGCTCCTGCGCGTACGGCAGGACGGCGTGGGTCGGAAAGCCGAACGCGTTCCCGTACCAGATCCCCAGCAGCGCCATCAGCACCGGCAGGTTCCGCTCCAGGGGGGTGTTGAGGAAGTGCTCGTCCATCGCCCGGAACCCGGCGAGCAGCTCGCGGAAGTCGTCCGGGCCAACGGCGATCATCAGCGACAACCCGATGGCGCTGTCCATCGAGTACCGGCCGCCCACCCAGTCCCAGAAGCCGAACATGTTGGCGGTATCGATGCCGAACTCGGCCACCTTGGCGGCGTTGGTGCTGACGGCCACGAAGTGCTCCGCCACGGCGGCCTCGTCGCCCAGCCCGGCGAGCAGCCAGTCGCGGGCCGTGCGCGCGTTGGTCAGGGTCTCGAGCGTGGTGAACGTCTTGGAGCTCACGACGAACAGGGTCTCGGCCGGGTCCAGGTCCAGCGTCGCGTCCCGGATGTCCGTGCCGTCGATGTTGGACACGAACCGAAAGCGCATCGAGCGCTCCGCGTAGTTGCGGAGGGCCTCGGTGGCCATGGCCGGGCCCAGGTCCGACCCGCCGATCCCGATGTTGACGACGTTGCGAATCGGCCTGCCGGTGAAGCCCTTCCACTCGCCGAGGCGCACCTTGAGCGCGAAAGCCGCCATGCGGTCGAGGACCCCGTGCACGTCGACGACGACATCGTGGCCATCGACGATCACGTGGGTGTCCGCGGGGGCGCGGAGCGCGGTGTGGAGGACCGCGCGATCCTCGGTCGCGTTGATGTGGACGCCTGCGAACATCTCGGTCCGCCGCTCCTCCACGCGGGACGCCGTCGCGACCGCGAGCAGAAGGGCCATCGTCTCGTCCGTGACCCGGTGCTTGCTGTAGTCGAGGAACAGGCCGCCGCCCTCCGCCGTGAGGCGCGAGGCGCGCCCGGGATCCTCGGCGAACAGATCCCGCAGATGGCGGTCCCGGAGGGTGGCGTGGTGGGCCAGGACGGCCCTCCACTCGGGCCGCTCATCGAAGGGGGCAGGAGTCGTCGTGTGCGCGCTCATGCGCCTATCGTAGTCCCGGGTCCCGGCGTGGGGCGCGCACCCCGCGAGGTCGGGCGAGCGGCCCGGATCCGGGCACCCCGGGGCGGCTCAGCCCAGGGCGGTCCACCCGGTCGGCGTGCTCGCCTGGAGCTCGCCGAGGCCGATGTCGAACCAGCAGCCGGACAGAGTCAGGGCCCCGGACCTCTCGCGCGACCGGATCCACGGGAAGGTGCGCAGGTTGACGACCGACTGCTCGATCGAGCGGAGCTCGAGCTCGCGGCGGCTCCGCTCGGGGTCTGCCCAGTCCGAGGGGTCGAGCTCGTTCGCGAGGTCGCGGAGGCCGGCGACCCAGGTGCCGATGAAGTCGGTGGTCGACAGCGGTGCCGCGTCGTCGAAGGCGGCGGCGACCCCGCCGCACCGTCCGTGGCCCATGACCACGATGGAGCTGACACCGAGCGCCAGCACCGCGAACTCCAACGCCGCCGAGGCCGCGTGGCTCCGCGCGTCCGGCGCATACACCGGCACCAGCGCGGCCACGTTGCGGACCACGAACAGCTCGCCGGGCGAGGCATCGAAGATCGTCTCCGGTCCCGAGCGCGAGTCGGAGCACGCGATGACCATCGTCTGCGGGCGCTGGCCCTCGTCCGCCAGGCGCTGGTACCGCTCGCGCTCCACGGCATAGCGGTTGTGGCGGAACCGGGCGAAGCCGGCCGTGAGGTGGGACGGGAGCGGGCTGTCGGTCATCGCGGGCATCGTAGCCGGTCGCCGTCAGGCGAGGTGGAACACGCGGGCCGTCACGACCGCCCGGTCCTCCAGCACGGTCGTGGTGTGGACGTCGTACCGCGCCAGCTCCTCGAGTCCCGCTGCCGCGATGTCCGGGAGGTAGCGGCGTCCCGGGTCGCCCACGAGGACCCGGGCCCCGGCCGCGGCCGCGGCGCGAAGCCACGGCAGGATGCGCTCCGCGAGCGGACCCTCGTACCAGGTGTCGGCGGCGAGCAGGACATCGACTCTTGGCGCCGGCTCGTCGAGCAGGTCGCGGCGGATGTACGCGACGTGGACCCCGTTGGCCCGGGCGTTAAGGGCGACCGCCGCCTCGGCGAAGGGATCGATGTCGGCGGCCGCGACGTGGTCGGCCCCTGCGCGCGCGGCGGCGATGGCCACGAGCCCGCTCCCGGTCGCCACGTCCAGGACGCGGCGCCCCCGGACCTCCTCGGGGTGCTCGCCGAGGTAGCGCGCCATGGCCAGCCCGCCGGCCCACGCGAAGGCCCAGAAGGGGATCGGTGCGCCATCGATGCCCAAGGCGACCTCGGTCGCCGGCCACAGGGTCTCCACGTCATCGGCGAGATGGAGGCGGATCCCGGGCACGCCCGCGACATCGCGCAGCCGGGTGTGGCGTGCGACGAACCCGCGCAGCTGCGAGCGCGGCAGCTCGCGCGCCGCGTCTCCGGTGTGCTGGGAGCCCGGGCGGGTTCTCGTCATCGCGCGCCAGCATGCCACGCGGCGTGACGGGCGAGGGCCTCCGCGCCGGGCGCTCCGGCACCGCGCGATGGGGGGACCGGCGACCCGGCCGAGATCCGGCCGGCGCCGTCGCAGCGCCGCTCCCTGCCGCGCTTCGGGCGAACCAGGCCCAGGCCACCCTGCCCTGAGGCTGGCAGGACGTCCTCCCAGGCCAGGATGGGCCCTCGGTCGTGGTGCCTCACCCACGCCCCCTGGTGGTGCTGACGACGAGGACGGGGCGAGCGGAGGCCTCGTTCGCCTCTCTCACGCCCGGCGGTGGTAGCGGGTGCGGTTCGCGGTGATTGTCGTCGCTACCACCATCGGCAGGCGTGGCTGATGCAATCGGCCGACGGGCTCGGCGTCCGCGCAGGGCGGCCGCGGCCAAGGGGACCGCGGCCCGGGTCACGGGGCCGCTGCCGTCGCGTGACGCGGGATCGTGCAGGGCGCGGTGGCCACTCGAGCACGCGATGGCGACCGCGATCCGGGCCGCCCGCACGCGACCCGCTACACTCCCGCGTCGTGACCATCCCCCAGTCCCGCTTGCGAAACTTCTCGATCATCGCCCATATCGATCACGGGAAGTCCACGCTCGCGGATCGCCTGCTCGAGCTGACCCACACGATCGAGGGCCGGGCGATGATGAGCCAGGTCCTGGACTCCATGGACCTCGAGCGCGAGAAGGGGATCACGATCAAGGCCCGCGCCGTGCGCCTCGAGTACACGGCCGCCGACGGCCTCGTCTACGGGCTGAACCTGATCGACACGCCGGGCCACGTGGACTTCGCGTACGAGGTCAGCCGCAGCCTCCAGGCGTGCGAGGGCGCCATCCTCGTGGTCGACGCCGCGCAGGGCATCGAGGCCCAGACGCTGGCCAACGTCCACCTCGCTCTGCGCGAGGGCCTCACGATCATCCCGGTCCTCAACAAGATCGACCTGCCATCGGCGCAGCCCGAGGTCGTCATGGACGAGCTGGAGAGCGTCCTCGCGATCCCGCGCGAGGAGGTGATCCTGGCCTCGGCCAAGGACGGGACCGGCGTGCCGGAGATCCTCGAGGCCATCGTCGCCCGCATCCCGGCGCCCAAGGGCGACCCGGCGGCCCCGCTGCAGGGCCTGGTCTTCGACAGCCACTACGACGCCTACAAGGGTGTCCTGTGCTACATCCGGCTGGCCGCCGGCACGCTCCACGTCCACGACACCATTCGGCTCATGGCCAGCGGCGCGGAGGCGGAGCTGCTGGAGCTCGGCGTCTTCCGCCCGCAGCTGGTGCCGGTGCAGACGCTGGTCGCCGGCGAGGTGGGGTACGTCGCCACGGGCCTCAAGAACGTCCGCGAGGCGCAGGTCGGCGACACGGTGACCACGGTGAAGAACCCGGCCGCCGAGCCCGTGCCCGGTTTCCAGGTGGCCAGGAGCCTCGTGTTCGCCGGGCTCTACCCGCTGAGCGGCCCGGACTACCCGCTCCTGCGCGACGCGCTCGAGAAGCTCCACCTCAACGACGCGAGCTTCACCTACGAGCCGGAGAGCTCCGTGGCGCTGGGCTTCGGGTTCCGGTGCGGATTCCTGGGCCTGCTCCACATGGAGATCGTCCAGGAGCGGCTCGAGCGCGAGTTCAACCTGGACCTGATCGCCTCCGCCCCGTCCGTGGAGTACCGCGTCCAGCTGACCATGAACCGGGGCTGGGTCACCGTGGACAACCCGGCCAAGTTCCCCGACGTGGGCGAGATCGAGACGATCGAGGAACCCTGGGTCAAGCTGGGCGTCGTGACGCCGGACCGGTACATCGGCGCCCTGATGGAGCTCACGACGGGCCGCCGGGGCAGCTTCGAGAACATGGAGTACCTCGACCCGCAGCGGGTGCACATGCACTTCGAGCTGCCGCTGGCGGAGCTGATCGTGGACTACTACGACCAGCTCAAGAGCCGGACCCAGGGCTACGCGTCCATGGACTACGAGGAGACGGGCTACCGGGTGGCCAACCTGGTCAAGCTCGACGTCCTCGTCAACGGCGAGCCCGTGGACGCCCTGAGCCTCATCGTCCACCGCGATCGCGCCCAGACCACGGGCCGTCAGCTGACCGACAAGCTCAAGCAGCTGATCCCGCGCCAGATGTTCGAGGTGCCCATCCAGGCGGCCATCGGCAGCCACGTCGTCGCGCGCGAGACCATCCGGGCGATGCGCAAGAACGTCCTCGCGAAATGCTACGGTGGCGACATCAGCCGCAAGCGCAAGCTGCTCGAGAAGCAGAAGGAAGGGAAGCAGCGGATGAAGCGCGTGGGATCCGTCGAGATCCCGCAGGAGGCGTTCCTGGCCATCCTGCGCATGGGCGAGGACTGACGTCCGGCGCCCCGCGCTGACGTAGAGCCGATGCCCGACCTCCCCATCCCCGACATCCTCGGCCTGATCGACAAGGTCCCGCACACGCTGCGGGTCCTGCTGGTCCTCGGGCTGACGCTGCTGCTCGTCATCCTCCGGTTCGACGCCGAGCGCTTCAACGCCGCCGAATACGACGACATCGACCGCTGGGGCCGCAAGCCGTCCCTGCTGCGGCGGCTGGCCTGGTACCTCATGGGCCTGATCGGCGTGCTCGCGGTCCTGGAGGTCCACCCGAACCCCGGCATTGACCTGTACCTCAGCCTGGGCGACCGCCTCGGGACCGTGATCCTCGGGCTCGCCTACGGGTCCATCGGCGCCTCGCTGGCGGTGGGCATCGCGCTCTACCGCTACCACCGGGTGCGGTTCCCGCAGGTCTCGCTCTATCCCGCCAAGATCGTCAACGCGATCGCGACGGCGTTCTTCGATGAGGCCGTCTTCCGCGGCATCGTCTTCGGCTTCCTGATCTCCACCCCGCTCGACCCGAACCTGGCCAACGTGAGCCAGGCGATGCTGTACGCGCTCGCGACCCGCCTGGGGGCGCCCGGCCGCCCGTGGTACATGCTCGTCACCGTGCTGGTGATCGGCCTCGCCAGCGGCTGGCTGACCGGGGTCACCGGCGGCATCGGCGCGGCGTTCCTGGGTCACGCGATCACCCGGATCGCCATCTTCCTCACGACCGGGCACGCGGGCATCCCCAAGGCGCGCGGCACGGAGGACGAGGAGGTCGCCCGCCGCCGCCGCACGCCGGAGGGCTGGCAGGTCCTGGGCACCCGCGAGGGGGACCGCTGACGCTCCCGACCCGGGTGGTGCCCGCGGCCCGGCCGCCGGTCGCGCTCTACGTCCACGTGCCGTTCTGCGTCTCGCTCTGCCCCTACTGCGACTTCGTGGTGTACGCCGGGGCGGCAGCCCGGGGTCCCGCGGCGTGCGTGGAGGCGTTCACGGGCGCGCTGCTGACCGAGATCGCGCTGCGGGCCGACGCGGCGGACGCCGCGTTCGGGCGGGACCGGGCGCCGCTGCGGTCCGTGTACCTCGGCGGCGGGACCCCGACGCTGCTCCCCGCCGCGTCCATCGCCGCGATCCTGGCGCTCGTCCGCGAACGCTTCGGGATCGCGGAGGGCGCCGAGGTGACGATCGAGGCCAACCCCGGGCCGGACGAGCGCGGCTCGGCGGTTGAGCTGGTCGCCACGGGCGTGAACCGGCTCTCGCTGGGGGTCCAGGCGATGGATCCGGGGCTGCTGCGACGGCTGGGGCGCCGGCACCGGCCGGCAGACGTGGTGACGGCGGTGGGCGAGGCGCGCGCGGCGGGGATCGCGTCGGTGTCGGTGGACCTGCTCTATGACGTGCCGGGGCAGGGCCTCGAGGCCTGGGCGGAGACGCTCGAGGCGGCGCTCGCGCTGGGTGTGGACCACGTCTCGGCCTACGCGCTGACCCTGGATGACCCGGACGAGGAGGGGATCACGGGTCCCCAGGGCGACCACCTGCCGACGACGGCGGGGGCGCGGCGCTGGCGCACGGCCGCGACGGGGGAGCAGGACGAGGACCGCGCCGCGGCCCAGTACCGGTTTGCCGTGGAGCGGCTGGCCGCGGCCGGCTTCCACGGCTACGAGATCAGCAACTGGGCACGACCCGGCCACGAGAGCCGCCACAACCTCGTCTACTGGCGCCGCGAGCCGTACGAGGCGGTCGGCCTGGGCGCGCACGCCTTCGACGGCGTCACGCGGCGCTGGAACGCGGCGCGCCTGGACGGGTATCTCGCCGCGCTCACGCCGGCGGGCGGGGGAACGGCGGTCCTGCCGCCCGGGGGCTCCGAGGCGATCGGAGCGGCCGCGGCGGCGGCGGAGGCCGTGATCCTGGGGCTGCGGCTGGACGAGGGCCTGGCGCGTGCGGAGGTGGAGGCGGGCCCGCTAGCCACGCACCTCGGCTGGGCGTTGGACGCCGGTCTCCTTGAGGCGGTTTCGGGTCCCACCGGGGAGCGTGTCCGCCTCACGACCCGGGGCCGCCTGCTCTCGAACGAGGTGTTCGCGCGGGCCGTGTAGGGTCGATCGCGTCTCGGCCGCGGCCACGAACGCGTCGTTCGACACCGGGCGACTGATCAGGTAGCCCTGCAGCGAGTCACATCCCAGCCCCGGATCGTGGACCCGTTGCGCGCTGCGTGGGCGCCTGCGGACTCCCAGCGACCTGACCACTGGACCTGTCGATCGATGCCCGGGACCGGCAAGGTGACATCGAGGTCCGGCGCATCGCGGCAGAGCCCGCGCCGATCCGCTCCGGGCTTCGGGCTTCGGGCGACGATGTCATGTCCATGGAAGGGAGCTCCGATGCGAAAACTCGTGGTCCTGCTGGTCCTGGTCGCGGCCCTGGTCTGTGCCGTGGCGTACAGCGGCGTGCTCCAGGTGCCGGTGTTGTCCGGCCTGATGGGCACGGACCACGCCCGTGATCTCGGCGAGGCCGACGCCGACCCGGCGGCGTATGCCGCGCTGGTCAAGGACCTGGGGCTCGGGTTCACCTCGCCGGGCGAGCACTACACGTTCTCGTCGGTCCACACGTTCGCGGGCTCGGTGGCCCTCGACGCGACCCTGTCCGAGGGCACGGTCATGGCCATCCGGGAGTTCAACGCCCCGGCTCCCGGCATCGACGACGTCCACGTTCGCTTCCACAACGGGTCGCTTGAGACGAGTGCGATGGTGGACCTCGCCCCCTATGGCTACCCGCTCTCGGGACCGGTCTACGCCAGGGCAACGGTCACCGTGACCGGGCCGCGGTCGATCTCGGTCTCGGTGAGCGACCTCGCCTTCGGCAACGTGCCCGTGCCCGGCGACGTCGCGGCGCAGGCGGAGACCGCGATCAACGCCTACCTGGCCACGCGCCTGGTCGGGATCGACGGTCTGGCCATCGACTCGCTCGCGTTCACCGAGGGCGGGGTGGCGTTCTCGGGCACCGTCCCGCAGAGCTACGGAGCCGGCGTCCCCAAGGTCGGTGACCTCCCCTGACGCAAGGCTCGTCAGGGCTGGGGTAGGCTGAATCCGCGACGGGAGCCGCCGAGTGCGATGGCCGCATGATGGGAGCTTGGCAGGGATGGCGATGACCGAGGCACAGCGGCTGGCGGGTGTCGCGGCGGCACCCGGCGTGGCGCGCGGGCCGTGGGTGCACGTTCGACGGCGCGAGCTGCCCGTGGGCGGGCGCGTCGCCCCCGACGCGATCGAGGCCGAGGTGGCGCGCCTCCGCGATGCCGCGAACCGGGCCGCCGACGACCTGATGGCGCTCTCGGAGCGCGTTGGGGCCGAGGGGCACGAGGACGAGGCCGATATCTTCATGGCCCACGCGGCGATGGCGGCCGACCCGACGCTGCTCGATGCCGCGGCGGCCCGGATCCGCGACGAACGTGAGGACGGCGTGGCCGCCGTCCAGGCCGCGGGCGCGGATGTGGCGGCGATGCTGGCCTCGCTCGACGACGAGATCCTGGCCGCGCGCGCCGCCGACGTGGTGGATGTCGCCGACCGGATCGCGCGCATCCTGGCGGGGCTGCCGGCGGAGGAATCGCTGCTGCCCTCGGCCGCCGTGGTGATCGCCGACGACCTCTCGCCGTCGCTCACCGCCACGCTGCCGCGCGAGCACATCCTGGGCATCGTGCTGGAGGCGGGCTCGCCGACAGCCCACGCGGCGATTCTGGCGCGGGCGTACGGGATCCCCGCGGTTGTGGGGACGCGCGGGATCCTCGCCGCGCTCGAGGCCGCGGGTCCGGACGTGGGGCTGGCGCTGGACGGGGCGACGGGCGAGGTCTGGATCGCGCCAGATACCGCGACCGTCGCGGACCTGGACGCACGGGCGGCGCAGTTCGCCCGGTCTCGGGCGGCCGACCTCGAGGAGGCCTCGCTGCCGGCCGTGACACGGGACGGGGTGGAGGTCACGCTGCTCGCGAACATCGGCACGCCCGGCGAGGCGGCTCCGGCCCGCGCGCTGGGGGCCCGCGGGGTGGGCCTGTTCCGGACCGAGTTCCTGTTCCTGGAGCGCGCGACCCCGCCGTCCGAGGACGAGCAGGCCGCGGCGTACCGCGAGGCGGTCGAGGCGTTCGGCGGCGACCCGGTCACGATCCGGCTCCTGGACATCGGTGGCGACAAGCCCATTCCGTACCTGCCGATGCCGGCGGAGGACAACCCGTTCCTGGGGGTGCGCGCGCTGCGCCTCGCCTGGGATCGGCCGGAGCTCTTCGTGACGCAGCTGCGGGCCTGCTACCGGGCCGCCACCGCGGGCCCGGTCAAGGTCATGGCGCCGATGGTCGCCGACGGCGGTGACGCGTCGCTCCTGCTGGAGTTGGCGGCGCGGGCACGGGACGGGCTGACGGCCGAGGGCATCGCGCACGGCGACCTGGACCTCGGCGTGATGCTCGAGATCCCGTCCGCGATCCTGTCCGCGGATTCGTGGTTCGGCGACGTGCGGTTCGCCAGCCTCGGGACGAACGACCTGACCCAGTACGCGCTCGCGGTGGACCGCGGCAACCCCGCGCTGGAACGCTACCGCGACGCGATGCACCCGGCCGTCCTGCGGCTGATCGCGATGTCCGCGGAGAGCGCCGCGCGGGCCGGGATCTCGCTCTCGGTCTGCGGCGAGATGGGCGGCGACCCGGCGGCGGCCCTCGTGCTCGTGGGCCTGGGTGTGCGGCAGCTCTCGATGGGGGCAGCCTCGCTGCCGGCGGTGCGGAGGGCGATCCGCTCGGCCGACTCAGCCGACCTGCGGGCCCTGGCGCAGGCGGCGCTGGGCGACCGGTCCGCGGCCGAGTCCCGGGCGCGGTTCGCCGCGCTGCTCCCGCAGGGATAGGACGCCCGGTCGATGGGGCCGGGTGCCGCGGTCATCTACGCACTGGCGACGCTCGTCGTCGTGGGGTTCCAGCTCGCCCTCGCCGTTGGGGCACCGTGGGGCGCCTACGCCATGGGCGGCCGCTTCCCCGGCCGGTTCCCGCCCGCGATGCGCGCCGGCGCCGTGGTCCAGGCGGTCCTGCTGGTGCTCCTGGCGCTTGTTGCACTGGACCGCGCGGGCGTCCTGGCCCTGGGGTGGACGGCGGTCCTGCCGTGGCTCGCCTGGGTGCCGGTCGTGGTCTCGCTTGCCAGCGCGGCGATGAACGCCGCCAGCAGGAGCCCGGTCGAGCGTCGTCTGTGGCTGCCGGTGGCGATCGTGATGGTCCTCTCGAGCATCGCGGTCGCTGCGGGCTAGCCTCGGCCCATCGTTGACACCCCCGACGGGCGATTGGTAGACTGCCAGCAACGCCGTTAGCACTCTCATGGTGCGAGTGCTAACCAACCCAGGAGAGCCCCATGGTGCGTCGCGCGCGTCGCTCCAGCGGCCCCCTTGATCTTCGCTCCCAGGCGATCCTTCGGGCCGTCATCGAGGAATACGTCACCAGCGCAGCCCCCGTGGGCAGTCACGCCCTCGTGGAGCGGTACCGCCTCGGCGTGTCCAGCGCCACCGTCCGCGCCGTGCTCGCGGAGCTCGAGGCCGCCGGTCTCCTGATGCACCCGCACACGAGCGCGGGCCGCGTCCCCACGGAGCAGGGCTACCGCTACTACGTCGAGTCCATCGTGGACTCCGTGCCGCTGCCCCCGGTCGAGCAGCTGATGATCCGCCACCAGTTCGGGCAGGTGGAGTACGCGAGCGAGCACTGGTTCCGCCTCGCCGCGACGACGCTCGC
Organism: Candidatus Limnocylindrales bacterium; assembly: GCA_038250545.1. Taxonomy (GTDB): domain Bacteria; phylum Chloroflexota; class Limnocylindria; order Limnocylindrales; family CSP1-4; genus CAIXZV01. The sequence continues at coordinate 115,725 of JBBSCF010000003.1, read as the reverse complement.
CTCCGTGACGCGCGCCGCCGGCCTGGCCACGCCGGCCAAGCCCAGCGCCGCGCACCTGCGCCGCCTGGACCTCGTGTCCATCAGCGACCGGCTCGCCAGCCTCATCCTGGTCCTCCGCGAGGGGGCCCTCAAGCAGGTCCTGGTCACGCTGGACCACGCGACCGAGCAGGACGAGCTCTCGGCGGTCGCGAACCGCCTCAACGAGGTGCTCGACGGCCGGACGGGGCACGAGGCGGAGATGATCCTCGCCGCTCTCGATGACGAGGACCCGGCGACGGCCCTGCCGCGCAAGGTCGGTGAGCGCGTGGTCCGTGCGCTCCAGGAGTTCGACGGCGCCGCGATCGAGGAGCTGTTCAGCGACGGCCTGCTCAACGTGATGGCCGCGCCGGAGTTCGCCCAGAGCGAGAAGCTCCGACGCGTGTTCGCCGCCCTGGAGAACCGCGCCTACCTCGCGGAGCTGATCGGCGGCGTCGCCGGCTCCGGCCGCATCTGCGTCTTCATCGGCTCCGAGAACCCGGCCGAGGAGATGGCCGACGTGTCCCTCGTCCTCGCTCCGTACGGGCGCCCCGGCCGGGCCGTCGGCGTCGTCGGCGTCCTGGGCCCCACCCGCATGGCCTACCCGCAGGCCATCGGCACGGTTCGCTTCGTGTCCGGGCTCATGAACGAGCTCATCGACCACCTCTATGCCTGACCACACCACCCCCGGATCCCGGAGACCCATGAACCGCAAGACCCGCGCCGAGGAGCGCATCGAGGAGCTCGATACCTCGCCCGCAGCCCTCACCGAGCAGCTCGACACCATGACCGCGGAGCGCGACGAGCTCGTCGCCAAGGTCGACGAGTACGTCGGCCTGCTCCAGCGCGAGCGCGCCGAGTTCACGAACTTCAAGCGGCGCACGGCCGAGGAGCGCCAGCGCGACCTGGGCCTCGCGGGCGTGGACCTGATCACCAAGGTCCTCAACCTCGCGGACGACTTCGACCGGGCCATCGAGACCCGCCCGGCCGAGCTCGAGGGCGACGCCTGGGTGGAGGGGATCGCCGCTATCGACCGCAAGCTCCGGCTGCTGCTCGAGAGCGAGGGCGTGACCCAGCTCGACGCGTCGCCCGGTACCCCGTTCGATCCCCGGGACCACGAGGCCATCGTCAGCGTCCCGGGCACCGGGCTCGCCGAGGGCCAGATCGTCGAGGAGGTCCGCCGCGGCTACCGGCTCCGCGACCGGGTCATCCGGCCGGCGCTCGTCGCCGTCGCGGCCACCGGCGACCCCTCCGGTCCCGTCAACTAGACCACCAACCACCGGATCCCATTTCGACCCGACCCAACAGCGACCAGGAGACACCCCAGAATGGGCAAGATCATCGGCATCGACCTCGGGACGACCAACAGCGTCGTCGCCGTGATGGAGGGCGGCGAGCCCACCGTCATCCCGAGCTCCGAGGGCAACCGCACGGTCCCGTCCGTCGTCGGCTTCCCGAAGACCGGCGAGCGCGTCGTGGGCCAGCTGGCCAAGCGCCAGGCGGTCACCAACCCCACCAACACCGTCTACTCGATCAAGCGCTTCATGGGCCGCCGCTGGGACGACCCGGAGGTGCAGCGCTCCAAGGGCTTCGTCCCGTACACCGTGGAGAAGGATCCCAAGAGCGACGGCATCCGGGTCGCCGTCGGCGAGAGCGGCCACTACACGCCGCCCGAGATCAGCGCGATGGTCCTCCAGAAGCTCAAGGCGGACGCGGAGGCCTACCTCGGCGAGAAGGTGACCGAGGCCGTGATCACGGTCCCGGCCTACTTCGACGACACGCAGCGCCAGGCGACCAAGGACGCCGGCCGCATCGCGGGCCTCGAGGTCAAGCGGATCATCAACGAGCCCACGGCGTCGGCGCTCGCGTACGGCCTCGACAAGAAGCACGACGAGAAGGTCGCGGTCTACGACCTGGGTGGCGGCACGTTCGACATCTCGATCCTGGAGCTGGGCGAGGGCGTCTTCGAGGTCAAGGCGACCAACGGCGACACGCACCTCGGCGGCGACGACTTCGACCAGCGCGTCATCGACTGGCTGCTGGCCGAGTTCAAGAAGGACCAGGGCATGGACCTGGGCAAGGACCAGCAGGCCCTGCAGCGCCTCAAGGAGGCGGCCGAGAAGGCGAAGATCGAACTGTCCTCGACGGCGACGACCGAGATCAACCTGCCGTACATCACGGCGGACGCGACCGGTCCCAAGCACCTCGTGATCTCGCTCAGCCGGGCGAAGCTCGAGTCGCTCGTCGCCGATCTCATCGAGAAGACGAAGAACCCGGTCATCGCGGCCCTCAAGGACGCGGGCCTCATGCCCTCCGAGATCGACGAGGTCATCCTCGTCGGCGGCATGACCCGCATGCCGGCCGTCCAGGAGGCCGTGAAGGCCGTGTTCGGCAAGGAGCCGCACCGCGGCGTCAACCCGGACGAGGTCGTGGCCATCGGCGCCGCGATCCAGGCCGGCGTGCTGGGCGGCGAGGTCAAGGACGTCCTCCTCCTCGACGTCACGCCGCTGTCCCTGGGCATCGAGACCCTGGGCGGCGTCATGACCCGCCTCATCGACCGCAACACCACGATCCCGACGTCCAAGTCGCAGGTGTTCAGCACCGCGTCGGACAACCAGAGCCAGGTCGAGATCCACGTGCTCCAGGGCGAGCGCGACTTCGCGACCGACAACAAGACCCTCGGCCGCTTCATCCTCGACGGCATCCCGCCGGCGCCGCGCGGCATCCCGCAGGTCGAGGTCACGTTCGACATCGACGCGAACGGCATCCTCGACGTCAGGGCGAAGGACCGGGCCACGGGCAAGGAGCAGCAGGTCCGCATCACCGCCTCGTCCATGCTCAGCAAGGACGACGTGGACAAGATGGTCCGCGAGGCCGAGAGCCACGCGGACGAGGACAAGAAGCGCCGCGAGGAGGTCGAGCTGCGCAACCAGGCCGAGCAGCTGGGCTACCAGGCCGAGCGGACGCTCAAGGACCTCGGCGACAAGGTGTCCGGCGAGGACCGCGGCACGGTGGAGACGCAGGTCTCCGCGCTGCGCGAGGCCCTCAAGGGCACCGACACGGCGCTGATCCAGGCGGGCATGACGACCGTCATGGAGACGCTCAACCGCGTGTCGGCGGCCGCCTACCAGGCGTCCGCGGCCGAGGAGCAGGCCGCCGGCGGCGAGGGCGATGGCACGAGTGCGGGTGCCGATGGCGGCGCCGGCGCCGATGGCGGCGCCGGCGACGAGACGGTCGAGGGCGAGTTCAAGGAGGTCTAGCCTCCGCGGGCGCATGCCCGGACCACACGTTCAGCCACGGCCCGCGCGGTGCACACCGGCGGGCCGTTGCGCGTCCGTCGTCGGCTCGGCGCTCGCGCTTGCGCCCCGGGACTAGGATGGCGGCGAGACAGCCGAGGAGGACAGATGCCGGAACAGATCTCGATATGGGCGTCGCTCGACGAGCGCGGCCTGGGCCTGGTCGTCGAGGCCGAGCGGACGCTCGGAGCCGACGTCGTGCTCGTCTACGGGAGCGCGGAGGCTCGTCCGGACAGCGCCACGCGCGTGGGCCTGCGCCCGGCCCCTCTCGACGCCACGCAGCTGGAGTGCCTCCAGGGCCTGGAGCAGATGCTGGGCGGCGTCGCGGTCGCCTACCAGCGCGCCTGATCCGCCGCTCCAGCGCTTTGAGGGCGGGCCCACGTCGCCAGCCGCCCACGCCGCGCCTCCACGCACGGGCGGCCTCCGTACACCGGTAGACTCCGCCGATGGCGATGCGGCAGGGGCGCCACCCGCGCTACCGCGATCCCGCGCTGGCCGCGTGGCACGGCATGTTCCACTCGGTGTCCGCCTCAACCCCCACCGCGACGAGGCGATCCGCGCCGATGACGAGCTGATCCTGATCGGACGAGACGACCGGCTCGAGGCCCTCGGCGACTAGCAGGCAGGCGCCACACCGGGTACGCCCCGCGCGCGGTAGGATGCCCGCAGCGAACCGACCGACCGGTCGGTCGGTGAGGGATGAGACGACGACGCCATGGCCAGGCCCGATCCCGCCGAGCAGAGCCGGAGCCGCCGCGAGCGGATCCTGGACGCGGCGTTCCACACCTTCGCCACCCGCGGCTACCGTGAGACTGCGGTCGACGACATCGCCGGTGCCGCGGAGACGTCCAAGGGCGGCATCTACTTCCACTTCCCCACCAAGGAGGCCATCTTCCGCGAGCTGATGACCACCACGGCCGACAAGCTCGTCGCGAAGGTGGAGCGGGAGGTGGCCCTGGAGACGGAGCCAGTCGCCCGCGCCGAGGCCGCCATCCGGACGGTGCTGGCGGTGTTCGCCGGTCACCGCACGATGGCCCGGCTGCTGTTCCTCGATACCGTGGGCGCCGGGCGCGTCTTCCAGTCGCAGGCGAACGCCCTCCACGAGCGCTTCGCGCGGCTGATCCAGGGCTATCTCGACGAGGCCGTGGCCGCGGGCGCCGCTCCGCCGATGGACACCCGGATCACGAGCATCGCCTGGTTCGGGGCGCTCAACGAGGTGGTGGGCCGCTGGCTGCTGGCCGACCAGCCCGGCCGGCTCGAGGACGCCTACCCCGCGCTCCGGACGGCGCTGCTCCGGAGCGCCGGGGTCCCCGCCGAACGGATCGGCGAGGTCCCGGTGCCGACCGCGGGCTGGGACTTCCCGGAGCCGGTCCCGTGACGGCCGTGGGTCGTGCCGCGCGCGGCGGCGCGCGGCCGCCGTTCCCAGAGGACGAGGCGGCGGGCCTGGGCGAGCGCCTCGCGGCGCTGCTCGACGGCGGCTCGGCCGACGGCGCGTCGCTGGTCTCCGCGACCGTGCCGGCCCAGGGTCTCGACCCGATCTCGCTCGTGGCCGCCGCCCTGGAGGCCGACCTCGAGACCGCCCTCTGGCTGCGGCCGTCCGAGGGGACGGCGTTCGTGGGGATCGGGCGTGCGTGGGCGGCCGAGCCTGCGGGCCCGGACCGGTTTCGCGAGGCCGAGGCGGCCTGGCGGGCCGTCCTGGCGGGAGCGCGCCTGGACCGGGGCGGCGCGACGGCGCGCGGCACCGGTCCGGTGCTGGTCGGCGGGCTCGGGTTCACCGGGCGGGCACCGGCCGCGGACGACGACCCGTGGGGGCCGTTCGGGGCCAGCTCGCTCGTCCTGCCCGGGCTCCTGCTCGCCGTCACGCCGGACGGCGCCTGGCTCACCGGATCCCTGCCGGGCCCCGTGAGCGGCGCGCAGGTCCGCGGCCTCGAGCGCCGCTGGGAGCGTCTCGCCGTCCGGGCGAGGGCCCTGGCGCCGAACCCCAACGGCATGGTCGCGATGCCGGTCTTCGCCCCGCTGGCGACCATCGACGAGCAGCCGACGCACGACCACTGGTGCCGGCTCGTCGGCATGTTCTCGGGCGCGGTCGGTCGCGGGCGCATCGACAAGGTGGTCCTCGCCCGTCGTGTGGGCCTCCGCTCGCCCGTGGAGCTCGACATCCCCAACGCGCTCCGCCGCCTCGCGGCGAGCGCCCCCGAGAGCACGACCTATGCCTTCCGACGCGGCGGCCGGACGTTCCTCGGGGCCACCCCGGAGCGCCTCGTCCGCACCGAGGGCCGGACGTTCCGCACCGTGGCCGTCGCGGGCACCATCCGTCGCGGCGCCGACGCGGCCGAGGACGAACGGCTCGGCAGGGCCCTCCTCGCGTCCGAGAAGGATCGTGAGGAGCACGCGATCGTCGTGTCGTCCATCCGCGAGCTCCTGGCGCCGGTGGCGGAGTCGCTGACCGTGGCGCCGGAACCCGGCGTGATGACGCTGCGCTTCGTCCAGCACCTGGTCACCGAGATCGCGGGCACGGTGCCGGACGGGAACGGGCTCCTCGCCCTTGGCGGGCGCCTCCATCCCACGCCCGCGGTGGGCGGCGAGCCGCGCGACGTGGCGCTGGCGCTCCTCGACGAGCACGAGGGCTTCGACCGCGGCTGGTACGCGGGTCCCGTGGGCTGGTTGGGCGCGGACGGCGACGGCGAGCTGTGCGTCGCGCTCCGGTGCGGGGTCGTGGACCGGACCCACGCGACGCTCTTCGCCGGCTGCGGGATCGTGGCGGACTCCGACCCGGACCTCGAGTGGGAGGAGTCGCGGATCAAGCTGCGGGCCGTGATCTCCGCGCTGGGGATCCCGGAGGACCAGCGGTGAGCGACGCGGCAGGCCTGCGGGCGTTCGTCGGCGAGCTGGTCGCGGCCGGCGTACGCGACGCGATCGTGTGCCCGGGGTCGCGCTCGACGCCGCTCGCCCTCGCCCTGCGGGCCGCGCCCGGGCTGCGCGTGCGGGTCCTGTACGACGAGCGGGCCGCGGGGTTCTTCGCCCTGGGCATGGCACGGACCTCGGGCCGGCCGGTGGCGCTGCTCGCGACATCGGGGACGGCCGTGGTGGAGTTCGCGCCGGCCGTGGTGGAGGCCTCGCTCTCGCGGGTGCCGCTCGTCGTCCTCACGTCGGATCGACCCGCGGAGCTGCGCGATCGCGGGGCGCCCCAGGCGATCGACCAGGACCACCTCTACGGGCGGGCCGCGAAGTGGTTCACGGAGCTGCCGCTGCTGGACGGTGCGCCGACAACGCTCGCGCACTGGCGCTGGGTCGCGGGACGGGCCGTGGCGGTCGCGGCCGAGGGGCCCGCGGGCCCCGTGCAGGTCAACGTCCCGTTCCGGGAGCCGCTCCTGCCGGACGGGCCGCTGGCGCCGCTCGAAGCCGCGGCCGCCGGGGCCGCCGGGGCCGCCGGGGCCGACGCCGGCGCCGATGCGGCTGATCGCGACGGCGTGCCCGGGACCTTCGCGGCCGTGATCCGGGGCCGCCGCACCCTCGACGACACCACCCTCGACGCTCTGGCCGCGCGCCTCGCCGGGGCTCGCCGCGGCCTCATCATCGCGGGCCCGGATGCCGATCCGGCGCTTCCCGCCGCCCTCGCTGAGCTGGCGCGCGCCACCGGATGCCCGATCCTCGCCGACCCGCTGTCGGGGCTGCGCACCGGGCCCCACGACCGCTCGCTCGTCGTGACGCGCGGGGACCAGCTCGCGCGTCAGGGTCCGTGGCTGGACGCGCACCTGCCGGACCTCGTCCTGCGGACGGGCGCGATGCCCACTTCCAAGCCCATGACCGAGCTGCTCGCCCGCGTCCGCCCCGAGCTGCTGATCCTCGACGGGGACGCCGGCTGGCGCGAGGCGGCGTTGGTGCCCGCGACCCGCGTCCACGCGGACGCCGCCGCGACCGCACGGTCGCTGGCCGGGCGCGCCGCCGTGCGGGCGACGCCGCATGACGCGTGGACCGCCGACTGGCTCGCCGCCGACCGCGTCGCGGACGCGACGATGACCCGGTGGCTGGGCTCGCTCGCCGAACCCTTCGAGGGCTCGCCATGGCCGATCCTCGCCGACGCGCTCCCGGACGGCGCGGTCCTGTGGGCCTCGAGCTCCATGCCGGTCCGGGACATGGATGCCTGGCTCCCGTCGACCGAGCGCGCCATCACCGTCTGCGCGAACCGGGGCGCGAACGGCATCGACGGCGTCGTGTCAACCGCGCTCGGCTCGGCGGCCGTGGCGGGTGGACCCGTCGCCCTCGTCGTCGGGGACATCGCCTTCCTCCACGACCTCAACGCCATCGTGGCGGCGCGGCTCCATGGCCTGTCCGCGACGATCGTCCTCGTCAACAACGACGGGGGCGGCATCTTCTCGTTCCTGCCCCAGGCGCAGCCGGCGGCCGCGGTTCCCGGGACCGGCCTGCCAGAGCACTACGAGGAGCTGTTCGGGACCCCGCACGGGATCGACGTGGGCCCGATCGTGACGGCGCTGGGCGGGGAGCACCGGCTCGTGGCCGGTGCCGTGGAGCTGGACGCCGCAGTCCGCGACTCCGTCGACCGGCCGGGGGTGCGCGTCCTGGAGCTGCGAACCGAACGGGCGCGGAACGTGGAGCTGCATCGGGACGTGGCGGCGGCCGTCGCGCGCGAGCTCGCAGCGCTCGCGGAGTCCGCGTGAGCGCGATCGTGCTCGACGGCCTGCGCTGGGAGGTCCGCACGCGCGGCGCGGGTCGGCCGCTGCTCCTGCTGCACGGCTTCACCGGCCGCGGCACCTCCTGGGGCGCCCATGCCGCCGCCCTCGTCCGCCGGTTCCGGGTCATCACGGTGGACCTGCCCGGGCACGGCCGCTCCGGCTGGAGCGCGGACCCGGCGCGGATGCGCCTGGAGCGCACCGCCGACGATCTCGACGCGATCCTGGCGGCGCTGGACGCGCGCCCCGCCCACGTCCTGGGCTACTCGCTCGGTGCCCGGATCGCGCTCCGCCTCGCCGTCGCGCATCCGTCGGCCGTCGACAGGCTCGCCCTCGAGAGCCCCTCGGCCGGGATCGATGACCCCGCGGAGCGCGCGCGGCGCCGCACAGCGGACGAGGCCCTCGCCGAGCGCCTCGAGCGCGACGGGATCGCGGGCTTCGTCACGACCTGGGAACGGAGCCCCGTCTTCGCGACCCACGCCGCCCTCGCGCCCGGGCTCGTCGCCCGCCAGCGCGCCATCCGCCTGGCGAGCGATCCCCGCGGCCTCGCCGCGAGCCTCCGCGGTGCCGGCCAGGGGGCGATGGAGCCGCTCCACGCCCGGCTCGCCGCCGTGACCGCGTCCACGCTCGTCGTCGCCGGCACCCTCGACCCCATCGGCCGCCCGCGTGCAGAGACCGTGGCGCAGGGCATCCCCGGCGCCCGCCTCGCGCTGCTCGACGGCGTCGGCCACACCCCCCACCTCGAACGCCCGCTCGCCTTCCGCCGCCTCGTCACCGACTTCCTGCAGGAGGTTCCCGCCGCATGACATCGCCCGTCACGTGGACGCCCGTCGTCGACTACAAGGACATCCGCTACGAGCACTCCGGGACCGGGATCGCCAGGGTCACGATCAACCGCCCCGAGGTCCGCAATGCCTTCCGGCCGCAGACCGTGCGCGAGCTCATCGACGCCTTCGCCCGGATCCGCGACGACGCGAGCATCGGCTGCGTCCTGCTCACCGGCGAGGGCGACAAGGCCTTCTGCTCGGGCGGCGACCAGACGTACAAGAGCCACTCCGGCGGCTACATCGACACGGACGGTGTCGCGCGGCTCAACGTCCTGGACCTCCAGCGTCAGATCCGGAGCCTGCCCGTCCCGGTGATCGCGCTCGTCAACGGGTATGCGATCGGGGGCGGTCACGTCCTCCACATCGTGTGCGACATGTCGATCGCCTCCGAGAACGCGATCTTCGGCCAGGTGGGCCCGAAGGTCGGCTCGTTCGACGCCGGCTTCGGGGTCGGCCTCCTGGCGAGGCTGGTCGGTGACAAGAAGGCCAAGGAGATCTGGTTCCTCTGTCGCCAGTACGGCGCGGCCGAGGCGCTGGAGATGCACCTCGTCAACAAGGTCGTGCCGCTGGCGGACCTCGAGGCCGAGGGCGTGCAGTGGGCGAACGAGATCCTGGACATGAGCCCGACGGCGATCCGGTTCCTCAAGTCCGCGTTCCTCGTCGCCACCGACGGCCTGGCCGGGCTCCAGGAGTTCGCGGGCAACGCCACGGGTCTCTACTACACGACGGACGAGGCGCACGAGGGCTCGACGGCGTTCCTCGAGAAGCGTCCCGCGGACTACCGCAAGTACCCGCGGCGGCCCTGATGACGGTTCCCTCGGCGGCACCGGCGCGGCCGTCCGCGCTCCGGATCTGGGTCCTCGCGGCCCGGCCCCACACCCTGCCGGCGGCCGTCGCCGGCGTGCTGGTGGGTCTCGGCACGGGTCTCGCCGTGGGCGCGCCGTTCCGGGTGGACACCGCCATCGGCTGCGTCCTCGTCGCCCTGCTCCTGCAGGTCGTGGCCAACTTCGCCAACGACCTCTCGGACCACCGGCGCGGCGCGGACACGCCCGACCGGCAGGGCCCCCTCCGCGTGGCGGCGTCCGGGCTCGTGACCGAGCGGCAGCTCGAGGTCGCGATCGCGATCACCATCGGGCTCGCCGGCATCGCGGGGCTGTATCTCGTGTGGGTCGGCGGGTGGGTCCTGCTCGCGCTGGGCGTGCTCGCGGTCGTCGCGGCCCTCGCGTATACGGGCGGACCGTTCCCGTACGGCTATCGCGCGCTGGGCGAGGTCTTCGTGTTCCTGTTCTTCGGCCTCGTGGCCGTCGCCGGGACGGCGTACCTGCAGACCCTGCGGTTCGACGCGTGGTTCGTCGTGGCCGCGGTTCCGCCGGGCGCCCTGATCACCGCGATCCTCGTCGTCAACAACCTGCGGGACATCCCCACCGACACGGCCGCGGGCAAGCGCACGCTCGCCGTGGTGCTCGGCAAGCGGCGGACGCAGGGGGAGTACGGGGCACTGCTGGGCATCGCGTACGCGGTGCCGGTGATCCTGTTCGTCGCGTTCGCCGATGGCCTCGCCCCGTCGGGCGCGGTCTGGCTCGGGACCCTGGGGCTGCTGCTGCCTCTGCTTACGCTGCCGATGAGCCGGCCGCTGCTGGCGACCGTCCGCGACTTCGTCGAGCCGCGGGAGCTGAACCTCGTGCTCAAGGGAACGGCCCGCCTCGCGCTCTGGCACGGCCTCCTGTTCGCGCTGGGCCTCGCGCTGTCGGGCGTGGCGCGTGGCGGGCCGTCCTGATGCCGGGCGTGCAGGTCCACCGCGTCCGGGTCCCGTTCCGCGCGCCGTTCGAGACCGCGGCCGGGACCTGGGCGGCGCGCGAGTCCTGGCTGCTCCGCCTCACCCACGAGGACGGCCGGACCGGCTGGGGCGAGGCCGTGCTGGAGGACGGCGAGGACGCCCCGGTCCTCGAGGCCCTGTTCGCCGAGCTGGTGCGGGCGGGCCTGCCGCCGTCCCCGGCCCTGGTCGGGCGGGCGGGTGCCGCGGGCCGGGCGTTCCGGGCCGCGTTCGACGGCGCCCGGCTCGATGCGCTGGCGCAGCGTCCCGAGGCACGGGCCGCGGGCCTGCCCGAGGCCGGGGTGAACGCGACGATCGCGGCCGGGGACACGGCGGCGGCGGTCGAGGCCTCGGGACGCGCGGTGGCGGCCGGGTTCCGGACGCTCAAGCTCAAGGCGAGCGCCTCCGACACGACCGGGTCGCTGGTCGAGCGGCTGGCCGCGGTCCGAGCCGCGGTCGGGGACGCCGTCGCGCTGCGGCTGGACGTCAACGGGACGTGGGACCTCGACACGGCGGTCGAGCGGCTGCGCACGCTCTCGGGGTTCGGGCTGCAGTACGTGGAGCAGCCGCTGGACCCCCTGGCGACGGGCGATGCCGCGGTGCTGCGCGCGCGGGTGGGCGTCCCGGTCGCCGCCGACGAGGGCGTCACGTCCGCCGCGGCCGCCCGGGCGCTCCTCGACGCGCGCGCGGCGGATGTCCTGGTGGTCAAGCCGGGGCGTGTCGGGGGGCCGGTCGTCGTCGAGGAGATCGCCAGCCTGGCCGCGGCACGCGGGGTCCCGGTGGTGGTGAGCTCGCTGTTCGAGACGGGTGTCGGGCTGGCGGTCGCGCTCGCCTGCGCGGCCGCGCTCCCGGACGTGGACGGGTGGCCCGCGGCGGACCGAGACCATGGGCTGTCGACCGCGGGCCTGCTCGTCGACGACCTGCTCGTGGCGCCGTTCGCCATCGACGGCGGGCGGATGCGGGCGCCCGGGGGCCCGGGGAGCGGCGGGCTCGGCGTGGCGGTGGACGAGGCGGCCCTGGAGCGATACCGCGACGTGGGGACGGCCGAGCCGCACGAGGCGCACGACGCGTGACCTGGTTCGCGGACCGCCTCCTGGCCCGTCACGCCGTCGAGGCCGGTGGCGAGGTCGCGCTGGTCGAGGCCGGCCGGACGCTGACCTGGACCGAGTTGGACGGGCTGGCATCGTCCGTGGCCGCGTCGCTCGCCGGGGCCGGAATCCTGCCCGGGGAGCGCGTGGCGCTGGTCGGGCCATCGGGAGCCGGGGATCTGGCGGGGCTGCTCGGCGTCCTGCGTGCCGGGGCCGTGGCGGCGCTGGTCCCGGGCGGCCTCACCGCGCGCGAGACGGCGTCCGCCCTCGCGGTCCTGGCCCCGTCCCTCGTCCTGCGGGTGGCGGACGTCACCCCCGCCGTGGAGCCCGTCGAGCCCCCGGAGCGCGACCCGGAGGCGCCGGCCGTCATCGTGCTCACGTCCGGCACCACGGGCGACCCGAAGGGGGTCATCCTCTCGTCCCGGGCGATGGCCGCCAGCGCCGACGCCTGGACCGCGGCGCTCCCCCCGGCGACCGGCTGGGCGATGCCGCTCGGGCCCGCGCACGTCGCGGGGCTGGGGATCCTGTGGCGGGCGATCCTCGCCCGGGTCCCGGTACGGATCGTGCCGCCCGGCGACCCACTGCTGCTGCTCGCGGCGCTCCACGGGACCCCGGCCGCCAGCCATGTCTCGCTGGTTCCGGCGCAGCTCGCCCGTGCGCTGGACGAGGCACGCGGCGCACCACCACCGTCGCTCCGGGCGGTCCTCCTGGGCGGGGGTCCCATCCCGCCGGCGCTCGTCACCCGCGCGTTGCGGGCCGGCTGGCCGGTCGTTCCCACCTACGGTCTGTCCGAGACCGCATCAGGGGCCACGGCCCTGGCAACCGGGGAGGCCTGGGACCGGCCGGGTTCCGCGGGCCGCCCGCTCCCCGGGGTCAACCTGGCGATCGCCGACGCGGGCCCCGACGGGGTGGGGGAGATCGTGCTCCGGGCCCCTTCGCGGTTCTCGGGCTACGTGACCGGCGACCGGGGAGCGGGCCCCATCGTCCCGGCGCCGGCCGACGAGCCGGTCCGCACCGGGGACCTCGGGCGGATCGACGCCGCGGGCCGCCTGTGGGTCGTGGACCGCCGGGTGGACCGGATCGTCCGGGGCGGCGAGAACGTGAACCCGGCGGAGGTCGAGGCTGTCCTCGAGGCCCACCCGGCCGTCGCCGAGGCCGCGGTCGTCGGGCGCCCGGATCCCGTCCTCGGCCACGTCCCGGTGGCCGCCGTGGTCCTGCGCGAGGGCGCCGCGGATCCCGGCGCCCCGGTCCTCGCCGCCCACGCCCGGGCGTCGCTGGCGGGGTTCAAGATCCCGGTCGCGTTCGTCCGCCTCGACGAGCTGCCGCGGACCGGCGGCGGCAAGCTGCGGCGCGAGACCGTCCGTGCGCTGCTCGCGGGGGAGCGCGCGGGCGAGCTGGCCCGCCCCGGCGGTGACGCGATCGGCTGGCGGGTCACCGGCGACGGGTCCCGGGCGATCGTCCTCCTCCACGGCACGCTGTCAACGGCCGCGCAGCTGGACCGCCTCGCCGCGGCGCTCGCGGAGCCGGGCGACATCACGGTCCACGCGCTGGACCGCCGCGGCAGCGGCTCGAGCCGCCTCGGGACGCCGCGGCCTCTCGACGTCGCGGTGCACGTCGACGATCTCGTGGCCTATCTCGACGCCCGCGGCATCGACCGTGCCGACCTGGTGGGCGTGAGCTTCGGGGGCGTGCTCGCCATCGAGACTGCCGCGCGCCGCCCGGAGCGCGTCCGGGCCGTGGTCGCGTACGAGCCGCCATACGGGCTCCTTGCCGACGAGGCGGGCATCCGCTGGTTCCGCCGTGTCGCCGCGGACACCGCCGCCGCCCACGCGGAACGCGGACCCGCCGCGGCGGCCGAGACCTTCCTCCGGGCCGTCGCCGGGGACGCCGCCTGGGACCGCCTCCCGGGCCGCGCCCGCGCGTTCCTGGAGGGGGAGGGCGACGGGGCGCTCGCCGACGCCGGCCTGACGGGTCTCGACCCCGACGGCCTCGGCCGCATCACCGCCCCCGTCACCATCCTGACCGGCGGCGCCAGCGACGCGTTCTACGCGCCCCTCGCCGACGCCCTCGCGGCGCGCATCCCCGGCGCCCGCCGGGGTACCCTCGACGGCCTGGCGCACACCTCGCCGATCACGCAGCCCGGCGCCGTCGCCCCCGCCGTCCGAGCCTGCCTGGAGCCCACCGCAGTGACCGCCGACCTGCCGCCCGACCACACGCCCTCCGGTGCCTCGACCGGGGCGGGCAACGCCGCCGCCCAGCCCGAGGTCCAGGTCATGTTCGACCGGATCGCGCCGCGCTACGACCTCATGAACCTGCTCATCAGCGGGTTCCAGGAGCCGCGCTGGCGGAAGCGGCTCGTGGACCATGCGGGTCTCCGGCCGGGCGGCTCGGCGCTCGACGTCGCGTCTGGGACCGGCAAGGTGGCGGCGGACCTCCACGCGCGCGTCCAGCCCTTCGGCCGGGTCCTCGGCGTGGACCTCTCGCCGGGGATGACGGCCGTCGCGCAGGACCGGTACGCGGGTCGCCAGGGCCTCTCCTACGTCGTCGGCGACGCGCTCGATCTCCCGACCGAGGACGCGTCCTTCGACGCCGCGACGATCGCCTTCGGCATGCGCAACCTGCCCGACTACCGGCGCGGCTTCGCCGAGATGGCGCGTTCCGTCCGGCCCGGCGGCAAGGTGCTGTGCCTGGAGATCGCCCGCCCGACGTCCCGCCTGGCCCGGTTCATGCGCTGGTGGTTCGACCGCATCGTCCCGGTCATCGGCAGGGTGGCCGGACAGGGTGCCGCGTACGGCTACCTGGTCAAGAGCGTCCAGGCCTACCCGGCCCCGGAGCGGATCGCCGAGATCATGGGCGAGGCGGGCCTGGTCGACGTGACGTGGCAGGGCCTGACCGGCGGGATCGTCACGCTGCACGAGGGCACCGTCCCGGAGCGGTAGCGCGGCGCCCGTCCCGGGGCCCGCCGCCCGAGCCATTGGCGCCCCGACGGCCCCGCCACCGCCGCCACGGCCGCTATCCTCCGCCCGTGGCCAACCCCCTCGCCGCCCTCATCGAGGCTGCCGCGCCCGCGCGCCTGAGCCGCTCCTTCCGCTGGCTGTACGGCGTCACCCTCGTCAACAACATCGGCGACGGCATCGCGCTTGCCGCCGGCCCGCTGCTGGTCGCCTCGCAGACGCGCGACCCGCTCCTCGTCTCGATGGCGGTGCTGGCCCAGACCCTGCCGGTCCTGCTGTTCGGCTTCGCCGCGGGCGTCGTCGCGGACCGGGTCGACCGGATCCGGCTCATGGCGGCCGTCAACCTCGTCCGGGCCCTGGTCCTGGGCGTCCTCGCGAGCACGATCGTCACGGACGCCATCGACATCCGGGTCGTCCTCGGCGCGCTGTTCGCGCTGGGCACGGCCGAGACCTTCGCCGACATCGGCGGCCAGAGCCTGCTCCCCCGGATCGTGCGGCGGGAGGACCTGGGCATCGCGAACGCGCGGATCACGGGCGGCGTGCTGCTGACGAACCAGCTCGTCGCCCCGCCCATCGGCGCGTTCCTGTTCGCGGTCGGGATGGCCTTGCCGTTCGCCACCGATGCCGCGTGCTTCGCCCTGGGGGCGCTGATCATCCTGCGCGTGCGCCTCAACCCGGCGCCGGCGAACGCGACCGGTGACGGTGAGGGCGAGGCGGGCCGATCGTGGCGCCGGGACCTCGCGGGGGGATTCCGCTGGCTCGTCGCGCACCCGCCGATGCGGACGCTCGCGCTCACGATCATCGCGTTCAACGTCACGTTCGGCGCCGCGTGGTCCGTGCTCGTGCTGTACGCGCAGGAGCGTCTGCGGATGGACGAGCTGGGCTTCGGGCTGCTCACGACGGCGATGGCGGTCGGCGGGTTGATCGGCACGGCCGCGTACGGGCGGCTCGAACGGCGGTTCTCGCTTGCCGACATCATGCGCGTCGGCCTGCTGATCGAGACCGGGACGCACCTCGTGCTCGCGCTCACGACGCTGCCGGCCGTCGCGCTGCTGACCTTCGTCGTGTTCGGGATGCACGCGTTCGTGTGGGGGACGACGGCGACCGCCGTGCGCCAGCGTGCGGTGCCCGACGCGCTGCTGGGGCGCGTGACGAGCGTCTACCACGTGGGGACGATGGCGGGGATCATCGTGGGCACGCCGATCGGCGGCCTGCTCGCCCGCCAGTATGGGATCACGGCGCCGTTCTGGTTCGGGTTCGTGGGCTCGGCGATCCTGGTCACGGTGATGTGGCGCCAGTTCGACAAGATCGTCCACGCGGGCGACGCCGTGGCGCATGCGACGAGTGGCACCGACTGAAACGGCGCCGCGACGCGGCGCTGCGTCGGTCAGCACGGACCGCCATCAGCTGCGGGCCGCGAGCTCCCTCGGGGTACGTGCCATGGCCATCGACGGGGTGCCTGCCCCGCAAGCCTGACAGCCCCTGGCCGGGACCCTGCGGTACCATGCGCCGCCCATGCCCCAGCAGACCGTGCCCGCGCCGCTCATCCATGCCCGTGGGCTGACCAAGCGGTTCGGGACGTTTACCGCGGTCCACGCCATCGACTTCGATGTCGCACGCGGCGAGAGCTTCGGATTCCTCGGGCCGAACGGCGCCGGCAAGACCAGCACCATGCGGATGATCGCGTGCGTCTCGCCGGTCAGCGACGGGACGCTGCGGATCCTCGACCTGGACCCGGCCCACCACGGCCCGGAGATCCGCGGGCGCCTGGGCGTCGTGCCCCAGTCGGACACGCTCGACACGGAGCTGTCGGTCCGGGACAACCTGGTGATCTACGGCCGGTACTTCGGGCTGTCGCGGGCGCCGGCGCGGGAGCGCGCCAACGACCTGCTCGAGTTCGCCCAGCTCGCGGAGCGCGCCAACGACAAGGTGGAGCCGCTGTCGGGTGGCATGAAGCGCCGGCTCACCATCGCCCGCGCCCTGATCAACGAGCCGTCGATCCTGCTCCTCGACGAGCCGACCACGGGGCTGGACCCGCAGGCCCGCCACCTGCTCTGGGAGCGCCTGTACCGGCTCAAGCAGCGCGGCGTGACGCTCGTCCTCACCACGCACTACATGGACGAGGCGGAGCAGCTGTGCGACCGGCTCGTGGTCATGGACAAGGCGAGGATCGTCGCCGAGGGATCGCCGCGCCAGCTGATCGAGCGCTACGCCACCCGCGAGGTGACGGAGCTGCGCTTCCCGGTCGGCGTGCAGGAGACGCTGGGCGTGCAGCTCGACGGCCTCGGCGAACGGATCGAGACGCTGCCGGACCGCGTGCTCGTCTACTCGGACGATGGCGAGGCCGCCGCGGTCGCCGCGCACCAGCGCGGCCTGGTCCCAGCGACGGTGCTGGTCCGGCGGAGCAGCCTCGAGGACGTCTTCCTGCGGCTCACGGGCCGGACCCTGGTGGACTGATGGCCGTCGCGGAGGCGCCCAGTGGGGGTGGTGCGGCGCCGGCGATCTCCACGCGGCGCGCGATCGCCGCCGCCTACGAGCACCAGTGGCTGCTCTATGTCCGGACCTGGCGCGGGTCCATCTTCGGCAACTTCGCGCAGCCGGTGCTGTTCCTCGTGGCGATGGGGATCGGGCTCGGCTCGTATGTGGATCGCGGGACCGGCGGCACGGCCCTGGGCGGCGTGCCGTACCTCCAGTTCCTCGCCCCCGCGCTGCTCGTGTCCACGGTCATGCAGGGCTCGGTGTTCGAGGCCACCTTCCCGATCCTCGCCGGGTTCCACTGGGTCAAACGGTTCCACGCGATGGTCGCCACGCCACTCACGCCGTTCGCGATCGCCTGCGGCCAGGTCCTGTGGATCGGCACTCGGGCGACGCTCGTGGCGACGATCTTCGCGATCGTCGTCGTGCTGTTCGGTGCCGCCGCGACGCCTGGCATCCTGCTCGCGATCCCGGTCGGGACCCTCACGGCGCTCGCCTTCGCCGGCCCGATCGCCGCGTTCATGTCCACGCAGCGGGACACGACGGCCTTCAACTCGATCTGGCGGTTCGGGATCACGCCGCTGTTCCTGTTCTCCGGCACGTTCTTCCCCATCTCCCAGCTGCCGGCGGTCATCCAGCCCGTCGCGTGGCTGCTGCCGCTGTGGCACGGCGTGGATCTCGCGCGGTCGCTCACCCTGGGGACCGTGGCCGAGAACCCGGCCCTCCACCTGGCGCACGTCGCGATCCTGGCGATCGGCGCGATCGCCGGTGTCGTCGCGATGTTCGTCATGTTCCGCAGGCGGCTCGAGGTATGAGCGGCCTCGTCGCGGCGGGCCGGGTGCTCCCGTTCGGCTTCGGAGGCCGCCGTTCGTGGCTGCTCATCGAGCGCAACATCCTCGTCTACCGCAGCGGCTGGATGCTGATCCTGTCGGGGTTCTTCGAGCCGCTGTTCTACCTGCTCTCGATCGGCCTCGGGATCGGGGGCATGGTGGGCGACATCCCCGGCCCGGACGGCGCGCTCATCCCGTACGCGCTGTTCGTGGCGCCCGCGCTGCTCGCCTCGGCGTCGATGAACGGGGCGATCGCGGAGTCCACGTTCAACGTGTTCTTCAAGCTCAACTACCAGAAGACGTACGACGCGGTCCTCGCCACCCCGATGTCACCGGGCGACGTGGCCCTGGGCGAGATCGGCTGGGCGGTGATCCGGGCGACGCTCTACGCGCTGGGGTTCCTCGTGGTGATCCTGGTGCTGAGCCTCGTCCGCTCGCCGTGGGCCCTGCTCGCGGTGCCGGCGGCCACGCTGCTCGCCTTCGCCTTCGCGGCCGTGGGGATGGCGGCCACGACCTGGATGCGCAGCTGGCAGGACTTCGACCTGATCAACCTCGTGGTGCTGCCGCTGTTCCTGTTCTCCGGCACGTTCTTTCCGCTCTCCGCCTACCCGGAGCCGCTGCGGGCCGTGATCATGCTGACGCCGCTGTGGCAGGGGGTCGATCTCATTCGGTCGCTGATCATCGGCAGCGTGGATCCGTCGATCCTGTGGCACGTCGTGTACCTCGGGACCATGGGGCTCGTGGGCCTGGCCGTGGTCGGGCGGCGCCTGGACCGGATGCTGCTCAAGTAACCGCCGGGAGACGCGGTCCGTTCGCCGAACGCCCGCTACGATCTGGCTGTGCCCATCACCGATCCCGTCGCCGCAGCGCGCGCGGCCCGGGACCTGCCGACCCTGGACGCCTCGATCGGCGACTGCGTCGCCTGCTCGCGCCTCGTCGCCTGGCGCGAGGAGCAGGCCCGCGTCAAGGTGGCCCGCTTCCGCGACGAGACCTACTGGGCCCGTGCCGTGCCTGGGTTCGGTGACCCGAGGGCGCGGATCCTCCTGGTGGGTCTCGCCCCGGCCGCCCACGGCGCGAACCGCACGGGCCGGGTCTTCACGGGCGACGCGAGCGGGGACTTCCTGTGGCGCACGCTCCATGCCGTCGGCCTCGCCGATCGGCCGACCAGCCGTCGCGGGAGCGACGGTCTGGAGCTCTTCGGCGTCCGGGTCGTCGCCGCCGTCCGCTGCGCGCCCCCGGCCAACAGGCCGACGCCCGCCGAGCAGGCCACCTGCCGCCCGTACCTCGTCCGCGAGCTGGCACTGCTGGATGGGCTCAGGGTCATCGTCCCCCTCGGCGGCATCGGCTGGGACGCGACCCTCCGCTCGCTCGCGACGCTGGGCCATGCCTCCCCGGGCCCGAAGCCACGCTTCGGACATGGCGCGGAGGCGGTCGTGGGCCCGTACTCGCTCGTGGGGACCTACCACCCCAGCCAGCAGAACACGTTCACGGGCCGCCTGACCCAGCCGATGATGGAGGCCGTGTTCACGCGCGCCATGTCGCTGGCCGGTCTCACGCCCCGCGCCTGAGCGGCGGCGCGTGTCGCTGCCCTGACCCGGCTGGGAGTCGATTCCGGGTTGCTGTCGAGGAGCTGGACCCCGATCCGGTCGAATCGGAGCATGAGCTCTGCGCCACGACCCGCCGGATGACACCCAGGCGAGTCACGGAGGGAGGAGCGCCTGAGCAGCGGCGCGTGTCGCATCGGCGCCCGACGTGTCGCGTCGGCGCCCGCTGGCGGGCCCCCGCCGCAAGTTCCCGTAAACTCCCCTAGCCCAATGACCACCGAGCGCGACTTCTACGAGGTGCTGGGCGTCGAGCGCGGAGCCGACGACGCCGCGATCAAGCGCGCGTTCCGCAAGCTGGCCCAGCAGTGGCACCCGGACGTCAACACCAAGCCGGAGGCCCAGCAGCGGTTCAAGGAGGTCAACGAGGCCTACCAGGTCCTCTCGGACCCCGAGCGGCGCCGGTCGTACGACATGTTCGGGCGCGCGGGCGTCGGCGGGGCGGCCGGCGGGGACCCGTTCGGGGGGGCGGCCGGGTTCGGTGGCTTCTCGGACATCTTCGACGCCTTCTTCGGCGGCGCGACGGGCGGCCAGGCGCGGCGCGCGCGCCCCAGCCAGGGCTCGGACCTGCGCTACGACCTGCGGATCAGCTTCGACGAGGCGGTCCTTGGCGCCGACAAGGAGATCGAGTTCCCGGTCCTGGGCCGCTGCGACACCTGCGGTGGCTCCGGCGCCAAGCAGGGGTCGGCGCCGGTCCAGTGCCCCCAGTGCAACGGCCGTGGTGAGATCCGGTCGGTTCGTCAGACGATGCTGGGCCAGATGGTCAACGTGGCCCCGTGTCCCCGCTGTCGCGGCGAGGGCAAGATCGTCGACAACCCGTGCGACACCTGCCATGGCGAGGGCCGCACGGAGCGCCGCCGGAACCTCCGCGTCACCATCCCCGCCGGGATCGACGAGGGTCACCAGATCCGCCTCTCCAACGAGGGCGAGACAGGGCCGCGTGGTGGTGCCCCGGGCAGCCTGTACGTCGCGATCCACGTCGCCGAGCACCCGGCGCTCACGCGCGAGGGGACGGAGCTCTTCTACGAGGCCGACCTCTCGATCGCCCAGGCCGCCCTGGGCACGAAGCTGCACGTCCCCACGGTCGACGGCGAGGACACCGAGGTTGAGATCAAGCCCGGGACGCAGCCGGGGACGGAGATCAGGCTCCGGGGCCGCGGCGTCCCGCACCTGCGCCGCCAGTCGGTCCGTGGCGACCTCCATGTGATCGCCAACGTCGTCGTCCCCAGCAAGCTCTCCAAGCGCCAGCGCGAGCTGCTCGAGGCGTACGCGAAGGAGGCCGGCGAGTCCGTCTCGGGGCCCGGGCTGCGCGAGAAGCTGGGCCTCTAGGTGGCGGGGCCGTCCTTGTCCGGCTCGGGGCCGCTCGCAGGGATCGACCTCGCGTCCGAGGCCGCGACACCCGGCTCGTGGCTGGAGCTCTCGGTCGCCGCCGATCACGAGGCCGTCGAGGCCGTGAGCGAGATCCTGGCACGCGCCGCGCCCGGGGGCACGAGCGTGGAGCCGGCGTTCGAGCTGGTCGAAGAGGGGCTGGCGGCGAAGGTGGACCTCGCCCGGCCGGCGCTCGTCCGAGCGCACCTGCCGATCCTGGACCCGGCCGCCGTCCGCGCCGCCGTCGCGCGGGCGGAGCGCGAGCTGGGGCACCTGCAGGCGTTCGGGCTGCGGCCCATCGGCGACCTGTCCGCGCAGGTCATCCACGAGGCGGACTGGGCGAACGCCTGGAAGCGCCACTTCCCGGTCCTGCGGATCGGGCGGCGGATCGTGATCCGGCCCACCTGGCGTCGGCACCGGCGTCTGCCCGACGACATCGTCCTCGCGCTCGATCCCGGGATGGCCTTCGGAACGGGTCTCCACCCGACGACCCGGCTCTGCCTCGCTGCGCTCGAGTCCCTCGCGGACCGCGGCGTCCTGGGCGCGGGCTCCGCGGATGGCGGACCGGCCCGCATCCTGGACGTGGGGTCCGGGTCGGGCATCCTCGCGATCGCGGCCGCGAAGCTCGGCGCCCGATCGGTGCTGGCGGTGGACGTGGACCCGATCGCCGTGGAGGCCTCCGCGGCCAACACGCGCCGGAACCGGCTCGCCCGCGTCATCCGGGCTCGCGAGGGCAGCTCGCCCAGCGGCGAGGGGCCGTTCGACATCGTGCTGGCCAACCTGATCGCGTCGCTGCTGATCACCCTGGCCGACGGGCTCATCGCGGACCTGCGGCCCGGGGGCACGCTCCTCGCCTCCGGGATCTTCGAGAACCGCGAGGCGGACGTTGTCGCCGCGTTCGAGGCGCGCGACCTGGTCGTCGCGCGGCGCTGGACCGAGGGCGACTGGGTGGCGCTGGAGGTCCGTCGGCCGGCCTGAGCCGAGGGTCTGGGTCCCGCGTCCCGAGGATCCCGCGTCTGCCGTCGTCGCGTGCGCGGCGCTGCTGCCGCATGCACGCCTGGACGTGGTGCAAGCGACGTGAACGGCGCTGCGTTGCATCACGCACGCATCCAGGTGGTACCTCGGGGCAACCGGACCCATCGGCCCGAGGCGGGCGTCGCGACCACCACCCCGGGGCGTGGGTGAGGGCCTTCCGCTCCGCTGCGCTACGATCCGGGCCGGATGCCCGACCTGCCCTCGCTCTTCCCGCTCATCCTGGCGACGCACGTCACGCTCGCGATCGGCCTGTTCGTGCCGAGCCTGCTGCTGCCCTTCACGCTCCGCAACCGGCTCGTCAACACCGGCTACGACGCTCCGGCGCCGGGCCGGGCCGTGCGGGTGCTGCTCTGGGTCCAGGCCCACGGGACCATCGCCATCGGGACGGGTCTCGCCCTGACCGGCCTGGCCATGGTCGCCGTCCTCGGCCCGCGCATGCTGGAGCAGCCGTGGCTGCTCGTCGCCCTTGCGACCTATGCCGTCACGGCGGTCGTGGCGTTCGCGGTCCAGCGGCCCAGCCTGCGGCGCCTGCTCCGCCGCGAGCGGATCCAGACCGACGCGGACCGCGAGGCCTGGCGCGCCAACGCCCGACGGCAGCGCTACATCGCCTATGGCATCACGACGGCCGTGGGGCTGATCGCCTTCCTCATGTCGACCAAGCCCGTGCTGTGGTGAGCGCATGACCGTCGTGCCTGCCCGCCCCCGCTCGGCCGCCATCGTCAACCTGGGCTGCAAGGTCAACCAGTCCGAGATGGAGGCCGCCGCCCGACTGCTGCGCGAGGCCGGCATCCCGCTGGTCGACGCCAGCCGCGCATCGGACCTCTACCTCGTCAACACCTGTACCGTGACCTCCACGGCGGACGACAAGTCCCGCGCCGCCGTGCGCCGCGCCCGGCGCGCCAACCCGGACGCGCAGGTCGTCGTCACCGGGTGTTCGGTCCAGGTGGATCCCGCGATGTTCGCGGCGGTCGATGCCGGCGCGCGCCTGGTGGGCAACGAGGACAAGGCCGCGTTCCTCGCGGAGCTCGAGGCCCTCCTGCGGATCGACGATGTGCCCGACGACACGCCCCACGCCCCGCTGGATGCCGCGCTGCCGACGCTGTCCGGCGTGGAGGCGGTGGCAGCCACGGATCTGGACGGCGTGGTCGACGAGCGCGCCTCCGTCGAGCGCACCCGGGCCTTCGTGAAGGTCCAGGATGGCTGCTCGTTCCACTGCACGTACTGCATCATCCCGCGGGCCCGTGGCGGGGAGCGCAGCCTCACGCCGGACGTCGTCCTCGCGGACGTCCGCCGGGCGCTGACCGCCGGCCACCGCGAGATCGTGCTGACCGGCATCAACATCGGCACCTACGACGGCGGCTGGTCCGAGCGCGGCGCCCGCGGCAGCCACGTGGCGAGCGCCCTGACCCTCGCCGGCCTCGTCCGCCGCATCCTCGCCGAGACGGACGTGGAGCGGATCCGCCTCAGCTCCATCGAACCCCAGCACGTGGACGAGGACCTGCTCGCGGCCTGGGCCGACGGGGCGCCCCGGACCCTGCCCCACGTCCACCTCCCGCTCCAGAGCGGCGACGACGGCGTGCTCCGGCGCATGGGCCGCCGGTACGCAGCGGACGACTACGCAAGGATGGTCGAGCGGGTGCGCGCCGCGATTCCCGGCGTCGCCGTCCATGCGGATGTCATCGCCGGCTTCCCGACCGAGGATGACGCCGCCTTCGAGCGGTCGGTCGCCTTCATCCGCGGCCTCGACCCTGCGGGGCTCCACGTCTTCCGCTACAGCGCCCGTCCCGGGACGCCCGCCACGCGCATGGAGGGCCATGTCCCGGAGCGGACGAAGAAGGCGCGTGCCGCCGTGCTCCTCGCCCTTGCCGCCGAGGCGCGCGTTGCGTGGGCGAGACAGGGCCTCGGGACGGAAACCCGCGTCCTCGTGGAGACGCGCCTCCCGGATGGTCGCTGGGTGGGCCACGCCGAGGACCACGTCCTCGTGGCGGTGGCGCCGCGCGCCGGCGATCCCGGGGACCTCGAGAATGCGATCCTGACGGTGCGCCGGACCGCGGTCGACCACGAGGTCGCGGAACGCGTCACGGGCGAGATCCGCTCGATCGACCCCGCGCCGCGCGCGCTCCGCGCCGGGCTGCCGGTCCTCGCCGGCGCCGGTCACACGTCGTACGGAGTCACCGATGCCCGCTGATTGTCTGTTCTGCCGGATGGCCTCCGGCGAGATCCCGGTTCCGAAGATCCACGAGGACGACCTCGTGTTCGCGATCCGCGACATCAACCCCCAGGCGCCCACGCACGCGCTGGTGATCCCGGTCGCTCACGTCGCCTCCGCCGCGGAGCTCGGCGACGCCGACGCACCGATGCTCGCGCGCCTGTTCGCGGTGGCCGCCCGGATCGCCGCGGACGATGGGCTCGACGGCGGCTGGCGGCTCGTCACCAACGTCGGGCCGGACGCGGGGCAGAGCGTCCACCACCTCCACGTGCACCTGCTCGGCGGGCGCGCGATGGCCTGGCCGCCCGGATGACCACAGCCAAGGCCGGCCCGGACGGGGCGCGGGGCGGGGCGCCGCTGTGGTTCGCCATCATCGCCATCGGCAGCTTCGCGGTGGCGGTGCTCCTGCTCGCCCTCCAGGTGTTCGGCATCGGCCTCGGGGCCCGGGTCGCAACCCCGACGATCGCCCCGACGGGCCAGGCCGCCGAGGTCACCCATGGGCTGGTCACCTCCGCCCTGGAGGCGGCCGCGTTCCAGGTCCGCGACCCGCAGACCGTGTACCGGCCCGGCGAGAGCCCGGAGCTGATCAACGCTCCCCGACGCCTCGTGCAGGCCGTGCTTCCGCAGGATCCACAGGGCGGCTACGTCGTGATCTACGAGCTGCCCGACGCCAACGAGGCGGAGCGCGTCGGCCGGGACTTCGCGGCCTACCTCGGCAGCGGCGTCGGCGCGATCCAGTACCCGCGCGACACGCAGTTCGTGCTGCGGCGTGTCGGCCCGACGCTCGTCTTCTTCCCCTGGTCCGCTGAGTCGGCGCCGGGCGCGAAGCTGGCCGAGATGGCTGCCGCCCTCGAGGCGGTCGGGACGCCGGTCGGGCCGTAACCGCGACCCGCCTCGAGCCGCCGCTAGACTCGCGGCCATGAGCCAGACCTTCCGAGCCACGATCATCCAGACCGGCAAGACCGCCTGCGGGATCCGGGTCCCCGAGGCGGTCGTCGAGGCCCTCGGCGGGAGCAAGCGCCCGGCGGGCGTCGTGACGCTGGACGGCTACACGTACCGCTCCACCGTGGCGCCGATGGGCGCCGAGTGGTGGGTGGGCGTCAACGCCGAGCACCGCGAGGCGTCTGGCCTCAAGGCCGGCGACGAGGTCCAGGTCACCCTGGAGCTCGACACGGCGCCCCGCGAGCTGGAGGTCCCGCCGGAGCTGGCGGTGGCGCTCGACGCCGACCCGGTCGCCAGGTCCTTCTTCGACGGCCTCTCCTACAGCAACAGGCGCGTCCTCACGCTCAGCGTCGAGGGGACGAACAACCCCGACACCAAGGCCCGCCGGGTCGAGAAGGCGATCGCGCTCATGCGCGACGGCCGCGTCCGGTCGCTAGACGGGGGCGCCGTCCGCGTCGACCGGCAGCGGCGTGTCGACCGCCACCCACGTCCGCACCCGGTCCCGCTTCACCTTGAACGTGTGTGTGCGCGGGAAGTCCGCCTCCGGCCAGAGCCGCCAGCCCGCGATCTGCTGATTGGGCCCGAGGCTGGCATTGGCGGCCTTGACGGCCGTCTCGATCCCGCGGCGCAGGTCGTCCGGCGCGGCGCCCTCGATCGACGACATCGAAGGCCGATCGGCAGGATCCCCGTGCGTTCCGGGTGCCAGGACCACGACCTCGATCCGTCCGGGCCGCGTCTCCACCGCGACGGAGTCGCGGATCCCGGCGACGCGCAGCGCGTTCTCGATGTCCTCGGGGTACACGTTGAAGCCGTTGGGCAGGACGATGATGTCCTTCTTGCGCCCGTGCAGGTGGAGGCGGCCCTGGGGGTCGAGCTGGCCAAGGTCGCCGCTCTGGTACCAGCCGTCGGGGGTGTAGGCGGCGGCCGTCGCCTCCGGGTTGTCCCAGTAGCCCTTGAACAGGGTTGGGCCGCGGAACTGGATCTCGCCGTCGTCCGCGATCCGCATCTCGACCGGCTTGGGTGGCCAGCCGACGCAGCCCAGTGGGTGGCTGTCCATCGTGGTGCACGACCCTGCGGCGGTCTCGGTGGCGCCGTACCCCTGGAGGACGATGACGCCCATGTCCTCCCAGGCCTGCTGGAGCGCCGGCGGCAGGAACGCGCCGGCGGTGGCGAACAGCCGCAGGCCGCCGCCCAGCTTCTCGTGGACGCTCCGGAACAGCAGGCGACGGGCGCCGTAGGGGAGCCGGCGGGCGATGCCGCGCAGCCGGTTGAAGGAGGCCGTCTTCCCGGACTTCTCCACCTCGCGCTCGATGGCGCTCCAGAACAGGTCCACGACCTGGGGCACGAGGAGCATCGTCGTGACGCGGTGCTCGCGCAGGCTGTCGAAGATGACCCGCGGGTTCCGGCTCCGGACGTACAGGATGTCCGCGCCCACGTCCATCGCGTAGAACAGGCTCACCGCCTGCTCCAGGCTGTGCGAGAGGGGGAGCAGCGAGACCAGGCGGTGCTCCATCGGCTTGATGATCCCGTGGAACGAGAGGACGCCCGCGAGCGAGTTGTCGTGGGCGAGCATCACGCCCTTGGGGCTGCCGGTGGTGCCGCTTGTGAAGACGAGCTGGTAGGTCTCGTCCGGCCCCGGCCGCTCCCACGCCTGGACCTGCGCCTCCCAGTCCGGCGGGAACGTGTCGTCCGGGTCGGCTGAGAGGTCGTCGACGATGGTCGTGGGGAAGCGCTCCAGACCCACCTCGCGCGGGTCCGGCGCGTCGCGGCCGGACCCGAGGAGGAGGCGCACCGCGCCCGAGACCTTGATGATGTTCGCGATGGCATCCGTGCTCATCCGCGAGTCGAGCGGGACGTAGATCAGCCGCGCGATCATCGAGCCGAAGTACGCCGCGGGCAGGGCCGGCGTGGACGGCGACCAGGTCAGGACGCGGTCGCCCGGCCGTAGCCCAAGGGCGCGCAGGCGCCACGCCGCGAGCCGGCTCCGGCGCCGGACCTCCGTGTAGCTCCAGTGGTAGGTCGTGCCGTCGTCGCGGCGGAGGCCCAGCGCGTTGCGGGCCCCGTACCGCCGGGCGCTCTCGTCGAGGAGATTGAGCAGGGTCTCCATGGCCCGCCGATCGTATAGGGTGGGACCGCGCGGAGGGAAGGGCCGCCGGGTCAGAAGGGGACCTCGTGCCAGGTCCGGCCGCCGTCGTTGGTCAGCCAGGTCGTGATGTAGCCGTGGCCGCTGCCGCTCGCCGGCATCCGGCTGCCCTGCATCGTGCCGTGCAGGCGGTCCGCCCAGGACACCCCGCCACCGGTCTCGATGTCCACGGTCCCCATGTCCGTCCACGTCCGGCCGCCGTCGAAGGTCTCCCGGAAGACCGATCCGCCGAGGGGGGCCGTGTGGTCGGTGGCCGTGGCGAGCCAGTGGTTCGCGTCGAACGCGGTGACCTGCTGGACGTCCGTCATCCGGACCTCGGCATTGCGCAGCGACTCGTGCCACGTGGCGCCGCCGTCGCCACTGTCCCAGGCCACGAGAGGCGGCTCGGCGTCGCCCCCGCTCCGGACCGTGCCCCCGATGATCCGCAGGGAGCCGGTGGGCGTGACGACCCCGGTTTTGGCCCAGATCTCGACGCCCGCCCCTGGGTCCGGCAGCTCGCCGTGCCCCCAGGTGCGCCCACCGTCGGTCGTGACCCAGATCTCCCGGTCTGGGAGGATCAGGTAGCCGAGGGTCGGCGTGGGCCACGACACCCCGAGCCAGAGGCACGGAGCGCCGGCTACGTCCGTCCAGGTCGCGCCGCCGTCGTCGGTGGACCAGCCGGAACAGCGGATCTCGCGTCCGAACCCTGTGCCCTCGGTCGCAACGGCGCGCAGCGTCCCCAGCGCCACGCCGCGCCGGGCGTCGCTGAAGTGCACGTCGCCCAGTGCGTCTGTCCCGACGGATGCAGGCAGCGAGCCCGCAGTCACCTTGCGCCAGGTCCGTCCGCCGTCATCGGTGAGGTCTACGACGAGCGCCTGCGCCTCCTCCGCGCCGCCCTCCGTCCACATGGAGTAGCCGTGGGTCGCGTCGGTGAAGTCGAACCCGAGATCGGTCGGGTGATCAGGGAGGGCCCGCTCCTCGGACCAGGTCTGGCCGCCATCTTCGGAGACCCGGAACGTAGGGCGGTCCCACAGCACGGCCACCACGGTGGTCGCGTCGATCCACCCGGCCCCACTCAGGCGCGTCGGTGTCGTGGCGGGCGAGGGGAGCGCTGGGCCGATCATCGCCGGCAGCGTGGGGTTCGGTGTGGCCGCCACGTCGCCGTCCCCGCGCGCCCCGAGGATCAGGGCCCCGACCACCGCCAGGCCAACCACCGCGAGTACCCCCGCCGCGGGGCCGAGCCGCCGTGCGCCCATCCCAAAGGCCTCCCACCAGGACCGCAGCGCCAGGGCCGGTCCGTCCAGGTGCGCTTCCGCCATCGCGTCCACCGCCGAGCGCAGCGACGCCGGGGTCGCCGGCGGCACCAGCGTCCGCTGCAGATCCGCCCGGAGGCGCTGCTCGTCGTCGGTCATGCGGTCGTCGTCGGTCATCGGACGTCCTCCAGCTCGGTGTGCAGCGTCCGCATCGCATAGTGGAGGCGCGATTTCACGGTCCCGGCGGGGATCCCGACGCGGTCGGCGATCTCCTCCACCGTGAGGTCCGCCCAGTAGCGGAGGACGACAACGATCCGGTGGTCCGCGTCGAGTCCCGCGAGCGCGACGCCGACCTCGGCGCGGAGTCCCACCTGCACCGACTCGTCGGCGCTCGCGACAGGTGTTGACCAGCACCCGCTGGAACCAGGGCTCGAACTTGGTGACGTCACGCAGCCCCGACCGCTTGCGCCAGGCCGTCGCGAACGCGTCCTGCGCGGCGTCCTCGGCATCGCCCGCGTCGCCCAGGATGACCCAGGCGAGCCGGAACGCCGCATCCACCTGGCGGCGCGTCAGCGACGCGAAGACCTCGTCGGCAGACAGGCTCCGATCCCGCTCCTCCGCATCGGCCAAGGCCGTGACCCCTCCAGCTGCCACCCGGGTGTCCTCCGCAACCATGCCCTACCTGATGGCGGCGGGGTGGCGATTCGTTCACGGCGACGGGTCAGGGGTTCGGGCGGGCTCCGGGGTCCAGGGTGATCCGCAGCTCGACCGTCTTGCCGGACGGCACGACGACGTGGCCGGTGCCGACGGGGGTCCACGCGTCGCCGGCGCGGGTCTGGATCGTGAACGTCCACCCGCCGGGCGCGCAGGGGATCGAGAGGGCGCCGTCCGGCGGGACGATGATTCCCGTCATGTTGCCGCAGTCGCGGCCGTCCGGGCGGTCCGGGCTCCAGGTGACGTCGAGATCGTTCTTGCCGGGCGCCTTCCCGTCGGCCGTCACGATCGCCAGGTCGACCGTCCCGCGCTCCTCGAGCTGGATCCCCGTCCCGTCCGAGGTGATCCCGAGCATGTCGGGTGGAACGCCGAAGTGGGCGGCGATCAGCGCCGGGGCCTGGGGGTTGGCGCTCGAGATCTGCAGCTCCACCCGGTTGTCCATGATGAAGGCGCCTCCGGACATCGGCGTGGCGTCGATCGTCGCGTACCAATCGCGATCCGCGAAGAGGCGGTCCGTCAGGGTGTTGAGCTCCAGTTCCGTATATCGGACGAGGCGCACCTCCAGCGGGCCGGGGCCGCGGATCTGCGCGAGGATCGCGAGCCGATGCAGGTCCGGGTTCCGCGTCCAGGCCGCCACGACCGTGTGCCGTTCCTGGTCGATCCACACACCGCCGAACTCGTCCGCCTTGTCGGCCGCGTAGGCGTTGACGGCTGCGGCGATGGTCTCGAAGTCCGTCTGGCGCGCCTGGAACTCGGCCTCCTCCTCCGGAAGCATCGGGAAGTCCAGCAGCTGCGTGCGGGCTCGCGGGTCCACGGCAACCTGGCGGACCCACGCTTCGTCCGATCGCAGCCCGAACTGCCTGCGCTGGCTGATCGCGTACGCGATGGCCTCGTCCGCGGGCTGGGCGTCGCTCCCGGCAGCCGGCGCGGAGGCTGTGACCGCTGGTGCCACGGCGACCGATGGCGCCGCGGACGGCGTCGGCCCGCATGCGGTGACCAGCAGCGCCGCAGCCGACAGGCTCGCGACCAGACTCCGAACCAGGGCTCGCCGTCCAGGCACTGGCATCTCCCCCACGAAGGCTGACTCTGCCATCATGCGCCACCGGGGGATCACCGGTCCGGTGGGCAAACGTTCCAGCGCGTGGAGCGGGGCGAACGTCCGGCAGGACGGCCGGAGAGGGGACAGATGTGGCATGGCCCGGGCGGATCGTTCGGGCATCAGACCGTTGACCCGGCCCGTGGCGCACGGCCCCCGTTCCGGGCCCGCCGTCCGTTCGGGCGGCCGCCGCGAGGCTAGGAGGACGCCCGAACGCTGACGTGGCGCGTCTCGGGCAGGAGGGCGATGAACGGCAGGGCGAGCAGGGCTACGCTCGCGGCCAGGATCAGGGCGGTCTGGAGGCCGATGACCTGCCCGACGGCTCCGACCACGACCGTGCCGACGGCGCTCGCCATCGTGATCGCGAAGATGCTGAGCCCGACGGCGGCTCCCCGGTTGTCGGGCATCAGCTCCTGCATCAGCACCAGCTGGACGGGCCCCGCGCTCAGCAGCACGACCCCCGCCAGGGCCAGCGGCACGAGCATCAGCGGCCCGACCGGAAGTGCGAGCGCGAGGATCAGGAGCGGGGGGCCCACGCCGGCCGCGATGGCGAGCATCCGCCGCCGACCGATGCGATCGGACAGCGTGCCCCCGACGAAGGCCCCGAGCGCGCCCCCGACCTCGAACGCCGTCACGGCCGC
The DNA here is from genome assembly GCA_038250545.1 of Candidatus Limnocylindrales bacterium. GTDB lineage: Bacteria > Chloroflexota > Limnocylindria > Limnocylindrales > CSP1-4 > CAIXZV01. The sequence continues at coordinate 84,755 of JBBSCF010000003.1, read as the reverse complement.
GCCCGCGAGCACCAGACCCGCCCCGGCCTGGGTGAGGTACGTCGGGATGAACACGAGGAGGCCGACCGTCGCCATCGACTGCATGGCGCTCGCGCCGGCCAGGAGCAGGAAGCCACGGCGCGCCGAGCGCAGGGCGGCCCGGATCGAGCCCGTGGGGTGGCGTGCGTGGAGCTTCGGGCGGTTGGCCAGGCGCAGGTACAGGAGCCCCGAGGCGGCGACCCCCGGCACGACCGCGATCCAGCTCCAGCCGAGCCCGACGACCGACAGCACCGTGGCGATCAGCACCGGACCGATGGCCCGGCCCGACTCGCCGCCCGCCATGAAGATGGACGTCCCGCGACCCCACTGCGTCCCGGATGAGCGGGTGACGAGCGCGGCCGCGGCCGGATGGAAGATGGACGAGCTGACACCGGCGAGCACCAGGAGCAGCGCGGCGATCCCGACCCCCGGCGCAAGGCCGAGCAGGCCGACGGCGATCGCGGTCGCAGCCGGGGCGAGGATGATCCAGTACCGGGTGTCGGCCCGATCCGCGACGTGCCCCAGGATCGGCTGGACGGCCGTCGCCACCCGGAACGAGGCGGCCAGGAGCCCGGCGACGGCGAGGCTGATCCCGAGCTTGGGGATCAGCAGGGGCAGCAGCACGCCCACGAACGCCGGGTAGGAATCGTGGACGAGATGGGCGGCCGACAGGGCGAGGATCGTCGGGGCGTCGAAGGGCGCGGTGGGCGGTCGCGGTTCGTCGTTGGCGGGAAGGGTCATGTGACGTTGATTGTCGCCGGTTTCTCCCGATCGGCGCGCGGTTCGGCGCGCGAGCACATGCCCCCGAACCGCCGGTCGTTCGCACAACGGCCATACAGTCAGAGAACCCCCGGGCGGCGCCCGCACGTTTGACCCTCCCACGGTCCCCGCGTACACTCCGGCGGCCTGCCGGCTGGCTTGGCGTGCGTGCACGTCCGGCTGCCGGGACGCCCCCTGCGCCGTCGGGCATCGCGCGCGGAGGGCGGGTACGAGACTCCTGCCCGAGGAGGTGAACCGGGTTTGGCCGAAGTCCGAGTGGGTGAGAACGAGACGTTCGAGAGCGCCCTCCGTCGCTTCAACAAGAAGATCCAGCAGAGCGGGATCCTCGCGGAAGCTCGTCGTCGTGAGCACTACGAGAAGCCGTCGGTGAAGCGGAAGCGCAAGGAAGCGAAGCGCAAGAAGAACGCGCGCGCGAGCCAGGGCTGAGCCTCCCGGGCGCCGCGGCGGGTCGCATGACGATGACGCCGCCGCGGTTCCCAAAGGCCATCCCGACGCGTCGAACCGGGGACCCGTCCCGGAACCCACCATCGGCGCAGCTCGCGGGCACGGCACGACGTCGGGGCACAACGACGACGCCGTGACGCCCGAGGAGCCATCCGGTGACCCTTCGCGAACGACTCCATGACGACACGACCGCCGCGATGCGGTCGGGTGACGCGCTGCGGCGCGACACCCTGCGCATGGTCCAGAACGCCATCTACAACATCGAGAAGGCGAAGAAGATCACCCTGTCCGAGGACGACGTCCTCGCCGTGGTGACGCGCGAGACCAAGACCCGCCGCGAAAGCGTCGAGGCCTTCCGCAAGGGTGGCCGCGAGGACCTCGTCGCGAAGGAGGAGGCGGAGATCGCCATCCTCGCCGACTACCTCCCACAGGCGCTGACCGAAGACGAGCTGCGCGCGCTGGTGGACCAGGGCGTGGCCGAGACCGGCGCCGCCTCCGCCCGCGACCTGGGCAAAGTCATGGGCTGGCTGTCCCCGCGGATCCGCGGTCGCGCCGATGGGAAGCTGGCCTCGGGCCTCGTCGCCCAGGCGCTCGCCCGTGCGGACCTCGCCGTCCACGATACGGAGCACTGATCTCCACCGCAGGAGGACCACGCCGATGCTCGCCCGCGCGACCGACCAGGCGAACCACTTCACCCGACGCGATGCCGGGCGCTTGATCCTGGCATCCGTGCTGCTGATCGCGGCGATGTCCGCGATCCTCGGGGTGGACTTCCTGCCGGCCCAGACGCTGCTCGAGGAGGGCAGGCCCGCACCCGCGAACGTGCAGGCGCCGCGATCCGCGCAGTACACGAGCGACATCCTGACCGAGCGCGAGCGGGAAGCGGCGGCGGACGCCGTCGAACCCCAGTACGACTTCACGATCGCCCGGGGGGTGTCGGTCGCCGCGCAGCAGCTGCGGGAGCTGGACCGCAAGGTCAGCCCGATCGACGCGGCCTTCGTCGACGGCGTGACCGCCGAGGACCGGGCCGCGCTCCTCGCCGAGGTGCTTCCCGGCGACCTCGACAAGGGCGTCCGCGAGACGCTTGTCGGGCTCGACGCGGAGCGCTGGAAGGCCGTGCGCTCCGAATCGGCGCGGGTCCTGGACACCGTCGAGCGCTCCGAGCTGCGGGACACCGAGCTGTCCACGATGCGCGATGGCGTCGCGGGTCGCTTCGCCGGTGACCTGACGGTCGCCGAGACGGCGCTCGGTGCGGCACTCATCCGCCCCCTGGTCGTGCCCAACTCCTCGTTCGATGCCGAGCTCACGGACCAGGCGCGCAGCCGGGCCGTCGAGGGGGTCAAGGACGTCGTCAAGGAGTGGCAGCGTAACGAGACGATCGTCCGCAACGGCGACCGGGTCGACGCGGTGGCCTGGGAGGCCATCCAGAAGTTCAACCTCAACATGGGCGGGCTCGATGTGGCGCGCCTCGTCGGGTTCGTCGTCTTGTCGGTCCTCGTGATCGCGCTGCTGCTGACGTGGACGTGGCGGTTCCGGCGCGAGTTCTGGCACCGCAACAACGTCCTGCTGCTGCTCTCCCTCCTGCTGCTGGTCGCCGTCTTCGCCGTGAAGCTGACGGCGGGGCGCGCCTGGCTGCCCTACGCGCTGCCCCTCGCGGCGATCGGCATGCTCGTGACGGTGCTCCTCGACGCCGGCGCCGCGATGGTCCTGACGGCCCTCATCGCCATCCTCGCCGCCGCCGTCAACGGGGCCGGCCTGGAGCTCGCGGCCTACACGATGCTCGGCGGCATCGCGGGCATCGTCGGCGTCCGGCGCGGCGACCGGCTGGTCGTGTTCGTCCAGGCGGGCATCGGCGTGTTCGTGATCCAGGCGCTGACGGTGGGGGTGTTCGCGCTGCTGGGCGACCAGGACATCCAGGGGATGCTGCAGCTGCTGGGCGCGTCCGTCGTGTCGGCCGGCGGCGCGACGGTGGCCGCCGTGGGCTCGTTCGCGGCCATCGGATCCGTGTTCGGCATCGTGACCGTGTTCCAGCTCCTGGAGCTCGCGAACCCGTCCCAGCCGTTGCTGCGCCGACTGCTCGTCGAGACGCCCGGCACGTACCACCACAGCCTCATGGTGGGGAACCTCGCGGAGCGCGCGGCGGAGTCCATCGGCGCGGACGCGCTGCTGGCACGCGTGGCGGCCTACTACCACGACATCGGCAAGCTCTCGAACCCCATGGCCTTCATCGAGAACCAGGCGGGCGGCGACAACATCCACGACGAGCTCGAGCCAGCGACGTCCGCGCAGCTGCTCAAGAGCCACGTCAGCGCGGGCATCGACATCGCCTACAAGTCCGGCCTGCCCAAGGCGCTGATCGCGTTCATCCCGCAGCACCACGGCACGGCCGTCATGTCCTACTTCCATGCCCGGGCGAAGGAGCAGGCGGCAGCTCCCCTGGGCGGGCTCGAGACGGCCGAGGGACGCAAGGCCGCCGATGCGGTCGACGCCCGCCGGTTCCGGCACGGCGGCCCCAAGCCGCAGTCGCGCGAGGCCGCGATCATCATGCTGGCGGACTCGGTGGAGGCGTCCGTGCGCTCGCTCTCGTCCCGCGACGAGTCCGCCATCCGGGCGATGGTCTCGCGGATCATCGAGGAGCGGATCGGCGACGACCAGTTCGACGAGTGCGACCTCACGCTGCGCGACATCGAGAAGATCCGCGAGGCCTTCGTGGCCCAGCTCCTGGGCATGTACCACCAGCGGGTCGCGTACCCCCAGAACAAGGTCGTGGAGCTGGAGTCGCGCCGGGCCGCCGGGGAGGAGTAGCGTGCCCAGCCTCTACCTTGGCCCATGGCGGATCGATGTCGAGCGCCGTGACGGCGTTCCGCGCCTCCTCGCGGCCACGGTTCTCGCACGCGCGGCCGCGGCCGCGCTCGACGCGGCCGGCGCGCCGGCGCCCGCGAGCCTGGGCCTGATCCTCTCGGACGATGCGGAGCTTGCCGAGCTCAACGCGGCACACATGGGCAAGGACGGCCCCACGGATGTCCTCTCGTTCCCGTTGCTGGCCCCAGGGGAGTACCCCTCGCACCCCGGCAGGGCCGAGGCCGCGGCCGACGCCAGCCCCGATGCGCCGTTTCCACTCCCTCCGGGCGCCCGCCGGCACCTCGGCGACATCGTCGTCTCGGTGGAGCGGGCGATGGACCAGGCCGAGCAGGGTCGCGGCGGCCAGACCGGCGACGTGCGCTGGGACGCCCGCGACGAGCTCCGGCTGCTCGTGACCCACGGCACGCTCCACGTCTGCGGCTGGGACCACGCCGAGCCGGACGAGGAGGCCGCGATGTGGGCCCTGGAGCGGCGGCTGCTCGAGGGTTGACGGCGGCACGTCCGGACGCGTGTCGCCTCGACGTCAGCCGCCGCCCGCGATGAGCACCGTGCCGGCGGGCGTTGCCAGCCCCTGGTCCGGCACCGCCATCGACTGGAGCATGGCTGGCTCCCACGCGTAGCTGCCAGGGTTCACGACGCGAGCCACGTACCGCAGCTCCTGGACCGACTGACGCGGATCCCGCACCACGCAGAACGACACGCGCTGGCCGGTCACGTCGTCGGGTCCCTGCCCGCCGATCGGCTGCCCCCGCCCGTCCTGCGACGCCTCGATGCGGTTGCCGGGCATGATCGGGGCGAGGCCGGACGGCACGAGGTCCACCACTCGCCAGCACGCGGCGCCGGCCTTCGGGCCGAGCGTGACGCGCAGGGTGACGACCACCGTGTCCGCCTCGCCGACGCGCCCGGACGGCGTGACCGACCGATCCAGGGCCTGGCCCTCGGCCGGCTGGAGCTCGGCGGCGCTCCCGGGATCGATCGTGACCTCGCGCCGCGCCCCGTCCACGGTCACGGCGGCCTTGACAGTGCTGGCCGGGAGGCGCGACGCCCAGCCCTTGGCGGCGACGGCCCGCTCCAGGCTCACGGTGGTCGTGCGTGGAGGGTTGGCCTCGAGCCAGGCGTCCATCTCGGCGGCCACGGGCTCGCCGAGCGCGGCCCTCACGATCGCCAGGCGGGCCGTCCGGACGGCGACCTCGTCTGGGTTCGCCCCGTCGACGCGCGTCCACGGGGCGAGGTGCAGGCCGGCGTCCCTGAGGACCCCGTGCTCGAGCGAGCGGGCCAGGGCCTCGTCGCCGGCCGCGAGTGCCGCGAGGGCCAGCGAGATCCGCTCCGGGATCGTCAGGTCCCGCTGCGCGGCGGCCGCCGTGACGTCCGCCAGCACGGGCTGGCCCAGCGCGGCGAGCCCGGCGAGCGCCAGGATCCGGCGGTCGCGCTCCTCGTCGGAGGCGTAGGCGATCTCCTGGAGCGAGGCTGCCGTGTTGGCGACGTCGAGCCGCGGGTCGCCGGCGAGCGCGGCCAGAACGGTGACGTCGAGGTCGGGGCCGCCGTAGGGCACGAGGCTCAGCCAGCCGTCGTTGACCATGTACGCGGCGAGCCCGCCGGCGTCCATCGGCTGCTCCGGCTGGAGGGCGAAGGCGCCCGCGAGCACCCGGTTGGCGACGTCGGCAGCGAGCTGCACGTCGGCACGCAGGCCGACGCCCCACGCGAGGTCCCCGAGCAGCGGCAGCACGCGTCCGCGCCCGGCGTCGGCGAGAACGATTCGCGTCCCGTCCGGCCCGACGGAGACCTTCGTGCCCGCCTCGACCGCGGTCCAGGTGGCGTCCAGCCGGGTCGCCCGCGTCGCGACGACCCGGAACGTGCGTTCCAGGGCATCGCTGACGGTGGCCCCGGCGGTCGTGGTCGCGGTCGCCTCGATGCGCAGGGTGTGGGTCCCGACCGTGAGCCCGGCCAGCGGGACCTCGGCGGCGCCGAAGGCCGGGGCCGTCACCGTCACCGGCGACATCGGCAGGGTCGGCGAGCTCACGGTGAACGTCACCGCGGTCCCCGCCGGGAGCCCGGCGCCGAAGCCACGGACCCGGATGACGGGACGGTCGGCGACGAGGTACTCGGGCGCGACCGTGGCCTCGGCGAAGAACGGGAGCGAGACCGCGACCGACGTCTCACCCGAGCCGGCATCGAGCCGGCCGTCAACGGCCGCGGCGCTCACCCGCCACGACGTGAGGTCGTCGGAGAGCGGGACGTCGACCGTGCCCGTGCCGCTGGCGTCCGTGGTGATCAGGCGGCCGAGCAGCCAGTCCCGGAAGTCACCGCGGGCGTCTCCGCCCCCGCCGCCGGTCGTGTCGCCCCCACCCTCGCCCTTGTCGGCGGCCGCGATGCGGTGAGAGGCCACCTCGAGGACGACGCCGTCGCCGAGCGCCGCGTACAGCGTGTCGAGTGGGTCGGACGTGCCGGCGCCTCGGCGACGGCGATCCTCGCCCAGGTCCCGCCCGCACCCGGATTCGTGGAGCCCCGCTGCGTCGAGGGGATCGACGGCGCCGTCGACTGGGCGGCGGGCCCGGAGGGGTACGGTGTCGTGGTGGCGAGGGGCGTGGCGCTCGGAACGGGAGAGGCGCAGCCGGTCACCAGGACCAGCGTGGCGGCGAGCATGGCGAGCACTCGTCGCGTCCCCGGTCGCGTGTCGCGGAAGGTTGCCCCGTGCGACGTTGCCTGCCTGGTCATCACCCCACCCATCCCGTCCCTGCGGCCGCGCCGGGTGCGGAGTCCCGTGGTGGCGGCCGGCACTGTGACGCGCGGTCCCGGCGGCCCGTGACTGGCGCGCCCCGGGCGGGGTCGCGGGGTCGCGGTACCATGGCAGCAAGCCCCGCCGGACCTCGTCCCGGGGCCGTTCGCCGTGCGCGCAGGAGGTCTTGAGCGGCTCGTGAAGCTCGTCGTGGGCCTGGGGAACCCGGGCAACCAGTACGCGGAGACGCGCCACAACATCGGCTGGATGGTGCTCGACCGGCTCGCGGACCGGCACGGGCGGTCCGGGCGTGGGCGGCAGCGCGACGCGTCCTCGGTGATCGAGCTGCGCACCAAGGGCCTGGAGCTGATCCTCGCGAAGCCCCAGATGTACATGAACGAGTCGGGCGTCCCGGTGCGCAAGCTGCTCGCCACCAACCGGGTGCCGCTCCTGGAGATGCTCGTGATCGCGGACGACTTCGCGCTCCCGTTCGGCAAGCTGCGGTTCCGCGAGTCCGGTTCGCACGGCGGGCACAACGGGCTGCGCTCGATCATCGACGAGCTGGGCACGGAGAAGTACGCGCGGCTCCGGGTGGGCATCGGGGAACCTGGGCGCGGGGCGGTCGACCACGTGCTCAGCAAGTTCGCGCCCGACGAGCGCCTCCGGCTGCCGATCCTGCTCGACGCCGCCGCGGACGCGGTGGAGGCCTGGGCGCGCGAGGGCACCTCGAAGGCCGCGAACCGGTTCAACGCGTTCGAGATGCAGGCGCCCGCGGCCGCCGAGGAGGGCCCCAAGCCCGGCGAGGTCGGCGGGCCGGCCGATGACTCCGGCGTGCGCCGGACGAAGACGGGCTGGCGCCGGATCCTCGGCGGGCACGACGACGACGGGCACGCCAACGGCGAGGGCGGGAAGGGCCGCCGGTGACCAGCGGCGACCGGTTCCGCGGCCGGACGACCCGCCAGCGGAACGTCGCGGACAAGGTCGCCCGCGACTGGGCCGAGCGGCGCGCGGCGGCGGAGATCACCGAGGCGCAGGTGGACCTCGACGGTGCGTCCGCCGAGGCCGAGGTGGAGCTGCTGGACCCGGCGGCGCGGCCGGAGGGGGCGCCCCAGGCCGCCAAGGCACGGCGGGCCGCGCGTGCGGTCTCGGGCACCGCCGCGCGATCGGCGGACCGGGCCGGGACGACGCGCGGGCCGGGACGACGGGTGCCGGACCTCGCGGCCCTACCGCGGCTCCTCCACGACACGGGCTCCTTCGCGACGCTCCGGGAGCGGCTGGGCGCGATCGCGGCACCCTCGATGCATGGCCGGCACGTGGGGCTGACCGCGGTCCCCCACGGGGCCAAGTCGTATCTCGCGGCGGCCCTGGCGCTCGTCGCGGGCGGGGAGCGGATCTGCTGGGTCGCGCGCGACGCGGAGATCGGGGACCGCGTGGCGGAGGAGCTGGGGGCGTGGCTGGGCGACCCGGCGCTCGTCGCGGTCCTTGAGCCTCGGACCTCGCTCGCCTATGAGCGCTCGGAGCTCGTCCCGGACGAGACGGCGGCGCGGGTCGCGGCGCTGGCGGCGTGGCGCGGGGGCCGTGCGAGGGTGCTGGTCGCGAGCGTCCAGGCGCTGCTCCAGGCGACGATCGCCCCCGGGGACCTGCCGGCCGAGCTGCGGACCCTCAGGCCCGGGACCAGGATCGGGCTCGAGGCGCTGCTGGGCGAGTTGTTCGAGCGGGGCTACACGCCGGTGCTCGAGGTCGCCGGTCGCGGCGAGTTCGCGCGGCGTGGCGGCATCGTGGACGTGTTCCCGCCGTCGGCGGCGCTCCCCGTGCGGATCGAGTTCTTCGGTGACGAGATCGAGTCCCTGCGCGCCTTCGACCCGACGGACCAGCGGAGCGTGGAGCCCGTGAAGGAGCTCACGCTGCTGCCGGCCACGGAGTTCCTGCTCCCGCCGGGCGGCGCGGACGAGATCCGTGCCCGGCTGGGCCGGCTGGCGGCCCGGCTCCCCGAGCGGCTGGCGCTGGACCTGGCACGGTTCGCCGGTGAGGGCACCCCGGAGCGGCCCGCGGCGGTCGTCGCCGGGCGCGCGCTGCCGGCCGGCGACGCCGCGGAGGTCTGGTCGCGGCTGCTGGCCCCCTCGACCGGCCTCGACCATCTGGACCCGGCCACGCTGTTCGTCCTCGACGAGCCGGGCGACCTCGCCGACGCGGCAGAGTTCCTGTGGCGCCAGGCGGACGAGCGCCACGCCGAGCTGGTGGAGGCGGGCGAGCTGCCCAAGGACTGGCCGCAGGGCTACCTCCCGCCGCGGGACTGGAAGGCGCGGCTGCACGGGGCGCGGACGCTCGAGCTGACGTGGCAGTCCGAGGCGGCCGACGCGCAGGGCATGGCCTTCGCGTCGAAGGGCCTGACGTCGGGCGACCTGTTCGGCTGGCGTGAGCCCGTCCTGCCGCCGGGCCGGACGGAGCGGCTGGTCGATGGCGTGGAGCACTGGCTGGGTGAGCGCGCCCGCGTCGTGCTCGTGAGCGACCAGGCGCCGCGCCTCGCGGAGCTGCTGGGCGAGGCCGGGCACGCCGTCGGCATCGTGAGCCGGATCAGCGAGCCGCCGCCCCCGGGCGCCATCGCGCTGGTGGAGCGGAGCCTCAACGGCGGTTTCGAGGGCGGCCCGGACGGCCTGGCGCTGGTCACGGACCGCGAGCTCTTCGGCAGCGTCCGCGTGCGGCGGCCGAAGGCGATGCGGCGCGTGGTCCCGCGCGACATCCTCGAGCGCCTGACGGCGGGGGACATGGTGGTCCACATCGACCACGGCATCGCCCGCTACGAGCAGATGCTGCGGCGCGGCGAGCCCGGCCAGGAGCGCGACTACCTGGAGCTCAGCTTCGCGGCGGGGGACCGGATCTTCGTCCCGGTCGAGCAGATCAACCGCGTCTCGCGGTACAGCGGGGGCGAGAACCCGCAGCTCAGCCGCCTGGGCGGCACCGACTGGCTGCGCACCAAGCAGCGGGTCCGCAAAGCGGTCAACGACCTCGCCGAGGAGCTGCTCAAGCTCTACGCGAAGCGGGAGGCGGCCGAGGGTTTCGCGTTCGGCATCGACACCCCCTGGCAGGCCGAGATGGAGGCGAGCTTCCCGTACGAGGAGACGCCGGACCAGCTCCGGGCCGCCATCGAGGTCAAGATCGACATGGAGGCGCGCAAGCCCATGGACCGCCTGGTCGTGGGCGACGTGGGCTACGGCAAGACCGAGGTGGCGCTGCGGGCCGCGTTCAAGGCGACCCAGGACGGCAAGCAGGTCGCGGTCCTGGTGCCCACGACGGTCCTCGCCGGGCAGCACTTCAAGACGTTCGGCCAGCGGTTCTCCGCGTTCCCGATCACGGTGCGGCTGCTGTCGCGCTTCGTGGGCGCGAAGGAGCAGGAGGCCACGGTCGCGGGGCTGGCGGCGGGCGGCGTGGACATCGTCATCGGGACCCACCGGCTGCTGTCGAAGGACGTCGCGTTCAAAGACCTGGGCCTCGTGGTGGTCGACGAGGAGCAGCGGTTCGGGGTCGCGGCGAAGGAGCGGCTCAAGCAGCTCCGGTCCGCGGTGGACGTGCTGACGTTGAGCGCCACCCCGATCCCGCGGACGCTCAACCTCGCGCTCGCCGGGATCCGGGACCTCTCGGTCATCGAGACGCCGCCGGAGGACCGCCTGCCGATCCAGACGCGGGTCGCGGAGGCGTCCGCGGGCCTGGTGCGCGACGCGATGATGCGCGAGCTCGACCGCGGCGGCCAGGTGTTCTACGTTCACAACCGGGTCGAGACGATCGAGGCGCAGGCCGAGCAGCTGCGCCGGCTCCTGCCCGGCGCGCGGATGGTCGTGGGGCACGGGCAGATGGGCGAGGGCGCGCTCGAGAAGGTCATGCTCACCTTCGCCGATGGCGCGGCCGACGTCCTCGTCTCCACCACGATCATCGAGTCGGGCCTGGACATCCCCAACGCGAACACGATCATCATCGACCGCGCGGACACGCTCGGTCTCGCCCAGCTCTACCAGCTGCGGGGGCGCGTCGGGCGGTCGTCGCGGCGCGCGTACGCGTACCTCCTCTACCGCCGGCGCGAGCGCATGAGCGAGGAGGCCCGCAAGCGGCTCCAGGCGATCTTCAACGCGTCCGAGCTGGGCGCCGGCTTCCAGATCGCGCTCGCCGACCTCGAAATCCGCGGCGCCGGCAACATCCTCGGCGGCGAGCAGAGCGGGTTCATGGCGTCGGTGGGCTTCGACCTGTACTCGCGGCTGCTCGCGGAGGCCGTCGAGGAGGCGAAGGCGCGGCGCGAGGAGCGGACGCCGGTGCGCGAGGTGCCGCACGCGGTGGTGGACCTGCCGGTCGACGCGCACCTGCCGGACACGTACGTCCCGGAGACGGCGCAGAAGCTGGAGCTCTACCGGCGGCTCGCGCGGGCGCGCACCCCCGGGGACCTGGCCGCGTTCCGCCAGGAGGTCACGGACCGCTACGGCCCGATGCCCGCGCCGGTCCTGCGCCTGGTCGAGGTGGCGGAGCTGCGGCTGGCGGCCGAGGGCGCGGGCGTCGCGTCGCTCGCGCGCGAGGAAGGGTGGCTCGTGGTCCGCTTCGGGGCGAGGCTCTCACGCGCGACCGCGATGCAGCTGCTCTCGCCGGGTTCGGCCGGGGGGACCGCGCCGCTGCCGGGCGTTCGGGCCGGCGACATGACGTTCGCCTCCAACCAGGTCCGGATCCGGCTGCCGAAGGACGCTCTCAAGGGCTGGGTCCTGACGCAGGCGGTGGTGTCGCGGCTGGTGGCGGCGGCTGGGGCGGCGGCCGCCGAGTGAGGTAGCGCTCTGGCACGCGAGTACGACCCAGGCGCCGCGTGGTCAGCCGCGCCTGGGTCGTGTGGCACCTCGTCGAGCACGAGCTCCAGCACGGGACCGAGATCGTGCTGATCCTGCGCGAGCACGGCCTCCCCACGCTGGACATCTAGGGAGGGCCCGGCGTGAGGTGGCGGCTGCCCCGGCGCCGGGCGGCGCGGATCGTCCTCCTCGACCCGGCAGGCCGGGTGCTGCTGTTCCGCCTGGAGGCCGCGCGGGACCCGGACGGTCGGGGCTACTGGTACCTCCCCGGGGGCGGGATCCGCCCACGCGAGGCGGCCGAGGCGGCCGCGGCGCGCGAGCTGCGCGAGGAAACGGGGATCCGCGACATCGAGCTCGGGGGTGTCATCGGGCACCGCGAGGGCGTGCGGTTCGTCCTTCGTGGCCGGGAGATCGTGCAGGACGAGTGGTACGTCGCGGGCCGGGTCGCGTCGGCGCGGGTCGGGGTGGGCCGAGGCCACGACGGGGAGCGGGACGCGGCCGCCGGCCTCCGGTGGTGGTCCGCGTCGGACCTCGTCGCGACGACCGAGGTCGTCTTCCCGCCCGACCTGGGCGAGCTCGTCGAGCTCGCGGGCCAGCCCCTGCCCCGCTGAACGAGGGCAGTCGCGCAGCGCGACGGCGCGAACGCGACCGCGCGAACGGACGATGATGGGAGCCATCGCCGCTCCCCGGCGGAGCGGTCGCGGAGGAACGCACGCATGGCTCAACGGTCAGCACGCAAGACCGCCGTGGTCGCCATCGGCGGCAACTCGCTGATCAAGGACAAGGCGCACCAGACCGTCGAGGACCAGTACCTGGCGGCGAAGGAGACCACCGGCCACATCGCCGAGATGATCGCGGCCGGCTGGCGGGTCGCGATCGGCCACGGCAACGGGCCCCAGGTGGGCTTCATCCTCCGCCGCTCCGAGATCGCCCACAGGGTCGAGGGCATGCACGAGGTCCCCCTTGACGTGTGCGGCGCGGACAGCCAGGGCGCGATCGGCTACGCGCTCCAGCAGACCCTCCAGAACTGGCTGTATATGCGCGGCATCCACACCAACGTCGCCACGGTCATCACGCAGGTCCTCGTGGACAGCGACGACCCCGCCTTCCGCAGCCCCACCAAGCCCATCGGGGGCTTCATGGACGAGGCCGAGGCCAAGCGGCGTGAGGCGACGATGGGCTGGACCGTGGTCGAGGATGCCGGCCGGGGCTGGCGGCGCGTGGTCGCCTCCCCGATGCCCAAGGAGGTCGTTGAGCTCGACACGGTCAGGGCGCTGATCAACGCCGGGGTGGTGGTCATCAGCGTCGGCGGAGGCGGGATCCCGGTCATCGACAAGGGCGCCGGCGAGTACGTCGGCACCGCCGCGGTGATCGACAAGGACTACGCCAGCAGCCTGCTCGCCCAGAGCATCCACGCGGACCTGTTCCTGATCTCGACGGCGGTCGAGAAGGTCGCGCTCAACTACGGCACGCCAGAAGAGCAGTCGATCGACCGCATGACCCTGTCCGAGGCCAGGCGGTACCTGGCCGAGGGCACGCACTTCGCCAAGGGGTCGATGGCGCCCAAGATCCAGGCGGTGATCCGGTACCTGGAAGCGGGCGGCAGGCATGCGATCATCACGACGCCGGAGAACATCTTCCGGGCGGTGCACGGCGAGACCGGGACCCACATCGTCCCGGGTTGAGGGCCGCGCGTCCGCCCGGCGAGCACACGACGCATCGTGCGTCGGGCGGGAGACGCCCCGTGGGGTGGTACCGTCAGGTGGTGACCCGGAGACACCAGCGCTTCGCCCTCTTCGACGTGACCTTCGACGGCATTCCGTTGCCCGGCGCCACGGTGGACTGCTGGGAGGACAGTCTCGGCCAGCCGCAGTGGTCCGCGCGCGCGCTCACCCGCGCGTTCCCCACGGTCGAGGACGGTGAGCTGGCCGGCCGTACTGCCGACGGGCGGACCCTGTCGGGTCACGCGGTGGTCGCCGATCAACAGGTCGGCCCCGGCAGCCGACGCGAGACGCTGATCGTGTTCCACGGCTCCGGGACGCTCTCCGGCTTCTGATCCCGGCGCCCGGTCGGGTCCTCCGGGCAATTCGCCGGGGCACGCTTACATTCAGGGTCGGCCGGCGCGCTTGAGCGTGACGGGCCGACTGCCGCGACGAGGAGAGAGCCAAATGGCCAGGAAGAAGAACAAGCAGGCCCAGAAGGACAAGAAGGCCGAGAAGGACCAGAAGGTCCCGAAGGCCAAGAAGGCCTAGTCCGCGCAGCGGGCGGTATCGCGGCGCGGCTCGGTCTTGGGGTCTCCGCGCAGCGCCTGGATGCGTGTCCTGGACGGCATCTATCCCGGGCTGTGCCAGGGCGGCGGGATGCAGGGCTCGTACGCGGTGCCGGTGACCGTGAGCGTGGCCCCCGCGGGCTCGGACGGGCTCTCCTGGGGCGGAAACGTCAGGCCGAGGGTGACCTGGCCACAGCCGGTGAAGGTCGCGTCGTTGCCGAGGACCCCGCCGCCGACCGACACCTCGTCGCCCTCGCGGGCGACCGTCGAGAACAAGCGGGTCAGGACGAGCGTGCCGTCCTCTTGGCCGACGCCGTAACCGAACGGCCATTCGACCTTCGAGATCGTTCCCGGCGGGACTGACTCGACCCCCAGGGACCCGTCGACCTCGACGAGCATTCCCTGCAGCAGGGCCGTGGGGCAGCCGCCCGTCGTGGTCCCCGCGGCGAGCGCGAACCCCAGGTAGAGCGCCCCACCCGCGATGCCGAGCGAGGCCAGGACCGCGATGAGCTTCTTCATGGGTCACCCCCACTCGCATGATGCGCCCGGGCCTGGATTGTTGTCAGGATCCGGCCGGCCCGGTGCTAGGGTTCGGGGATGAACGGATCGCTGCTGAAGGACGCGTTCGGCCACCACGTGTGGGCGACGGTGACGCTGATCGATGCCTGCCTCGAGCTGGACCCGCCCCAGCTGGAGACGGTGGTGCCCGGCACGTACGGCTCCATCCTCGAGACCCTGCGCCACACCGTGGGCGCGGATGCCTCGTACCTCTCCGTGTGCAGCGACGGGGCCGTCGAGGAGATCGACGAGGCGTCGATGGACCTGCCGGCGTTGCGGGCGGCGATGATTGAGCTGGGCCCGGCCTGGGAGGCGTACCTCTCGGGCGAGCTGGACCCAGAGGTGATCGTCGTCCGGCACCGGGACGACGGCACGGACAGCGCGGCGCCGCTCACGATCCGCCTGGCCCAGGCCCTCCACCACGGCACGGACCACCGGAGCCAGGTCTGTACGGCGCTGACGAGCATCGGCAGCGAGCCGCCGGAGATCGACGCCTGGGCCTATGCCTGGAAGGACGGCCGGCTCTCGGAGACGCCGGCGGCCTCGTAGCCCCAGGCGACGCCCGGCGCCCGGGAGCCGCGTCCGCGTTGCCCCGGTGCCCACTGTGGGATCATCGCCGGGTCCCGCGTCCCGCCCGAGGATCCCGAGCATGGCCAAGCCCGCCACCGTCGCCGAGTACGTCGTCGCCGCCCCCGAGGACCGCCGCGCGGGCCTGGAGGAGTTCCGCCGGACCGTGATGGCGGCCGCGCCGCAGGCGGTGGAGTGCATCGCCTACGACATGCCTGCCTATCGGCTGGACGGGCGGTTCATGGTCTCGTTCGGGGCCTACAAGCGCCACTACAGCCTGTTCCCGGCGAGCCAGGTCGTGCTCGACGCGCTGGGCGAGGAGGCCGCGGCGTACGCCAGGGGCAGGGGCACCTTCCAGTTCCCTGTGAGCGCACCGCTGCCCCTCGACCTCATCGACCGGATCGTGCGGATCCGCCTCGACGAGACGGCCGCCGCCGGCCGCGAGAAGGCCGCCGCGAAGCGCTGATCAGCCCGCGCTACTCGGGCTGGAGCGTCCCCTGGTGAAAGCGCACCCGCCAGCGGCAATCGCGGCGGACCCACACGGACGAACGGTTCGACGGACGCGGCGGACCGAGGCGGTAGGTCACCAGCGCGACATCGGGCGCGAGCGCCTCGACCACGAAGTCCTCGAGGTCCTCGGGAGCCGTGGGCGTGGCGCCGGCAAGGGTCTGGCGCATCGACGCCTCGTCCCAGGTCCGCCCGCTCGCCCCGAACTCCAGGAAGCCGTCCGCGAGGAGCCCGGGCAGACCACCGTCGATGCCAGTCGGATCGGCCGACGCCAGCGCACGCTCGAGCCGCCAGAGGGTGTCGCGCAGGTCGTCGGTCACGTGCCGCCTCCAGTTGGCCGGGTGGCGCGCGGCCGGCCGGCGCGGCGCTCGATGCCAATCATGGGCGATCATCGGGGGCGACGCCCAGCCACCCAGCCACCCAGCCACACAGCCGCCCAGCTGCCGGCCGCCGGAGCCGCCCCATGACCACGCCCGCTCCCGAGCCCGTCGCCGTCCGCACGGTCCGCACGCCCGACCTCAGCACGGCGGACCTCGCCCAGCTGCTCGACCTGTTCCACGCCTGCTGGCCGGAGGGTGAGTTCTCCACCGACGACATCGCTCACGCGATGGGTGGCGTCCACTGGCTGGCCGAGACGCGCGGCCGGGTCATCGGGCATGCCAGCGTCGTGCCGCGCCGCCTCGAGGCCGACGGCGTGCCGATGGCCACGGGGTATGTCGAGGCGGTCGCGACACACCCGGACTGGCAGCGCCGCGGGATCGCGAGCCGGCTGCTGACCGCCGCGAACGCCCACATCGCCGAGGTCTACGAGTTGGGCGCGCTGTCGACCGACGTGCACCTCGTGTACGCGCGGGTCGGGTGGGAGCGCTGGCACGGGCCCACGTTCGTGCGCACGGACGCCGGCGCGGTGCGGACCGAGGACGAGGACGACGGGATCATGATCCTGCGCACGCGGCGGACCCCGCCACTCGCGGGGACCGAGGCCCTCAGCTGCGAGTGGCGCGCGGGCGACGCCTGGTAGCGGTCAGATCTTCCGGAGCGAATCGCCGACGCGGACCGCACCCCCCTGGACGACCCGGGCGTTGAGGCCGCGCATCCGCAGCTCCCGGCCCAGCGGCCCGTTGATCCAGCGCAGCGCGTCCGACCCGAACCGGGCGCTGAACTTGGCGCAGCCGGTGTGGGGCGTCTCGCTGACCTCGACCACCGCCTCGCCGATCGCCAGGCGCGTGCCGGCGGGGAGGTTCGCGACCGAGAGATCCGCGTCCGCCAGCAGCTGATCACCGGCGAGCGGCCAGCGCGAGCGGTCCGGCTCGATGGCGGCCAGGACCCGGGTGCTCATGATCGTGACCTGGGCCTCGGGGTCGGCGGAGCCGTCGGGCCGCGAGCTGCTGCCGCGCGCCCGCCAGCTATCGCCCACCACGCCCTCGTCCGTGTCGAGCCTCGCCTCGGTCGCGAGGCGCCGCTCCTCGCGGTCCGGGCGCAGGACGATGAGCTCCACGGGGCCGCCGTCGGCCGGGGCGCCGCGGATCCCCTCGAGCAACGGCTCGAAGTCGCGCACGGGCGCGGCGGCGGTGGTGTCGGTGGTGTCGGTGGCGGGCTGGGTCTCCATCAGCGCAGTGTCGCCCATCGGCGGCGCCGGTGTCACCCGGAACACGGGGTATCCGGCCGCGACGGGCTCGAACGCCTCCACCGGCGCGTCCATGTCGACGGGCATGTGCGGCCGAGCGCCCGGCGCCACGAGGAGGAAGGCCTTCAGGAGCGGCGCACGCTGCTCTGGCGGGATCTCGACGAGGAGCACCTCCTCGCGCCCGCGGTCGAACAGGACCGCCCGGCCAGCCGCCGCTCGGACCCCGCGCACCCAGGCGACGCCGTCGCCCAGCATCGAGGCGACGTAGCGCTCGCCGTCGTGGCGCACGATCACGAGGGGCGTCGAATGCACGGCACCCGTCTTCGCGCCGCGGAACTCGAGGGTCACGAGGCGGCTCCGGTTGAAGCGCCGGCGGCCCACCCAGGCCCACAGCCGCATGTAGGCCTTCGCGGCGCGGCCCGGCCGCCGGCCCGCGTACATCGATCGCGCCCGGTCGCCCTTCGCCATCTCGTTGG
Source organism: Candidatus Limnocylindrales bacterium (assembly GCA_038250545.1). Taxonomy (GTDB): domain Bacteria; phylum Chloroflexota; class Limnocylindria; order Limnocylindrales; family CSP1-4; genus CAIXZV01. Next base: position 67,114 of record JBBSCF010000003.1, on the reverse strand, counting down.
TCCCTCCGCATCGAGTCCGGCGTCCATTCTGCCGGGCGCGCGGCGTTGGATCGAGCCGTGGAAGATCACGAGATGGCGCTGCCGCGCTGGGGCTTCGGCGACCCGTCGCAGGGGACGCCAACCCCCTATGCGGACGAAATCGCGAAGCGGGCGGCCTCGATGCCGAGCGAGCGGGGCGTCTTCTTCCTTCAGAATCTCGTCGCCTTCTACAGCCGGTTCGACCCCTTTCGCGCGCCACGACCCGACCGTGTACCAGGTGGCCAGCGTCCAAGGGCTTGTACGCGACGATGCAGGAACTTCGCGGGTGCCCGACCGGGCCTCAGGGACTTGGGCCTCGGCACTCGGGGGCAAGCCTTTCGACACGGTCCTCGCGAGCCTGACGGCCGCGGCAGCCGCCAGCCAGTAGTCCGCAGCCAGCTATCGGCGGCCGCCGAGGAGTTCCACTTCGACACATCGATCGCGCGGGACCAATCGAGGAAGGACATCGCGATCCTGCTTCTGGGACCCGTCGCCGATCGCCGAAGTCCCGCCGCCCGCGTGAGTTGGCCCGCCGCTGGGACGGCTCGCGCTTCCACCACGAGACTCCCGAGCTGCCCGAGGCGATGGCGGCGGGGATCGGCGTGCGGGAGACCGCGGACCGACGCCGCGACCTGCTGCGTCGAGACGGGTGACATGGTGCCGGCGAACGCGCCCTACCGCCCGATCGGGTTCAGCGAGGAGTACCGCGGGCACCAGTGGCGCAGGGACCTCGGGCCGGGTCAGGGGTAGAGGGCGGGTTCCGCGCGGACATCGAAGGCGGCGGGGTCGCAGACCGCCCGCCATGCGCCGCACAACGCCCGGCGCGCACCCGGCGCATCCTATGCGCATGACGACACCCTGGTTCGGCCTCCACCTGCCCCTCTATACCTTCCCCGGCGCCCCGACGGCCCAGATCTTCGACCGCGTCGCCGAGCAGGCGCGCGCGGCCGAGGCCGCGGGCTTCGGGCTCGTGACCGTGATGGACCACCTCAACCAGATCCCCGGCGTCGGCCGCCAGGACGAGCCGATGCTCGAGGGCTGGGCAGTGCTGGCCGCGCTCTCCCGCGAGACGAAGACCGTCCGCCTGGGCACGCTCGTGACAGGCGTCACCTACCGCAACCCGGCGATGCTGGCCAAGATGGCCACCACCCTCGACGTCATCTCGGGCGGCCGCGCGGTCTTCGGGCTGGGGGCGGCCTGGTTCGAGGCCGAGCACGAGGGCTTCGGCTTCGACTTCCCGCCCATCGGGGAGCGGATGGACCGCCTCGACGAGGCGCTGACGATCGTGCGGGCGATGTTCGCGAACGAGCGGTCGTCGGTCGACGGCCGCCACTACCGGACCCGCGAGGCGCTCAATGTCCCGCAGCCCGTCCAGGCGGGCGGCCCGCCGATCCTCGTCGGCGGTGGCGGGGAGCAGCGGACGCTCCGGATCGCCGCAAAGCACGCGGACATGACGCACTGGTTCCCGCTGGGCGCTGAGGCGCTGGCGCGCAAGACCGAGCTGCTCGCCTCGTACTGCGAGGCGATCGGGCGCGACCCGGGCGAGGTCGAGCGGACGATGGCGGCCCCGGTCCTGGTGGCCGCCACCGAGGCCGACGCCCGGGCGATGCTGCAGTATCTGCCCGCGGAGCGCCGGCCGTTCGTAGCTCACGGGACGGCGGCACACGCCGCGGACGCGCTCCGCCCGTACCTGGACGCGGGCTTCACGGGCTTCACGTTCAGCAACACCATCTACCGCTCGCCCGAGCAGATCGCGGTCCTCGGGGAGCTGCTCCGGCTCGTGGCGTGACGCGGCCGTTCCGGTTCCTCGCGGATCCCGGGGACGTGGCGGATGGTCCTGCCCTTGCCGAGGTCGCCCGGCGGGCCGAGTCCATGGGATACGCCGCGCTCGTGTACCCGGACCACGTGGTCTCGCCGTTCGGGATGGTCCCGCTGCTCACCTGGGCGGCCGCGGCGACGGAGCGGCTCCGGGTCGCGCCGTTCGTGGCCAACAACGACCTGCGCCACCCGGCACTCCTCGCCCAGGATCTCGCGACGCTCGACCTGCTGTCCGGGGGCCGGGTCGAGGTGGCCGTGGGCGCCGGCTGGAACCGGCCGGAGTACGACGCGCTGGGCATCGGGTTCGATCCGGTCGGCGTCCGCGTCGGCCGGCTCACCGAGGCGATCGCGGTCCTCAAGGGCTGCTTCGCGGACGGGCCGTTCTCGTTCGCGGGCGAGCACTATGCGATCACGGCGCACGACGGGCTGCCCAAGCCGGTCCAGCGTCCCGGTCCGCCCCTGCTCATCGGCGGCGGGGGGCGGCGCGTCCTGACGCTGGCCGGGCGCGAGGCGGACATCGTGGGCCTGGCGCCGCGTACGCTGCCGTCGGCCGCCGGCGGCCCGATCGTCCGCTCGGACCCGCGCTCGATCACGATCGCCGCCACCGAGGAGAAGATCGCCTGGGTCCGCGAGGCGGCCGGCGACCGGTTCGAGACGCTGGAGCTGAACGTCTATCCCACGGGCAGCGAGCCCCGGCTCACGGATCACCCCCGCGCGGTCGCGGCGGAGATCCTCGACGGGATCCGCGCCCGGACCGGCGTGGAGCTGGACGTGGACACGTACCTCGCCTCGCCGCACGTGTTCATCGGGTCGGTGGACGGGCTGGTGACGAAGCTGCGCGAGCTGCGCGAGCGGCTGGGGATCGGCTCGTTCATGGTGGGCGATGTCGACACGCTCGCGCCCGTGGTGGAGCAGCTCGCGGGCACATAGCCCACGGTGACCCCGCCTGGACTATCGTTCGGGCAACGCTGCCCCCGCGAACGGAGCCTGACGTGGACATCTCGCTCGGCGAACCCCGGATCTTCGGCCTGGAGCCGCGCCTGCCCGTCGACGAGCTCACGCGGCGCGCCGAGGAGAAGAAGACGGGTGCGCTCGGCAGCGGCCTGGGCGGCTTCATCCAGCGCCCCAAGGCGGAGGACGTGGTGCTGGCCGCGATCCAGCGCCGCGTGGAGCCGTTCTGGCACGTCGCGTGCACGGCGCACTACGTGTACGACCGCACCCGGATGTACGGCGTCCCGGCGAGCGCGGGGGACGTGCGATCCGTGACGTTCCTGGGCAAGGACCACCAGGTCATCCCGGCTCAAAAGGGCCCGGGCAGCTTCGCCCTCGAGGTCCTCGAGCACTGCACCGAGGACTTCCGCGAGGAGCTGTTCGTCGACGGGCTGACCGGGTCCGCGATGCACAACGGCCCGGCGGTCCTGTCCGGGCCCCGGACCGAGGTCGCCGACCCGTCCGTGCTCGCCGCTGACGAGACGATGGTGGTCGCCCCGGAGCAGCGCGCGTCCGCCATCGTCCGCGAGCTGCTGGCCAAGCTCATGCGCCCGCTCCAGGCGGACACCGTGTTCGAGGAGTCGCTCGCGGTCGAGGCGCTGGAGCTGTACTACCGGCCGATCTGGGCGTTCGAGTTCCACCACCCGGCGAAGGACAAGCGGGGCGTGGTGGAGGTCGATGCGCTCACGGGCGAGGCCCGCACCGCGACCGCGCTGCGGGTGAGCCAGTTCACGCGCAAGGTGAGCAAGGACGCGCTGTTCGACATCGGGGCGGACACGGTCGGCCTGCTGGTGCCGGGCGGGAGCATCGCCGTGAAGCTCGCCCGCGTGGCCATCGACCGCAACTACTGAGGCGCCCGGTGCCTCCCGCGCGCGTCGACCTGCTGGACATCGCCGACGAGCCCGAGCGTGCCACCGTCTTCACCCGCTGCGTGGAGCGGCTCACGCCCCAGGAGCGGATCGCGTTCGCGAACACGATGGACGGGCTTGCCGAGGGGCAGCGCACGCGGCTCCACGGCGGGGCGGGCAAGCGCGCGTCGCGCTCGTTCGATTCCATGCGGCGCACGGACCCGGTCGTCATCGCGTGGCTGGCGACCGGCGGCAAGGCGGCGCTGCGCCGCTGGGCGGTCGCCGGCGGGCTGATCGCAACGGCCGCGGATGCCCTCGACCGGAACGATCACAAGCGGGTCGCGCTCCTGGGGCTCGTGTTCCGGGCGATGCCGTTCCACCCAGGGGAGTAGCGCCGGCCCGCCGCACCGGCGTGAACCGGCAGGGAGTCAGATCGGCGATGCTGGTGCAGAGCTGGCCGCCGATTCCGTCAAGATCCGGCCCGAACTCTGCGGGTCGACGGCCGATTTGACCCGGTGGCGAGTCACCGGGAGCGGCGACCCACCGGGGAGCGGCGAGTTGCGGACCCCCCGGGGAGCGGCACCCCGCCGAACCGGCACGCTGGAGCCCGCGCCCCGCCGCCGCCCGCCGGCCCGGCGTCGGGCATCATGGCGCGCGTGTCTGCGACCGAGCGCCTCCCTGCCGCCCAGGCGCGGACCGCCGACCTGTTCGCCCCGGGCCTGCGCGGCCTGACGCTGGGCCTCGTCCTCACGATCACCCTCGTCGCGCTGGAGTCGCTCGCGATTGGCACCGTGATGCCGATGGTCGCCGACGAGCTGGGGCAACTCGCCCTGTACGGCTGGGTCTACTCGGCGTTCTTCCTCGGCAACCTCGTGGGCATCGTCATCGCCGGCGGGGCGCTGGACCGGATGCCGCTCCACCGGCCGTTCGCCGTGGGTCTCGGGCTGTTCGCGCTGGGCCTGCTGGCGGGCGGCCTGGCACCGTCGATGCCGGTCCTCGTGGTCGCGCGCTTCATCCAGGGGCTCGGTGGCGGTGCGGTCGGGCCCACGGCGTACGTCGCGATCGGGCGCTGCCTGCCGGTGCACCTCCAGCCGCGGATGTTCGCGCTCATGTCCACGGCCTGGGTCGTGCCGGGGATCATCGGGCCCAGTATCGCGGCGGTGGTGGGCGAGCTCGCGAGCTGGCGGTGGGTCTTCCTGGGCCTGCTGCCGCTGCTGCTCTTCGCGGGCGTCCTCGCCCTGACCTCGCTCCGGCGCGTCGCGGGCGGCCCCCCGGCCGGCATGGAGCACATCCACGGCACGGGCGCCCGGCTGGTCCGGGCCGTGGCGGCGGCCGGCGGGGCGGGCATCCTCGTCGCCGCCCTGGGCGCGACGGAGATGTGGGTCATCCTCGCGGGGTCGGTGGCCGGACTCGCCATCCTGGTCCCGGCGTTTCGCTGGCTGACCCCGCGGGGCACGCTCCTCCTGGCGGTGGGCGTCCCGGCGGCCGTCCTGCTGCGGGCGGTCATGACCTTCGCCTTCTTCTCGGGGGATGCCTACATCCCCCTGCTGCTCCAGACCTGGCGAGGCACCCCCGCCACGCTGACCGGCATCGTCTTCACCGCGACCACGGTGGCGTGGACGGCGGGCACCTGGATCCAGGCGCGCCGCATCGACCAGTACGGCCCCCGGGTCTTCGTCGCCCTGGGCTTCGCGCTGATCGCGGCAGTGTCCGCGCTGACGATCCCCACCACCCTGCCGGGTGTCCCGCCCGAGCTGACGATCGTGACCTGGACCGTCGCCGGCGTGGGCATGGGCCTGATGTACTCCGCGGTCACCCTCGTGGTGCTGCGGGGGACGAGCCAGGCCGGGCAGGGGAGTGCCTCCTCGGCCATCCAGCTGTCGGACATCCTGGGCACGGCGCTCGGCACCGGGGTCGCCGGCGCGATCACGGCCGCGGGCGAGCGGGCCGGGCCGGATGGGCTGGGCCTGGCGCTCGCTGTGGTGTTCGCGATGTCGCTGGTCGCGAGCCTCGTCGGCCTGGCGGCGACGGGGCGTCTGGGGAGCGTCTCTCTCTCGCAGGCCCCGGAGTCCGCTGCGGTAGACTAGCGGTCCGGCTTGCCCGCACGCCCCTTGGCGCCGCCCACCGCGCCAGTACCCGGAGGTCTCCGAACCCCAATGTCCGCCGAGACGCTTCGCGCGAAGATCCGCGAGATCCCCGACTTCCCGAAGCCCGGCATCCTCTTCTACGACATCACCACGCTCCTCAAGGACCCGGCCGCCTACAAGGAGTCCATCGACCTGATGCTCGAGCCCTACCGGGACGAGCGCGTGGATATCGTCGTGGGCATGGAGTCGCGCGGGTTCATCTTCTCTGCGCCGATGGCCTACCAGCTCGGCACGGGCCTGGTCCCCGTCCGCAAGCTGGGCAAGCTCCCGGCCGAGACGCTCACCGTGGAGTACGCGCTGGAGTACGGGTCCAACACCCTGGAGATCCATCGCGACGCCATCGCGCCCGGCCAGCGGGTGCTCATCGTGGACGACCTCCTCGCGACCGGCGGCACGGTGCGCGGGACGATCGAGCTGATCGAGCGCCTCAAGGGCGAGGTCGTGGGCCTCGCGTTCCTCGTGGAGCTGGACTTCCTCAAGGGGCGCGACCGGCTCGAGGGCCGCAAGGTCACCAGCGTCATCAAGTACTGAGCCGGTGAGGCGCGGCCGCACGCGTCCCCGGCGCCCGACCCGCACGTGAGCGATCCCGTCCAGCCTCCCGATCCCAACCGGCGGCGGTTCTTCCGGCAGTTCGCCGGCGATGTCGTCACGTCCGTGGGGTCCGCGCTGGGCGCGGCCCAGACGCTGCAGCAGGTCTCCTCCGACGCCGCGCGCGAGCTCCTGGGCTCGGACGCCGCGGGCCTCCGGGGCCTCGTCGGTCTCGCGGACGCCGGGGCGGGCTCCCGGGCCCTCGTCGGGGTCGCGGTGGGAACCACGGGGCTCACGACCGCGGTGGGCGAGCTCGACGCGGCCACGGCCGGCTGGCGGGCGCCCTTCCGCTGGGACGACGAGGTGTGCCGGATCGTCGATCAGCGCCGGCTCCCGGACGTCCTCGTGGACCTCGAGCTGCGCAGCGCCAGCGACACCGTGAGTGCGATCAACGACGGCGCGCTCATCGGGGCCGCCGTGCAGGCCCAGGTGGCCGCCGTGACGCTCGCGATCCTGGCCGACAACGCCGCGCGCTCCCGCGCGTTCGCGCGCCGGGCGACGATCCGTGGGGCCGCCAACGCCCTGCGCCACGCCCGACCGGGCTCCGCGCCGATGGCGGCGGCGCTGGACCGCATGCTCGCCCTCCTTGAGGAGCTGGGTCTCGAGGCGGACGGCGAGCGGGTCGCCGACGCGCTCAGGGGCGAGGCGGAACGGATCATCAGCGAGACCGTGGACGACCATGGCGCCGTCGTGGGCCACCTGCTCCCGATCCTCCCCGGCGCGACCGATGAGCCGCTCCACGTGCTGGTCGCCGGGAGCACGGGGGCGATGGGGGGCGGCCAGTTCGGGACCGCGCTGTCGGCCGTCCAGACCGTCCATCACTCCGGCCGCCAGATCCACGCCCTCGTCGCCGAGGGGCGGCCGGGTCTCGAGGGCTCCCGCATCGCGGCCTGGGAGCTGCGCCAGGCGGGCGTCCCGCACGCGGTGGTGACGGACGGTGCGGCACCCGGGTGCATCGCGGCCGGCGAGGTGCAGGCGGTGCTCGTGGGCGCGGACCGGATCGGGGCGAACGGCGATGTCGTCGTGACGGCCGGCGCCTACCCCCTCGCGCTGGCGTGTGCCGCGGCGGGCACGCCGTTCCTCGTGTGCGCCTCCACGACCGCCGTGGATCCGGCCATCACCGACGGCGCCCACGCCGCGGTCGAGGAGGGTCGCCCGGGCCTCGTGCTCCGCGTGGGCGCCACGCGCGTCGCGCCTGAGGGGACCCAGATCCGCAACCCGCTGCAGGACCTCGTGACGGCGGACCTCGTGACCGCGATCGTCACCGAGACCGGCGTGCTCCGCGCGCCGTATGGGCCGGCGATCGAGGCCGCGGTCGCGACCGCGTCGGCGCGGCGGGCGGGCTCCGCCGGGTTCGCCGCGCTGCTCGCCAAACGCGCCGCCGAGGCCGCCGAGGCCGCCGCCGCCGCCGAGGATGCGACCGCCGAGGACGCGCCGGTGGACGTCGCGGCGCTCCGGAACCCGGCGCGGACCCCGGGGACCTGATGGCGACCGTCGCGATCGGCGCGCGGGACGCCGTACAGGCCCGCAGCACGGTGGATCGCGTGCTCCTGCGCGAGTTCCTCGAGCACGACCGCCTGTTCGCCGCGTACGCGATCTGTGACCTCGCCGAGCGCGAGTTCCCGCGCACGCGCTGGGGGATCGCCCGGTTGGACGGCGAGGTGGTCGCCGTGGCCATGGAGTACAGCGGACTGACGCCGCAGCCGATGTTCGTCACCGGCGCGCCGGAGGGCATCGCGGCGATCCTCAAGGATGTCGTCCGGCCGAGGGCCGCCTACGTCGCCGCCAAGGCCGAGTCCCTGCCCGCGGTGGCGCAGCACTACCGCGTCGAGGCGGGCCCGGAGATGATCCGGATGTGGGTGGACCGCGGCACGTTTCAGCCGATCATGGCCCGTGTCGAGCGCCTCCTGCCCGTGGAGACCCACGACCTCAACCGGCTCTACCAGCTGGGCTTCGCCGCGTGGCTGCCGTCGTCGGCGATCGCCGAAGGCGTCTACTACGGCATCCGCCTCAACGGCCGGCTCGTTGCCGCCGCCGGGACCCACGTCGTCAGCCGCGAGGCCGGTCTCGCCGTCGTGGGTAACGTGCTCACCCATGCCGAGCACCGCGGTCACGGGTACGCGAAGGCCACGACAAGCGCCGTGACCGCCGAGCTCCTCAGGTACTGTGACCAGGTGGTGCTCAACGTCCGGGCCGACAACCCGCCGGCGATCGCCGCCTATCGTCGCCTGGGCTACCAGGAGCACTGCCGGTTCGAGGAGCGCCTCGTCCGGCGGACCTCGCCCGCGTGGCCCGATTTCGCCGCCCCGTTCCGTCGCCTGTTCGCCAGTCGTCGCTCGGTCCCCGCCGAGCCCGCGGTCGCCGCTCAGGCCCACCCGATCCGGCCCGTCGTGGCCCATGCCCATCCGTCCGATCCACCGCCAGCCTCGCCCGAGGCCGGCGCCGCCCCCGAGGAGCCCACATGACCGACGCCGCCACCCACGTCCCGCACGACGTCACGGACCTCTCGCTCGCGGACGACGGCGTCCGCAGGATCGAGTGGGCCGAGCGCGAGATGCCCGTCCTGCGCCTGATCCGCCAGCGGTTCGAGCGCGAGCGCCCGCTCGCGGGCCTGCGCATCGGTGCCTGCCTCCACGTCACCACCGAGACCGCCAACCTGATGCGGACCCTCGCGGCAGGCGGTGCCGAGGTCCACCTCGCGGCGTCCAACCCGCTGTCCACCCAGGACACGACGGCCGCGGCCCTCGTCGCCGCGTACGGGATCTCCACCTACGCGCGCCGCGGCGAAGACAACGCGACCTACTACAGCCACCTGCGCACCGTCGCCGACATCCACCCGCAGATCACGATGGACGACGGCTGTGACCTGGTGACGCTGCTCCACACGGAGCGCCGGGACCAGCTGTCCGAGGTCATGGCCGGCACCGAGGAGACCACGACCGGCGTCATCCGTCTCCGCGCGATGGCGGCCGACGGCGCGCTGACCTTCCCCGTCGTCGCGGTCAACGAGGCCGAGACCAAGCACCTGTTCGACAACCGCTATGGCACCGGGCAGTCCACGATCGACGGGATCCTGCGCGCGACCAACATCCTGATCGCGGGCCGCAACGTGGTCATCGCCGGCTACGGCTGGGTGGGCAAGGGCATCTCGTCGCGCATGGCCGGGCACGGCGCCCACGTCGCGGTCGTGGAGATCAACCCCGTGCGCGCCATCGAGGCGCTGATGGACGGGTTCCAGGTCATGACCGCCGGCCAGGCGGCCGCCTGGGGCGACCTGTTCGTCACCGCGACGGGCAACGTCAACGTCTTCCGGCGCGAGCACTTCGCGCAGATGCGCGACGGGGCGATCATGGCCAACAGCGGCCACTTCGACGCCGAGCTCGACCTGCCGGCGCTGCGCGAGATGGCCGAGGGTCACGTCCGCGACGTCCGGCCCAACGTCCAGGAGTTCGACCTCGGCGGCAAGCGCATCAACCTCATCGCCGAGGGCCGGCTCGTGAACCTCGGCGCGGCCGAGGGCCACCCGGCGGCGGTCATGGACATGAGCTTCGCGAACCAGGCGCTCTCCGCGGAGTACGTCGCGCTCCACCACGGGGAGCTCGAGGCCAGGGTCTACGTCGTGCCCGAGGCGATCGACGCCGAGGTCGCGCGCCTCAAGCTCGCGGCCCTGGGCATCACCCTCGACGCGATGACCCCCGAGCAGCTGGAGTACATCTCCTCCTGGCAGCACGGGACCTGAGGGTGACGACCGAGGAGGCATCGGGGGCACCCCGACCGCAGGTCGCGCCCTACGGGAGTTGGGACTCGCCGATCGAGGTGGAGCTGGTCGCCGGAACGGCGATCGGCCTGTCCGAGCCGTGGGTGGACGGGGACGACGCCTACTGGCTGGAATCCCGGGCGGCCCAGGGTGGGCGCCGGACGCTGCTCCGCCACGGGCTCGACGGGGCGACCGTCGAGCTGACGCCCGACCCGTTCAAGGTGGGTAACCGCGTCCACGAGTACGGTGGCGGCTCGTACGCCGTCGACGACGGGCGGGTCATCGTCTCGTCCACCGAGGACGGGCGGCTATGGCGGCTCGATCGCGACGGCTTCACGGCTCCCGAGGCCCTCACGCCCGATGGGCCGTGGCGCTACGCCGACGCCTGGTTCGATCCCCGCTTCCCGCGCCTCTACGCCATCCGCGAGACCCACGATGCCGAGCGGCCCCACGACGCGACGCTCGTCGCCAACGAGGTCGTGGCCCTCGCGCTCGACGGGTCGGACGGGTCGGGGCGCGTCCTGGTGACCGGGCCCGACTTCGTGGCCGGCGCCCGTCCCTCGCCGGACGGCGCGACGCTCGCCTGGCTCGAATGGGACCTCCCCGACATGCCCTGGGACACCGTGCGGCTGCGGGTCGCGACGGTCAACGCCAACGGCTCGCTGGGCGAGCCGCGGACCGTTCTGGGCGGACCGGGCGTCTCGGTGGTCCAGGCCGCGTGGAGCCCGGCCGGCGTGCTGCACGCGGTCTCGGACGAGACGGGCTGGTGGAACCTCTATGCCTTCGACGGCCCCGACGGGACCGCGGGCACGCCACGCAACCTCGCACCGATCGAAGCCGAGCTGGGCGATCCCGCGTGGGTCTTCGGACGGTCGTCGTACGCGTTCCTGCCGGACGGCTCGATCGTCGCCGTCGCCCGAGCCGACGGCCGCGACGGGCTCCTGCGGATCGAGCGCGACGGCCGCGTCGTGCGCCTCGACACGCCATACACGGAGCTCGACGGGCTTCGTCTCGCGGGGGAGGCCGTCATCGCCGTCGCGGCCGGGCCACACTCGCCCGCGGTCCTGCTGCGACTCGACCCGACGACCGGGGAGGCGATCGGCGTCCTGGCGCGCTCGCTGAGCGTGTCGCTGGATCCGTCCGTCCTGCCGGTCCCGGAGCCCATCACCTTCCCGACCACCGGCGGCGCGACGAGCCGGGCGCTCTCCTTCGCCCCCGCCAACGGCGCCTTCCAGGGCCCGGACGACGAGCTGCCGCCGCTCCTCGTGCTCTCGCATGGCGGCCCGACGGGCGCCGCCTCGTCCGCCCTGTCGCTGGACCGCGCGTTCTTCACGTCCCGGGGGATCGCCGTTGTGGACGTGGACTACCGCGGCTCGACCGGGTACGGGCGACCGTATCGCGACGCGCTCAAGGGGCAGTGGGGCATCGCCGACGTGGACGACTGCGTGGCCGCGGCCCGCTTCCTCGTGGAGCGCGGGTCCGTCGACCCGGCGCGTCTGGCGATCGCGGGCGGGAGCGCCGGCGGCTACACGACGCTCGCGGCGCTGGCGTTCCGGCCGGACGTGTTCGCCGCCGGGATCAGCAGCTACGGGATCGCAGACCTCGAGCTGATCCACGTCGACGGGCACAAGTTCGAGTCGCGGTACGACGAGGGGCTCATCGCCCCCTGGACGGAGGAGGGCCGCAAGGTCTTCCGCGAGCGCTCCCCGATCCACTTCCTGGACCGGATTCGCGCACCGATGCTGCTGTTCCAGGGCCTCGAGGACCGGGTCGTGCCGCCGTCCCAGCTGGACGCGATGGTCGCGGCCTTCACGGCCCGCGGGCTGCCCCACGTCGCGATGACGTTCGAGGGCGAGGGCCACGGGTTCCGCAAGGCCGAGACGAAGCGCGCCACCTACCGCACCGAGCTCGCGTTCCTGGGGCGCGTGTTCGGGTTCCGGCCCGCGGACGAGATCGAGCCGCTGGAGGTCCCGGGACTGGCCTGAGCGGCCCAGGCTGGGCATCCGAGGGGCATCGCGGTCGTCACCGGGCGTCGCGGTGATACTCTCGCGGCGCCCTCCCCCAGCGCGCCCGAGACGGAGATTCATGAGCATCCTCGACGCGTCCCAGTACCTGTTCACGTCCGAGTCGGTCACCGAAGGCCACCCCGACAAGATGTGCGACCAGATCTCGGACGCCATCCTCGACAGCATCCTCGACAAGGACCGCGAAGCGCGCGTGGCCTGCGAGACCGCGACGACGACCGGCCTCGTGCTGGTGTTCGGCGAGATCACCACGTCGGAGTACGTGGAGTTCCAGAACGTCGTGCGGGAGACGGTGCGCGACATCGGCTACACGAAGGCCGAGTACGGGTTCGACTACCAGACCTGCGGCACGATCGTCAGCGTCAAGGAGCAGAGCCCGGACATCGCGCGGGGCGTGGACCGGGGCGAGCTCGGCGCGGGGGACCAGGGGATGATGTTCGGCTTCGCCTGTCGCGAGACGCCCGAGCTCATGCCGCTGCCGATCTCGCTCGCCCACCGCATGGCGCGTCGGCTGGCCGAGGTCCGCAAGGACGGCACGCTCCCGTACCTCCGCCCCGATGGCAAGACCCAGGTCACCGTCGAGTACGAGCGCGGGGTGCCCAAGGCCGTGCGCACGGTCGTCGTGTCGTCCCAGCAGGACCCGGACACCGAGGACCGCATCCGCAACGACATCATCGAGGCCGTCATCCTGCCGACGATCCCCGCGCACCTGCGGGCGACGGACCCCGTGATGCACGTCAACCCGACCGGCCGCTTCGTCACCGGCGGGCCGATGGGCGACGCCGGCCTGACCGGCCGGAAGATCATCGTGGACACCTACGGCGGGATGGCGCGCCACGGTGGCGGGGCGTTCTCAGGCAAGGACCCGACGAAGGTCGACCGATCCGCCGCCTACGCGGCACGCTGGGTAGCCAAGAACGTGGTCGCCGCGGGGCTCGCGGACCGGTTCGAGCTCGAGCTGGCGTACGGGATCGGGATCGCCGAGCCGCTGTCGCTGTCCGTCGACTCGTTCGGGACGGGGCGGGTGGATGACGATCACATCCTTGAGCTCGTGAAGCGCCATTTCGACCTGCGCCCGGCGCGAATCATCGAGGCGTTGGACCTGCTCCGTCCGATCTACCGGCAGACCGCCGCGTACGGTCATTTCGGCCGGGACGACCTGGACCTCCCGTGGGAGCGCACGGATTGGGCGGCCGCCCTCGCCGCGGACGCGGGCCTCCCGGAGCCTGTCCTGCGCTGATCTGCGCTCCTCCCCCGGAGGTCACCAGGAGCCCTCGCGAACCGCGCGCCGGGGCCCCGGGAGACCAGGCCCCGGCGTTCCCTGGGTCCGGGCGGACGGCCCCGTGGCGGTCTCGGTCATGGGGGACCACCCCGATCGCCCCGCCGAAGGTACGACCGCGGACACCCCACATTCGGAGCATGGCGAACCGTAGCGGCGCGCCCGAAGATGAGCCTGCGCCCGCCCACCATCCGCACGAGTGAATCCATGCCCCGGCTCACAACATCGGTCTTCCACGACCTCGCCCTGTGGATGGCCGGATTCGGCCTCGCGATCGGGCTCGTGTTCCCCCCGTTCGTCGTGGCCCTGGGCGTCGCCGCGTCGGTGGCGATCAGCGTGCCCTGCTTCGTCGCCTGCGTCGGCGCCGGGTGACGGCGTGCTGCGTGCGGCCGCCGGCGCTGGTCGGCGTGTCCTGCGCGAGGGGGACATCCTCATCCGGTACGGCGGCGACGAGCTGCTTGCCGTGCTGCCGGGGGCATCGCGGGCCGATGCCGCGGCGCCCGCGCAGGGGCGGGCCCGGGCGGCACCTAGAATAGGCTCCATGTACGTTGTGATCATGGCCGGTGGCGGCGGGACCCGACTCCGGCCGCTCAGCACCCCGGCCCGCCCGAAGCCGTTCCTCCCCCTGCTCCCCACCGGCGAGACGCTCCTGGAGCGGACGATCGCGCGGCTGCGCGGCCCGGAGCTGGACCTCACAGACAGCGATATCAGCGTCGTCGCGTCCGCGGCGTACGCGCCGCTCGTCCGCGAGCAGGCCCCGGGCATCGAGGTGGTGGTGGAGCCCGAGGGGCGCAATACCGCCGCGGCGATCGCGCTCGCGACGCTCGCCGTGGCGCGGGACGAGGACGAGGTCATGGTCGTCCTGCCCGCCGACCACCGGATCGCCCCGGCGCTCGAAGGGGTCTTCCGCTCGGTGCTGCGCACGGCCGCCGACGCGCTGGCGACGGGGCGCTTCGGGGTCGAGTCGCCGCTCGTGACGCTCGGGATCCAGCCGACCCACCCCTCGACGGAGTACGGGTACCTCGTGCCCCGGGTCGAGGCCGGCGAGGACGTCGCCGGACTCCGGGCCTACCCGCTGGCCGCCTTCCGGGAGAAGCCCGGCCCGGCCGATGCCGCAGCACTCCTCGCCTCGCCGGGCGTCGCGTGGAACGCGGGGATGTTCCTGTGGCGGCGCCGGGCCATCCGGGCGGCGCTTGAGCGTCATGCGCCGGACATCCTGCGAGGCGTCGCCGACGGGCTGGCGGCCGGGGACCTCGCCGCGACGTACCCGCGGATCCCGTCGCTGTCGATCGACTATGCCGTGATGGAGCCCGCCGGCGTGGCCGGCGAGGTCGTCATGGCCGGTCTGGACGTGGGCTGGAGCGACATCGGAACCTGGCCCGCGCTCCTCGAGGTGCTCGGGGCGGCCGGCGTGGAGGGTGGCGTCGTCGAGGCCGGGACCTCCGTCGACGTCGCCGGCGCGGACCTGCTGGTGGAGCGTGGCCCGCGTGGCCTGACCGTGCGCGGGGCGACCGGTACGATCACTGTCCAAGAACCCATCGCGCACCTGCGCGGAGCCCGCGACGCACGACCGCTCGTGCAGGCGCTCCTGGCGCGCTGCGCCGCAGCGGAGGCCGATGCATGACCAACCTGGCGGAGGCGCCCACCCCGACCAAGATCGTCTTCGGGACCGATGGGTGGCGCGCCCGGGTTGCCGACGAGTACACCTTCGAGAACGTGCGCCGCTGCGCCGACGGGGTGGCCCGCTACGTGGTGGCGCGCGGCGAGCAGGCGAAGGGCGTCGTGCTCGCGTACGACCGCCGGTTCGCGTCGGAGCACTTCGCCCGGGCGGCCGCCGAGGTGCTGCTCGCGCACGACATCCCGATCGCGATCAGCCGGGACGGCGTCCCGACCCAGATGAGCTCGTACGAGGTCGTCCAGCGGGGCTCGGCCGCGGGCATCGTGATCACGGCGTCGCACAACCCGTGGACCGACAACGGCTTCAAGATCAAGGCGCCCACGGGCGCGGCGGCCGGCGCCGACATCCTCTCGATCGTCGAGGCCGGGATCGTCGCCAACGCCGGGCAGGCCATCGAGCGCCGACCGTTCGCCGACGCCGAGGCGGCCGGTCTCGTCGAGTGGTACGACCCCTTCGAGGGCTACGAGCGATTCGTGCGCCGGACGCTCGACCTCGACGAGCTCAAGGCCGCCGACGTGTCGATCCTCGTCGAGCCGCTCTACGGCGTGGGCGCGGGGTGGATCCCGCGGCTGCTCGCCGGCGGGCGGATCCGGGTCACGGAGGTCCACGCCGAGCGCAACCCGTACTTCGGCGGCGTCAACCCGGAGCCCATCCGGCCCAACGTGGACGAGGCGCTTGCGCGGATCGCCGCCGGCGGGTTCGACCTGGGCCTGCTCCTCGACGGTGACGCGGATCGGGCGGGCGCGGCCGACGAGCGTGGCGTCTTCCTCCACCAGCTGGAGGTCACGGGCCTCCTGATGTACTACCTCGCCGAGCATCGCGGCCTGCGCCAGCCGGTGGTCGTCAGCGTGAACAACACCTCGACCGCGACGACGCTCGGGAAGCACTACGGGATCGAGACCCACGAGGTCCCGGTCGGCTTCAAGTACATCGGCCCGCGGATGATCGAGACGGGCGCGATGATGGGCGCCGAGGAGTCCGGCGGCTACGGCTTCGGGATGCACCTCCCGGAGCGCGACGGCATCTACGCCGACCTCATGCTGCTGGACCTGTTCCTCAAGGAGCGGGCCCGCGGCCGGTGGCCCGTCTCACGGGCCGTGGAGCTGTTCCACGAGCTCGCGGGACCGTCGTTCTACCGCCGGATCGACGTGCACTTCGACCGGCCCTCGTACGACGGCGTCAAGGCCCGGGTCCTCGGCGAGCTGCGGGACCAGCCCCCGGCGGCCCTCGCCGGCGCGCCCGTGGTCCGCACCCAGATCCTCCCCACCAACGACGGCTTCAAGTGGTTCCTCGCCGACGGGTCCTGGCTCCTCGTCCGCGCGAGCGGCACCGAGCCCCTCGTCCGGGTCTACACCGAGGCCAGCTCGCCCGCGCTGCGGGACGAGCTGGTGCTCACGGGCGAGCTGGTCGTCCGCGGCGGCTGACCGTCCCGGAATCGGGACGATTGCGGGGCTGACCTGTAGCCCCCGGGGGTGTAGGCTTCGGGGTAGCGACCGTCATCACCGGTCCGCGGATCCGACCGGACGGCGGCCCTCGTGGACGCCCCTTTCGAGGGCGACTGGAGGTACATCGGCGATGCACTCCTCTCTCATCGGCAAGGTCGAGAAGGCGAATCGCTACGCTCGTGAGCTGGACCGCATCTCGCTCGAGCGCGTCGCCTTGACGTTTCGCGGTGACAACGACACCCATCACGTCAGCCTCGATGCCGGCCAGTGGCACTGCACGTGTCACTACTTCGAGAGTTGGGGTTCCTGCGTCCACCTGCTCGCGCTCCAGAAAGTCTTCGGCGTGATGCTTCCGGAGGAGGCCCAGGTCTCCATCTTCGACGCCACGGCGGTCGGCGCCCTGGCCTGACGCCGGCCCCGACGGGGTCCGCACCCACACCACGAGCTGACCGACGCCGCCGGACCTCCGGCGGCGTCGCCGCGTCCCGGCATCACGGGGCGAGCACCAGGCGCCAGTACCACACCGCGTGATCGCCGTCGCCGAAGCGGACGTCGACCTTGAGGCTCCATGTGCCCGGCGCACCCGGACCGTCGACCAGGATCGGCCCCCCGCCGCCATCGACGGCACCGGTCGGGTCGCCGGCCTGGACCCCGTCCACCGGCGCCCAGGCCGCCCTCCAGCGCGCGGCGGTGAGCGGCGGGTCGAAGGTCACGGTGTACGGGCCGGAGACCCGCACGGCATGGTCAGCCGGCGGCACGATCCAGGGGCTATCCGAGCCTGCGCCGCCCCAGACGTAGCTGCCGAGAGCACCCGCGGCCAGCTCCCCGGTGGGCCCGGTGAGCCCCGCAGCGGGCGGCTCGGCGGGATCGGTGGCGGCGGGATCGGTCGCGGCGGGCGTCGCCGGACTCGTCGGAGCGACCGTCTGGTCCACGACCACTGGCGCCGGGCTTGGCGGGGCGGCGACCGACGGGGCGTCGGGAGCGGTCGCCCCCGCGGACGGGGAGGGGAGGCCGCCGGCCCCGCACCCCGCCAGCACGATCGCGGCGAGCAGCGCACAGAGCGGGCGGCCGCGCGCTGCGGCAACGGACAGGCCGTCGGGGAGCGATGACACGGACAGCCTCCTTCTCACGGGGCGGGGATCACCGGGCGGTGCCCGGGTCGGATTGCGGGCACAGGCCGGTCGTGCAGGCAGCGCTGACCGACACCGTGACGGCGGGCGACGACGAGCCACGGAGGCCCTCGTTGCTCGGCTTGCGGAACAGCACCCGCAGGTCGCCGGTGGTCCGCATCGTGAGGCCCACCGAGTAGGTGCCCGCGGTGGACCCCGGGACCATCGTGAGCACGTCGGTCCAGCCGGACGCGGTCCGCTGCTGGAGGACCATGGCGCGCCCCGCGACGGGGTTGTTGGAGAGCTTCCCGGTCCCGTCGCTGCCGAGCGTGGCCCTGAAGGTCACCACGGAGCCCGCGACGACCGACGTCCGCGATGCGGTCATGGCGAGGGTCGTCGGCACGTCCAGGCAGGTGCTGTACAGCGTGCCGAAGGTCGGCACGTCATAGACCTGCTGGAGCGTTGCGACGTCGCAGCGGCCGAAGACGTGGGCGTTGTAGAACGCGCGCGGTCGTGCCCGGGAGTACATCTGGACGACGGCGTCACCGTAGTCCGACTCGTCCGGCAAGTTCTGGTGGTGGTCGAGGCCCAGCACGTGCCCCAGCTCGTCGAGCGTGATGTTCTCCGCGTCGTAGCAGCCGTTGACCCGCTCGACCTCGCACCAGCGGAGGACGCCCCAGTCGAACCGATGGCCGTGTTCGCGCAGGTAGACCGAGAACCAGTCCGGGGCGTCCCGCCGGAAGCAGGCGAGCCCGTTGACGCCGCACGGGGCGGAGAGGCCGTAGCCGATGGCGTTGCTGCCGGTCGAGGCGTAATCGAAGGTGGGCGCCTTGCTCTTGCGCGACGCGTTCACGTCATCCGCCGCCGCGTTGATCGCGGTCTTGATCGCGGCCGGCGGGACGGCGCCCGAGACCCAGCGGTAGGCGAGCAGGCCGTTCTGGGGGAACGGGCCGCCCATGAACGGGTCCGGCGTCGCGGCCACGGCCGGGACGATCCCCGCGGCGGCCGCGAGGGCCGCCAGGACGAGCGCGGGCACGGCCCGCCGGAATACGCGACGGGTCATCGCCGCACCTCCCCGATGATCGTGCTGGTGCCGAGATCCGGATCGAAGGCCCGCAGGCCGGTCGCCGTGGGCCGGCCACCGGGGGCGAGTGGGATGGTCCCGTCGGGCGCCGCCGATCCTGCTTGGGCGAGCGATCCGCCCCGCATCGGGACACCGCCGGCGTCCACCGGCCCACTCCTCCGGCCCGTCGTGATCTCCAGCGAGGCCACCCGTCCGCCGGGCACCTCGTAGACCAGCGTCGCGCCGTCCAGGCCGGCGGCCAGGGCCGCCTCGACGACCGTCGCCCGGGCGCGCGACGAGAGGTCCACGGACACCAGCCCGCACGGCTCGCCGGCACAGGCCGCCCGTGCGACCAGGCGCCCACCCGTGACGCCGAGCGCGGGCCCGATCCGCTCGACGCTGGTCACCTCGCCGCTCCCGGGGTCGAGCACGCGCACGCGGCACGCCTCTGCCCCGCAGGACGAGGCGACGAGCCGTCCGTCCGCCTCGACAAGCAGCTCCGTCGTGAAGGTCCGTCCGTGGGTGGCGTCCGGCGCGAGACCGGGCAGCACGAGGACGGCGTCACCGGTGGGGGTCCCGTCGGCCGCGAGCGCCCGCCGCCAGACCCCCAGGTCGTCGCGGGTCTGCCGATCCACCCGGTGCTCGACCAGCGACCGGCCGTCGGGAGCGATGACGGCGCTCCGGATCACGTCGCCCTCATCGGCCACCGCCGTGGCACAGGCCCGCGCCGGGTCCAGCAGGCGCAGGCTCGAGACCGCCCCGTCGTCCGTGCCCGCCAGCACGCGCCCGCCGACCGGGCCCGAGGCGAACGATTCCGGGGCCAGGGCGAGCCACCGGCCGCCGGCCCCGGCCAGGCCCACCGTGAGACGCATCGCGACGAGCGTGCCCTGCCGGTCCAGCGTGGGGTCCAGCCGGTACCACGCGGCCGCGCCGGGCGCTCCGCCCGAGTCGTCCGGGGGGCACGGCGGCGGGTCCCAGGCGGGGTCGCCGGCCGCGCCGGCTATCGGGCGCCCGATGCCGACGGCACCGGCCACGACCGCGAGCGCCAGGGGAGCGAGCCTCAGCCATCGCATCGACTCCATGGACAGTTCCTCCTCCGGCGGGGAAGTCGGGTGGCGGGAGGAGGGCGAGGTGGCCATGCTGGCAGTGACCAATTACCTGCGACTTACATGGACCCGGGTGGTACGCTGCGGCCCGTCAACGGGACCACCACGGGTCCCCACAGATCCGACGCGGTACGGTCGCGAAGCCGGTGCGATTCCGGCACAGTCCCGCTACGGTGACCGCCCCAGGAGGGGCGGAAGTCCGGTCGCCGACCTGCCGTCGTTCGCTCGAGCCTTCGAGAGAAAGGTCAGGCGCAGCGTGCGATCCACCGCCTGACCCCTGCTTCGCCCCACGAAGCGAGGGGTCATCTGTTTCCTCCACCAGTTCCTGTCGGAGTCCCGAGTGGTCGCACGTCCTGTCCGAACCTTGCCCGCCCTCGCCAGCCTGCTGCTGGCGATCCTCCTTGCAGCCTGCTCCGCCGCGCCGGCGGCGACGCCCACGCTGCCGCCCAGCACGCCCTTCCCGTCGACGGCGCCAGTCGCCACCCCGGCCCCGACCGAGGCGCCCACGCCCGCCCCGCTGTTCCCGGCCACGCTGGCCGATGACGAGGGCGGCAGCGCGGTCATCCCGGCCGAGCCCTCGAAGATCGTCTCCCTGACCCCCGCCGCGACCGAGATCCTGTTCGCGCTCGGTGCGGGCGACCGCCTCGTGGGCAAGGTCGAGGACTTCACCCCGTACCCGGAGGCCGCCGCGGCCGTCCCCGATGTCGCCAAGTTCGGCTCCGTCGATGTCGAGAAGATCGTGTCCCTGGGCACGGAGCTCGTCATCGCCGGCGGCAACAACTTCAACCCGCCCGAGTCGATCAAGCAGCTGCGGGACCTCGGCGTGCCGGTCCTCGTCGTGTTCGCGCCCGATGTCGCGGGCGCCCTCAAGGACGTGGATCTCATCGGCCGGGCCATCGGCAACCCCGACGGGGCGGCGGCGATCAACGCGGACATCACCAAGGCGATGGACGAGGTCAAGGCGGCGACCACGGGCCAGGCGCCCATCCGCACCTACTACGAGCTCGACGCGTCGTCCGGGTTCTTCGGGCCCGCGCCCGATTACTTCGGCACCCAGATGATCACGATCGCGGGTGGCGATCCGCTCACCAGCGGCACCCCGGGCGTCTACCAGATCCAGGCCGAGCAGATCCTGACCTTCGACCCGCAGGTCATCCTCCTGGGCGACGCCGCCTACGGGGTCACGCCCGACCAGGTCGTGGCGAGGCCCGGCTGGGCGACGCTGACCGCGGTCAAGGACGGCGACGTCCGGCCGATCGACGACGTCATCGTCACCCGCCCGGGGCCGCGCCTCGCCGAGGGCATCCGCGCCCTGGCGCTCGCGATCAACCCCGGGCTCGCCCTGCCGTCACCCGCCCCGTGAGCCACCGATGACCACCGCCCCCGTCCCCGCTGGCGCCCATCGGGCGTCGCTCGTCGTGCCGACCCGTCTCGGGCGCGCCGGCTGGCTCGCGGTGGCGGGGGTCATCTCGCTCCTCGTCGTCCTCGTCGGCGGGATCGTGCTGGGCTCGGCGGACCTCTCGCCCGCCACCACCCTCGCGATCCTCGTCAAGCGGCTCCTGGGCCTCGACCTCGGGGCCACCTGGGCGCCCACCGCCGAGGCCATCGTGATGGACCTGCGGCTGCCGCGGGTCCTCACGGCCATGGCCGTCGGGACCGGGCTCGCCGTCGCCGGGGCGACGTTCCAGGGCCTGCTGCGCAATCCGCTGGCCGACCCCTACGTGCTGGGCACGGCGTCCGGCGCGGCGCTGGGTGCCGCGATCGCGGTCCTGATCCCGGTCCGGGGCCTGATCCTCGAGTTCGGGCTGCTCCACGTCCTCTCCTTCACCGGCGCGCTCGCGTCCGTCACGGTCGTGTACAAGCTCTCGCGCACGAGCCCGCTGTCGCCGCTCACCTCGCTGCTGCTCACCGGGTACGCGGTGGGATCGCTGCTGTCGGCGGGCCTCGCCATGGCGATGTACCTCTCGGGCACGGGCCTGCGGCAGATCTTCAGCTACCTCCTCGGCAGCTTCGACGGCACCAACTGGGCCCGTCTCGCCGTCGCGGCGCCGCTGATCCTGGGTGGGTCGCTGGCCATCCTGATGCGGGCGCGGGCCCTCAACGGCTTCCTCCTGGGCGAGGAGGCGGCCGCCCACCTCGGCGTGGACGTGAAGCGGGAGCGGACGATTCTGCTCGCGCTCGCGTCGCTGGTCACGGCGGCGGGCGTGGCGATCGCGGGCCTCATCGGGTTCGTGGGGCTCATCGTCCCGCACCTGGTCCGGCTGCTGGTGGGTCCGAACGCGCGCCTGGTGCTGCCGATCTCCGCCCTGTTCGGGGCGAGCCTGCTCGCGGCGGCCGATGTCGTCGCACGGCTGCTGGGTGGCGTGCCCGTCGGTGTCGTGACGGCCGTCATCGGAGCGCCCTTCTTCCTCGCGCTCCTGCGGCGCGCCCGAACGGGCTACGAGCTGTGAGGGAGCCCGCCCTCCATCTTGACGGCGTCACGGTCGAGGCCCGTGAGCGCGCGATCCTGCGCGACGTCTCGTTCAGCCTGGATCACGGCGAGCGGGTCGCGCTCATCGGTCCCAACGGGGCGGGCAAGTCGACGATCCTGCGCGTCCTGGCCGGGACCCTGAAGCCCGCCGCGGGTCGCGTGCAGATGGACGGCGTCCCACTCGCCTCCCTGGACCGCTCGTCGATCGCGAAGCGGCTCGCGGTCGTGCCGCAACAGACGGCCCTCCCGTTCTCGATGCGCGTGGAGGAGGTCGTCGCCCTGGGCCGGCTCCCGCACGAGGGGTCCCTGCGCGGCTCGACGCCCGCGGACCGGGCGGCGGTGGCGGCGGCGATCGACCGTGTCGGCCTCGGGCACCTGATGGGGCGCGACGCCCGGGAGCTCTCGTTGGGCGAACGGCAGCTCGTGCTGCTCGCGCTGGCGGTGGCCCAGGAGGCCCCGGTGCTGCTGCTCGACGAGCCCACGGTGCACCTGGACCTGCGCCACCAGGTGGAGGCGATGGAGCTCTTGCGCGACCTCAACGAGCGCGACGGGACGGCGCTCGTCGCCGTCCTCCACGACCTGGGGCTCGCGGCCCACTTCTTCCCGCGGCTGGTCATCGTGGAGCATGGCCGGGTCATCGCGGACGGGCCGCCGGCCGAGGTCCTCACGGACGCGCGGATCCGCGAGACGTTCGGCGTGGAGCCCGCGCTGGTGCGGCTCGCCGCGGGCGTCAACGGCGGCTGAGGGCGCGAGTCGCGCCCACCCCTCGCGTGATCACCATCTGGATCAGATCCTGCTCCTCCACGAGGGCCTCTCGCGGTCGAACCCGGGTTTGCGGGCGCGACCCCTGCATGAGGGGTCGGAATCTGATCCACCTGCTGATCACGGCGCCTGAGAGGGTTGTCGGCGTGACCCGGGGGCGACCAATTGGCTCAAGGGCGGCGCGTCGGTGAGCCGGGTATCGCCGCAGGAAGCGTCCCTGCGCGCCTGCCGGTACCCTTGACCCGTGCTTCGCCTCCGTCTCGCGCTGGTCGCCTCGTTCCTCGTCTTGTTCGCCGCTTGCGGCGGGAGCGAGCCCTCGAGCGGCGTATCGTCGTCCCCGTTGGCATCGACCGGGGCCACGGCCGAGCCTGCGGCAACCGACGAGCCCGTGGCGACCGACGAGCCCACACCCACCGACGAGCCCACACCCACGGACAAGCCGGTCGAGTCGACCGATCCCGGCGCGTCCGCGTCGCCGTCGACCGAGCCCGGCGCGGGCGCCACGGCCTGCAGCGGGAACGCGTCGAACCGCGAGTTCTACGTCGGCATCGCCAAGGCGGTGGACTGGCCCGTGCTGTGCGCCGTCCTGCCGAAGGGCTGGTTCGTGGCGCAGGGCAGCTACCGCCTCGCGAACGGCGGCAAGCTGCTCATCAGCTACAAGGGCCCGGCCGGCGCCACGCTGGCGCTGTCCGAGGGCGCCTGGTGCGCCGCGTCCGACGGCTGCATCCCGGCCGG
This sequence comes from Candidatus Limnocylindrales bacterium, assembly GCA_038250545.1. Taxonomy (GTDB): domain Bacteria; phylum Chloroflexota; class Limnocylindria; order Limnocylindrales; family CSP1-4; genus CAIXZV01. Next base: position 43,277 of record JBBSCF010000003.1, on the reverse strand, counting down.
CTCGGAGCTGGGCGGCGTCGCCCTCGGTCCGCTGGACGGCACGCTCTACGGGACGTCCGACGGGTTCGCCATCCTCGCGGCTGCGGGCGAGAACCCGAGTTGGCTGCTGACCACGAAGGGCCTGGACCAGGCGACGAGCGAGCGGTTCGCGGCGGATCTCGCCGAGGTCGGGCGCTAGGAGTCGCGGCGCCGACATCCCGTGCCGGCTCGCCCGGCCCGTGGTCCCCGTCCCGCGCCCGCGCCCGGCCCGCCCCGGCCCGCGGGGGGTCAGCGATCAGCGGACCGGAACGCCAGGGGTTCAGCGGCGCCGGATCACCACCGCGGCGACGAGGAACACGGCGGCCACGATGCCGGCGAGGGGGACGGCGAGGATCAGAAGATTGACTTCCATGGCGGTTGCTCTCCTAGTACAGGAGCCTGCCGGCGAGCACCACCACGACGGGCAGGGTCAGCAGGACGATGGCGATGATGGTGGCGACGGCCTTCTCGCGGGACGTCCAGATTCGGGATCCCCACACGAAGAGCAGGCCGACGATCGGCCCGATGAACGGCAGGAGCACCGACCCGACGGTCAGGAACAGGATCGCGAGGATCTCCGTGGCGCCCCACGACCGCGGTGGCGCGGGCATCGCGGGTGCAGGCGGTACCGAGCCGAGACCGTCGCCCTCGCTGGTCACGATCTCCTCCGGCGCTCCCAGGCGCTCGAGGACGTTGCGCACGGAGACGACATCGCGATCGCCCGAAGCAGCGAGGGCCGCCTCGATGTGCTCGGCGACCTCGCCCTGGAGCTCCTCGCGGCGCGCGACCGGCAGGGGCCACGAGGCCGCGCGCAACCGCCCCAGGTAGTCGGCGATCAGGGCGTCAGCGTCCACGGGTGTCCCCTCGGTTCGTGCCGGTGAGCAGGGCGTCCACGGCGTCGGCGAACCGCCGCCAGTCGGTCGCGAAGGCGTCGAGGGCCCGGCGACCCTCGTCCGTGATCCGGTAGTAGCGGCGCGGTGGCCCGGACTCCGATTCACGCCAGGTCGTGGTGACGAGCCCGTCGCGGCGGAGCCGGGCGAGCAGGGGATAGATCGTCCCCTCGCTGGTCAGCAGGTTCCCGGCGGCGGTGAGGGCGCGCACGATGTCGAAGCCGTACGACTCCTCGTCGCGCACCAGGGCCAGCACGCAGTGCTCAAGGACGCCGCGCCGCAGCTCGGCGAGTGGGTTGCGTGCGGTAGCAGGTTCCATGCCACGCAAGGTAGCGGCGCGGGGCGGGGCGGGAGTGTCAAGGGGTCTGGCGGGCCAGTCCCGTGATCGCGCCTGCAGGATGAAACGACGAACCGGCACGGAACCGGCAGAATGCCCCCGTGCGGATCAACGACTTCGAGCTGGAACGCTACTTCGCGCGGTACGAGTTCGCCGTGCGCCACCTCCTGTGCGCCTCGGACGTGGAGGGCTGGCCGATGGCCGATCTCCTCGCCCTCGCGGACGGGGAGACCGGCGCCCTGTGGCGCGATCTCCGCCTGGGCTACACGGAGGCCCCGGGCCACCCGCTGTTGCGCGCGGAGATCGCCACCCTCTACGAGACCATCGCCCCGGACGAGGTCCTGGTGTTCAGCGGCGCCGAGGAGGCGATCTTCGTCACCGCCAACGTCCTGCTGGGGCCGGGCGACCACGCGATCGTCGCCTGGCCGGCATACCAGAGCCTCCACGAGGTGGCCCGCGCGACGGGCGCGGACGTGACGCTCCACGAGCTCCGCCCGGAGAACGGCTGGGCGATCGACCTCGACGCCCTCCGCGCGCAGGTCACGCCGCGCACGAGGCTCATCGTCCTCAACGTGCCGCACAACCCCACGGGCTCCGTCCCGGACCCGGCGACCTACCGGGCCGTCGCGGACATCGCCGCGGACGCCGGGGCGACCTTCCTCTCCGACGAGGTCTACCGCTTCCTCGAGCACGAGGGCACCGAGCGCCCGCCCGCCGGCGCCGATGTCGGCCCGCACGGCGTGAGCGTGGGGGTGATGTCCAAGTCGTTCGCGCTCGCGGGCCTCCGGATCGGCTGGCTGGCGACGCACGACGCGGGCCTGCTGGATCGCGCGGCACGCCTCAAGGACTACACGACGATCTGCGCCTCGGCGCCCGCGGAGATCCTCTCGCTCATCGCGCTGCGGGCGAAGGACCGCGCCCTGGCCCGCTCACGGAGCATCGTGGACGCGAACCTCGCCCTCCTCGACGACCTGTTCGCGCGCCGCCCGCATCAGCTGGCCTGGACCAGGCCGATGGGCGGCCCCGTGGGCTTCCCTGAGCTGCGGGCCGGCGTCCCGGTCGACCGTTTCGCGCAGGATCTGCTCGAGGCCGAGGGCGTGCTCATCGCGCCCGCCTCCATCTTCGGGCACCCCGGCAACCGGTTCCGGCTCGGGTTCGGGCGCACGGACCTGCCGGTCGCGCTCGCCAGGTTCGAGGCCTTCCTCGACCGCACCATGGGCAGGGAGGGCTGACGATGGCCGAGTGGCTCTACCTCATCCATCCGCCGCGCGAGGACTTCGCGGCGACCATGACCGAGGCCGAGGAGGACGCCTGGGGCCGGCACTGGGAGCGGATCAGGCGCCTGTACGACGAGGGCACCGTGATCCTGGTCGGGCCCACGCTGGGGAGCACGAACACGGGGATCTGCGTCTTCGAGGCGCCCGACGAGGCCGCCGCGCTCGAGATCATGAACGGTGACCCCACGATCGCCGAGGGGGTTCGCCCGCGGCGATCTCCGCCTGATGCGTGTCTCGCTGCTCCGCGGCCGCGACGAGGCCCGGGTCCGCGCCGGCCTGGCGGCCCCGGGGTCCTGACCGCGTCGCCGACCGGCCCCCGTCGCGGGGACCACCGGCCCCCGGAACCGGCCCCTCCGGCCCTCCGGAGCCGGGGGGACGTGGGGCATCCTTCCGGGTGCGCTCATCGCACGGAGTCCTGACATGCCCGCTCGCGCGCACCGCCGCGCCGCACCCGGTCTCATCCTCGCCTTCGCAACCGCCCTCGGGCTGGCCTCGGTGCTGGCCGGCTGCGGGCTCATCCCGCCCATGGCCTCGAACCCGGCTGCCGTGGTGGGCACCGGCGATGTCCAGACCGAGACACGGGATCTCGCTCCGTTCAGGCGCATCAGCGTCGGAGCCGGGCTCAAGGTCATCATCGGGGCCGCCACCGAGCAGTCGGTGAGCGTCGCCGCCCAGGCGAACGTGCTGCCGGCGATCCGCACCGAGGTGGTCGACGGCCAGCTCATCGTCACGATCCCGCCGCCCGGCGTCACCGCCAGCCAGCCGATGTCGCTCACCGTCAGGATCCCGGCGCTCGAGTCCATCGCGCTCTCGGCGGGCGCCGTGGGCTTCGTCGAGCACACCGGCCACAAGCTCAACGTGGACGTGTCGGGCGGAGCAGAGCTCACCGCGATCGGCGATACGCCGGACCTGCGGCTGACGGCCTCGTCGGGGTCCCACGCGAAGCTCGCCGAGCTCACGGCCCAGTACGCCGAGGTCACGCTCAAGGACGGCTCCTCGGCGGAGATGACGGTCATCACCAGGGTCTCGGGCACGGCCGATGGCGGCTCGACCCTCGTCCTGACCGCCAAGCCCGCCCAGGTGGCGGTCGATACGAGCTCCGGCGGGACCGTCCAGGGCGGCGAGTAGCGGCGCGCTCGCGCCTCAGGGAACCCGCGGGACCTCGGGCAGACGCGCGAACTCGTCGATGAACCGGGCCATCATCCTGGTCGCGTAGACCAGGTCCTCGATCCGGATGTTCTCGTCAGGCGCGTGGAGGTTCGCGTCGGCGCGACCCGCACCCAGCATCGTGGCGGGGACCCGGTTGCGGGCGCAGACCTGGTGCATCGGCACCGTGCCCGGCATCGAGACGCCGATGCTCGCGGGCTTGCCCACGACGGCCTCGGACACCCTGGCGGCGAGCTGGACGACCGGATGGCTGGGCGGCGTCCACCAGGCGGGCTCGCCCTCGCGGACGACGATCTCGATGTCGGCGTAGCCGAGCGCGTCGAGGTGGCGGCGGATGGCGTCCACGATCGCCTCGGGCTCCTGGTCCGGCACGATCCGGATGTCCAGGCGCGCGTGCGCCTCGGCCGGGGTGACCGTCTTGGGAGTCGCCTCGGTGTGGCCGGACCAGAGGCCCTGGATGTTGAGGGTGGTCTGGAACGTGAGCGCCTCCGCGGCCTCGTACCCGTCCAGGCCGGCGACGAACCGGTCCACGCCGAAGTCCTTGCGCAGGTCGTCCAGCATGGCGAGGTCCATCGACCGGATCGCCGCGATCTGGTCATCCGCGGGCGGTCGCTTGCCGGCGTCCAGCCCGTCGACCGCCGGCCGGCCGTCGGCGTCCCAGAAGGTTGCGAGGGCCTGGACCAGCCGGTGCGCCGCGTTTGGCAGCACGACCGTCAGGCTCGAGTGGGCGTCGTGGGCCATCGTCCGCAGCACGAGCTCCAGGACGACGATCCCCTTGCCGCCGCCGTACACGGAGGGCCGGCCGTCGAAGTCGAGTTCACCGCCCTCGATCAGGGCGGCATCGGCGTCCCGCAGGCCCGGCCGCTCGTCCAGCAGCGCATTGAGCGCGCCGGAGCCGGTCTCCTCCTGGCCCTCCACGAGGTGCCGGACCCGGCAGGGCAGCGGCCCGATCGCGTCCCGGTACGCCTCCAGCGCCCAGACCCGCGGCAGGAACTCGCCCTTGTTGTCGGTGGCCCCGCGACCCCACACTCGGCCGTTGCGGACCACGGGCTCGTAGGGCGGGGTGGTCCAGAGGTCCAGCGGCGCCGCCGGCTGGACGTCGTAGTGGACGACGCTCGCGAGGGTGCGTGGCCCGTCGCCGAACTCGCCCACGACCAGCGGTGGGACGCCGGGCAGCTCCACGACGTCCACGGTCGCGCCGGCGCGGCGCATCCGCGCCGCGGTCCAGTCGGCCGCCTCGCGCAGGTGGGTCTCGTCGCCGCCCTCGGACGGGATGCGCAGGAACTCCACGAGCTCGCTCACCCAGCCCGCGATCCGCGCTTCGACCAGCCGGTCGAAGGCCGCCCAGTCCGGCACGGGGGCGCTCATGCGCGCTTCCGGGGGAGATCGAGGAACGGCAGCTCCACGACGGTGGCGGCGACGCGGCCCCGGCGGCCCTCGACGGTCCATTCCACCTGGAGCTTCGTGCCCGTGCGCTCGTAGCGGGCGGGGACGTACGCGAGGGCGAGCGCCTGCTTGAGGAGCGGGCTCCAGCCGTGTGAGGTCGCCTTGCCCACCTGGCGGCCATCGGCGAACACGGGGACCAGCGAGCGGTCCACGTAGGGGCTGAGGCCGGGCGGGAGGCCCTGGGCGTCGAACAGGCGCTCGATGTCGTACCAGTCGAGCTGGAGGCCCACGAGGCGGCGCTCGGGGCCACCCGCGGCGACCTCGGCGGCGAGCGCCCGGCGACCCACGTAGTCGCCCTTGTCGAACGACACGAGGTTGCCCAGACCGATCTCGTACGGGCTGTAGCTCTGCTCCGGGTTCATCGCGTGCCGGGCAGACGTGTAGTCCACATCGAGCATGATCATCCCGGCCTCCAGGCGCACCACGTCGAGCGCGTGCATGCCGGCAGGCCGGATCGCGTATGCCTTGCCTGCCGCGAAGATCGCGTCCCAGACGTCCGGCGCCGACTCGGCGGGGATCCACAGCTCGTAGCCCAGGTCGCCGGTGTAGCCGGTCCGGCTGACGTCCACCTCCACCCCGGCGATGTGGCTCGCGCGGCGACGGAAGTACCGCAGGTCCTCGAAGGACTCGCCGGTGGCGGCCTCGAGCACGGCCCGGCTGAACGGGCCCTGAAGCGCGAGGGCGGCCACGGCCTCGGTCACGTCCTCGATCTGGACGTCCAGGCCCGCGGCGTTGAGGGTGAGCCAGCGGTACTGGGGGTCCGCGGCGGTCCAGCGGAGCTCCGTCTCGCCCAGGCGATGGACGGTGCCATCGTCGATGACCTTGCCGAACTCGTCGCACCAGGGCGTGTAGAAGACCTGGCCGACCTGGAGCTTCGTCGCGTCGCGGGTGATCACGCGGTCCGCGAGCCGGATCGCGTCCGGCCCGCTGACCCGGTACTTGTACAGCGGGCTCACGTCGATGACCGCGGCGGCTTCCCGGATCGCGTTGTACTCGATGTCGTGGAAGTCGGCGTACACGGAGGAGGCGAAGTAGCCCGCCCATTCCCGCCACTGCATCTTCCGGTTCAGCAGTGCGGTCCGGGGGTGGAACGCGGTACCGACGCTCACGAGGGTCCTCCTGTAGGTGACCCCGTGAGTATGCATGGGATCTATGCAGGCTGGATGGCGGTGCCCGGCTCCCGGACCGGGCTGCGAGGTGACGCGGTGGCGGCCGGCGGGACTCGGCCCGCGCTGCCGGCGCTACCGGCGCTCGACGACGCCCCGGACGCCCATCGTGGCGACCATGCCGCCGGCGATCGCGGGCAGGACGCCGGCCGCCACCGTGACCCCCGCCGCCTTGTCGGTGGTGAGCACCGCCACGACGCCCATGACTCCGATGCCCAGCGCCGCGACGAGACCGCCCCAGGCCGCCTGGCGGGCCATCGGGTGGTCCGCGCGCAGGAGGACGAACACGCCGAGCGCGGCGACGACGAGCCCGAGCACGAGCGTGCCGAGCCCGGGGATAGCCGCGATTCCGGCCCGGTCGACGCCGGCGAGGGTCTGCCACGGGAGGAGCGCCGAGATCGCCGCGACCAGCCCGCCACCGATCATCATCCCGGTGCTCACCCGCAGGCGCGGGCTCGAGAGCGGCTTGACGACCGTCGTCGGTCGCCGTTTGGGGGCGGCGGCAGCCCTGGCGGCGCGGCGCGGAGACTTGTTGCTCATGGGAGGCACCGTACGTGAGCGGCGGGGTGCGTGCAACCCGATCCTGCACTGGGAGAGAGCGCAGCCCGTGGCGACGAGGCGCCGCACGATGTCGCTGGACGTTGACATGCGGCTCCAGATCGGTCAATGTCAGTATTCAACGACATCACCATGGAACCGTGCCAATGTCAACGGATCACGACTCCCAGCCCCTGATCGCCAGGGTGTACGACGCTGACGGGCTCGGTCACGCCGTCCGCATGCTGCGCCTCGGACGAGGGTGGACGCAGACGGACCTGGCCGGGTGGCTGGGTGTCCACCGGGTCACCGTGGCCAAGCTGGAGCACGGCGGTGCCGTGGATCTGCCGGTCGCCCTCCAGGCGATCGCCATCCTCGGCGGTCTGGTGGAGATCCGATCGCGGGACGCCGAGAGGGCAAAGCCGGATGCCTGAGCGTCTCGCCGTCACGCTCAACGGGGCGACGGCTGGGCACCTCGAGCGGACCGGACGCCGGAGCACGAGGTTCGTGCCCGATCCCGGCGGCCCGTCGCTCACGGTCGCCACCATCGGTGCCGGCCCTTGGATGCCGGAGCTGACCCGCGCCTGGTTCGAGGGACTCCTCCCGGAGGGCGAGACCCGGATCCGCGCGGCCGCCCGGTTTGGGGTGCGACCGGAGGACTGGTTCGCACTGCTCGCCGACATCGGCTGGGAATGCGCCGGTGCGGTCTCGGTCCACCCGGAAGGATCGCCCACGCAGCCGATGGGGTACCAGCCGCTGACAGACGCCGAGGTGGGGGAGCGCCTGGACGCCCTGCCGGGGCGCCCGCTCGACACGGACGGTGCCCTGCGCATGTCTCTGGGCGGGGCGCAGGACAAGCTGGTACTGGCCCGGCGAGACGGTGGTTGGGCGTTGTCGCTCGGAGGGGCGCCGAGCACCCACATCCTGAAGCCCGAACCGCCGCAGTGGCCCGGGCTGGTTGCCGCGGAGGCGTTGGTGCTCTCGCTCGCCGGCGCCGTGACCGAGGCGGCGCAGGCACGTCCCGACTTCGCGCTCGGGAGTCGCCCGGTGCTGGTTGTGACCCGGTTCGACCGGACCACCGCGCCATCCGGCGAGATCCGGCGCATCCACCAGGAGGACCTGTGCCAGGCGCTCGGGCTGCCCCCGGAGGAGAAGTACCACGAACCACCGCTCCGGCCCGGCAAGCCGTCGCTCGCCCGTCTGGCCGCCATCCTTCGGGCCCGCGGCGTGGAGCCGCCCGACGAGCTCGTGCGTCTCGTGCGGCAGCTGGTCGTGACCCTTGCGCTCGGCAACGCCGATGCCCACGCGAAGAACTGGTCGGTGCTGCACGAGGGGTCGGGGCTCGTGTCGCTCTCACCGATGTACGACGTGGTGCCGACGCTGGCCCTCGTGCCCGGCCAGCGCTTCGCCAGCCTGCCTGTGGCCGGCCGGTTCCGCATGAGCGAGATCGGCGTCGGGCAGATCCTGGACGAGATTCGCGAGTGGGGCGTCCCGGAAGGGGTGGGCCGCCGCGTCCTGGAGGAGACGCTGGATGGTCTCTGGCGAGCCCTCGACGGCGCGCCTTCGACGGGTCTCCCGGACGGTGTTCGTGACTCGGTGACCGCCGGGATCCAGCGGCTGCTTGCGTACGTGCCTGGCGCCTGATCCCGCCGCTTCGGCTGGCCAGGCCGATCGGACCTGGAGCCGCTGCCGCCCGTCCCGCGCCGCGGGCGACTCGAACCTCCGGCCGACCACGCGACCCTCCAGCAGCCCGCGCAGCCTGCGCGAGGTTGATGCCGTCTGCGACGATGGCCCCATGACCGGCCGCGCCAATCCCTTCGACGGCCACGAGCACCGCCGCCCCGACGTCGACGTGGGCGAGGCCGCCCGACTCCTGCGGGAGCACTTCGGGCTCGAGGGCACGCTGCGCGAGCTGGGCAGCCACCAGGATCGCAACTTCCTGGTCGAGGCGCCCGACGGCGAGCGGCACGTGCTCAAGGTCGCGCGCCAGGGGCTGTCGCGGGCGGAGCTCGAGGCGGAGAACGGGGCGATGTTCCGGGCGATCGCGACGGACCTGCCGTTCGAGGTGCCGGTGCCGCGGCGGGCCCTGGACGGGTCGCACATCGTGGAAGGCGTGACCACGACGGGCGCCCGGCACGACCTGCGGCTCGTCTCCTGGATCGCGGGTGAGCCGCTGGACACGGCCGGCCACCTCGCCCCGCCGGTGCTCCACGCGCACGGGGCGATGGCGGCGCGGATCGCGCTGGCGCTCGACGGCTGGGACCACCCGGCGCTCGACCGGGTCCTCCAGTGGGACCTGCGGCACGCGGGGGCCGTCGTGGAGGCGCTCCTCCCCTTCGCGACGACGCCGGCGAGACGCGCGCTCGCCGCGACGGCCACGGCCCGGGCGTTCGCGGCCCTGGCCGCGTTCGAGCCGGACCTGCGGGTGCAGGTCGTCCACCAGGACGTCACGGACCTCAACACGGTCGCGCGCCGCGACCGCGCCGGGCGGCCGATGCCCGCGGGCCTCATCGACTTCGGGGACGTGTCGCGGACCTGGCTCGCGGCGGAGCTCGCGGTGACGATCGCGGCCGACATCGCCCACGATCTCGCGCGGCCCCTGCAGGTGGCCCGCGACCTGGCGCTCGGGTTCCTGCCGTTGCTGCCCCTGAACGAGGCGGAGCTCGCGGCGACCTGGCCGCTCGTGGTGGCCCGTGCGGCATCGGTCGCGATCAGCGGCGACCAGCAGGGGGCCCTCGAGCCGGACAACGCGTACGTCCACGCGACCCGCGACGAGGAGTGGGCGGCGCTCGAGGCCGTGGCGGCGGTCCCGTTCGGGCTCGCCACCGAGGTCCTGCGCGAGGCGGCGGGCCTGGGGCCCGTGGAGCGGCCGATGGTCAAGCTGGCCACGGCGCCGTTGCTCCCGCCGGCAGGAGATCCGGTCGCCATCGACCTGTCGACCACGTCCGACGTGCTGGCAGGCTCGGCGACCGGCGATCCCGCCGCGGTCAGGCGGGTCATCGGAGGGGTGACGGGCGCGCCGATCGCCCGCTGGGGCGAGGCGCGCCTCGTCGACACCGTCCTCGACGCGCCTGGCGAGCCGGCGACCGTGCACCTCGGCATCGACTGCTTCGCGCCCGCCGGGACACCCGTGGCGGCGCCCGCGGGCGGGCGCGTCCGCCGGACGCCCGGGGGCGTGGTGATCGAGGCCGGGTCCTTCGACCTCAGGCTCGAGGGCGTCGTCGCGGACGTGGCCGACGGGACCGGCGTCATCGCGGGTGATCACATCGGCCACGTGGCTGCCGACGGACCGGACGGGCTCCCGCCGCACGTCCACGTCGGGCGCGTCGCCGAGCCCGGCCTCGAGCCGCCGCGTGGGGCCGTCGCGTCGCTCGCCGATGCGTGGCTGCGGCTGTGCCCGGACCCCTCGTCCCTGCTCGGCTTGCCGCCGGGTCTCGCCGTCGCCCCGCCCGACGATCCGGCCGGCCTCCTCGTTCGCCGCAACGCCGTCTTCGCCCGCGTCCAGGAGCACTACTACGAGACGCCGCCGCGGATCGAGCGCGGCTGGCGCCACCACCTCGTCGACACGCGCGGCCGGGCCTACGTCGACGTCGTGAACAACATCGCCGTCCTGGGGCACAGCCACCCCGCCGTCGAGGCGGCGGTCCGGCGCCAGCTTGCCCGGCTCAACACGAACTCGCGGTTCCTCTACGGGGTCCTGGTCGAGTACGCCGAGGCGCTTGCCGCCCGGTTCCCGGACCCGCTGGACACCGTGTTCCTCGTCAACACCGGTTCCGAGGCCAACGAGCTCGCCCTGCGCCTCGCCCGCTGCGCCACGGGCGGCACCGAGGTCCTGGCCGTCCGCGGCGCCTACCACGGCTGGACCGGCGCGACCGACGCGATCACGACCTCCCACCTCGACAACCCGAACGCCGCCGGCACACGGCCACCGTGGGTCCGGCTCGTCGAGGCGCCCAACACGTATCGCGGCCTCCACCGCGGGCCGGACGCGGGGACACGCTACGCCGACGACGTCCGGGCGGTGCTCGCCGCGGTCGCGGCGGACGACCGGTGGCCAGCGGCGTTCATCGCGGAGCCGCTGTTCGGCAACGCGGGCGGCGTGGCCCTCCCCGACGGGTACCTGCTCGAGGTGTACGCGGAGGTCCGCGCGGCGGGTGGCCTCGCGATCGCGGACGAGGTCCAGACCGGCTACGGGCGCCTCGGGACCCACGAGTGGGCGTTCCAGCAGCAGGGCGTCGTGCCCGACATCGTCACCGTGGCCAAGGCGGCCGGCAACGGGCTGGCCGTCGGTGCGGTGATCACGACCCGAGCCATCGCCGACGCGTTCGCCGCGGAGGGCTCCTTCTTCTCGTCCGTCGGGGGCTCGCCGGTCGCCTGTGCCGCCGGTCTCGCCGTGCTCGAGACGATCGACCGTGAGGGCCTGCGGGAGAACGCGCGCGTCACCGGCGCCCACCTGCGGGCCGGGCTGGAGGCGGTGGCCGCCCGCCACTCGATCGTCGGGGCGGTGCACGGCATGGGCCTCTACCTCGGGGTGGAGCTGGTGCGGGACCGCGAGACCCGGGAGCCCGCCACCGACGAGGCCCCGCTCGTCTGCGAGCGGATGCTGGACCTGGGGGTCGTGATCCAGCCGACTGGCGACGCGAACAACGTCCTCAAGGTGAAGCCGCCCCTGTGCCTCACGCGGGCGAGCGCGGACATCGTCATCGGGGCGCTCGCGAGGACGCTGGACGAGGGCTGGTAGCGCCGGCCGGGGGTCCGGTGCCTTCAGCCCGCCGTCTGCCCGTAGGCCAGCACCGGCACGCCCTGCCCCTCGAAGTCCCGGGGGTTGCGGGTGACGACGGTGGCCTCGACGTCCCAGGCGACGGCCGCGACGATGGAGTCCGCCAGTCGCCGGTGCGAGCTCCACCCCAGGCGCCGCCGGGACGCGCCGGCCCAGCGTGCGGCGCTGGGCGTCGTCGCGACGTACTCGAAGGCTTCGACGAACCGCTCGATCGTCACGACCTCGTCGTCCGAGCCCTTGGCCAGCGCCTCCGCGACGACGACGTCGCACAGGAAGACATCGCCGGTGTCGCCCAGGATTCGCGCCATCAGGTCCGTCGCGCCGTACCGGCCCAGCGCATGGTCGATGAGCACCGTGGTGTCAAGGATGTACCGCATCAGCCTCTCCGTCCGGCGACCAGAGTCCCTCGTCGCGATCCCAGCTATCGCGGAGCTCGCGGAGGATGCGGTCCGTCTCCTCCGGCGTCTCACCCCAGGTCTTCGACCCTTTCAGCGCGCCGGCCGTCTCACGCAGCACCTCGAGTGCATTGTCCCGCCTGGCCTGTTTCGCGACGACCTCCGAGATGTAGGCGCTTCGCCCGCGCGGTCCCGCCACGGCGTCCACGAGCGCGAGGACCTCTTCGGGGATCGTGATGTTCGTCCGCACCAGCGCCATCGTGTGCGTCTCCATGTGCAATGCTCGACACACAATGTAGCACACGACGCGCCCGCGGGATCGGTCCGATAGACTGCTGCATGAATTCGATGCAGGCTGAATAGCGGCCGGCCGCGCGACGGCGCGAACCGGGCGCCTCGTCCCGACTGGAGGGTGGCGTGCCCCAGCGCTACGACGCGGTGATCATCGGCGGAGGCCACAACGGGCTCATCTCCGCCGCGTACCTGGCACGCGCCGGGCTCAAGACGCTCGTCCTCGAGCGCCGGTACGTCCTGGGTGGCGCCGCCGTCACCGAGGAGATCGTGCCGGGCTTCCGGTTCTCGGTCGCGAGCTACGTCGTGAGCCTGCTGCGCCCCGAGATCATCCGCGACCTGGACCTGCCCAAGTACGGCCTGGACATCCTGCCGCTCGACGGGACGTTCACCCCGCTCCGACCCGGCGAAGGGCCCAAGGGCGGCGGCGGCGACTACCTGTGGCGCGTCAACGACCACGGCCGGACCGTGCGCGAGCTGCGCCGCTGGAGCAAGAGCGACGCCGAGGCGTACGAGGAGTACGGCCAGCTCATGGTGGAGATGGCCCGCTTCATCAAGCCGATCCTGGGCATCGTGCCGCCGGACCTCACCGACAACGACCCGCGCCCGCTGATGCCCGTGGCGAGCCTGGCGAAGCGGTTCGCGCAGCTGCCCGAGCGCCAGCAGGCGGTCTTCGTCCAGCTGATGACGATGTCCGCGAAGGACTTCCTGGACCAGTGGTTCGAGACGGACCCGCTCAAGGCCACCATGTCCGCGTCCGGGATCATCGGCACGTACCAGGGCATCCGCAGCCCCGGCACGGCCTATGTCCTGCTGCACCACTACATGGGCGAGATCGACGGCGCCTTCCGTGCCTGGGGCATCCCCAAGGGCGGCACCGGCGGCGTCTCCTACTCGATCGCCCGCGCGGCCCAGGCCCTGGGCGCCGAGATCCGCACCGAGGCTCCCGTCGCCCGGATCATCGTCAAGAACGGCCGCGCCACCGGCGTCGCCCTCGAGAGCGGTGAGGAGATCGAGGCGTCGGTCGTCCTCTCGTCCGCGGACGCCAAGATCACGTTCCTCGACCTCCTGGAGCCCAACTCGCTCCCGGCGGAGTTCGAGGAGGAGGTCCGCCGCTTCAAGTTCCGCGGCAGCTCCGGCAAGGTCAACCTCGCGGTGGATCGCCTGCCGGACTTCACCTGCCTGCCGGGCGAGGGCGAGCACCTGCGCGGGGCGATCTCGTTCAGCCCGTCGACCCGGGAGATGGAACAGGCCTACGACGACGCGAAGTACGGGCACTGGAGCAACCGCCCGTATGTCGACATGATCATCCCCACCCTGGTCGACCCGCAGATGGCGCCTCCGGGCAAGCACGTCATCAGCTGCTTCGTCCAGTACGCGCCCTACAAGCTGGCGCCCGAGCTGGGAACCTGGGACGAGAACGGCAACCGGGAGGCGTTTGGCGACGCGGTGATCAACCGGATCGCGGAGTTCGCGCCCAACATCCGCGACATCATCATCGGCCGCCAGGTCCTCACCCCGCTCGACATCGAGCGGACGATGGGCCTGACCGAGGGGAACATCTTCCAGGGCGAGCTCTCCCTGGAGCAGCTGTTCTTCAACCGGCCGGTCCCGGGTTACGCCCGCTTCAAGACCCCCGTGCAGAACCTCTGGCTCTCGGGCTCCTCGACCCACCCGGGCGGCGGCCTGATGGGCGCAAACGGCCGGCTCGCGGCCCTAGAGGTCCTGCGGTCCCGCGGCCGGAAGGTGGCCTGACGATGGCTGACACGATGAACACCTACGACGCGATCGTCGTCGGCGCGGGGCACAACGGCCTCACCGCCGCCGCCTACATGGCCCGCGCCGGTCTGCGCGTGCTGGTCCTCGAGGCACGCGGCATCGTGGGCGGCGCCGCCGTCACCGAGTCGCTGGGTGGGGCCCGCGTGCCGAGCCTGGCGCACACGGTGGGCCGGCTCAAGCCATCCGTGGCACGCGAGCTCGACCTGGCCGGGCACGGCCTCAGGCTGGTCGCGCCGGAGGTCCGCGTCTTCGCGCCCCAGGCCGACGGCCGGGCCGTGACCCTCTACTCGGACCTCGCGAAGAGCGTCGAGGCGCTGCGGCCCTTCGGCGAGGACGACGCCACCGCGTTCGTGGAGTACGACCGGCGCGTCCGGTCGTTGTCGAAGTTCCTGACGGACCTGGGCGACGAGGCGCCGCCCGACATCAAGGGGCCGGGCTTCGGCGACGCGCTGCTGGGCCTGCGCCTCGGGCGCGCGTTCCGCGGCCTGGGCAAGCACGACGGGCGCACGATCCTGCGCGTCCTCGCGATGGCGGCCGCGGACTTCGTGGCCGAGTCTTTCGCCTCCGAGCCGATCCGCGCGACGACCGCCTGGCGCGGCGTCCGCTACACGGCGATGGGGCCCTGGTCCGCGGGCTCGACGTCGGTCCTGCTCGCCGACGCGGCCGGGAACGACGGCGGCGCCGCGGGCGAGACGGTCTACGCGAAGGGCGGCCCCGGCGCGGTCTCCGAGGCGCTCGCGTCCGCCGCCCGCGCCGCCGGCGCGGAGATCCGTGTCGACGCGAAGGTCACCGCGGTCACCACGCGCGACGGCGTCGTCACCGGCGTGGCGCTCGCGTCCGGCGAGGAGATCGCGGCCCCGGCCGTGGTCTCGGGCCTCGATCCCAAGCAGTTGCTCACGTCCCTCGTGGATCCGGTGACGGTCGGCCCCTCGATGCGCTGGCGCGCCGGCAACATCCGGACGCCCGGCACCGTGGCCAAGGTCAACCTCGTGCTCGACGGGCTCCCGGACTTCCCGGACGCCGGCGGCGACCCCAGGAAGCTCCGTGGCCGGATCCAGGTCGGCACCACCTCGATCGACGATGTCGAGCGCGCGTTCGACGCGTCGAAGTACGGGCTCCTGCCGCCCTCGCCGGTGCTGGAGGCGACGATCCCATCCCTGGTGGACCCGTCGCTCGTCGCGGATGCGCCCGAGGGCACGCAGGTCGTGAGCGTCCTCGCGCAGTGGATGCCGCCGAGCCTGTCCGCCGAGGACTGGGCGACGCGCCGCGGCGAGGTGGGCGACCTGGTCGTGAAGACGCTGGAGACCGTGGCCCCGGGCCTGGGGTCCCGTGTCGTCGCGCGGCAGGTGCTCACGCCGGCCGACCTCGAGACCGAGTACGGGCTCACCGGCGGCCACCCGCTCCACGCCGAGCCGGCGCTGGACTCGTTCTTCCTGTGGCGGCCCTTGCTGGGCTGGGCCCGCTACCGGATGCCGGTCGAGGGGCTCTACCTCGCGGGCTCCGGCGCGCACCCGGGCGGCGGCGTGACCGCCACCCCCGGGCGCAACGCGGCGCGCGAGGTGATCGCGGACCGCAGGAAGCGGCACAGGTAGCGCGTTCCGCGGCGGCCGCGTGGCCGCGGCGGGGGAGGGCATCGTGACATCGACTGCGGGCGCCCCGGGATGGTCGCTCCGGTCCGGGCTGTCGCTGGCGGGCTTCGGCGACTTCGCGGAGGCGCGCCGGGTCGCGGATCTCGCACGGGTCGCGGAGGACGCGGGCTGGGACGCCCTGCTCGTGTGGGACCACCTCGGGTTCGTGTGGGACACGCCGTCGGGAGACCCGTGGACGCTGGTGACGGCCGGCGCGATGGCGACGTCGCGGCTGCTTGTGGGGACGGACGTGGCGGTGATCGCACGCGAGCGCCCGCTGCCGTTTGCCCACCGGCTCGTGACCATCGACCGGCTGTCGGGCGGGCGCGTGGTGCTGGGGGTGGGGATCGGCGGGGCGCCGGACGAGTACCGCAAGACCGGCGAGCCGGTGGAGCCGCGCGAGCGGGCGGCCCTCACCGACGAGATGCTGGATGTCCTGCGGCCACTGCTGGCGGGGGAGACGGTGACGCACCGCGGCCCGCGGCTGGTCGTGGACGAGGTGACCCTCGCGCCGCTGCCCGTCCAGGCGCGGATCCCGGTCTGGGTCGGAGGCGGCAGCCGCGGCGCCCGACGGCGAGCGGCTCGCCACGACGGCTGGATCCCGGTCACGCAGGACGACAATGGGGAGCCGTGCCTCACGCCCGACGACCTGCGGGCCGCGCTCGTCGAGATCCGCGCCGAGCGGGCGGCGATCGGCCACGCGCCCGATGCCCCGTTCGTGGTAGGCATCCACGGCGAGACGCCGTGCCCGGGCGACGACGGTGCCGCGGTCGTGCGGCCCTGGGTCGAGGCGGGCGCCACCTGGTGGCTGGAGATGCTCCACGGGTGGCGCGGCACCACGGACGACCTGGTCGCGAGGGTCTCCGCGGGGCCGCCGCGGGCGTAGGCGCCGGAGATGCGCGCCCGATGCCCCGGCCGCCCGGGCGCCGGGGGCATCCGGCGGGGGCATCCGGCCGCCTGGCGGCCCAACCGAGACGTGCGGCGGACGAATCGCTCGCTATCAGCGAGCCGATCGGTTCTGGCGGGGCCGTTCCGAGCGTGTCCGCTCGCCATCAGCGAGCGACAGGGCGATCGCGGGGAATCCTTCGGCCGCTGGGCGGCCGCCCGGCCCTCGGCCGGCTGGCCGGCCGGCCAGCCGCGAAGGGCCCCCGCGGTGGCGTCCCCGTCCCGGCGGGCACCGGGACGGGGACGTGGAGGGGCGGTCCAATTGCCGCCGAGCAGCTTGCCGAGGCCGGCGAGCGGGGAGGTCGGGCCGGCGTTCGCGGCGTCGGAGAGGCCGTGGAGCAGGCCGCCGATGTCGAAACCCTTGGCGGCGTCGCCGGTCGGGACCTGGCCGTCGGGGGTCAACGCATCGACCACCGCGGGCAGCGCCGAGGCGAGCAGGGGCAGCAGCGCATCGACCGGATGCGGCGCGCGGTCGCCGCCGCGTCGGGGTCGTACCCGACCCGGGCGGGGGCGGCGTGGGCGGCGACGGCCGAGGTCATGGCCGCAGCATCGTTCCCCCGCGCGTCGCGCCCCAGCGGGCAGGGGTCGATCGCCGCGCTGGACGGATGACGATGGGCGACCGAGGCCTACCGCCGGTCCAGTCTCGCCTCGTCGGCGAGCCGCTCCTCCTCGGCCTGGCTCGACGCGGGCACCACGTCCTCCCCCGCGACCCCGGCGGCCCCCTCGAGCGCCCAGTCCCAGCCGACCAGCTGGCGGAGCAGCCGCCGGCCCGTGAGGTCCAGGTGGATCGGCGTGACGGAGATCCGCCGGTTGACGACGGCGTTGAAGTCCGTGCCGGGCACCGAGATCCCGGACGGCGGCGGACCCCCGATCCAGTAGTACGGGAGCCCGCGCGGGTCGAAGCGCTGGATCAGCTCGTCCTGGTAGATCCGACGGCCCACGCGGGTGACCTCAAACCCGCCGCAGTCCTCCACGGACACCGCCGGCACGTTGACCGACAGCAGCTCGCCCCGCTTGAGGCCGTGCTCCAGGATGTTGCGGGCCGTGATCGCGGCCGCCTTCGCGGCCAGCGCGAAGTCGATGGGCTCCTCGTACTCCTGGCTGATCGCGAACGCGGGGCAGTTGTTGATGACCGCCTCCATCGCCGCCGACACCGTGCCCGAGTACGTGATGTCGTCGCCCAGGTTGGCGCCATAGTTGATGCCCGACGCGACGAGATCGAAGCGCTCCTCGAAGAAGCCGAGGAACGCGAGCGAGACGCAGTCGGTGGGCGAGCCGTCGACCGAGTAGCCGGTCGAGCCGTCCGCGAGGGTCCGCTCCCGCACGCGCAGCGGGCGCATCAGGGTCTTGGTGTGGCCGACGGCCGACTGGTTGAGGTCCGGCGCCACCACGGTCACGTCCCCGATGGGGTCCAGCGCGAGCTTGAGTGCAAGGATCCCCCGCGACTCGATCCCGTCGTCGTTGGTGACGAGGATCCGCGGCCGGGTGGTCCACGCACCCAGCGGCCGACCGACGCGCTTGAGCGCGCGATGCTTGCCGCGGGGTCCCGCGACCGGCTCGCCGCGCTCCTTGTCCAGGTCGCGGCGCTCGCTCCGGGCGCGCTCGCGGGTCATCTCGGGGGCCTGGACCCGGGTCTCGTCGGGCACGGACTCGTCCGTCCCTGTGGGGCCGTCCGTCCGGGGGTCGTCGCTCACGCGTCGACCTCGGGCGTCTTCGCGCCGCGCGCGGGAGCCACGGGCTCCGGATCCACGGCGGCGTCGATCTCGGCGTTCGTGGCCAGCGGGTGTGCCTGGAGCATCTTCTCCGCGATCACCTCGTCGACGTCCTCGTCCACGCCCGGCACGGGCTCACGCGGCCGTCGCACCTCGCGGCCCTCCCGCGCGGCGACCCGCTTCGCCGCCCGGTCCGCCACGGCGGCGTGCTCCCGCGAACGCGCCACCCAGTGGAAGAACAGCGCCGAGATCACGGCCGCGATCGGGATGCCGAAGATGGCGCCCGCGATGCCGGCGATCTTGGAGCCCACGATGACCGAGCCCAGGACCACGATGGGGTGGATGCCCACGGAGCCGGCCATCAGCCGCGGCTGGAGGACATTCATCGTCACGAACCAGGCGATGGCCATGAGAACGACGACCGGCAGCACGGGCGCGCTGGGCATGAGCAGCGCGACCAGGACCGGCGGCGCCCAGGACACGAACGGGCCGAAGAACGGGATGACCTGGAGAACGCCGGCCAGCACCGTGGTGAACGCCGCGTACTGGAGCCCGAAGACCATGTTCACGACGAGGGTGAACAGGCCGAATGCCAGACCCATGATCAGCTGGCCGCGCAGGAACCCGCCGAAGCTCTTCGACACGCTCACCGACAGGACCCGGGCCTGCGGCACGTACGCCGGGGGCACGAGGCGGTACAGGAAGGCCGCGATGTCTTCCCGGTCGAGCGCGATGTAGATCGAGAGGATCACGAGGATCAGGATGTTGCCGATGATCCCGATGCTGGCGACGGCGAGCGACTGGAGCGGCGCCACGAGCTGAGCCGCGACGTCCTGGAGGTTGGCGACGATCTGCGGGGCCTGGCCCACGAGGTCCACCGTCAGCCCGATGCCTGCCAGCCGGGTCTCGATCTCCGCGAGGAGGTTGGCCAGCTGCGTCTCGAGCTGGGGTGCATTCCTGATGAAGTCGCCGATGGACGTGGCCACAGCGGCGGAGACCTGGATGATGACCCCGAGCACGACGGCCACGATCGCGAGGTAGACGGCGATCACCGCGGCGCCCTGGGGCACCTTGGGCACCTTGGCCACCAGGTTGATCACGGGCAGCAGCGCGAAGGACAGCAGCCAGGACAGGAAGAAGACGAGCAGGATGTCGCCGAAGGCGTAGAAGACCGTGCTCGCGAAGTTGATGACCACGAACGCGAGCGCGATGACGCCCAGGATCAGGACCGCGTCGAGGAGGCGCCGCTGGCGCTCGGTGAGCAGGTCGTTGGGCATGTGCGAAGCCTACGACGGGCCGCACACCCCGCGCACGCGTTCACCGACCACCCGTCTACGGGGCTGGCGCCTCAGTGCACCCGGACGGCTCGGAAATGCGGCTGAAGGTGATGGTGAGCGTGTCCGGCATCTGCTTCACGTCGCCCGACGGGTACAGGATGCGCCCCTTCCCGGTGCCACTGCCCTTCAGGGGCAGGCCATCGGCATCCAGGTGCAGCGTGAAGCGTCCACTGAACTCATAGGTCGTCCCCGTCTTCGTCGACCCCTTCGTGAAGTTGACGTCGTACGTCCCGCCCGAGAAGTCGAGGAGGATGCCGTCGTCGAGCTCGTAGACCTTGCCGGGCGGGTAGTCGTCCGGCATCCCCCCGTTCGCCTCCACGTAGACCCCCGCGATGCCGATCTCGGGGTCCGGATCCAGTGGGTTGGCGGCACAGAGCCGCGCCGAGCCCGCGATGTAGTCGTCTGCCGCCTTCACCAGCCAGCCCTGCGGCTCGGCGCACTTGAGGACGTCCGCGATGCTGGCGGTGCCCGCCGTGCCACCCAGCAGTTGCACCATGCGCTCGAGCCCCAGCACGATCGACGGGTCGAGGGGCGCCTTGGCGCAGGACGCCAGCAGGCCGCTGCGCATGCTCTCGAGCAGCCCGAGCACCTTGGCCATGACATCAGAGCCTTCCCCGCCCAGGAGCGCGATCTGGCGCTCGAGCGTGAGCACCACGCCGATGAGGTCGAAGATCTCGCCCGTGTCAGACACCAGACCGGAACGCGCCGCGTCCTGGATCCGCGGGCTGTCGATGACCTTGGTGACGATCGCCGCCTCGTACGCCTGCAGCGTCTCAATGACCTTGGCCATCCCGTCACCTGGGAACTCGTCGCCGAGGACCGCGAGCTGGTGCTCGACCTCGAGGATCTTCGCGACCTCCGCGCCCACGACGTCCAGGTCTCGTGGATCGCCACTCTCGGCGAGCTTCGTGAGCGAGGGGTCACCCGTCAGGCGGTCCGCCTCCGCCTGCAGCCACTCCGCCTTGGCTCGGTCCTTGATGCCGCGCGCCGTGTCGGCGGAGATCCGGCCGTTCCGCTCCGCGAGGTCCGCGGCGGCGTAGCGCGTCTCGGCCGCGGCCTGGCGGCCGAGGGCGGAGTCGTCGCCGCGAGCGGCGGACCACCGCTCGTAGAGGCCGTTGGCATCCGTGCCGACGTCCACGGCCACGTTGCCGGAGAAGTGGGCGACGGAGAAGCGGAGTGACGTCCCTGTCGCCCCGGGTCCGATGACGAGGCGCGCGTCGGCCCCGTCGGCCTCGCCCCCGTACTCGAGCGCGACGACGGTCAGAGGCACCGCCAGGCCCTCCGCGGTCAGGGTGGCGGGCTCGCCGAGGCGCAGGCCCGCAGGTGCGAGGTCAACGCCGGCAACCACGTGACCCAGCGTGGAGTCACCCGTGATGGGCCGCAGCTCCACCGTGACCGGCGCTCGCACCGCCCACGGACCCACGACCAGCGTCCACGTCACGCCGTCCGGGGTGGTCGTCGTGATGGTCCCGCCGCGCTCGGGCGTGACCTCGCCCGATCCGGCGTCAGCGGCGACCGTGACGTCGAGGGTCGCGCGGGGGATGTCGTCCGGGAGCGCCGCCGGGGAGGGCGACGTGGCGGGTGCCGGTGTCGCCAGGCCGCCACCGGCCGACCCGACGGGCGCGACGCTCGCCGGGGGCGCGACCGTGGCCGCGGGCGCCGGGCCGCCGCAGGCCGTCAGCACGGCCGCGAGCGCGACGAGGAGGGTGCGTGGAAGCAGTGAGCGGTGGTTCGCGATCACACAACTCGCCCCAGACCAGTACCGGCGGGTCCGGCGCGAAGGCGACGGCTCGGTCGCGCAATGTAACCACGCGGGTCAACCAGGCCGGCGGGCGATGGCCGGTGGGCGCTGCTAGCGCAGGCCCATTTTCGCGTGGACCTCGGCCATCGTGGCCTGGGCCATCGGCTTGAGACGGTCCGCGCCGGCCTCGAGGATCCCGTCGACCTCGGCCGGGTGGGCCATCAGCTCGGCGTATCGCTCGCGGGCCGTCGCGTAGCGGTCGATGATCCGCTGGGCGAGCAACTTCTTGGTGTCGACACAGCCGGTGCGGGCGGTGCGCTCGCCGTCCTGGATCTCCTCCCAGTCGTCGCCGAAGAACCGGTGCAGCTGGCACACGTTGCACACCTCGGGGCGGCCGGGATCGGTGCGCTTGATCCGCTGCGTGTCGGTGACCATCGACATCACCTGCTTGCGGATCTCGTCCGGCGAGGCAAGGATCTCGATGGTGTTGCCGACCGACTTGCTCATCTTCTTGACGCCGTCGGTGCCCAGCACGACCGGCGCGCTCGTGAACACCGCCTGCGGCTCCGGGAACGTCTCGCCGTAGCGGTAGTTGAAGGCGCGCACGATCTCGCGACTGAGCTCCAGGTGCGCGGCCTGGTCCTTGCCCACCGGCACCATCGTCGCCTTGTAGATGACGATGTCGGCTGCCTGGAGCACGGGGTACGTGAGCAGGCCGTGGTTCACGTCGTCGGGCTGGTTGGCGACCTTGTCCTTGTAGGTCGGCGTCCGCTCCAGCCAACTGACAGGGGTGACCGTCGAGAGCAGCCACATGAGCTCGGTGTGCTCGGGGCGGTGGCTCTGGACGAACAGCGTGCAGCGGTCCGGGTCCAGGCCCAGCGCGAGCAGGCTCGCCGCCATCTCGCGGGTACGGCGGCGCATGAGCTCCGGGTCGTGGGTGCTCGTGAGCGCGTGGTAGTCGACGATGCAGTAGATCGCCTCGTACTCGTACTGGAGCATCACGTAGTTCCGGATCGCGCCCAGGTCGTTGCCCAGGTGGACGATGCCGGACGGCTGGATGCCGGAGAAGATGCGCGGACGGGGGGCGGCCGCCTCGGCCGGGGCGGGGGCGGGCATGAGTTCGACGGTCATCGTCGGGGAGTGTATCGGAGGGACGAAGCCGTCATGCGGATCCCGTGTCCGGCACGAGGACGGCGACAACCCCGAGGCCCGCGGGCCCCAGCGCGACCCGCCTCGCGTCCGGGCCGTCGCGTTCGATACCATCGCGCCCACAGGCCTCCCCAGCTATCGAGATCCCCACCGTGAGCGTTCAGCCCCTGCGCGTCGGCGTGATCGGCGCCGGCACGGTCGGCCGCGAGGTCGTCCGCGCCTTCCTCGAGCGGTCTCGGCGCCTCGCGCCCTCGGACGGGGCGCCGCTCGTGCTGACCGCGATCGCGGAGAAGTTCACCGAGCGCGCGATCGCGTCGGGCATCCCGGCTGGGCTGCTCACGGACGCGCCCGCGCACATGATCGCGAGCGACGACGTCGACATCGTGGTGGAGACCATGGGCGGTGCGGAGCCGGCCCACACGCTGGTCGCCGCCGCCCTGGCCGCCGGGAAGCACGTGGTGACCGCGAACAAGCACATCGTGGCCCACCACGGCCCGGAGCTGGAGCGGCTGGCCCGGGCCTCCGGCGCCACGTTCCGCTTCGAGGCGGCGGTCGGCGGCGGCATCCCGCTCCTCGGGCCCATCGCCCAGGACCTGGCCGCCAACCGCATCGGGCGCGTGCGCGGCATCGTCAACGGCACGACCAACTACATGCTCACGGCGATGACCCGCGACGGCCGCGCCTACGCGGACGTGCTCGCCGAGGCGCAGGCCAAGGGCTACGCCGAGGCGGACCCCACGGCCGACGTCGAGGGCCTCGACGCCCTGAACAAGCTCGTGATCCTCGCGCGACTGGCGTTCGGCGCCTGGATCAGCCCGGCGTCGGTGGGCAACCGCCCGGGGACCACGACGGGCGCGCCGGGCCTGCCCGGGATCACCGGCGTCACGGCGGAGGACGTCGCAGCGCTCCTCGCCGAGGGCCGGGTCCTGCGGCTGATCGCCACGACCGTCCTCGCGGAGGATGGGGCGATCGAGGCCTCCGTCGTGCCGACGGCCGTGCCCGCCGGGTCGCCGTTCGGGCGCTGCGACGGCGTCCTCAACCGGGTCGAGGTCGATGCCACGCCGGTGGGTCGCGTGGCCTTCGAGGGTCCCGGCGCGGGCGGTGCCGCCGCGGGCGCCGCCGTCCTGGGCGACCTCGTTTCCATCGCACGCGGCCTCGGCTCCACGTGGGCCGGCTCCGCACCCGCCACGGAGCTGTCCGGAATCGCCGTCCGCCCGGTCGCCGGCGAGTGCGTCGCCGCGCCGTCCGGGGCCTGCTACCCGGCGGGGGACTGACGTCATGGCCACCATGTCCGCCCGCCCGCGCCTCGTCGAGAAGTACCGCGAGTTCCTCCCAGTCACGGACACGACGCCCGTCGTCTCGCTCGGCGAGGGCGCCACGCCGCTGATCCCGGCCCGCCGCCTGGGCGCGTCCATCGGCGTCCCCAACCTGCACGTCAAGTTCGAGGGCATGAACCCCACAGGCTCGTTCAAGGACCGGGGCATGGTCCTGGCCGTCGCCAAGGCGCTCGAGGAGGGCGCAAAGAGCGTCATCTGCGCCTCGACCGGCAACACCTCGGCATCGGCCGCCGCCTACGCCGCCGCCGCGGGCCTCGAGTGCGTCGTGGTGCTCCCGGCGGGCAAGATCGCGGTCGGCAAGCTGCTCCAGGCCCTCGTGTTCGGCGCGCGCGTGATCAGCGTCAGCGGCAACTTCGACGAGGCGCTGCGGGTCGTCCGGGCCCTGTCGGAGCAGGACGATCACCCGATCACGCTCGTCAACTCGCTCAACCCGTACCGGCTCGAGGGCCAGAAAACGGCAGCGTTCGAGGTCTGCGACGACCTGGGTCGCGCGCCGGACATCCTCGCGATCCCGGTGGGCAACGCCGGCAACATCAGCGCGTACTGGCGCGGCTTCCGCGAGTACCGCGACGCCGGCCGCGTCCCGACCGTGCCCAGGATGTGGGGCTTCCAGGCCGCCGGCGCCGCGCCGCTCGTCGCCGGGCACCCCATCGAGCACCCGGAGACCATCGCCACGGCCATCCGCATCGGCAACCCGGCGTCGTGGGGCCTCGCGATCGGCGCCCGCGACGAGTCCGGCGGCCGGATCGATGCCGTGACCGACGACCAGATCCTGCACGCCTACCGGGAGCTCACGCGGCTCGAGGGCGTCTTCTGCGAGCCGTCGTCGGCCGCATCGGTGGCAGGCGTCATCGCCGCCGCGCAGGCCGGTGAGGTGGACCCCGACGCGCTGGTCGTGGCCGTCCTGACCGGGAACGGCCTCAAGGACCCGACCACGGCCGAGGAGGGGCTGACCGTGGAGGTGCTCGAGGCCGAGCCCACGATCGCCGGTGTCAGCAGGGCCCTGGGCTGGTGGTGATGCCTCCGTCGGGCAAGGTCCCGATTGCCAATCCGCCGCCGCTGCCGGCCGCGCCGCTGGACGACGCGGTGTGGGCCGGGTTGGTCGGGCGCCGCCTGGTCGTCGACGTGCCGGCGTCCACGGCGAACCTGGGCGCCGGCTACGACTGCCTCGGCCTCGCGCTCGACGTCTGCAACCGCGTCGCGGTCGAGGCGGTGGAGGCGGCGGATGGCGAGGGCGGCCTGGAGCTCGAGGTGACGGGCGAGGGCGAGGGCGAGCTGCCGCCGGAGCGTTCGAACCGCTTCGTGGTGGGGCTGGAGCACGCACTCGAGGCGTCGATCGGGCCAAGGCCGGCACGGATCGGCTGGCGGATCACGATGCACAACCGGATCCCCCTCGCCCGCGGCATGGGCTCGTCCGCGGCGGCGAGCGTGGGCGGTGTCTTTGCCGGCAACGCATTGGGCGGCGGGCGCCTCACGCTCGCCCAGCAGCTGCAGCTCGCGACCGCGATCGAGGGCCACCCGGACAACGCGGGCGCGGCGCTCCTCGGCGGGTTCGTCGTGTCGGCGCACCTGGGCGAGCGCGTCGAGGCCGTCCGATTCGACGCCCCCGAGGGCCTCCGCGCGGTGCTGTTCATCCCGGACCGGCGCCTCTCCACCGCGGACATGCGCCGGGTGCTCCCGGCCGAGGTCCCGCTTCGCGACGCGGTCAGCAACATGAGCCGGATCGCCATCGGCGTGGCGGGGATCGCGAGCGGCCGCTTCGAGCTGCTCGCGGACCTGACCGTGGACCACATCCACGAGCCGTATCGCTCGGTCGCCTACCCGCAACTGCCGCGCCTCACCGGTGCCGCGCGGGCCGCGGGCGCGCTGGGGGCGTTCCTCTCGGGCGCCGGGTCCACGGTGCTGGCGTTCGTCGCGCCCGGCGCCGACGCGGAACCCGTGGAACGGGCGCTCGCCGAGGCGGCCGCGGCGGTGGAGCTGACGGGTCGGATCCAGACCGTCTCGCCGCGGAACCGCGGCCCCGAGGTCGCCGAAGGCGCCTGATGGACGGGCTCCTCCGCTCCGTCGGGGACGGGATCACCGGGCTCGTCGGGGGCGCGCTGGATGCGATCGGGTCGGCCATCGCCGGGATCGGCACCGCGCTGGGCGCCGCGCTGCCGACCGGGCCATTCCGGTGATCGGGATCGCGGCGGCGATCCTGCTCCTGTGGCTGGAGTTCAAGCGCTGAGGCCCTGCCACCCGAGCCTCGGGGCAGGCCGTCGCTAGGGGAGGCGGACCTCCGGGGCGGTCATCCCGTCGGGCGTGAACGCGTCCGGCTCCGGCTCGCCGCGGACCATCCGGACCGGGACGACCCCGCCCCAGGCGGGCCAGGTCTCGTCGCCCGCGTCGTCGTGGTTGATGTCGGCTCGGAGCTTGGCCGAGGCCTCGTCGAGACCCATCCACATGACCGAGGTCGCCTTGCGCTCCTTGGCCGTCATCGGGCGGAGCGTGGACGCGCGCCCCGGGTAGAGGTGCTCGAGGAACGCGTCGAGCGCCGCGTCCGTCTCGGCGTCGTCCGTCACCAGCTGGGCCGTGCCCAGGACCATGACGGAGCGGTAGTTCACGGAGTGGTTGAAGCCTGAGCGGGCGAGGACCAGGCCGTCGAGGTGCGTGACGGTCACACACACCGGCTGCCCGTCCGTGGCGCGCAGCATCCGGCTGGCCGCGGAGCCGTGCCAGTACAGCCGGTCGCCCTGCCGCCAGACCGCGGTGGGGGTGGCGTACGGCTGGCCATCGGCGACCCAGGCGACGTGGCCGACGATGGCCGCGTCGAGAATTGCCTCGATGGTCGCCCGGTCGTACCGGCCGCGCTTGGGCAGCCGCCGGACGCGCGTCCGGTCCGTCGGCGGCGCCGCGCCGTCGGCGCTCACCGCCGGTACAGGATCCAGAGCGAGACGCCCGTCGGCGTCGGCGCATAGCCGTAGGCGGGCGCCGGGGTGGCGGCACTCGTGGGCACCGCGCCGATGTTGGCGATACGCCAGCCCTCGGGCGCCCGGCGCGCCGCGTCCGCGGCGACCCAGTCCCAGAGGGGATCACCCATGGTCGTGTCGGCGGTGACGAGGAGCTGGTCGTCGCCGATGAGCCGTTCCTTCATCGAGCCCTCGTGGTTGCGCGGGTGTTGACCTCGACAGCGTACGCGGGACGCCGCGCGTCGGGGCGGCGATGCCGCGCGTGAGCGCGGGGAACGGCGCGTCCGCGCGCTGGGGCCCGTCGTCGCGCGCTGGCGCCCGGCGCGGCGGCGCCGTCAAGCGTGGCATCGGCGGCCCGGCGATCGCCATGCGGCACGGTGGACGAGCGTCCATCCGGACCGCCGCCCGACGGCCGTGCGGGACTACCATCGCGTCGCATGACCACCGAGCCGGCACTCGTCACCGTGGCCGTCGGCCCGGAGCCCGGCCGCGCGTTCCGGGCCGGGCTGGTCGCCTGGGCGGCGTACCTCCTGGTCGGCTGGCGCGCCCTCCTCGTGCCGTCGCTCATCCGCCTGGTGGCGCCCGCCTTCGGGCAGGACGACGCGGGGATGGGTACCTACTACCTCGTCACGGCGCTCGCGTACGGCATCGGTGCCCTCCTCGGCGGCCGCTTCATCCGGCGGTTCGGGGCGCGGGTGATCCTCCCGGCCGCCGCCCTGCTGATGGCCGCCGGGCTGATCGTCCAGGGCAGCACCGACGCCTGGCTCGTGTTCGCGCTGTGCGGGATCCTGGTGGGCATCGGCGCGTCATCGGCCGACGTGGGCATCCAGGCCCTGTTCCTGGACCTCTTCCCGCACGTTCGCGGCCGGGCCCTCAACCTGCTCCACGTCGCCTATGGGGCGGGGGCGTTGGCCGCCCCGGTGCTGCTGGCGGTCCTGGTGAGCGTCGGCGTCCCGTGGCAGTGGCTGATGACCGGCAGCGGGATCGCGGTCGGCATCGCGGCCGTCGGGATGGGGCTGACGATTCCGGCCAATCCGGCCGCGGTCCTTCCCGCGTCGGACGACGCCGCCGTGGAGGCCGCCGTGCGGACGCGCCGCCTGCCGCTGTTCCTGCTCGTGATGGCGGTCTCGATCGCGTGCTACGTCGCGGCCGAGGGCGGCATCTCGGACTGGCTCGTCCGCTATCTCGCGGCGCTGCCCATCGCGCAGGCGAGCCTCGCGCTGACGCTGTTCTGGGGCGGAATCACGGTGGGCCGGCTCGTCTTCGCGCGCGTGGGCAACCGGCTCGATGCCCAGCGGAGCGCCTCGGTGCTGGCCGCGGCCGGCGGCGTGGTGCTGGCGATCGCGATCCTCGTGCCCGTGTCGGCGGTCACGCCCCTGCTGTTCGGGGTCGTTGGGCTCGCGTTCGGGCCGATCTTCCCGCTCATGGTCGTTGCCGCGGGGGCTCGGATGCCGGGCGAGTCCGCGACGGTGACCGGCACGCTCGTGTTCTCGGCGGTCATCGGGGCGGTGGCGTACCCGCCGGCGATCGGGTTCATGTCGGAGGTCGTGGGCCTCCAGGCGGCGATGTTCGGGACCGCCCTGCTCGTCGTCGCGTGTGGGGCCGCGGCGTGGGCCGCCCGGCGCGTGGGCGTCTAGCGTTCCGGTCCGCTGACCGCTGGCGCCGTGGGCGCGGCGGC
Organism: Candidatus Limnocylindrales bacterium; assembly: GCA_038250545.1. Classification (GTDB taxonomy): domain Bacteria; phylum Chloroflexota; class Limnocylindria; order Limnocylindrales; family CSP1-4; genus CAIXZV01. The sequence goes on along the minus strand of JBBSCF010000003.1, from coordinate 14,719 downwards.
GGGTCGGGCGCGGCGACGACTCCGACGCGGCACCGGGTCGGCCCTGGCACCGGGTCGGGCGCGGCGCCCGGATATCACTGCGAGTGCTCGCGGGCAGGAAGGGCTGCGGCCCTCCGGCGACGCGGCCCTACGGCGTTTCAGGGCTCCGCAGTCTCCTCGGCGTCGTCCGCGCGCCGCGTCCCGCCCTGAGCTGGCGGGGTCCAGGCGCGGTCCGCGAAGCGCAGCTGGCGCTGGATCAGGTCGTCGTCCAGGCGCCGGGCCTCCTCGAGCAGCAGCTCGCGATCCCGGGCAGCCTCGGCCGCCTGGAGGGTCGCGACATCGACCGGCTCGTCGGGCGGTGCCTCGTCCGCCCGCCGGTCGCCGCCACCCAGGATCCGGCGCAGGAAGCTCATGCCGCTCCGGCCGTGCCGTGCCGCGCGAAGGCCAGGACCTCGTCCCAGGCGGCCGCCGAGGCGTCCGCGAACTCGTCGGCCTTGCGGTCGAAGAAGGAGTGCGGCGCGTCGGGGTACGTGACCACGCGGTGCTCGACGCCGGCGCCCGCGAGCGCGACCTCGAACGCGGACACCGCGGCCGCCTCGATCCCCTGATCCCCGCCGCCGAAGATGGCGAGGACCGGGGCCTCGAAGGCGCCGACCTCGTCGACCGGCGCAGGCGTTCCGTTGCGCGACGCACCGACCGGCCAGCCGTAGAAGCCGATCACCCCCGCCAGCCCCAGTCCGAACGTGTCGGTCAGGAACGCCAGGCGGCCACCCATGCAGAACCCCATCGTGAGCACCCGGGCGACGCCGGTGGTCGTGCGCAGGTGCTCGACCGCGGCCGTCACGTCAGCCTGGAGCCCCTCGTAGGTCGTCTGCGGCACGTGCGCCGCCCAGTCGAAGTCCGGTCCGCGGTCGCCGATGCCGGCCGTCCGCCCGAAGTAGTCGATGCCGACCGCGTCGACCCCGTGCTCCGCGAAGCGCAGGACGAGGTCGCGGTAGTAGGCGTGGAGCCCGCGGACGTCGGGGAGGACGACCATCCCGGCGCCGGTCGGCTCGGCGGCCCGGGCCTCGAACGCGGCGAAGCGGTTGCCGTCCGCCGCCTGCAGGGCGACCTCGCGGGCATCGAGCGAGCCGCCCTCGATGGGGGCGATCGGCGGACGGGAGTCGTGGTCGAAGCACATGGCGGGCACCTTCCTGGGGACGGGGAGCGGTGGTGCTGATTGTGGCGCGTCTCGCGCCAGCGCGCGATCGGGTGTCGGCAACCGGATCGCCACCGGGCCACAAGCCTCGAAACCGGCCGGATTCCGGGACCCCTCCGCTAGAATGTCGTCATGCCCAGCCCTCTCGTCGTCATGAAGTTCGGCGGCTCGTCCGTGGCCGACGCGGAGCGCATCCGGCGCGTCGCCCGGCGCATCGTCCGCGAGCGCGCCAACGGCTCCCAGCTCGTCGTCGTCGTGTCGGCGATGGGCGACACCACGGATGAGCTCCTCGCCCTGGCCGCAGCCATCACCGATGAGCCGGACGCGCGCGAGCTGGACGTCCTGCTCGCCACCGGTGAACACCAGAGCGCGACGCTGATGTCGATGGCCCTCCAGGCGCTGGGCGTGCCCGCCATCAGCCTCACCGGCCCACAGGCCGGCATCACGACGGACGGCCGCTACGGCAGGGCGCGGATCGCGGGGATCGATCCCCGTCGGGTGCGCGCCGAGCTGGCCGCCGGCAAGGTCGTGATCGTGGCCGGGTTCCAGGGCATGAGCGCGGCCGCGCTGGACACCATGGAGGACAGCCCGTCCGCCAGCGATGTCCACGGCGCGGAGATCACCACGCTGGGCCGCGGCGGCTCGGATACGACGGCCGTTGCCCTGGCCGCGCAGCTCCGCGCGGATCGCTGCCAGATCTTCACCGACGTGAAGGGCATCTACACCGCCGACCCGCGGATCGCGCCCGACGCCCGCCAGCTGCCCGTCATCGGCTACGAGGAGATGATGGAGTTGGCCCACCAGGGCGCCCAGGTCATGCAGGTCCGTGCCGTTGAGCTCGGCTGGGTCAACAACGTCGTCATCGAGGTCCTCAGCTCGTTCGAGGACGCTCCCGGCACGCAGATCAGGGAGGATCCCCTCGTGGAGCAGCGGAACAAGGTCCGGGGGATCGCCCACGACCGGAACGTCGCCAAGATCACGCTGGTGGATGTGCCGGACAAGCCCGGCGTCGCGCGCAGCGTCTTCGGCCCGCTTGCCGAGAACGGCATCAACGTCGACATGATCGTGCAGAACGTGGGCCACGGCGGCGCCACGGACCTCTCGTTCACCATCCCGCGCGTGGAGCTGGCCAAGGCCAAGCGCATCCTCGAGCCGCTCATCCGCGAGATGGGCTTCCGCGACATGACGACCGACTCGGCCGTCGCCAAGGTCTCCATCGTGGGCGCCGGCATTCACAACGCCCCGGGCTACGCGGCCAAGATGTTCGGGACCCTCGCGGACGCCGGCGTCAACATCGAGATGATCTCGACCTCCGAGATCCGGATCACCACCATCATCGCCGAGGACCGCGTCGAGGAGGCCGTCCGCGCGCTCCACAAAGCCTTCGAGCTGGAGCAGCCCGAGTCGAACGAGGCGGCGGCCGCCGCCGCTGGCTGACGGCCCGGTGACCGAGGCCGCTCCCGACGCGGCGTTCTTCAGCCGCGTCGAACGCTTCGCGTCCATCGGGAGCAGCAACGACATCGTCCGCGCGTGGCTCATGGACGCCACGCCCGAGGTCTGCCTCGCCGTGGCCGACGAGCAGACCGAGGGTCGGGGCCGCCACGGCCGGACGTGGAGCGCCCCGCCCGGCGCCGCGCTGCTCTGCTCGCTGGGGTTCCGGCCGGCCTGGCTGGAGCCCGATCGCGCCTGGCGCCTCGCCGCGACGGTGGCGCTGGCGATGTGCGACGCGGCCGAGGACACGGCCGGTCTGCCGGTCGGTGCCATCCGGCTCAAGTGGCCCAACGACCTCGTGATCGAGACGGCGGGCCCCGACGCGCTCCTGGTGGGCGACCTCACGCCCGATGCGGCGCGGGCGCGCCTTGCCGCCCCGCTGGCCCTCCACAAGCTGGCGGGCGTCCTGGGTGAGACCGAGGGCCTCGGGACCGACAACCCGCGCGTGGTGGTGGGCATCGGGATCAACACCGATTGGGCGCGCGCGGACTTCCCGCCCGACATCGCGCACACGATGACCAGCCTGCGCGAGGCGACCGCCGGCCGCCCGATCGACCGCGAGGCCCTGCTCGAGGCGTTCGGGACGCGTCTCGAGGCCCGGATCGCCGCGCTCCGCGCCGCCTTCTTCGACCTCGCCGACTGGGCGGGGCGCCAGGCCACGACGGGCCGCCTCGTGAGCCTGGAGTCCAGCGACGGGTCCGCGACCGAGCCGCTCCTCGCGCTCGGCGTCGACGGCACGACCGGCGCCCTGATCCTCGCGGACGACGACGAGCCCGGCGGCGAGCGGCGCGTCCACGCGGGCGAGGTCATCCGGGTGCGGCTCGTGCCGCCCCCCGAGGTGTAACGCGATGGTCCGGCCGGTGTTGGGAAGGCGTGAGCGGGCGACGGGATCCGTCGTCGTGCTCGACCGCGACCGCCATGTCGTCGAGGCGGCCCGCCGGGACCCTGCCCAGTTCGACGCGCTGTACCGGAAGTACCTGCCCCAGGTGTATGCCTACGCCCTCTACGAGCTCGCGGACCATCACGCCGCGGAGGACGCGACGGAACGGACGTTCCTGCGCGCCCTCGCCGCGCTTCCGCGCTTCCGCGAGCAGGCGAGTCCCGACGACGGCCCGGACGCCTCGACCTTCCGCGTCTGGCTGTTCCGGATCGCGCGCAACGTCGTGGCCAACGAGCGCCGCTCGCGCCGGCGCCGCCCCGCCGATTCCCTCGAGCTCGCGCTCGGCGCCGGCCTCGCCATCCCCGACGACACCGACCTCGAGGCGGCGGCCGTGACCCGCGACGAGGCCGCCGAGGCGCTGCGCGCGCTCCAGGCCCTCCCCGACGATCGGCGCCGCGCCCTGACGCTGCGCTTCGTGGACGAGATGAGCACCGCCGAGATCGCCGGCATCCTGGGCCGGTCCGAGGGCGCCGTGCGTGTCCTCATCCACCGCGGGCTGGGCGCCGTCGCCCGCGAGCTTGGCCACCGCCGGGGATCCGCCTCGTGACGGTGCCGCGGCTCCCGGACCGGGACACGGGCCAGGTGGACGCCCTCGTCGCCGACCGCTACCTCGACGCGCTGCTCGCCGCCGGTGACCGCCGCGCCGACGACACCCCGGCCGACGCGGCCATGGGTCCTGAGCTGCGCGGCGCCGCCCGCGTCCTGCGCCGCTCGCTGGTCAGGGTTCATCCCTCGTTCCGCTTCGAGGAGCGCCTCGCGGCGCGCCTGGCGGATCTCGCCGCCGCGCAGGCGCGACCGGCCCTCGTCGCTGCGGGCGGCGGCTCGCTGATCCCGTTCCCCGTGGGGCGGCCCGCGGCGCTCGAGGGCGGCCGCTGCGCCGGCGTGGACGACCCGTTGCTCGACGCCGTCCTGCGCGGCGACCTGGACCCGGCCGACGAGGCCGCCATGGAGCGGGCGGCCGGGACCCCGGTCGACCGGCGCCCGCTGATCGTCGGCGGTACCGTGATCACCTCCGCCGCCCTCTCCATCGTGGGCGTGGCCATCATGGCCTGGCGCGCGTCGCGGCCCACCGGCCGCAGCGCCGCCGGCGCCGACCTCCTGGGACCTGCCTGATGCCCGTCAAGTTCCCGCAGTTCCGCTCCCGACGCGATGCCTTCCCCGAGAAGATGTGGACGCGCTGCCCCTCGTGCGAGGAACAGCTGTTCAACAAGCAGCTGGAGAAGGCGATGAACGTGTGCCCCTCGTGCGGGCACCACTTCCGCCTCCCGGCGCCCGTCCGGCTGGGCCAGCTGCTCGACGAGGGCACCTTCGAGGAGCGTGACGCGGGTCTCGTGAGCCGCGACCCGCTGTCGTTCGTCGACCAGAAGGCCTACCCGGACCGCCTCGCCGCGGCGCAGGTGGCGACCGGGCTGCGGGACGCGGCCGTCTGGGGCTACGGGCGCATCGAGGGCACGCGGATCGCGATCCTGGTCATGGACTTCGGCTTCATGGGCGGCTCGATGGGTGCCGTCGTCGGCGAGAAGGTCGCCCGGGCCGCCGAGGGCGCCCTCGCGGAGCGCGTGCCCCTCGTCATCGTGTCGGCGTCGGGCGGGGCGCGGATGCAGGAGGGGACGATGGCCCTGATGCAGCTCGCCAAGACGATGGCCGCGCTCGAGCGCCTCAAGGCCGCCCACGTGGCGTTCGTGTCGGTGATGTCCGATCCCACGACCGGCGGGGTCTTCGCCTCGTTCGCCGCCGCGGGCGACGTCAACTTCGCCGAGCCCAACGCGCTCATCGGGTTTGCGGGCGCGCGCGTGGGCGCGGGCACCATCGGCCAGGAGCTGCCGCCGGGGTTCCAGCGCACGGAGTTCTTGTTCCGGCACGGCTTCGTGGACCGGATCGTGGTCCGCGCGGAGCTGCGCGGCGAGCTCGCCCGGATCCTGCGCTACCTGGCCCAGCAGCCGGCGGAGGCGAGCCGTGGTTGACCGCTTCCTGGGCCGCCGTGACAACGCTTCGAACGAGGTCGCGGCGCCGGTCGAGCCGCTCACGCCCGCCGAGCGGAAGGCGCTCGTCTGGAGTCGCGTCCAGCTCGCCCGGAACCTGCGCCGCCCGCGCATCCTGGAGCTGCTCGCCGTCATGGCGGACGAGTTCGTGGAGCTGCACGGCGACCGGCTGTTCGGGGATGACGAGGCAATCGTCGCCGGCTTCGCGACCATCGGCGGCCACCGCGTCGCGGTCATCGGCCAGCAGAAGGGCGCCGACACGGAGGAGAACGTCCGGCGCAACTTCGGCATGCCGCACCCCGAGGGCTACCGCAAGGCGATGCGGGTGATGGAGCTCGCGGAGCGCTCGGGCCTGCCCGTCGTCACGTTCGTGGACGTCCCCGGCGCGCACCCGGGCCCGGAGTCCGAGGAACGTGGCATCGCGGATGCGATCGCCCGCTCGGTGGGCCTCATGACCCGCCTCCGGACCCCGATCGTGACCGTGATCACCGGCGAGGGCGGCTCCGGGGGCGCGCTGGCGATCGCCGTGGGTGATGTCGTGCTGGCCCTCGAGAACGCCGTCTACGCGGTCATCAGCCCCGAAGGCTGCGCCAGCATCCTGTGGCGCACGACGGACGAGGCCCCGAGTGCCGCCTTCGCGATGCGGATGACCGCCCAGGACCAGCTGGCCCTCGGCGTCGTGGACGAGGTCATCGCCGAGCCGCCCGACGGTGCCCACACGGATCCGGCCGAGACCGCCCGGCGCCTCAAGGCCGCCATCGTCCGCGAGCTGGACCGCCTGGCGGTCATCCCGCTCGATGTGCTGGTCGACGCGCGCTATCGCCGGTACCGTGCGCTCGGACCGTACGACGAGATCGCCGCGCCGGCCCCAACCCCGCCCGTGCCGCCCCGGCAGGGCCTCGCGGACCGCCTCCGCGGGATCCTCGAAGCCGGCCAGCGCGCGATTCCCGCGCCCCTGCCCGTCGGGCGCCGCCAGGACCCACCCGCCCGCGAGGACGTGTAGCCGATGCCCGAACCGCAGCGCCCGAGCGACCGCACCGCAGCGGACCGGGAGGCCGACCATGCCGGCCTCGCCCGCCTCTCCGACACGCTGGTGCCCGCCCTCGTCTCCAAGCTGAACGGGTCCGGGCTGGGCGAGCTCGAGGTCCGCGAGGGTGACTGGAAGATCCGCCTCCGGCGGCCCGCCGGGGCCCCCGCGGCGGCCCGCCGCGAGCGCCCCCGCGCCGGCGTCCACGCCCCGGCCCGGCCCGCGTCGACCGCGATCCCCGAGGCGCCCCGGGACCCCCACCGCGCAGTCGCCCTGTCGCCGGCCGTCGGCGTCTTCCGCACCGTCGCCGCCGTGGGCACGCGCGTCCGCACCGGCGACCGGATCGCCGTCGTGGAGGTGCTGGGCATCGCCCAGGACGTCCCGGCTCCCATCGACGGGATCCTGGTCGACGTGCTGGTGGAGACCGGCCAGGCGGTGGAGTACGGCGAGGAGGTCGCCGCCGTCGCCGAGCCCGTGGAGACCAGCGCGGCCGGCTCCGGGGACGCGGACGGGGGGGACGCCTCGTGATCTCGCGCGTCCTCATCGCCAACCGGGGCGAGATCGCGCTCCGGATCCTGCGCGCCTGCCGGACCCTGGGCCTCGAGGCCGTCGTCGCGTACTCCGAGGCGGACCGCACCTCGCTGCCCGTGATGCTCGCGGACGAGGCGATCTGCATCGGCCCGGCGGACGCGCGCCGATCGTACCTCTCGGCCCCGGCGATCATCTCCGCGGCCGTGGTCACGGGCTGCGACGCCATCCACCCGGGCTACGGGTTCCTGTCCGAGGACGACGCGTTCGCCGACGCGGTCCGCGCGCACGGCCTCACCTTCATCGGCCCGTCGGCGCCCGTCCTGGAGCGGTTCGCGTCCAAGGAGGAGACCAGGCGCCTCCTCGCGGCCCACGGCCTGCCCACGATCCCCGGCTCCGGACTGCTCGTGGACGAGCAGCAGGCCCTCGACGAGGCAGAGCGGATCGGCTACCCGGTCCTGCTCAAGCCCTCCGCGGGCGGGGGCGGCAAGGGGATGCGCATGGTCCGCTCGCCGCGCGAGCTGGCCGCCGTGCTGCCCATCTGCCGCTCGGAGGCCAAGGCGGCCTTCGGCGACGACGCGCTGTACCTCGAGAAGTGGCTCGAGGACAACCGCCACGTCGAGATCCAGGTGGCGGTGGACCGGTTCGGGCACGGCGTCCACCTCTGGGAGCGGGACTGCTCCGTGCAGCGCCGCCACCAGAAGATCCTCGAGGAGTCGCCGTCCCCGGCCATGACCCAGGCCGGCCGCCGGGAGCTCGCCGAGCGCGCGATCAAGGCCGTCGTGGCGGCCGGCTACGAGAACGTCGGCACGCTCGAGTTCCTCGTCGACGCTGAGGGCAACGCCTACTTCATCGAGATCAATTGCCGGATCCAGGTGGAGCACCCGGTCACGGAGATGCTCACGGGCATCGACCTCGTGGCCACCCAGATCCGCATCGCCGCCGGGGAGCCGCTGGGCCTGAACCAGGCCGATGTCCCGCAGCGCGGCCACGCCATCGAGTTCCGGATCAACGCCGAGGACGCGGCGCACGATTTCCGCCCCGGCGCCGGAACCATCGAGCGCTACAACGCCCCAGGCGGGCCCGGGGTCCGCTTCGACTCGCACGCCTACGCCGGCTACGAGGTCCCGCCGTACTACGACTCGCTCCTGGGCAAGCTCGTGGTCTGGGGCCCCACCCGCGAGGCCGCCATCGCGCGGGCGCGAGCCGCCCTGGCCGAGCTGGTCGTGGAGGGCGTCGTGGTCAACACGCCGATCCACCGCGCCCTGCTCGATTCGGAGCCGTTCCTGGAGGGCCGATTCACGACGAATCTGCTCGATCGGATCGGCAGCGCCGCCTTCCTGGCGGCCGCGGAGCGCTCGTCGTGAGCCGCGCATGCACCCCTGCACGGACCCCCGTGCCCGCGGCGGTCCGCCGCCCCCACACTTCCCGCTGACTGAGCCAGGAGATACCCGTGACCGATGCCACACCCGAGACAGACACCGCGCAGGCCGCGACCCCCGCCCTGGCCGCCCCGTTCTCCGTCAAGGTCATCGAGGGCCTCATCCCGCACCGCTGGCCGTTCCTGCTCGTCGACCGCATCGTGGAGTACGAGCCCGCCGAGAAGCGCATCGTGGGGATCAAGGCCGTGACCGCCACCGAGTGGTTCTTCCAGGGCCACTTCCCCGGCCTGCCGGTGATGCCGGGCGTCATCCAGATCGAGGCGCTCGCCCAGACGATGGCCTGCTACGTCGCCTGCCAGCCGGGCTTCGGTGACCGGATCGGGCTCTTCGCGGGCATCGACGAGGTCCGCTTCAAGCGTGTCGTCGTGCCGGGCGACACCCTCCGCCTCGAGATCACGATGGAGAAGCTCGGCAGCCGCTTCGGCAAGGGCCGGGGCGTCGCGTCGGTGAACGGCGAGGTGGCCTGCGAGGGCCTGCTGTCGTTCGTGATCCCGCCCGCCGGGGTGCTCGGGTGACCCGGATCGCGGTCCTCTCGGACGTCCACGGCAACCGGGTCGCTCTCGAGGCCGTCCTCGCCGAGATCAAGCGCGAGCGGCCGGACTGGGTGCTCGTGGCGGGCGACCTGGTCCTCAACGGGCCGGACCCCAACGGATCGATCGACGCGCTGCGCGCCCTTGAGGCGGACGGCGGCCTGATCGTGTCGGGCAACACCGATATCGCGGTCGGCGACTTCGACTACGGCTCCGCGTTTCCCCAGTACCAGGACGGCGTGCCGGAGATCGTGCGCGTCGCCACCGAGTGGGCGCACGACGAGCTGGGCGACGACCAGCTGGCCTGGCTCCGCCGCCTCCCGGCCGAGCGGCGGCTCCGCGCCGGCGACGACCAGCTGGTCCTCGTGGTCCACGCGTCGCCCGGATCCCAGACCCGTGGCTTCGACCAGGCGCTGGACGCCAACGTCATCTTCGAGCGCGCCGCCGCGACCGACGCGCGGGTGATCTGCGTCGGCCACACGCACATGCCCGAGGTCCGCGACCTCGGCTGGAAGATCATCATCAACGACGGCTCCGCCGGCTACGTCTTCGACGGCGATCCCACCGCCTCCTGGGCGATGGTGACCGTGGACGGGACCGGGGTGAGCGCGCAGATCCGCCGGACGGAGTACGACAACCTGTCGGTGGCCAACGCCATCAGCGCCCGCGGCCTGCCGGGCGACGTGTACCGCGCCGCGACGGTGCGCACCGGGAAGCTCGTCCGATGACGTGGAGCTGGCCGGAGCGGCCGCGCCGGGTGGTCGTGACGGGCACGGGCGCGGTCACCGCGCTCGGGCAGGACGTGGCATCCACGTGGGCGGGCCTGCTTGCCGGCCGGTCCGGCGTCGCGCCCATCACGCAGTTCGACGCGTCCCGGGTCAGCGTCAAGATCGCCGCCGAGGTCAAGGACTTCGACCCGTCCGCGACCCTCGACCGCAAGGAGATGCGGCGGACGGACCGCTACATCCAGTTCGCGCTGGTGACGGCGCGCCAGGCCCTGGACCAGGCCGGCCTTCCCGGGCGCCTGGACGACGAGACGGCAACCCGCACCGGCGTCATCTTCGGCTCGGGGCTGGGCGGCGTGCAGACGCTGTTCGACAACGTGCTGCTGATGGGGCAGCGGGGCCCGGACCGGATCTCGCCGTTCTTCATCCCCATGGGGATCGCCAACGTGGCCGCCGGGCAGATCTCGATCGCCACCGGTGCCACCGGGCCCAACTTCGCCACCGTGTCCGCGTGCGCGACGGGGGCCCATGCGCTGGGCGAGGCCTGGGAGACCATCCGCCGCGGCGATGCCGACATGATGATCGCGGGCGGCGTCGAGGCCGCCGTCCACGAGGCGACCGTGGGCGGCTTCGCGTCGATGAAGGCGCTCTCGACGCGCAACGATGAACCGGAGCGGGCCTCGCGGCCGTTCGACACGGGCCGCGACGGGTTCGTCATCGGCGAGGGCGGCGGCGCCCTCATCCTCGAGGCGCTCGAGCACGCGGAGGCCCGCGGCGCGACGCCGCTCGCGGAGCTCGTGGGCTACGGCGCGACGGCCGACGCCTTCCACATCACGCTCCCGGCGCCGGGCGGCATCGGCGCCGTCCGCGCAGCCCGCCGCGCGCTGGAGAAGGCGGGCATGGACCCGTCCGAGATCGCCCACGTCAACGCCCACGCGACGTCCACGCCCGAGGGCGACAAGGCCGAGCTCCAGGCGATCCGGACGATCTTCGGCGAGCATGCCGGGAGCGTGTCGGTGACGGCCAACAAGTCGATGATCGGGCACACGCTCGGAGCGGCCGGCGCGATCGAGGCGATCGTCACGATCATGGCCATGCGCGAGGGCCGGATCCCGCCGACGATCAACCTCGAGCACCCCGACGAGCACGCCGCGGGCCTCGACCTCACGCCCGGGACCGAGACCCGCCGCCCCATCGCCACGGCCCTGTCCAACTCGTTCGGCTTCGGCGGCCAGAACACGGCCCTCGTCTTCCGGCGGTGGGACGGATGAGCCCCGACGAGATCAACCCCCAGCCCGCGGAGGACCAGCCGATGCCCGAGCCCGGCCTCGTCGAACGCGACCTCGTGGAGCCGGTCGCGGTGGGTCCCGGCGAGCCGCCGGCGACCCTGCCGGCCGGGACCGGCGCGGATGACGCGGATGACGCGGATGGCGCCGACGCCTCGCTCCTCGCCCTGGTGGACCGGCTGACCGCCATGCTCGAGCGGAGCGAGCTCGGCGAGCTCGAGGTCGCGTCGGGCGGCACGACCATCATCCTCCGGTCGCCGGCGGCCATCGAGCGGCGGGCGGCCATCGCCGCGGCCCCGGTCGCCGACGGCACCGCGGCCGCCACGGGCGAAGTGCCCCCGCACGACGCACACGCCGCAGGCGCCACCGGCGCACCGTCCGCCGCGGCGCCGGACAAGCTGTCCGTCAAGGCGCCCCTCACGGGGCTCTTCTACGGGGCGCCTTCGCCCGGCGCCACGTCGTACGTCGCCGTCGGCGACCACGTCGCGGTCGGCCAGATCATCGGCCTCATCGAGGCCATGAAGCTGTTCAACGAGATCAAGAGCGACCTCGCCGGGCGGGTGGTCCGCGTCTGCGCGGACAACGGGGCCCTGGTGAAGGCCAAGCAGCCACTCATCGAGGTCGAGCCCGCATGACGTCCCTGGGTACGCGCTCCGTCCAGCTCACCGGGTGGGGCCGCTACGCCCCCGCCCAGGTCCTCACGAATACCGACCTCGAGCGGATGGTGGACACCTCCGACGAGTGGATCGTCACCCGCACCGGCATCCGCGAGCGCCGCGTGGCCGCGGCCAACGAGACGACGGCGTCGATGGCGGCCGTCGCCGGCCTCCGGGCCATCCACACCGCGGGCCTCGAGCCCGGCGAGATCGACCTGATCATCGTCGCGACCCTCACGCCCGACTACTGGATGCCCTCCACGGCCGCCCTGGTGAAGGAGGCCATCGGCAACACGAAGGCGCCCGCCTTCGACGTGTCCGCCGCCTGCTCAGGCTTCGTCTACGCGTACGCGACGGCGAGCGCCTACATCGCGGCCGGCATGGCCAGGCACGTGCTCGTGGTCGGCGCCGAGCTGCTGACCCGGTTCCTCGACTACACGGACCGGGGCACCTGCATCCTGTTCGGCGACGGCGCCGGGGCGGTGGTGCTCTCGGGGAGCGACGAGCCCGGCACGCCGGTCGGGATCGAGATGACCACCGAGCCGCAGGGCGCCTACATGATCTGGCTGCCGTCCGGCGGCTCCAAGAGCCCGTCATCCGCCGAGACGGTCGCCCGGGGTGAGCACCGGATCCGGATGGAGGGCAAGGAGACGTACCGCTTCGCGACCCGGACCCTCGCGTCCACCGCGCTCGCCGCGGTGCAGAAGGCGGGCTGGACCCAGGACGACGTGGACCTGATCGTCCCGCACCAGGCCAACATCCGGATCATCGAGGCGGTCGCCAAGGGGCTCGACCTGCCGATGGACCGGATCTACGTGAACCTCGACCGGTACGGCAACACCTCGGCCGCGTCGGTGCCGATGGCGCTCGCGGAGGCCGTCAACGAGGGCCGCGTCGGCGTCGGCGACAAGCTCGTGTTCGTGGCCTTCGGGGCCGGCTTCACGTCCGGCGCGGTGGCCATGGAGTGGACCGCCGACCCGGCACGGGGCCGGACCGCGGACGAGGCCATCCGCGCGGAGGACGTCACGATCCGCCTGCCCGTGAACTGGGACTCCGTGGACCCGATCCCCGAGGCCCTGGCCGAGATCCTCGCCCGGCCACTGCCGGGGCACATGGACCTGTCCGACGTCGTGCCCGGCGAGCCCGAGCACGTCCACGCGCAGCAGGATCACTGACCACGCGTCCCGCGGGGACCGGCCCGACCCAAGGAGGAACGGACGAATGATCGACCTGACCGGCAAGAGCGCGCTCATCACGGGCGGCTCGCAGGGCATCGGCAAGGCCATCGCCCTCAGGCTCGCACAGCAGGGCGCCGACATCGCGTTCATGGACCGGGGCAACCCGGCCGTCGCGGCCCAGACCTGCGCGGAGATCGAGGCGATCGGCCGGCGGGCCGTCTTCCACGCCGGGGACGTGACCGATCCCGAGTCCTGCGCGGCGTTCGTCCAGGCGGCGCTCGACGCCTACGGCAAGGTCGACATCCTGGTCAACAACGCCGGGATCACCCGCGACGACCTCGTCATGCGCATGGGCATCGACGAGTGGAAGCTCGTCCTCGAGATCAACCTGTTCGGCGCGTTCTACTGCACCAAGGCCGTCCTGCGGCCGATGCTGCGCGCCCGTGCCGGCCGGATCATCAACATGTCGAGCGTCTCGGGCCAGGCGGGCCAGGCGGGCCAGGCCAACTACTCGTCGTCCAAGGCTGGGCTGATCGGCCTGACCAAGGCGGTCGCGCGCGAGGTCGCGAGCCGTGGGATCACCGCCAACGCCGTCGCGCCGGGCTTCATCGTGACGGAGTTGACCAAGGATCTCCCCGAGGAGCTCCAGGACGCCATCCGCAAGCAGACCCCGCTGGGCCACTTCGGGACCGTCGAGGACATCGCCAACGCGGTCGCCTTCCTGGCGTCGGACGAAGCGGGCTACATCACCGGCCAGGTCCTGGCCGTGGATGGCGGCCTGGTGATGATGTAGCGGTGCCGTTCACCGTCGAGCCCACCGCCATCCCGGACGTCCTCATCGTCCGGCCGCGCCTGTTCGGCGACGAGCGGGGCTGGTTCACCGAGGTGTTCCAGGCCGGGGCGTTCGCCGAGCTGGGTCTGCCGGCGACGTTTGCGCAGGTCAACCAGTCCCGTTCGGCGCGCGGCGTCGTTCGCGGACTCCACTTCCAGTGGGAGCCCCCGCAGGGCAAGCTCATGCGGGTCGTGTCCGGGCGCGCATTCATGGTCGCCGCCGACATCCGCCCCGGGTCGCCGACGCTGGGTCAGGTCGTGACCCTCGAGGCGTCCGACGACGAGCCGGTCCTGTTCTGGGCCCCGGCGTCCTTCGCGCGCGGGTTCTGCGCGCTCGCCGACGTCACGGAGATCGAGTACTTCTGCACGAACCCGTACAACCCCGCAGCCGAGACCGGCATCCGCTTCGACGACCCGGATCTCGGGATCGCGTGGCCCGTGGCCGAGCCGCGGCTGTCGCCCAAGGATGCCGCGGCGGGAACCCTTGCGGACTGGCTGAGGCGCCCGGAGTCCGAGGCCTTCGGCTCGCGCCCCTGAGGAGCGGTCACGGGCGACCGGCCACGGTCCCGTGGTCGGATCGCCGGACGGGCACGCTGATCCAGGCCCCCACGGCCCGTAAGGGTCCGATGCTGTACCGTTTGGCGGCTCAGGTTCGCAGGTCCCCACAGTAGGAACGCCCCATCTTGACGCCGACACCCGCCGGCCGAACCGGCCGATCCGCAGCGATCGCGATCGCACTCTCGTTCCTGTGGCCCGGACTCGGGCAGGCCTACCAGCGTCGGTACCGGGTGGCGGCGGTGTTCGCGGTCCCGATCGTTGTCCTCGCCGCGTACGTGGTCGTGGAGCTGGCGACGGCCGGCCCGCAGACGATGGCGTTCCAGCTCTTCGACGCGGGCTACGCCCAGGCCGTCCTTGTGCTGGGCATC
>JBBSCF010000002.1:0-170662 GCA_038250545.1 Candidatus Limnocylindrales bacterium | reverse complement strand
GCTGCCGGAACGGTGCGCCGGCGGCCGGTGCCCGCAGGCCGGCGCGGACCAGCTCGTTGAGCGCCTCGCTCAGGCCGAGGCCGCGCTCACGGCGGAGCCGTTCCACGGCGGCCGCCACGTCGTCGTCGATGGTCACGGTCGTCCTCATGGCGGCGACACTAGCATGCTGATGCGTGATAGTGCGCATCATGATGCGTGCCGCTGTCTGCATCCCACTAGCCGATCCCGTCGCCGTGGTTCCGGGTGCAGTCGTCAGTGCGTCTCTCGTGGGGGGCCCAGCGAGACCCGCGTCACCCACACCGTGTTCGACTCCCTATCGGGGCAATACCAGATCCGGCCGGCGGCGGTGATTTCGTGCTGCCACTGCGGCAGCTTCGAGTCCCCCACTCGACCCTCATGAAGCGGCGGCTTGAGGCGGTGCGTCCGGTTCGGGTTGTCCGAGCGATCGGTGGGACGCGTCCGAAGTCGGTCACGCACGCTGGCCATCAGGTTCGGCTCAACGGCAACCGCGTCCTCCCACTGGCGAAGTGCGGCACGGCTGGCAGGCCGGACGGTCCAGGCGACGGGAGTGGGTCTGGTTCCCACCGCCTTCTTCGGGCGGCGAGTCGTCACAGCTCGGTGTCGACCGGCGGCTCGGGTGCCCCGGCGAGAAGCTGGTCCCGGGTGTCCTGATCCGCCCAGGATTCGGCCGTGGCCTTCCAGTCTCCGAGGAGCAGCTCCACGTTGCGCAGCGACAGCCCGGAGGCGGCGAGGAGGACCGCATCGCCCATCTCCGCGAAGAACCGGCGTTGGGCGTCCTCAGGCAGGACGCTGACCCAGCCGAGGTCGCCGAAGCGTGCGGCTGATCCCCCTCCTTCGAAGATGGCAAGCGCCGCCCGGACAAGGTCGAGCGCGAGGTCAGCGACGTCGCGCTCCCGGTCCTGCTCGTCTGCCGGCGCGAGTCGGAGGGCGAGTCCGTCCTTGTCCCGGATCAGTGCACCGCCGTTCCGGGCGGTGTCAAGCACCTGGCGGTGGTTCCGCGCAAGGTCCGTCGCCTGGTAGGCAATCGCGGGTGCGATGGTCATGGATCGATGCCTCATTGGCGCATGATCGTGCGCATGATCGTGCGTGTCAAGATGGGAGGGCGGGTAGCTGTCCGGGTGACCCACCCAGGGCCGCCTGGCGGCAGTCGAGCAATGGCGGCGATCGCAGTGTGCGGCGACCCACTCATCCCCGACTTACGGGGTCCGGCGGACTCCTGGCGCGGCGTTGATGGCCTCACGCCGGCGTACTCGTGATCCAGCGCTACCCCGTGACGCCCGCCCGGCATGGCCGCTCGACGATCCGAAAGCCGACGGAGTGGAGGACCCTGGTGATGTCGTCGGGGTGTGGCAGCCCCTCGAGGACGACCCCGTTCCGGCGGGGCGAGAGGATCTCGATCCCGATGACCGACCCGTCGGCGGCGTAGTTGATGCCGCGGGCGTCGTCGAGCCGGACCTGGTGGTCCCACGGCGCATCGCTGAGCGTCAGGTAGGCGGCGTCCACCGATTCGTCGTATTCGAGCAGCATGTCGATCATCACCTTGAGCCCCTGCGCCAGACCGTCACCACGCGGAGGTCGTCAGTATCCACCACGACCTCAATCCCCTCTTCGGCGACCCACCGCGACCTGATCTCGCGGAGCTCGTCGTGATCCGATGGCCTGACGTCGTCCGGGTCGTCGTAGGCCGCGGCGATCATCGCGATGGAGATCTGCTCGCGACGTGCCTCGCGGACGGCGTGCGTGCTCAAGAGCTGAGGGTGGAAGCGGCCGTTCATGTCGTGCTCGGGGGCGACTGGCGGATGGAGTGCGACCGTACTCATCGCCACTTCTCTGCCGCTCACATGGCCGCGCGACGGCCTCCCGGCCACACCGCCTCGAGGTCGACCCTCGCGAGATCCTCCAGCACCGGCGCCAGCGCGCGCAGCGCGAACGGCTGGCCCATCGCGATGGCATCGGCCGCCGACCACTCGCGCCAGATGTGGAGGTCGTGCCAGGCGGCGATGTCGAGGCCCGCGAGGAGCGCGTGCAGCGCCTCCCAGCCGCGCCCGATGATCCCCTCGTCCGGCACCGTCGAGCGGATCACCAGCTCGCTCGCCACCCGACTGTCGGCAGCACCCACCGCGACCTCGACATAGAGGTCGGTCATCGAGCTGAGACCGCTGACCAGCGCGCTTGCGAACGGGCGGACCCGTCGTCAGGGACCTAGGCGGGCTGACTCGGCCGGAGGGTTGCCGCGGGTTGGTCCGCAGACCCCCCTTCCGGGTTCGGCCCGTTCCAGATCAGCGTCTCGGGTGCGATATCGATGCCGCCGGGCCACACCAGCGTCCCGTAGTCAACCCGGACCTCTCGGAACAGCAGGTCGTCGGCGGCAATCGGGTCGAACAGCGGGCCTCGGAGGAGGTCGGTCAGGTCGCGCTCCACGGTCGATCCATTCGACAGCGTGAGCCGGACCGAGCGACCGGGGAGGGGTTCGACAGCCGTGATCTCGAGCATCCGCCCGATACTAGCCGAGCGGGTCAATCGGCAGGACGGGCAGCTGGTTGCGCGCACGATCCCAGTCCTGGTTGAGCTCCTCGCGATGGAGAAGCGCCCAGTCGGACACCATGACCATGGCACGGGGTGGAAGCCAGCCGGCGAGGAGACGGCCGTCGAATGCGATGGTCGCCTGACGCCCACCGTAGCGGGCGTGGAAGTGCGGCGGAGCGCTTCGCACCGGGCCACAGGTCAAAGAGTCGCCGAACCATGCTCGGCGGGATCATGCCGTTGTAGAGCGGAGTCACGAGTGCGAGCGACTCGGGACGTTCTCCGCGGCGTAGGCCAACGCGGCGAGGATGTCCTCGCGCTCGAGATACGGGTACTCGGCGAGGATCTCGTCGACCGACATGCCCGCCGCGAGGAATCCAAGCACGTCCTTCACGGTCACGCGCATACCCCGAAGGGTCGGTTGCCCGCTGCGGACGTGCGGATCCTGCTCTACCCGGGTTCGCCAGTTGATCGCCATGGCTCAACGCTACCGCTGCCGTCCTGACAGGTCAACGTCGCTGTCGAGTCGCCGCGGACACCATGACCATGGCACGGGGTGGAAGCCAACCGGCGAGGAGACATGAGCACCTTGAGTGCGGTCTGCGTTACCGGGCGGTCGTGAGCAGGGGTTCGACGCCGATATCCTCGTCGAGGTCTGGCCAGTGGATCGCCCGGCCGCCTTCGGTGATCCGCAGGTTGGCTCGAGCCGCCGCGGAGCCAGCCGCGAGGCGCGGGAACCAGCTGATCGGCACTCGGAGCTCGCGGCCATCGATGAAGGACACGATCAGCGTTGTGCCCCGGACCCGGGCCGCCCGGATGAGGGAGTTCTCGGCGTCCGCCCCCGTGATCAGCGGGACGTGATCGGCGCGATATCGGCCCGCGAACGGATTTGGAACCGCGTCCGTGAAGTCGTACTCCGGCGCGATGTCCGGGTCAGCGATGCGCTTCTTCGTAGTCATGGCGCTCGAACGGCGTTGCTCGCCGCGTGCTGATGATGCGGATCCGTCCCCGATCGACGAAGACGACCACGAGCAGTCTACCGATCCCGGACAAGCCCACCAGGACCTCGCGGGCCTACCATCGACCACCCGCTCATCCTTCATTCGTGCGAGCGGGTCGGCGAACGCGCTCGCGCCCTCCGACAACGTGACCCCATGCTTTCGGGCGTTTGCCCGGGCCTTGACTTCATCCCACTCGAACTGGAGGTCGCCCATGCGCCGCCTCGATGACGGCGGCATCCGCAGTGTGGGATGAGCCACTCACCCGACGCTTACATAGCCGTGCGGTGCCCTCCCGGCCACCCGGTCTCGAGGTAGACCCTCGCGAGGTCCACCAGCACCGGCGCCACCGCGCGCAGCGCGAACGGCTGGCCCATCGCGATGGCATCGGCCGCCGGCCACTCGCGCCAGACGTGGAGGTCGTGCCAGGCGGCGATGTCGAGGCCCGCGAGGAGCTCGTGCAGCGCCTCCCAGCCGCGCCCGACGACGCCCTCGTCCCGCACCGTCATCGCACGTCCAGAATCGGTCGCCACCGCGCTCAGCCTGAGGGCGCTCAGGATCGTGCCCAAGACCGTCGGGGGTTCGCTACGATCTAGGGGCGTCAACGCGCCCGCACAGCATGCTGCGCCGGTGCGCCCGGAGAATCTCCGTTGCCGCCCGGGGGGTGTACTCGATGAGCCGTTCCGCGCCGCGCTACTGCCGCTCCTGTGGCGCCCTGGCGCCGGACTCCGGCAGATTCTGCCCCTCGTGTGGGAGCAGCCTGAGCCTCACGACACCGTACCCCGCCCCTGACGGCGTCCGGCACGATCGCGAGCCGCGCGATGGGGCCCATGCGCGGGAGCCCATCCCATACGGCTCCGCGACACCGGCCTCACAGCCCGTGGTCACGCCGACCCTCGGCGGATCCGTGCGGATGGGGTTCGGCATCGCCCTCGGCATGCTGCTGTTCTCGATGGTCGTCGTGGCCCTGGTCGGGCTCATGATCGGCGTGTCGGCCGGATTGATCACGTGGCCGTTCGGAGAATCGGCCCAGAAGTTCGAGGGTCGTGGGCCCGCGAACTCCGCACCGATCCAGCTCGACGGGCCCGTGACCATCGAGTGGACCGCCTCGCCTTCGTCGCCGGTCGGCTGCCAGTTCGGTGCGTCGCTTCTGGCGCAGAACGACGCGGGCTTCTCGATCCAGCTCGCCAGCACGATGATCGATCAGGCCCAATCGTCAGGCATCCCGAGAGCGCTGGCGCTGGCGCCCCGACCTGACTACTTCCTGCGCGTAGAGCCGGACTGCAGCTGGGCGATCAGGGTGATCAGGAAGTAGGGGGCCGCACAGGCACGAGGGTGATAGGCGCCCAGATCACGATGCCTGGAGGAACTCCTGGTACCTACGCTCAAGCCGCACCGGATCCGGGCGATCCACGGAGTGCTTGGGCAAGAGGATTTGCCGCTGATGTATCTGCTGTAGCCCGACAACCAACATCGGACCATCGCTCTCGGCGAGGATCGAGGGACGGACCTCGACTTGGAAGTCCGGTCGAATCGCGAAGAAGAGCCGATCGAATGCGGCGTGATGCAGCTTACACATCGACACGCCATTGCTCACAATCGGCTCACCTTCCGGATCGCGATCGGGCGTGATGTGCGCTGCATCGAGGAGTTCTTGATGTCGGAGACTGCAGAGTGCGCATCGCTCCTGATACGCCCGGATTACGCGCTCGCGAAACGCGACCTGATGCAGACGCTGTCGAACCGTTCGGGTGACGTAAGCGCGGCGTGCATCCACGGAGGCGTCCGGAATCGGGTACGTGTCGGGCAACCCGATCATCGACGCAGTCATGTCGTCGACCTGCATCGTGAACATCAGAGCGGCTGGGTCGTCATCGCGTACGAAGACCGGGTACGCGGGAACGTAGTGACCTGGCACGACGGCGTGAAAGTAGGCCAATGGAACGCGCTCGCGCCAAGCCCGGCGGAGACCCTGGTTGTCGCGATGTGTGGGGTCTGTTCCGCGATATGAGTAACGAAGCGTCCCCGACGCCTCGTCGATGGTGTCGGAGTATGGGCCGGTCGTCGTTGTCGTGATTGAGATCGGAAGCTCGCACGCAGCCGGCTTCCAGATGCCTTGCGGACCCATCAGGGGAATCCGGCGCCCGCCGAGTTCGAAGTTCTCGAGCTCGATTCGCGAGAAGGTTTCGCGACCTTCTTCCCGGCCTCGAGTTAGCCAATCGAAGACGGCGGCTCGAATTGCGGCGTCGGCAACTCCGATCATTCGCGCAGCATAGAGGGCGGTTCGCTATCGGTTCTACTCATCACGCCCTCTCCGGGCACATCGCCCGATAGTCGCACCAGTCGCAGGCCTTGCCCGGGTTCGCGGTGAACGCGCCGGCACGGATCGGGCGCACCCGGGCCAGGAGCTCGTCGCGGGCCGCGTCCAGCTGCGCGTCGGTCCGCGCGGTGGAGAGCCGCGTGGCGCTCTCGGTGAAGTAGAGGGTCACGCGCTCGGGCGTGCCCAGGCCCAGGGCGTCGCGGCAGGCGAGGGCGTAGATGGTGAGCTGGAGGTTCTCGTCCACGCCCTTCTGGCTGCTGATCTTGCCGGTCTTGTAGTCGATGACCTCGATGCCCCCGCCGGGCAGCCGGTCGATACGGTCGATGCTGCCGTGGATGCGCACGGCCGCTGAGCCGTCCCCCGGGTCCAGCACGAGCTCGAAGCCCAGCTCCTCGTGGATCGCCTCGCCGACCGACGCCAGCTCGCCATCCCAGAAGTTGTCCAGGAGCCGGCCCACGCGACGCCCGAAGGCCTCCTCGGTGGTCCTGTCGCCGAACGCCGTGGGGTGCCAGTTCGCCGCGAAATGGCGCTCCAGGTCCTCGCGGGTGGGCTCGGGGTCCCCGCGGGCGATGCGCTCGCGCCGCTCGCGCGTGAAGGCCTCGAACGCCGAATGGGCGGTAGAGCCGAAGGTGAGGGGTCCGGCCGGCCGATCGGGCTCCGGGATCCGGTAGACGTAGCTGAAGGCGTACCGCAGGGGGCAGGCCTCGTAGGTGGTGAGGCTCGAGTAGGAGAACCCGGACGGCACGGGCGCGACCTCGAGCAGGTTGGCGCCGGCGCCGGCATCCAGGGCGAGGGTCCGGAAGGTCAGCGGGTCCAGGCCCACGGCGCGCGCCTGGTCGGCGGCGAGGAAGGCGCTGCGGCCGATGTCGGCGAGGCGGGCGGCGAAGGCGTCGCGCGCTGGTTCGGTCTCCGGATCGGCGGCGTCGGTGGCCTCCAGCAGGCCCACCAGCTCGGCGGCCCGAAGTCGGAGGGCGAGGCGACGCTCGCGGGCGGTGGGCAGCGGCATGACGCGGCGAGCGGCGGCAAGCGCGGCCTCGAGGCCCTCCTCGGCATCGGGCTCACCCGCGCCCCCGTTGAGGACGCGATCGTCATGGCCGCCGGCAGTGGCCTCGCCCGCCACGACCACGGCAGTCCGGTCAACCTCCCGCAGCTCCTCCCCCGCCCCATCCCGCAGCTCCGCCACGAAGCGCGACGCGGCCTTCGGGCCACCGTCCCCGAACGTGGTGAGGATCAGCCGCTCCTGGGCCCGGGTCATGGCCACGTACAGGAGCCGCCGCTCCTCGTCGATGTGCAGGTCGCCCGACGGGACCTGCTCGCGCAGGAGCTCGCGCGGGAACCAGCCGCCGCTCTGCTCGCGGATGGGCCACTCGTCGGCGAGGAGGTTGGGGACGATGACGATCGGGAACTCCAGGCCCTTCGCCTGGTAGAGGGTCATCAGCCGCACGCCGTCGACGTCCTCGGTCAGCTCCACGCTGGTGGGCAGCTCGCCGCCGGCGGCCTTGTAGGCATCGAGGTAGTCCACGAAGTCGGCCAGCGTCTTCGCCGGGCTCTCGGCCTGCCACTCGGACGCGAAGCGCATGAAGCTCGCGATGTTGACCACGGAGCGCTTGGCCTCGAGCGTCCCCGCGGCGAGGAGGTCCAGCACGCTGCCGGTCCGCTCGAGGTAGCGCTCCAGGATGGTGTACGGACCCTCGCGCCAGGTGCGCGGATTGAGCTCCGCGATGGCCGCCAGCAGCATCCGCAGCTTGGCCCGCAGCTCCGGGGCCACGCCGTAGGGCTGGGCCTCGCGGTCCGCCTCGTGCGCCTCGCCGGCCGCCACCATGCGCGTGGCGGCATCGACGAGGCGGCTGCGGTCGAAGCGGGCGTCGCGGGTGACGCGCAGGATCTCCAGGGCGTCCAGGCGCCACGGGCCCGCGGTCATCATGCGCACGAGGGCGGCGTCGTCATGGGGGTCCGCGATGGCGCGCAGGCCCTGCTCCAGGTCCCGGATCTCGGGCGCCTCGAACAGGCTCAGGCCGCCCACCACGGTGTACGGGATGTCCTCGTCGCGGAGGCGGGCCACGATGGCGTCGCGGTGCTTGTGCTTGCGATACAGGACAGCGACGTCGGTCCAGCGTCGGCCGGCGCCGTTGGTCGCCTCGGGACCCGCCAGCGCGCGGATCGCGTCCACGATCGCGACCGCCTCGTCCTCGGTGCCCGCGCACAGGTGGAGCTCCACGGGGACGCCGGCGTCCTTGTCGGTCCAGAGGCGCTTGTCGGGCTCGAACCGGGTGCTGTTGCGCTCGATGAGGCGGTTCGCGGCATCGATGACGTGGCGCCGGCTCCGGAAGTTCTGCTCGATGCGGAGGCGCCGCGGGCCGTCGAACCGGGTGTCGAACTCCGCGAAGGCCGCGTAGCTCGCCCCGCGGAAGCGGTAGATGGACTGGTCGTCGTCGCCCACCACCATCACGTTGGCGGGCCGATCCGGGGTGCGGCCGAGGAGCTCGATGAGCTCGATCTGGGCGACGTTGGCGTCCTGGAACTCGTCCACGAGGATGTAGCGATACTGGCGCTGCCAGCGACGGAGAACGTTGGGGCGCGTCTTGAACAGCCGCGCGACGAGGGCGATCTGCTCCCCGAAGTCGAGGGCGCCGCGGGCGGCCAGCTCCACCTCGTAGGCGCGGTAGACGGTGGCGAGCTCGGCCTGGCGCAGGACCTCGAGGGCGGCGCCGTCGCGCTCGTATTCCTCGGCGAGGGCGTCGATGCGGGCGTGGTCCTCGCTGGCGAACTCGTTGCGCCCGTGGGCGCGGCCGTCGCCGGCGATGGAGCGGCGGGCCTCGCGGTCCGTAGCCTTGACGAACATGCGCGCGTCGTACTCGCGCAGCTCGCCGGCGTCCTCCGCGCGCTCCTTCGCGCGCAGGCCGGCGTAGGCGCCACGCACCGCGCGGAGCGGCTGGAGGTTGCCCTGGGCCTCGAGGCGGATCGCGGCCTCGTCGAAGCTGCCGTAGCGGGCCTCGTAGACCCGGCGCTCCTCGGCGACGAAGCGGTCGTAGTCGTCCGGGTCCACCAGCTCGTCCTTCGCCCGGTTGATGAAGCTCACGAACCCTGGGAAGGCGAAGTCCGTGTGGTACCGGAGGCCGAGGGCCGGGCGAAGATCGCGCAGGAGGAGCATCTGGCCCACGCCGTCGAGGACCTCGGGGCGCGCCGGAAGGCCCGCGTCCGCGCTCGACTCCGTCAGGACGTGCTGGCAGAAGCTGTGGAAGTTGCTCACGGTCATCCGTGCCCGGACGGCAGGACCGACGGTCTCGTCCAGGCGCGCCTGCAGCTCCTTCGCGGCCTTGACGTTGTAGGTCAGGACGAGGATCTGCTCCGGGACGAGCGGGCCGCCGAAGGGGTTGCCGTGCCTCGGGGTTGGCTCCGGGGCGATGGCGCCCGCGAGGTTGCCCTGCGTCTCCAGCAGCCAGCGGACGCGCTCCACGATGACGCGCGTCTTCCCGGTCCCGGCGCCGGCGATGACCACGATCGGGCCGTCGTCCGCCTCCACGATGGCGCGCTGCTCGGGGGTGAGGGCGGGGGGCGCGGGGCTCCGTGCCGCGTCGGGGCCATGCGCCGTCGCGTCGGGGCCATGCGCCGTCGCGTCGGGGCCATGCGCCGGCCAGCGGTCCAACGGTCCGGTCACCGGACGTTCCACGCGGTGGACGGCACGAACGTTCGGTGGCACGGGCCCGGAGCGAACGGATGTGCCGCGGTACGGACCAGGCGTTCGATCACCGGACGGTTGCTCCGCTGGGCGCGCGCCGCGGCTCCGCTGGGCGCGGGGCGCGACGCCGGCCGTCATCCGCGCGTCCACGTTCCGCAGCCGGTGGAGGTGAACCCCGTGTCCGTGGCCAGGATCGTCACGTCGGCGGGCGACGTGCCGCCGCCGTTGGCGATGAGGCCGCCCAGGGACCCGCCGAAGTCCCGCAGCCGGGACCAGTGGCAGCCGTCGCCACCCGGCGACCGGTACGTGCCGGCCTCGAGGTCCGTGCCGACGATGAACGTCCCCGCCCCGAACTCGGTCCGGGACGCGGTCACCGCCGAGAGATCCTGGGTCCAGGTGCCGCAGTCGCTGGACTCGAAGCCCTTGTCGGTCGGGGCGATGGTCACGACCGCGTAGCTCGCCTCGGTGCCACTGGTGGCGATGTCGCTCAGGACCCCGGTGAACCCGTTGAGGCGGGCCCAGTAGCAGGTCGACGACGGCTCGCGGAGGCGGTACGTGCCGGGCTGGATGTCCTGGCCCACATGCCAGGTGCCGTCCCCGATCGTGGCGAACGAGGACGACGGCCCCGAGGCACTTGCCGACGGAGGGGCGCTCGTGGCCGCGGACGGAACGGCGGACGAAACCGCGGTCGACGGCGCAGCAGACGGCGTGGGCGCCGCCGTCGCGGTCGGACCCGGCGTCGCGCCGGCCGCGGTGCCCCCAACACGCACGTCGCGGCTGACGAGGAACCCCACGGCACCGAGCACGAGGACCGCGACGATCGCGACCCCCCAGGCCTTCGGGGACGTCCACAGCGAGCGCCGAGGCGCGGGCGTCTTGCCCCGGCCCCGCCTGGGGCCCCGAGCGTTACCGGCCATGGTCACCTTCCGTCATTCGCGCGTGATCCTCCGGCGCGACTGTGACAGGTTGGGTGTCATCGGGTGGATTCCGAAGGTTCGAGGCGCCGCGCGAGCGCCGGCGGCGCGATCACGACGAGGTGGTGCTTGGCGCGCGTCGCGCCCACGTACCGGATCACCCGAGCGAGCGCGACGGCGGTCGCCTCGTCGGAGCCGAGGTCGGTCCTGTCCAGGACGAGCTCGGTCGGGGCGTCGGTGCCGAGCCCGTGCGCGTCGCGACCCAGGCTCTCGCGATCCGTGTCCGGCAAGGCAACCGCGTGGATCATCCGCAGCTGCCCGTGCCAGGCGGGGTCGGCCTCGATCTTGCCCACGATCGCGTGACCGGAGTCCTCGACCTGCTTGAAGGGCGCCTCGTCGAGCCGGCGGCTGCCCGCGTACCAGCGCCCGAACCCGTCACGGGTGACCGGTCCGGCCTTGGTCTCGATCACCAGGATGCCGACATCCGGGAGCACGAGGAGCAGGTCGATCTCGCCGTTCCTCGCGGGCCCGCCGTCCCGCGGGGGCGCGAGCCAGCGGACGTTCGCGAAGCAGCGGGCGCCGTCGGGCAGCGCCGCGCGGATGCGCTCCTCGGTGCGGCGCTCTGCGTGTTCCCCCAGGACCAACCGCGACCTCCGATCCCCCCGGACCCTCCGCCCGACCCTAGCAGAGCGTCGACGGGCGGGGCCGGTCCGTGCGTCCCGAGAATGGCGCCGTCCGGCACGATCCGGCGAGCCTCCACGCAACCGTAGCGGCCCCCGCGGCGTCAGGGCGGCGCGAGACCCGGCGAGAGAACGCCGGTCCCACCCATCCGAGAGGCAACCCAGATGACCACCACCTCCTCCTCCCCCTGGCGCTGGGCCGCCGTCGCCGGCGCGGGCGCCCTCCTCGTCGGCCTCGTCGCAGGCCCCGTCCTCGCGGGCGCCCTCGCGCCGCGCACCTACGCCCCCTCGAACGGCGCGACGGACCAGCCGCCGGAACACACGATCTCCGTCGCGGGGTCCGGCAAGGTGGTCGTCGTCCCCGACATGGCCACGGTCCAGCTCGGTGTCGTCATCGAGCGCGACACGGCCAAGGCCGCCCGCGCGGTCGCCGCCGAATCGATGACCCGCGTCGTGGCCGCGCTCAAGGCGCTGGGCATCGACGACAAGGACATCGCGACCGCCAACGTCAGCCTCAACGCGGTCTACAACTACCCCAACAACCAGGCACCCAAGATCCGCGGCTACCAGCTCCAGAACATGGTGACCGTCACGGTGCGCAACCTGGACACGGTGTCCGACGTGATCGACAAGGGCGTCGGCGCGGGCGCCACGTCCGTTGACGGGATCAGCTTCGACGTGGCGGATCGCCCCGCCGCGGAGGCGAAGGCCCGCGAGGCCGCGGTGACCGATGCCAAGGCCAAGGCCGACACGCTGGCCAAGGGCCTGGGCGTGAGCATCAGCGGCGTCGCGAGCGTCTCCGAGCAGGTGTCCACCCCGGTCTGGTACGAGCGGAGCAACGCGGCCGCCGCACCCGCCGATGCCGCCGCGCAGACGCCCGTGATGCCAGGCACGACCGATGTCGTGATCACGGTCCAGGTGTCGTTCCTGATCCCCTGACCACGGTCGCACCACGGTCGCACCACGGTCGCACCACGGTCGCACCACGGTCGCACCACGGCCGGACCCGGTCGTACCAAACCTTGACGCTGGTCGTACCGGTGATCATACTGGCGGCATGAGCGAGTACGACCAGCGACCCGACCCCGGCAGCCGGCTGCTTCCGACGACGCGCGACGCGCTCGCCCCGTACCTGTCCAGCGCGGAGGCGGGGCCCTTCGCCAAGCTTTCGATCAGCCTCCCGGAGCCGCTCGTGTCGGCGGTCCGGGAGGTCGCCGATTCCACGGGCGTCAGCGTGAGCGGCGTGATCGCCGCGAGCCTGCGGCGTCTCCTGGACGAGGTGGAGCAGGCACGGATCGACCGGGCGCTCGACGAAGACCGGGAGGAGAACCTCGCCTGGGCCAAGGCGACGGCGTACGGAGATGCCCTGCTCCTGAGGGACATCGAATGGTAGGCATGGGACGGGTGGGACCTCAGGATCGTCCTCAGCGCGGCGACATCCACCTCGTCCAGTTCCCGGATGAGGGTGGTCACGTGCTGCGCGGACCCCACCCGGCCGTCGTCGTCTCGACGGACCGCCTCAACAGGAGCGATGGCACCATCCTGGTCTGCTCGCTGACATCCCGGGGCGGCTCCGATCCGGGGTGGGTGCCGCCCTACCTCGTGCGCGTCGCACGACAGCAGACGGGCCTGGACCGGGACGGCTGGGTCAAGTGCGACCAGGTGTTCACGCGCCCGGCGGCATGGCTCGGGCCGCGGCTCGGACGGCTCAGCCCCGAGGCCCTGGCCCGCGTGGACGACTCCCTGCGGTTTGTGCTCGCGCTGTAGCGCCGGAACGGGCCGTCGCATGAAGGGGCACCGGCAGCTCCAGCGGCCCGAGCGGGGGATGGCGCGATCGGGCAAGCCGGTGCACGATGTCCCCCGCATGCGCCGCACGTTCGCCTTCCTCGTCATCGCCCTCGCCGCAGCCACCGGGCTGGGCGCGGTGGCCCCCGCGCGGGCGCTCGCGGCCGACGGCTACGGCCAGAACGCGGCCTCGGTCTACCGGCTGGACCCGGCCAACGGCCGGCTCCAGGTGACCGTCACGCTCAAGGTCACCAACCGGACGCCCGACCGGCAGGAGCCGTACTCGTGCATCGAGTACACGGACGGCTGGCTGCCCCTCCCCTACCCGTCCACCTGCTACACGACCACCCGTTACGCGATCACCACGACGACGGCGCTCGTGGAGAATGAGGCGGCGAGCGTCAAGGCGGTCTCGGACAAGCAGCCGCTCGAGGTGGCCGAGGGCGCTCCGGGCGTCGCCTACCGCGCGGTCACGATCACCTTCCCCGAGCTGTTCGTCGGCGAGACGCGCACGGTGACGCTCACCTACACGATCAAGGGCGGCGAGCCGCGGAGCGAGACCACGACCCGGACCATGCGCGCCTTCGCGAGCTTCTGCGCCATCGCCAACGGCGTCGACACGGGCACGGTCACGGTCCGCCTGCCGAAGGGGTTCAAGGTCACGACCACCGGCGAGACCCTGAAGGCCAAGGTCGTCGGCACGGAACGCGTCCTCTCGTCGGGCAAGATCACGCGAACGTCCGACTGGTTCGCGTGCTTCACGGGCACCAACGCGGGCGCGTACAAGACGGACAAGGTGGCGGCACACGGCGGGCAGACGATCGCCGTGCGGTCCTGGCCGGAGGACCCGTCATGGGCGAAGGGCGTCCGGGCGGACATCGCCGCGAGCCTCCCCGCGCTGGAGCGCCTGACCGGCACCGGGCTGGCCGGCGAGGCGGCGCTGAGCGTCCAGGAGGCCCCGACGGGCACCCAGTACGCGGGCTTCTACGACACCGCGAGCCGGACGGTCACCGTGGGCGAGGATTACGGGCAGCCGGCGCTCGTCGAGCACGAGCTGGCGCACGTCTGGTTCAACAAGACGGGCTTCCGCGAGACGTGGCTCAGCGAGGGCCTGGCCGAGTGGGCCGGGCGGGCGGTGAGCGACGAGGCGACGGCCTGTGCCCGCCCGGACGTGGCGGCGGGCGCGGTCACGCTGGCCCGCTGGCAGACCCTCGCGCCGCAGGCGACCCAGGCCGAGCACGACGCCGTCAAGGCCCAGTACGACGCGGCCTGCTACGTGGTCACCGCGGTGGCCGCCGCGGCGGGCGACGAGGGCATGACCACGGCGGTCTCGGCGCTCCTGGGCCGGCGCGACCCGTACGCGGCCGGCGGCGACGCGCGACGCGCGAACGCCGCGGCGACCTGGCGGGACTGGCTCGACGCGGTCGACGAGCTGGCCCTGGCCCCCGCGGGTGCCGGCGACACGCTGGCCTCGAACCTGCTGGCGGAGTACGGCGTCGCGACGGACACGGCGCTGCTCGCGGAGCGCGCGGCGACGCGCCGGACGTACCGGGACCTCGTGGCGACGGCCGACGGCTGGGTGGTCCCGGCGGCGGTGCGGACGCCGATGGCGACGTGGGACTTTCGCGACGCCGGGGCGGCGATCGAGGCCGCGGCCCCGACCTGGACGCTCACCGGCGAGACGGACGCGCTCCTCGCGGGCGTGGACGCACGTCACGGGCCGGCCGCGGAGGCCTGGGCGGCCGCGACGTCGCTCGCGGACCTCGAGGCCGCCGCGGACCTCGCCGCCCGGCAGCTGGCCGCGGCGCGCGACGTGGCCGCGGCGCGCGACCTCGTGAACGCGCCGCTCGACATCGCGCAGCAGGTGGGCCTGTTCGGGACGCAGGTGCCCAGCGTCGACGCCGCCATCCCGGCGGTCCGCGCGGGCGACGGGGACGCGGTGGCCGCGATCACGGCGGAGGTCCGCGCGACGGTCGCGGGGCTGCGCGCGGTCGGGCAGCAGCGGATGGCCGGCGGGACCGCCGCAGCGCTCCTGCTGCTCGTCGTGCTGGCCGTCGTGCTGGTCCGGCGGGCCCGGGCTGCGTCCCTGCGACGCGCCACGGCGGGTCCGGTGGCGACGGTGGCGGTCGCGGAGGCCCGCGCCCGGCCCCAGCCCTGGTCCCCCAACCCCCTCGACGACGCGCCCACCCAGGTCTGGAATGTCCCGATCGTGACATCCGACCCGGACCCGGACCTCGGGGAGCTGGTCCGGATGCCCCCACGCGACTGACGCACCCGCCCGGGCGCGCGTCCGCGCCCACGACGGAGCGGGGCTGACGAAATCGATTGCACGCAGTACGCTAGCGGACGTGACGACACCCCCGGACCGGCCGCGCGCGACGCCCTCGGCGGTCCACGGCCGCACGGCCGCCCTCGTCCTGCTGGTGCTGCTCGCGCTGGTCTGGGGCGTGCACTGGGTCGTGGTCAAGCAGGGGCTCCACTACATGCCGCCCCTCACCTACGGCGCCTTCCGGATGCTCGGCGGCCTGCTGACCATGCTCGCGATCCTGGGCGTCCAGGGTCGGCTCAAGCGCCCGCCGCGCCACGACCTGCCGATCATCTTCTCGGTGTCGCTGTTCCAGATCGCGGCCGGCGTCCTGATCATGAACTTCGCGCTCCAGGCGGTGCCGGCCGGGCGGTCGTCCGTGCTGCTGTACGCGATGCCGCTGTGGGTGGCGCTCCTGCTGTGGGCCTTCTTCGGGACCCGGCCCCGCCGCAACGAGGCCGTGGGCCTGGTCCTCGGTCTCGGCGGTATCCTGGTGCTGGTCAACCCCACGGTCATCAACTGGGGCATCCCGCTGGAGCTCGCCGGGACCCTGGCCCTGGTCGTCAACGGGATCCTGTGGGCGGCCGTGACGATCCACATCCGGCGCCATACCTGGCTGTCCAGCCCGCTGGACCTCCAGCCCTGGATGCTGCTGATCGCGACCATCCCGATCGTGGCCGCCGCGCTGCTCCTGGAACAGGGGCGCGAGATCCGGTGGGAGCTGCCCGCGGTCCTCGCCCTGCTCTACAGCGGCCCGCTCGCGACGGCGTTCGCCAACTGGGCGAGCCAGTCGATCACGCGCTCGCTGGGCCCGCTCGCGTCCGCGATGGGCTTCCTCGCGACGCCGGTCGTGGGCCTCCTCAGCGGAGCCGTCTTCCTCCACGAGTCGCTGGGCCTCATCGACATCGCGGGCTTTGGGCTGGTCCTCGGCGGCATCGCGATCACGTCGCTGATCCCGCCGCCGGCGAAGACCGCAGCGCCGGCCGAAAGGGATGTGGAGCCCGCCCCCGCCTCGGGCTAGAGCTCGAGCGTCGACGGCGGCGACCCGGGCGGCACGACGGACACGGCCTTCGGATCGGCGTCCGCCATCACGACGCCCGGGCCCGCGAGGCGCGCCCGCAGCCTGACCCGCGCGCCATCGAGCGAGCCCTCGGGCAGGAGCTCCCGCCGCACGGAGACGGCCACGCGACCACCGGCACGACTCGAGAGGAGGTCCGCGTACCCCTCGACGCTCGCGGCAAGCTCCACGTCCACGTCCAGCAGGTCGTACGCCTCGCGATCCGGGTCCGGGCCCCGCCGCGTCACGATCCCCTCGAGGTCCGTCCGGTTCTCGATTGCCTGCACCATCAGTGCCTGCCTCCCGCCAGGAGGTCCACCAGCGCGCCGCTGATGGGCTGCCCGGTCTCGCTCTCGAAGTAACTGTAGCCCGGCATCGGGTTGACCTCGAAGCACACGTACCCGCCGTCCGGCCGGCGTCGCAGGTCGATCCCGCAGAAGGCGAGCCGCAGGTCGCGGGCGACCTTGACGCACGCCTCGGCCACGCCGGCCTCCAGGTCGATGGCGCGGAGCTCGGCCTCGAGGCCGTCGCGACGCGCGTACCGGTAGTCGACGGCCTCGCTGCGCACCTCCGCCGCGAAGACGCGGTCAGCGACGACATGGACACGCACGTCCGTGCCCTCGACGTACGCCTGGAACTGCGTGGGCAGGTCCCGCACGAGCTCGAGCCGCGTCGCGGACGCCGCGTCGAGCCGGCGGACGATCGATCGGATGCCGCTCGTGGACTTGAAGATGACGTCCCCGCAGCGTGCCCAGAAGGCGCGGGCCTCGTCGGGATCGCTCGTGACGAGCGTCTCGGGCACCGCCAGGCCGGAGGCCCCGATCGCCTGCGCCTGGAACGCCTTCGAGGCGTTGGAGTGCATCGCCGAGGGACGGTTCACGACCAGGCACCCGGCGATGTCCAGCCAGTCGAGGAACGCGCGCGCCAGGACGCCCGCCCGCTCCGCTCCCCGCGGGTCCGCGATGGGCACGGGGCTCAGCGGCCGCGCGTACACGGCGCCCGCGTCGCCCAACGGGAGCACGGCGCCGGCCTGGTGCAGCTCCCCGTCCACGCCATCGTTGCCGATCCGGAGCAGGAGGTCGTGCTCCTCGGCCAGCTTCTGGTCGACGAAGACGTGATCGAGACCCCGCTCGCGCGCCGCGTCGCGCGCGAGCAGCAGGGGCGGATCGTCGCCGTAGCCGTAGAACAGGATCATCGGGTGCCAGCCACGGCGTGCCCGCTGGAGATCCGCTCGAGCAGGTCCGCGACGGCCCCGAGCTCCGGCGGCTCCGTGAGGGCGGGCACGGCCGACACCCACCCGGCCTCGAGTCGGCCGTCGTCGCCCAGGCTGAACCCGACCTCGAGCACCCGGCAGCGGGCGCGCTCGGCCAGGCGGACACAGGCCGGTCCCAGGTCCGCCGCCGGGCCGCCGTACGCTCGGGAGCCCACCACGACCACGCGGTCGACGATCTCGCGTGGGGCCGTCGCGAACGGACGCCGCGCGTCGTACGGGGAGCCGCGGAACCCCGGCACGAGCCGACCGGAGGTCGCGACCAGGGACGGAGCGACCGGGAGCCCCGCCTGCCGGGCCTCGTCGAGGGCCCGCCACGGCGCCCAGGACGGCCCGACCGGCGAGATGCCGTCGACGTCGTTGACCACACGGTCACCCAGCCCGCGCAGCCAGCTGACGACGAGCGCCCCCAGCTCCGCGGACGCGTAGTCCCGGTCCGCCGCGGGCGAGCGGGCGAACCGCGGCTGGGGAACGGCCGGCGCCCGGCAGAGCACGGCGCCGACCTCCCCGTCGCGGATCCATCGCCCATCGGGGAGCCCGATGGTCGTGGCGGCCCGGCCCGACGTGTCGAGCGCGTGGGTCCACCGCGCGCCGGCGAGCCAGGACGGCTCCACGACGGTGGGCGGCGAACCCCGCGCCAGCAGGGCCTGCACGAGGCTGGCGGCGCCGCCATCGGCCGATCCGGCCACGATGACGACGCCCTTGCTCACGTCACGGTCGGCGGCGCGGTGTCGAACACGCGCTTGGCACCCGCGTCGCCGGCCGCCATCTGGGCCGAGAGCGCGTCGCTCGATGCCCCCGCCGCCTGCGGGCCGCCGACGAGATCGGGCCGGAGATCGCTCCCGATGAACGGCATCGCGCCGTCGCCGGCGAACTGCTCGAGCGCGGCAACGCGCGCTTCGAGGGCGCTGAGGCGGTCGTCCGGGGCGCCGAGGCGACCACCGCCGCCACCGGGCGGACGCTCCGCGAACTCCTTGCCTTCCTTGAACTCCTTGCCTTCCTTGATCTGCTCCTTGAGCTCCTTGGCGCCTTCCTTGAGCTCCTTGCCGTCCTTGGCCTGCTCCTTGAGCTCCTTCTGCGCGTCCTTGAGCTCCTTCGGACCTTCCTTCAGGTCCTTCTGCTCCTTCTGCTGCTCCTTGATCTCCTTCTGAAGTTCCTTGTGGTCCTTCTGCGCGTCCTTGTAGTCCTTGAAGGCCTCTTTGCCGTCCTTCCGGACCTCCTTGATGTCCTTGCCGCCCTCCTTGCGGGCGTCCTTGGCGTCCTTGAAGACCTCCTTGCCTTCCTTCTGGATGTCCTTGATGATCGCCTTGCCGCAGTGGACGGTGACCGAGGCGGTCATGGTGGCACCGGAGGCGCTCACGTTCGTGACCGAGACGCACGTGTCCTGGCCCGCATACGCCTTGGTGTGCGGGGTGGTCGTTCCCGATATGGAGGCGTTGTTCGCGCTGCCGGGGTACGGGTCTCCCGCGTCGCCGCGATTGTGGTTGAGCTCGAGGTCGCGGTTGGCGTCCGCCTGGAGCAGCCCGACCTTGTAGTGGTTCTCGTCGGTGTTGCCGGACTGGGATTCATCGATGTGCCAGACCAGCAACCCGTCGCCCGGGAGCTGGGCGTCGAAGCCCGTCCGCTGCCGGTTCTCGACCAGGAAGTACTCGGAGCCGGCGGCGGCGTCCTTCCAGAGCCGCAGCACGTTGTGGCTCGCCTTGACGTCGGAGATCGTCACCGAGCCGTTCGCGGTGACATTGGTGACCGAGGCCCAGCCCTGGTTCGCCTTGCACCACGCGGACGGATGGGCGGGGATGTCGCCGCCGCCGTTCCAGCTGCCGCCCGCCATGAGGCACCAGTTCCCGATCCCCTCGGACGAGTAGTCCGTGTCGTAGAGGTCGGGGAAGCCGAACAGGAGATGCCCCAGCTCGTGGGCGCTCACGCCGATCCTGGCATCCTCGGGAATGGTGAGGTAGGCATAGATGTTGGTGCTGTCGGTGGCGTATGCCGATGACATCGTCGCCTTGTGCGACCAGATGTCACCGCTGTTGCCGGTGACCTCGGCGCCGGCCCCCGCGTGGACGACGATGAACGCGTCGACGTAGCCGTTGCCGTCGTTGTCGTAGGGCTGGAAGTTGACCGCCGCGTCCGCCGCGACGGCCGCGTCGCGGGCCATCTGCGGGGAGCGGAAGGCGCCACCGCCCTTACCGATGCCGAAGTTGCCGTTGGCGTACCACGCGAGGGTCTGGGGCATGGTGTACGGCCCCACGACGGCACCCGAAAGCGTGACCAGGCCGTTGGTGACCTCGGAGTAGTACTCCCTCACGCTGCCGTGGGGCAGCACGCCGGTGGAGAAGAACAGGTCGTTGAAGTGGCTCGCGGGGGCCGCCATCGCGTGGTCCGAGAACTGGACCAGGACCACGATGACGCGGACCGTCCCGCGCAGCGGCGCCCGGTCCAGGGCCGCCCGGCGGATCGCGGCGATCGGGGTGCCGAACGGGTACGACTCGGGCGGGATGATGACGCCGTCATCGAAGCCAATTGGCCGTGGTGAGCGGTCGAGGCCGAGCGACGGGCCCACGATGCCCTTCCGTCCTTGAGCCTTCTTGAGCTCATCGGCCCACTTCTCGCGGAGCTCGGGGCTTGGTGGCACAAAGCAGGTATCAGCGAAGCGGGCCAGGGTCCGGCGTCGCGCGAGATCGGCGACACCCGTGGCGGGACGAGCCATGGGACCTCCCTATCCCCGCGCCGAGCGCTGGTTTCGCGACTCTGTGGCGGCGCGGGAAGCGGCGATCTTGCGCTCCTCTGAGGCGCCCAGTCAATACCCGGTCGCCGCGGTTTGTGGACGGTCGCCGCGGATTCGCCGGGTGGGAGGTCCGGCCGTCCTGACCTGCAGGGTCGGCACGGCGGCCGCCCGGTCAGACCTTGCGGTCGGACTCGCCCGTCTCGTCGAAGGAGCGGTGCATCATCCCGAGCGACGGGTCCGGGCCCTTGAAGCCCACCAGGTACTCCAGGCGGATCGGCGCGAACGCCTCGTAGAACACGACGTCCTCGTCGCCCAGCTGGCGGAAAGCGTGGATCCAGTTGGACGGGATGACGAGCAGGCTCCCCGGGCCCACCTCGCGCTCCTCGTCGGCGACCTTCGCCCACAGGCGCCCGCGCTCGAGCAGCATGATCTGCTCGGCCTCGTGGCTGTGCTCGGGGATGATCACGCCGCCGCTGTAGACGATGCGGGTCATCATGACCTTCTCGCCCGAGACGGTCTGGCGGTGGACCCCCTTGACGTACTCGACGATCGGGAACTCGTCCCAGGTCGTGATCTGGCTCATGCCGCTCCTTCCCGGCCGCCGGCGGCGGCGATGGCGTTGGCCTCCAGGCCCCGCAGGATCGCCTCGGGGGTGACCGGGAGGGTGTCGACCCGGACGCCGCAGGCGTGGTAGATGGCGTTGACGATGGCCGGGATCGGCGAGTTGGCGGTCATCTCGCCCACGCCCTTGACCCCGTAGGGGCCGTTGGCCGAGGGGATCTCCAGCACCACGCAGTCGATCACCGGGACCTCGCGCGGCCCCGGCATGAGGTACTCGGCGAAGTCCTTGGGGCTGTGGTCGCGCGCCGGGTAGGCGGGCTCCGTGGTCTCGTACAGCGCGTGGCTCATGCCCATCCAGGCGCCGCCCACGATCTGGCCCTGGACGAGGGCCGGGTTGACCGCTCGGCCGACCTCGTAGGCACTCCGGATGCTGAGCACCGTCACGACGCCGGTCTCCGTGTCCAC
This sequence comes from Candidatus Limnocylindrales bacterium, assembly GCA_038250545.1. Classification (GTDB taxonomy): domain Bacteria; phylum Chloroflexota; class Limnocylindria; order Limnocylindrales; family CSP1-4; genus CAIXZV01. The sequence goes on along the minus strand of JBBSCF010000002.1, from coordinate 149,356 downwards.
CTCCACGTCGGCCACCGTGCAGGCGTGGGCCTGCGTGGAGTCCGGGTCCATCGCCCCGGTCTCGGGGTCCACCTCGCTCTTGGGCTTCATGAACACGCCGCGGCCGGCGATCGTCCGCCCGTACTGGAACTGGGCCCGCGAGGCGAGGTCGGCGATCCGCATCGCACGATCCGGCGACCCGGCGACGAAGACCCCGCCGTGCCCGTCGAGGACGAGGTCCTCCACGGCGCACTCGAGCTCCTCGGACGCGAGCTCCAGCACGGCCTGGCGGGCCTCGATAGCCGCCGCCTTCACGGCGTTGCCGACGCGATGGGTCGCCCGGCTGGCGAAGGTGCCCATGTCGTGGGGGCCCGTGTCGGTGTCGGCGGTATCGACCACGATCTCGGTGAAGTCGACGCCCAGCGTCTCGGCCGCGATCTGGGCGATCACCGTCCGGAGGCCCTGCCCGAGGTCCGCGGCGGCGAGGGTGACGTTGAACGAGCCGCTCGTGGTCGCGTGGACGAGCGCCTGGCTCGGGTCGCCGCCCAGGTTCATGCCGGTGGGATAGTTCACGGCCGCGATGCCGGTGCCGCGCAGCGTCGCCATGGTCAGCGGCCTCCTTCCTGCGCCGCGCGCGGCGCGGATGTCATCGCGCGCAGCTCGGGCGCGAGCTCCACGCCGACCAGCTCGGCGGCGGCCTGCATGGTCTCGATGAGCGTCGCGTCCGCCGCGGGCTTGCGGTGGGGCTTGATGTCGCCGTTGCGGTAGGCGTTCCGGAAGCGGACGGTCCACGGGTCCAGGCCCGTGAGCTCCGCGATCTTGTCCATCTGGACCTCGATGGCGAACGAGCCCATCGTCACGCCGAACCCGCGCATGGCGCTCGTGGGGGTCCGGTTCGTGTAGACGCAGTAGGCGTCGATCGACACGTTGGGGATCAGGTACGGACCCGCGGCGTTGGCCGCGTGCTTGGTCAGCGCGTACGGGGTCTGGCGGCTGTAGGCGCCGCAGTCCGCGTAGCTCGTGACCTGGCGGGCGACGAGCCGTCCGTCGGCCATCACGCCGTCCTTGATCCGGATCGTCCAGGCGGACCGCGTGGACGAGACCTGCATCTCCTCCGAGCGGCTGTAGACGTAGCGGACGGGCCGCCCGGTCTTCATGGCCCCGAGGGTCGCGAGCGGCTCCACGATGACATCGACCTTGCCGCCGAACCCGCCGCCCACCGTGCCGCCGATGAAGCGGAGCCGGTTGCCGGGGACCTGGAGGATGATCGAGGTGTTGTCGAGGCTGAAGTACACCGCCTGGGTGTTGGTGTAGACCGTGAACCGGCCGTTGGGCTCCGGGACCGCGATGGCCCCGGTCGTCTCGATCGGCGCCTGCTCGATGGGTTTCGTGCGGTAGACGCCCTCGACGATGTGGTCGGCGGCCGCGAACCCGGCCTCGACGTCGCCGTAGCGCACGCGGCGGCAGGGGTGCCCTTCGAACATGAACGTGTTGTTGCCCCAGTGGGTCACGACCGGGGCGTCGGGCCGCAGGGCCTCCTCCATGTCGAAGACCGCCGGCAGCTCCTCGAGCTCCAGGCGGACCTTCGCGACCGCCTCGTAGGCCGCGGCCTCGGTCTCGGCGAGGATCGCGACGATGGGCTCGCCCTTGTAGCGGACCCGGTCGACCGCGAGGACGAACTCCTCCTCGGGCTCCACGCCGATGAGGCCCAGGATCGTGTAGACGTTCTTGGGGACGTCCTCGTGGGTCAGCGCCCGCACGAAGCCCGGGACCCGCTCGGCCTCGGACAGGTCCACGCCCCGGATCCGGGCGTGGTGCAGCGGGCTGCGGACCATCTTGAGGTGGAGCATGCCCGGGAAGACGTGATCGCCGGCGTACAGGGTTCGCCCGGTGACGAAGCCGACACCGTCGCTGCGGGCGATGGACTGCCCGACGACGTGGAGCTGTTCGGTCATCGCCCGGCCTCCCCGGCGACCGCGCCGGCCGCCGTCCCGATCGCCTCGATGATGGGCAGGTAGCCCGTGCAGCGGCAGGCGTTGCCGGCCAGGGCATCCATGATCTCGTCCCGCGTGGGCTCCGGATTGTGGTCCAGCAGCGCCTTGGCGAGCATCACCATGCCCGGCGTGCAGTAGCCGCACTGGAAGCCGTTCGCCTCGAGGAAGGCACGCTGGACCGGGTGGAGCCCCTCCGCCGGGGTCAGGCTCTCGACGGTGGTGACCCGACGGCCGGCGACGTCCTCCACGGGCAGGAGGCAGGACATCATGGGCTCGCCGTCCACCAGGACCGTGCAGCTGCCGCAGCCACCCTGCCGGCAGCCGTCCTTGACGGCACTGTAGCCGAGCTGGTTGCGGAGCACGGACTGGAGCGTTGTCATGGGCTTGACCATGACCTCCACCTCGCGCCCGGACAGCTCGAAGCTGACGATGACCGAGGCCATGCTACGCACCCCCTTCCGACGCCGGCCGCGCCGGCTCCGCGAGGGCCGCGAGGGCTCGCCGCACGAAGACCCCGGCCATCCGCCGCCGGTACCACTCGCTCGCCACCGCGTCCGGGAACGGCTCGCAGTCCGCCTCGGCGGCCGCGGCCGCAGTCTCGATGGCACCGGCCTCCAGGTGGGATCCGGCGATCGCGGCCTCGGCCCTGGCCATGCGAATCGGATGCGGCCCGGCCGCGCCCAGCGCGATCCGGGCGCCCGTCACGGTCTCGCCGTCCATCGCCAGGTGCACCGCCACGCTCACGACCGCGGGCGTGCTCGCCTGCTTGCGGCCGAGCTTGACGAACGCCGCGCGGCCCGGCTCCACCGGGACCACGATCGCGGTCAGGAGCTCGTCGGCCGCGAGGTCCGTGGTCATGAACCCGGTCCAGAAGCCGGCCAGGGGCACCTCGCGGTCCGCGGCCGGGCCGGTCAGCACGACGCGCGCGTCGAGCGCCAGCAGCGCCGTCGCGACGTCGCCGCCGGGCGGCGGCGTGAACAGGTTGCCGCCCACCGTCCCCATGTTGCGGATCGACCAGCCCGCCGTCCGGCGGGCGGCCTCGCGGAGCATCGGGATGTCGTCCCGGGCCAGCAGGCTCGTGAGCGTGGCGGTCGCGCCGATCCTGAGCTCGTCGCCCACCCGCTCGATCCGGTCGAGGCCGGCCCGGCGCAGGCCCATGACGCGGGTCGGGAGCGAGATGCCCTCGTTGATGAGCGGCATGGCGACCGTGCCACCCGCGATGACCAGCAGCTCCGGGCCGTGCGCCCCCAGGAGCCCCAGCGCCTCGGGCACGGACGCCGGCAGGAAGTAGGTGGAGACCGTCACTCGGAGCCCTCCGTGGCGAGACGAAGATCCAGGGCGCGGAGGCCCTGGCCGATCAGCGATTCGGCGAGCCGCTCGGCGAAGCGGGAATCGAGGCGGGCGAGTGGGCCCGCGATGGTGCCGCTCCCCGCGTAGTCCATGGCGGTGCCGCCGTCAGCATCCGTCAGCGTGAAGTCCGCCCGGCCGGCGATGGAGCCCATGGCGCCCTCGACGCGCCCGTCGAGACCGGCCCGCTCCGGCGCCACGACGTCCACGAGGCGCACCGAGGTGCGGTAGCCGCCCACGGCCCCCGGGAGACGGAGCGTGATCCGGCCCTCGTACGCGTCCGGACCCACCTGCTCCACGGCCTCGCAGCCCGGGATCACCGCCATGAGGACGCGCGGGTCGCGGATGGCGTCGAACACGCGCTCCCGCGGCGCCGTGAACCGGTGGGTCCCGTGAAGGTTCACCGTCCCGCCTCCGCCGCGGAGGCGGGAGCCGTCGCGGAGGAGGGAGTCGTCGCCGAGACGAGGGCCTCCGCGACGTGGTCCAGGTGCGCCTCCATCGCCGCCGCCGCCGCGTCCGGATCGCCGGCGCGCAGCGCGGCCACGACCCGCCGGTGGTCGCGCAGCGCGCGCTCGCGGACCGTGCGGCTGGCGCCCGTCCGCTCGCGGCTCACCTTGCCCAGTGTGTTGATGATGCTCATGAACTGCGCGAGGAGGAAGTTCCCCGCGGCCTCGCAGATCGCGTCGTGGAAGCCGATGTCGAGCGAGCTGAACCGGTCCGCGTCGTCCAGGGCGTCGCGCAGGTCCGCGAGCAGGCCCTCCAGCCGGCGGAGCCCGTCGGGTCCCATGCGGGTCGCCGCAAGCCGGACGTTGCCCAGCTCCACGACCCGCCGGGCCTCGATGACCTGGGCCAACGCCACGGTGTCCTTGCTGAACACGAAGTCCAGGTGCGAGACCAGCTGCTGGGGCTCGAGGGCGGTGATGGAGGTGCCCGCACCCTGGCGGATCTCCACCACCTTCATGATCGCGAGCGCGCGGAGCGCCTCGCGGAGGACCGGCCGGCTGACCTGCATCGTCGCCGCCAGGACGCGCTCCGCCGGGAGCTTGTCGCCGGGCCGCAGCTGACGCGCGCGGATCAGCTCCAGGAGCCGGCTGGCGATCTCCTCGGGCAGCGTGCTGCGGTCCAGGACCGCGAACTGTGGCCAGCCCGGGCCGCCCTCGGCAGCGACGCGATCGGCTCCCTGGGGGTGGGTGACCACGGTGGACCTCGTACGGGGTGCACCCCGCCAGCGGGGCTGTCACGATGCTAGACGCGATCTGATAAAGTCGTCAACTGGTCAGACCAATCGGTCAACGGCCCGCAGGGAGAACGCCCCGTGATCGAGCGACACATCACGTTCAACGTCCACCCGGACCGCAGCGCGGACTTCGAGCGGTTCATCACGGAGGCCTACCGCCCGCCCGTGCTGACCATGCCCGGCCTCATCGAGTGCACCCTCCTGCGGGAGAGCGAGCACGCCGAGCGCTACCAGCTGGTCTTCCGCTGGGAGACCGCGGAGAACGCGGTCGCCTGGCGCGTGAGCGAGGTCCACCAGGGGCTCCAGCCGGCGCTCAACGATCTCCACGGCGGCATGGAGATCGTCGCCTACACCACGATCGCCTGATCCCGGGGGCGGACGGCGGCGGACGAGCAGGGAGGGCGGCGTGGCGGACGAGCGGTTCCTGGTCACCGGCGGCAGCGGCTGCATCGGCACGTGGGTGGTCCGCGCGCTCGTCCGGGACGGCGTCCCGGTGACGGTCCTCGCGTCGCATCGCCGGTTCGACCGGATGCGCCTCGTGATGTCCGAGGCCGAGCTCCACCACGTGACGTTCGCCGACGGCGACATCAACGACACCGAGGCGCTCGAGGCGGCCGTTCGCCGGGGCGGCGTCACGCGGATCATCCACCTCGCCGCCCTCCAGTTCCCCTTCTGCGCAGCCGACCCGGTCGCGGGGGCGCGGGTGAACGTCGAGGGGACGGTGGCGATGTTCGAGCTCGCGCGCAGGCTGGAGATCCCGCGGCTCGTCTACGCGAGCAGCGCCGCGGTGTACGGGCCTGCCAGCCGCTACCCGACCGAGGTCGTGGCGGCGGACGCGCCGCTCCACCCCACCTCACACTACGGGGTCTACAAGGTCGCCAACGAGCAGACGGCACGCGTCTACTGGGAGACCGGCGGGGTCTCCAGCGCGGGCCTGCGGCCGCACTCGGCGTACGGCCCGGGGCGCGACCAGGGCGTCACGTCCAAGCCCACGCTGGCCATGATCGCCGCGGCCGCCGGCCGTCCGTACCACATCGACTTCTCGGGTCGCTACCAGTTCCAGTTCGTCGAGGACGTGGCCGCCGCGTTCGTGGCGGCCGCCCGCTCGGAGCGGACGGGCGCCGAGGCGTTCAGCCTGCCCGGACCGCTCATCGGCGTGGACGAGGTGATCGCGGCGATCGAGGGCGTGGATCCGGCCGCGCGCGGACGGATCACGTTCACGGAGCGGACACTCCCCTTCCCCGCCGCGTTCGACGGCGCGCCGGTCGAGGCCGCGCTGGGGCCGCTGCCGCGGACGCCGCTGGAGGCGGGCGTGCTCCGGACGATCGAGACGTACCGCAAGGCCATCGCGGACGGCCGGGTGACCGACGCGTTCCTGGACCGCGTGCTGGCGGCGTAGGCATGGACGCGCGTGAGCTGGTGACCCGTCTCGGCCGGTGGGGCGTCGTCCCCGTGGTGTCCATCGACGACGCAGGCGATGCCGTGGCGCTCGCGTCGGCCCTCGCCGACGGTGGGCTGCCCGTCATCGAGGTGACCTTCCGGACCCCCGCGGCCGCCGACGCGATCGCCGCGATCCGCGACGCCCTCCCCGACGTCCTCGTCGGCGCCGGGACGGTGCTGGACGCGGCGACCGTGGACCGGGCCCTGCTCGCCGGCGCGGCCTTCATCGTGGCCCCCGGGCTCAACCCGTCCGTCGTCGAGCGCACGACCCTGCACGGCGTGCCGATGATCCCGGGCGTCGTGACGCCCACGGAGATCGAGCGGGCGCTCGCGCTCGGCGTCGAGCTCGTCAAGTTCTTCCCGGCCGAGGCGGCCGGCGGTGCGCGGTACCTGCGCGCGGTCTCCGCCCCGTACCGCTCCGCCCGGTTCATGCCCACGGGCGGCGTCAACCCCGGTAATCTCGCCGACTACCTCGCGCTCCCCTGCGTGACCGCGTGCGGCGGGACCTGGCTGGCACCGGCGGAGGCGATCCGCGAAGGCCGCTGGGACGCGATCCGGGAGGCGACGGCGCAGGCCGTGGCCATCGCGGCACCCTTCACCGCGCGCTGATCGCGAGCTGCATCACCCGGGCCAGCCCCACGCAGGGCTCGGTGCCCGAAACCCGGATTTGACCCCGCGAGCCCCTCGTGGAGGAGCCGGATCTGAACCAGATCGCGATCACGGCGCCGGGTCGGCGCCGGGTGGCGCCCGCGATCACGGCGCCGGGTCGCGCCGGGTCGCGCCGGCTGCCCGCGCCCCGGAACCTACGCCCGGGTCATCCGCTCCGCGATGGCACACCACTCCCACAACCGCTGGGGCTCGTAGCGGGCGGTGCTGATGTCCTTGAGCGTGAACTCGACGGGACAGCCGTTCGCGCGCGTGGCCTCCAGCACGTCGGTGAAGTCCTTCACCGCGATCTCGGGCACCCAGGTGTCCATCGCCACCATGGCCGGGTTCGGCTTGCGGCTGAACACGAACTCCCCGCCGATCGCCTCCGCACCCTGCTGGAGCTTCGCCCACGGGCTCATGGAGATCTTGCGCACGTTGGGGATCTTGCGGACCGAGTCGATCCGGCTGTGGAGCGGGTCGCAGCAACCGAAGTAGCCGAGGCCGAAGCGCTCGAACCAGCGGGCGTAGTACGGCGGCACGAACTCGTCGAAGGTCGCGTCCCCCACCGACACGAACAGCTGGCTGCGGCCCACCGTCCAGGTGTCGACCGCGCGCACGTGCGCCGGGTCGACGTCCGGCTTCGGGAGCTCCGTCGTGTGGGCGCCCGTGCAGTGGATCCGGTCGTTGCCGTAGCCGATGAGCCCCTTCGCCTCGAGGATGTCGAGCTCGGCGAGGCGGACCTGCGTGAGCCGGTCCGCGATGGCGTGGAGGTGCTCGGGCCGGTCCATGAAGTCGAGCAGGATGGGCTCGCTGCCGCGGAACTGCTCGATGTCGTCCCACAGCGGGAACGCGAGCTCGTCGCCGTTGTAGCCGGTCAGGCCCTGCATCCGGACCTCGAGCAGGCCGTCCAGGCACTCGTGGGCCATGGCCTCGACCTCGGCGGTCGCGGCCTCGTCCAGGCTGGGCTCCAGGACGCGCAGCTTCTCGATGTCCTCGGGGTTCGCGAGCTGGTCCTCGTAGTGGTGGCTCACGATCGTGTTGCCGTCGCCGACCCCGATCGTGTCCTCGGCGATCCGGATGCCCCAGCCCGGGCGGTCGATGACCTTCTTGATGTCGAGGTAGGGCTCGACGACCATGTCGACCCGCAGGTGGTTCCAGCGGTAGAGCTCGCGCCGGAGGCGGGTCTCGAGCTCCCGCGTGAACGGGTGCCTCGAGACGACGCTGAGCTCGTCGTCGACGTTCATCTCGTGCCACGGGATCTCGTCGATCATCGCCATGGGCCGCTCGGGGCGGAGGCCGTTGAGGGCCTCCCACTCGCGGATCCGCTCCTGCTGGACGGGCAGCGCGGCGAGCGCCGCAACCCGCGCGGCGAGCTCGCGCACGAGGGCGACGTCGGCGGCCGGAAGACCGGTGCTGGTCTCGACCATGGTGCGGTCTCCTTCCGTCCGGTCGGGCGGGCTCAGCCGGCCAGCAGGCCGCGGGCGAGGTCCACGGCACTCCCCGCGTCGGGGGCGTAGCCGTCGGCGCCGATCTGGGCCGCGAACTCCGGGGTGACCGGGGCGCCGCCGATGACGACCTTGGCGCTGATCCCGGCCGCCCGCACCGCCTCCACGACGCCGCGCATGTTGGGCATGGTCGTGGTCAGCAGGGCGCTGATGCCGATGAGGTGCGCGTCGCGCTCGCGGGCCGCCTCGACGAACCTCGCGGCCGTCACGTTGACGCCGAGGTCGATGACCTCGATGCCGCCGCCCTTCCACATCATGCCCACGAGGTTCTTGCCGATGTCGTGGAGGTCGCCCTCGACCGTGCCGACGACCGCGCGGAACTCGGGCTTGACGCCCGCGGCGGCCAGGAGCGGCTCCAGGATCTCGGTCCCGGCTTTCATGGCCCGGGCCGCGATCAGCATCTCGGGGACGTACAGCTCGCCCTCCTGGAACTTGCGGCCCACCACGTCCATGGCCGCGGTCATCGCGTCGAGGATCGTCTTGGGGTCGATGCCGGCGTCGACGGCGGCCTGGGTCTCGGCGGTCGCGGCTACGCGGTTGCCCGCCTCGACGGCGGCGGTGAGGGCGGCAAGGTCGGCCATGGTGTCGTGCTCCTCGGGGATGGATTGGCGGGCTGCTCAGCCCAGGTGGGTCCAGGACGCGGTGCGGCGCGTGATCTCGGCCAGGTTGTGCAGGCTCGATTCTCGCGCCCGATCTTCCCACGCGAAGACGCATACGGTCATGATCCCGTCGAACCGAAGGTCTCCCAGGGTCCCGAAGAACGTGTCCCACGGGACCTCGCCCTGCCCGATGTCCAGGTGCTGGTGCACGCGGACCGCGTTGCCGGGCGGGTTGGTGATGTAGCGCAGGCCGGACGACGCGCGGTGGTCGAAGCCGTCCGCGACGTGGAGCATGGTCAGGAGCGGGCCGGCGGCCCGCATGATCTCGGCCATGTTGCCGCCCTGGTGGAAGGTGTGCGGGGCGCAGTACAGGAAGCTCACGCTGGGCGAGTTGATGCCCTTGATCATGTTGACCGCGGCGAGGCCGTCCTCGATGAAGTCGTCGGGGTGCGGCTCGAGCGCGAGCCGGACGCCGTGGCGCTCCAAGACCGGGAGCAGCTCCTCGAGCGACTTCCAGAACTGCGCCTCGGAGACGGACGGGTTCTCGGGGCGGCCGTTGAACTCGGAGTTCATCTGGGTCACGCCGAGCTCGGCCGCGATCTCGATCGAGCGCTTCCAGTAGCGGACGGCGGCCTGCCGCTCGTCCTCGTCCGGGCCGGACCAGCGGAAGAGCGGCAGGAGCGAGCTGACCTGCACGCCGGCGCCGTCCAGGGCGGCCTTGAACGAGCGGATGGTCGCCGTGTCCACGCGCGGATGCCGGAAGAACGGGATGAAGTCCTCCCGCGGCGACAGCTCGATGTACTCGTAGCCCAGGCCGGCGACCAGCCTCGGCAGCTCCACCAGGGGCGTGGTCCGGAACATGTACGGATCGAGCGCGATCTTCATCGTGTCTCCTCGTCGGCGCCGCCGGCCCGGGCCGGGACGGCGGTGGCGCCTAGCGGTAGAGCGCCGGCTTCTCGATGTAGTCGATGTCCATGCGCGCGCCGGTCCTGACGGCCTCGACGCCCACCTCGACGACCTTGGTGGCCGCATAGCCCTCCCAGGCGCTGGGGCCCACGCACTCACCGTGCCCGAGGCCCGTGATCCAGGCCTGGAGCTCCGCCGTGTAGGCGGCGCCGAAGCGCTCGCGCCAGTCGGCGGGCACCGCCTCGGCGAGGGTGCCGGCGGTGATCGTGGAGGCGAGCGTGGGGTTGGTCATGGTCGCGATGCCCTCCGAGCCCACGAGCTCGCAGCGCACGTCGTAGCCGTACTGGCAGTTGGCGAAGAACTCGACCGTCGAGAGGATTCCACTCTCCGTGCCGAACACCGCGAACTGCGGGTCCTGGAGGTGCGGGAACGCCCTGGGGGTGCGCTTGGGCGGGATGACCTGGACCGACGTGATCTCCTCGCCGAGGAGCCAGCGGGTCGTGTCGACCTCGTGGATCATCGAGTCGGTCATCGTCATGAAGCTCGTGTATGCCTCGCCCACGGTGGCGTTGCGGTGCACGTTGTGGAGGATCAGCGCGTCGCCGATCGTGCCGGTCTCGAGGGCGCCCTTGACCTGGCGGTAGCCGGCGTCGTAGCGGCGCATGTAGCCCACGATCACGAGCCGCTTCCCGTGGGCCACCTCGGCCGCCAGGATCTGCTCGCACTCGGGCACGGTGGGGGCGAGCGGCTTCTCGCACATGACCGGCTTGCCGGCCGCGATGCAGGCCAGCACGAACTCGGCGTGCGTGGGACCGATGGATGTGACCAGGACCGCATCCACGTCCGGGCTCGCGATCAGCTCGAGGCCGCTGGCGAAGACCTGGGCGCCGCCGAGGGCGGCCGCGACCTCCTCCGCCCGCGATCGATTGACGTCGCTGACCGCGGAGACGGTGGAGCCGTTGATCACGTTGACGAGCTTGCGGCCGTGGTCCTCGCCGATGAGGCCGGTGCCGATGATGCCGACCCGGATGGTCATGGGTGTTCGCCCTTCCTGTGTCGAGTGGGGTGGGACGCCGTGGGGGGGGCGGATCCGGGGCTCAGCCCAGCGGCCGGCCGGCGGTCAGGCCGCACGCCTTGAAGTACTGCTCCGTGCGGACCGCGATCGGCAGTGGCTTCTCGAAGTCGCAGGGGTACATGTCCTGCTCGACGATGCAGTAGAGGTCGCGATCCAGGGCGCCGAGGGCGGCCAGGAGGCTCACCATGTCCGGCTCGCCGAGCGGCGGCTCCACCATGGCGCCCAGGCGGACGGCCGGGGCGAAGCCCAGCTTCTCCTCGCGGACGCGGGCACGGATCGCGGTGTCGACCTGCTTGAGGTGGACGTACTGGACGCGGTCCGGGTAGTCCGCGATGAGCCTGAGGTTGTCGGCGCCGCAGTAGGCGACGTGCCCGGTGTCCAGGCACAGCTGGACGGTCTCGGGATCGGTCCCGTCGAGGAAACGCTCGATCTCCTCCTGGGTCCCCACGTGGCTGTCCGCGTGGGTGTGGAACACGAGGACCGCGCCGTGCTTGTCCGAGACGTACTTGCCCAGCTCGCTCATGCCGGTGTTGAGGCTCGCCCACTCGTCGTCGGTGAGGGTGGTGGGGCCGGTGAGGTTGCCGTCGGGGTCGCTGTAGCCCTCGGGCAGGATCACGAGGTGCTTCGCGCCCAGGGGGCCGATCGTGGCCATCTCGAGGTCGCAGTCGGCCTTGGCCTTCTCGAGGGCCTCGCGGCCCTTGTGGAGCGCCACGAACACCGTGCCGCCGGTCAGGGTGAGGCCGCGCCTGGCGTACTCCTCGCGGATGATCCCGGGATCCGTGGGCAGGTAGCCGAAGGGGCCGAGCTCGCTGTACCGGTAGCCCGCCTGCTGCACCTCGTCGAGGTAGCGCCGCCACGGGGTCTGGAGCGGATCGGTGCCCGGCATCCAGACGCCCCAGGAGTCCGGGGCGGTGCCGAGGTGGAGCTTCGGATAGTCGACCGAGACGTTCACGACGCGGGCTCCTTGGTGGATCGACCGGTGAGTTGGCGGGACGCCGTCGACATCAATGTAATCGATTGCTCCTCAGAATGGAAGACCCTGCTGCAAAGGTTTCCACTGAACCCCGGCGGCGACCCGGCACGGGCCCTCGAAAGGGGCGGCCGGGACCCGCGAAGAGGCCCCGGCCGGGTGCGTGCGGAGTCCGGAGGGCCCGCGCGGCGTCAGCGGTTCTTGCGCTCGTCGATGATGATCGCGACGATGATGATCATGCCCTTGACCACCTGCTGGTAGAACGGCGAGACGTTGAGCAGGTCCAGGCCGTTGTTCATGACACCGATGATCAGTGCGCCGATAACAGTGCCCCAGACGGTGCCGATCCCGCCCGCGAAGCTGGTGCCGCCGATGACGGCCGCGGCAATCGCGTCGAGCTCGTAGCCCATGCCCAGGGCCGGCGTGGCGGACTGGACGCGTGCGGTGAGCACGACCCCGCCGAGGCCCGCCATGAGCCCCGAGAACGTGTAGATCAGGACCTTGGTCCGGCCCAGGTTGACGCCCGAGACGCGGGCCGCGGTCTCGTTGCCGCCGATCGCGTAGACGTGCCGCCCGAAGCGGGTGACGTTGAGCATCAGGTGGGTCGCGAGGATGACGAGCCCGAAGATGATGATCGGGACCGGGACGCCGAGGATGTCCCCGCCGCCGATGAACAGGAAGTCGGCATTGAGGGTGCTGACCGGTCGCCCGTTCGAGTAGATGTAGGCGAAGCCGCGGGCCATGGTCATCATGCCCAGCGTCGCGATGAAGGGTGGGATCCTGAAGGTCGCGATGAGACTGCCGTTGACGGCGCCCAGGACGATGCCGACGCCGAGGCCCGCCAGGACGGCGGCGATCGCCGGCAGCTGGAGGCCGGGGTACAGGGCCTCCTTCCAGCCTGGCTGCTGGACGAGGCTGGCGGTCACGACGGCCGAGAACCCCAGCACCGACCCCAGGGAGAGGTCAATGCCCATGGCGATGATGCAGACCATCACGCCGAGGGCCAGCAGGCCGATGACCGAGATCTGGCGGACGACGTTGATCAGGTTCTGCGGCTTGAGGAACGAGTTGTTCGGGGAGAAGACCGCCAGGAGAACGCACATCCCCAGGAAGATGAAGACGATCAGGTACTTGCGGATGAACGCCATGAGCGCGTCGCGGGTGACGAGGCCGCGCGCCTCCGGGGCTGCTGCAGTCATCGTTCGCTCCTGCCTTAGGCCGCGGGCGCGACGAGCGTCGCGGCCTCGAGAACCTTCTCCTGGGTGACTTCCGCGCGGCTGAACTCCGCGGTGATCCTGCCGCCCGCCATCACGAGGACGCGGTCACTCATCCCGAGGATCTCGGGCATCTCGGACGAGACCATCAGGATCGCCTTGCCCTCCTTGGCGAGCCCGGACATCAGCCGGTGGATCTCGGACTTCGCGCCGACGTCGATCCCTCTCGTCGGCTCATCGATCATCAGGACGTCCGGCAGCGTCAGCAGCCAGCGCGAGACGAGCACCTTCTGCTGGTTGCCGCCGGACAGGTTCTTGATCAGCTGCGCGAGGGTCGGCGTCTTGATCGAGAGCGCCTCGCGCTGGCTCTGGCAGGCCGCCTCCATCTGGCGCTTGCGGAGGATGCCGCCCGGGCTGAACCGGTTGAGGTTCGCGATCGTCATGTTGTCGCGGACCGAGAGCGCACCCATGATGCCGGTCAGCTTGCGGTCCTCGGTGAGCAGGCCCATCCCGGCCTCGATCGCGTCGGCCGGCGACTTGATGTCGACGGTCCTGCCCCTGATCACGATCTCGCCGGCGTCCAGCCTGGTCACCCCGAAGATCGCCTCGAGGACCTCTGTCCGGCCGGCGCCCATGAGGCCCGCGAGCCCGAGGATCTCGCCGCGACGGAGATCGAAGCCGATGTCCCTTATCACCCCATGGCGGGTCAGTCCGCGGACCGACATCACCACCTCGCCGATCTCGACGTCCTCCTTGGGGAACAGGTGGGTGAGCTCCCGGCCGACCATGAGGGTGATCAGCTTCTGGCGATCGAGCTCGGCGGCGGGCTGCGTCGCGACGTGCATGCCATCGCGGAACACGGTGACCTTGTCCGCGATCTTGAACACCTCGTCCATCTTGTGCGTGATGTAGATGACGGCCACGCCGGTCTCGCGCAGCGAGCGGATCATCCGGTGGAGGTGGTCCACCTCACGCTCGGTGATGGCGGAGGTCGGCTCGTCCATGATGATCAGCCGCGCGTCCGTCGAGATGGCCTTCGCGATCTCGACCATCTGCATCTGCGCGACGCTGAGGGTCTTCATGACGCGACGCGGGTCGAGGTCGATCTGCCAGCGCTCGAAGACCGCCTTCGCGTTCGCGTCCATCTGGCCCTTGTCGACCAGCTTGAACCGGTTCAGCGGCTCGCGGCCCAGGAAGATGTTCTCCGCGACGGTCATCGCGGGAACCGGGGAGAGCTCCTGGTGGATCATGGCGATCCCGAGACCCAGCGCCGTCGCGCTGTCCGGGACGTGCACTTCCTTGCCGTTGAGCTCGATGCGCCCGGCATCCGCGCGGTAGATCCCGGCGAGCACCTTCATCAGCGTCGACTTGCCCGCCCCGTTCTCGCCCATCAGGGCGTGGACCGTGCCGGCCTCGACGTCGAGGTGGACATCGTCGAGCGCCTGGACGCCGGGGAACGCCTTCGAGATCCCGGTCATCCGGAGGAGAACGTCCTCACCCATCCCCTGCCTCCACGCTGCTCGCTCGTCTCGGGCCCCGCCAGGCTCGATGCCGCGACGGGACGGGGCCGATTACAGGTTCGGAGGCCCGGCGAACCGGGCCTCCGAACCGTACCACTCGGGGTGACGCGCTGACCGGCGGAGCCGGCCGACGCCGGGCTAGTTGGCGCCCAGGAAGTCGTTGATGTTGGCCGGGGTGACCAGCACGTAGGGGATGTCCACGTAGTCGGCAACGGTCGTGCCGGCGATGAGGTCGAGCGCCGCGTCGACGCCGCCCTTGCCCTGGCCCTTGGCATCCTGGAAGACGGTGACCTCGAGGTCGCCGGCCTGCATGGCGGCGAGGGCCTCGGAGGTGGCATCGACGCCGCCGACGAAGACGGTGTCGAGGAGCTTGGCGGCCTTGAGCGCGTTGATCGCGCCCAGCGCCATCTCGTCGTTGTTCGCACAGACGACGTCACCGGCCTTGAGGGTGCCGGACTGGATCCAGTTCTCGGTGATGGACTGGCCCTTGGCGCGATCCCAATCGCCGGCCTGGGTCGCGACGACCTTCATGCCGGGGTTCTTGGCGACCACGTCGACGCAGCCCTGGGTCCGGAGGACGGCCGCCTCGTTGGAGACCTGGCCCTGGAGGATGACGACGTCACCCTTGCCGCCGGCGAGCTTGGCGAGCTCTTCCATCTCCACGGTGCCCGCGTACAGGGAGTCAGAGCCCACGTACGGGACGCCCGCGATCGACGGGTTGCGGTTGACGAAGACGAGCGGGATGTTGGCGGCCTTGGCGGCGTC
The DNA here is from genome assembly GCA_038250545.1 of Candidatus Limnocylindrales bacterium. GTDB lineage: Bacteria > Chloroflexota > Limnocylindria > Limnocylindrales > CSP1-4 > CAIXZV01. The sequence continues at coordinate 134,157 of JBBSCF010000002.1, read as the reverse complement.
CGCCATCGGCTGTGCGGCGCTGGTGTCGACCGGGACCACGATGATCGCCGAGACCTTCTGCGAGACGAAGTTCTCGACCTGGCTGAGCTGGGCCGCGGTGTCGTCCTTGGCGTCGGTGATGACCGGCGCCTTGATGCCCTTGGCCTCGGCCTCGGCCTTCATGCCGTCCTGGACGCGGCTGAGGAACGTGTCGCTGTTGGGGAACGCGACGCCGAGCGCGACGTCGCCGGCCGGAGCCGCGGAGGCCGGAGCCGCCGAGCCCGGAGCCTGCGTAGCCGCGCTGCTACCGCACGCGGCCACGATGAAGGCGCCGACGACCATCAGGCCGGCGATGCGCCCCGTGAACTTGAGACCCATGTTTCTTCTTCTCCTCCGCCAATATGGCTTGGCCGACTACGTTTGAGAATCGTGCCGCGCCGGGTTGTCCCCTCAAGGTCGCGGAAACGATTACTTCGCGTAATCGATTGCGAACGCTATCCGATGCCGTGGACCGCGTCAACCCCTTTTCGCACCCTGCGTCGGACATCGGCGGCTACCCGGTGGATCGCGTTTCGCAACACCCGAAGGATGCCCCATCTGCCCGGGTCGCGCGTCAGCCGCCGTCCGCGACGATCTCCGCCAGCGTCATGCGCCGGCCCTCCCGCGCGCTGCGGGCGGCCGCCTCGAGCACCCGCTGGACCGCGAGGCCGTCGCGGAAGTCCGGCGACGCCGGCACCCCGTTCGCGATCGCGCTGATGAACCCGCGAGTCATGTTGTCCCCCTCGCGGAACGTGTCCCGATAGGTGTTGTGGACGGTGTCCCGGCGCGCGCCCCCGAACAGGCGGTCCGGGATCGGCAGCTCGTGCGCCTCGGGCTCCCCCACCCTGCAGCCGTCGATCCGCTGGAGCCGGATCCAGTCGTTGACCGAGCGCAGGCTGCCGGCGCTGCCGTGCAGGTCCATCTCGTGGCGCTGGCCGAATGGCCCCGGCTCATAGGCGAGCGACGACACGTGGAGCGAACCCGTGGCCCCGTTCTCGAACTCCAGCAGCATCATGGCCTGGTCCTCCGCCGGCTCGAACGGGGCGCCGTCCGGGCGAGGCCCGCGCGGCACGGTCCGTGAGAACAGCGCCGTGACCGCCGCGATCTCGCCGTAGTACCAGCGGGCGAGATAGGCCCAGTGGGACCCGATGTCGCCCGAGACGCCCGAGCCCGCCTCGCCCGCGTCGAACCGCCAGGCGTAGGCGCCGGAGCTCCCATAGCCCGTGTAGTAGCGCATGTTGAGGTGGTACGGCGTGCCGAGCCAGCCCTCGTCGATCAGCTCCTTGACGTAGCGGTTGCCGGGCATGAAGCGGTAGGTGAAGGGCACCATCGTGATGACCCCTGCGCGCTCGGCCGCCTCGGTCATGGCGCGGGCCTCGGCGGCCGTCATGCCGAGGGGCTTCTCGCACAGGACGTGGAGTCCCCGCTCAAGCGCGGCGGCCACCGAGGCGGCGTGGTTCCGGTTGGGGGTCAGGACCAGCAGCGCGTCGAGCGGCTCGGACGCGAGCATCGCGTCGAGCGAGTCGTAGGCGGCCGGGATGCCCCAGGTCGCCGCGAACTCCCGGGTGTGCTGGGGGCGGCTGCCACCGACGACCGCGCGCACGTCGGCGAGCGGATGCCTGGCCAGCGCGGGCAGGTACATGGCATCGGCCCACCAGCTGGTGCCCACCACGCCGACCCTGACCTTGTCGCTCATGTCGTCACTCCATCACCCGCCGGCGGCGGGCGTGTCGGGTAGGGCCGTCACCGGCATGCGCGGGCGCGGCCGGTGACGGGTCCACGCGGCGGCGGGCCGCCGCGGCCGATGGGTCAGGCCGTGACCTCGTCGAGACGGACGGGCCGGTTCTCGCGCCAGCTGCGGGTGCAGGCGACGGCGAGGCGCAGGGTCTCGAAGGCGTCGTCCGGGCCGGGTCCGACGGGCTTGCCCGCGCCGAGGTTCTCGAAGAACACCTCGAGCTCACGGCGGTAGGCGACCTCGAAGCGGTCCATGAAGTCGCCGTACAGGTCGCTCTCGGTGGCGACGTCGCGGTAGTGCGTGGCCGGGGTCTTGCGCTCGCCGTCGACGACGACCTTGCCCACGGCGCCCGCGACCTCGGCCCGGATGTCGTAGCCCCACTTGGAGTGGCGGGCCGTCTCCACGACGCCCAGGGCCCCGTTGCGGAACTTCATCATGATCACCGAGGTGTCCCAGTCGTCGGCCTTGGCGAACCGCTCGTCGAACAGGACGGACGCCCAGGCGTGGACCTCCTCCACCTCGCCCACGAGGAACCGCGCCACGTCCAGGTCATGGACCGACATGTCGAGGAACGAGCCGCCGCAGGTGAGCAGGAACTCGAGCGGGGGCGGGTTGGTGTCGCGGGACAGGGCGCGGAACTGCTCGATGCGGCCGAGCTGACCCGAGTCGATGAGCTGCTTCGCACGCTCGTAGCCCGGGTCGAACCGGCGCATGAACCCGACCTGGACCGGGAGCCCGGTCTCGCGCCACAGGTCGACGATCTTCGCCGTGTCGGCGAGCTCCTGGGCGATGGGCTTCTCGGTCCAGACGGCCTTGCCGGCACGGAGGGCCGCCTCGATGTAGGTGGCATGGGTCGTCGTCGGGGTGTTGATGACGACGGCCTCGACGTCCGGGTCGGTGATGGCGTCGAGCGGGTCCGCCGTCGCACGCCTGGCACCCGCGAGGACGCGGCCAGCCTCGGCCGCCTCGGGGTTCGGGTCCGCGACGACGATCACGTTCGCGTTGGGGATCGTGCCCAGATTGCGGACGTGGACGCGGCCCATGCGGCCCGCGCCGAGCACGGCGACGCCGATGTTGTTCGGGTCCTTCAGGGTGAAGCCGGTCATCGAGTGCTCCTCCAGGCTGACGGTTGTGCTGCCACGAGTTGGGTTGTCGCGCGTCAAGCCGGGACGGGCTTGCGATCCGGGTCCGGGAGGATCGCGTCACGAACCTCCACGTGCAGGTCCGCATAGGCGGCCAGGAACTGGCGCAGCGTCCGGCGTGACGCACCGTAGCCCTCGAGCTCGCCGGGCGCGAGGCCATCCGGCTCATACGCGAGAAGGAACTCCGGCACCCGCTCGCCCAGCTCGTCCAGGATCGCCGGGTCCACGGCCTCCTCGAGGCGCGTCTCGACCGGGAGGCCCGAGGCGTTGAGCCAGCGCTGCCAGACGGGCGGGATCGTGAGGATCGTGTCGCCGCCCAGGAGCTGGCTCCAGGCCAGGTGGTGGCGGAAGGCGCCGCCGAGGAGCCGGGTGCGGTAGCCCCGCTCGCCGTACAGCGCGTAGGCGCGCTTGAAGACCGCGACGCCGGCCCACTCGGCGCGGCCGGGGGTCAGCAGCACGCCGTCCCGTTCGGCGGCCGCCTTCACCCAGTCGTCGAGCCGCCCGACCATCAGGGTGCAGACCGGGTGCAGCGTGCCCTCGAGGCCCGCGGCCGCCCGCCGCTCCAGCCCGCGCTCCACCGCCTCCGCGACGGCGATCGCCCCCGCGACGGTGAAGTTGGCCGTCGCGTTGACCTCGACGCCGCGGGCCGTCGCCTCCTCGAGCGCGACCAGGCCGGCCGTCGTCACCGGCAGCTTGACCTGCATGTTGGGGGCGAGCGAGGACAGTCGCTCGGCCTGTGCCAGCATCGCGTCGGCGTCGCGGTAGAGACGCGGGTCCACCTGGGCCGAGAGCCGTCCGACGCGGCCGCCGGAGCGCTCGTGGATGGGGGCGAGGAGCGCGGCGCCGCGGGTCGCGACCTCCTCGAGGATCCGCCAGGCGATGTCGCCTTCGCCCCAGGTCGGCCGTTCGGCGGCGAGGGCGCGGGCGCGCGCGTGCCAGGTGGCCCGCTCCGCGCGGACGATTCCGAGCACGATCGGCGGGTTGGAGGTGGCGCCGGTCGCCCCGTTGGCGATGGCGTACGCGAGGTCGTCAGGCCCGCACGAGTCGTTCCAGAGCTCCGTGCCGGTCCGGGTGACGCCCTCGAGGAGCAGGGTTCGGTCCATGGTCATCGTGTCCCCGCCGGGTCGGCGGCACGCTCGCGCGGTGCGGCCGGGTCCCAGTTCATCAGCCACCGGTGGTCGGGATCCACGGTGAAGCGCCAGACGCGCGTCGGGCCCGCCATCACGTTGAGGTACCAGGTGTCGTAGCCGGCGGCGGCGCCCACGACGTGGTAGCCGCGCGGCACCAGGATCACGTCCCCGTCCTGCGCGGTCATCGTCTCGTCCAGCGAGCGGTCCGCCGTGTACACGCGCTGGATCGCGAAGCCCGTCGGGCGCGCGAACCGGTAGAAGTACAGCTCCTCGAGCTGCGACTCGTTGGGCGGGTCGTCCGTGTCGTGCTTGTGGGGCGGGTAGCTGGACCAGTTGCCCCCGGGCGTGTACGCCTCGACCGCGATGAGGCGGCCGGCCTCGGCCTCGGGCGGCAGGAGGTTCTTGATCGTCCGTTCCGAGCTCCCCGCGCCGCGCGTCTCGACACGGATCGCCCCGGGGCGGATGACGGCGGTGCGGCGGATGTCGCCGGCGGGTGCGGCGGCAATCGCGAGGAGGACCTCGCCCGCCGCGACGACCTCGACATCCTCGCCGGGCGCGCACAGGACGACGCCGGCCGGCGGCTCGTCGAACACCGACGCGCGCGTCCCGACGGGACCCAGCGCGGCCCCCCCGACGGTGACGGACGCGGTCCCCTCGAGCACCAGGACGAGCACCTCCCGGTCGTCGCCGGGACGCGTCACGCGCTCGCCGGCGGTGAGGCGGTGCACGTCGAAGGCGGTGTAGACCCAGCCAGCGTCCTGCGGGGTGATCCGGTGGATCGCCGTGTCCGCGGTGCGCGTCCGGGCGGGCCGGAGGAGCGGCCCGACGCTGCGCGTCATTCCCCGGTCCCGGCCTGCTGGAACGGGGCACCCGGGATCATCAGGTAGCGCTGGCGGCCCTTGTTGCGGTCGAACTCCTCGCGCGCCTCGTTCACCGCCGGCATCTCGGAGACCTGCGGCGTCGCCATCTCCCACCAGGAGTTGGCGTAGCCCTGGACCCGCTCGTCCCAGTCGGTCTGGACGACGATGCACACGGTCTCGGTCCCCGCCCGGGCGTCGGCGAGCGCCGTGCGCAGGCCGTCGAGGGTCGTCACCTCGAGCGCCTTCGCGCCCATGCCCTGGCAGATCCGCACGAAGTCCAGGCGCATCTCCGGCCCGTCGTAGGCGCCGGACGGCCCGCGCAGCCGGTAGTGGCAGCCGAACCCCTCGGCGCCGACCTGCTCGGACACCCGCCCGACGCTCGAGAAGCCCTTGTTGTCCACGATCACCACGATGAGCTTGAGGCCCTCCTGGACGGCCGTCGTGATCTCGTTGCTCATCATCTGGAACGAGCCGTCGCCCACCATGACGTAGACCTCGCGGTCGGGCGCGGCGAGCTTGGCGCCCACGCCACCGGCGATCTCGTAGCCCATCGTGGAGTAGCCGTACTCGACCTGGTAGCTCAGCGGGTCCCGTGAGCGCCAGAGCTTGAGCAGGTCGCCCGGAAGGCTGCCGGCCGAGGTGACCACGACGTCGCGCGGGTCCGTGGAGGCCTCGACCGCGCCGATGACCTCGCCCTGGGTGAGGATGTCGCCGACGCTGTGGGCGTAGACCCGGGTCACCTCGGCATCCCACTCGCGGTTGAGCGCGGCGACACGCTCCCGGTACTCGGGCGCGGTCGAGTAGTCCCCCACCGCGACCGCGAGCTCCTCGAGCGCCGCGCGGGCGTCGCCCACGAGCGGGACCGCGGCGTGCTTGTAGGCGTCGAACTCCGCGACGTTGATGTTGACGAACCGAACGGCCGGGTCCTGGAAGGCGGTCTTGGACGCCGTCGGGAAGTCCGTGAAGCGGGTGCCGATGCCGATCACGAGGTCCGCATCGGGGGCGATGACGTTGGCCGCCAGGGTCCCCGACACGCCGGCCCCGCCGAGGCTCAGCGGGTGGTCGTAGGGCATGGAACCCTTGCCGGCATGCGTCTCCGCGACCGGGATCCCGGTCTGCTCCGCGAACGCGCGCAGGGCCTCGGTCGCCTCGCTGTAGCGCACGCCGCCACCCGCGAAGATGACCGGACGCTTCGCCTCGCGGATCCACGCCGCGGCCGTCGCGATCGACGCGCGGTCCGGGCGGTTGCGCGGGATCGCCCACACGCGCTTGGCGAACATCTCGACCGGGTAGTCGAACGCGTACGTCTGGATGTCCTGCGGCAGGCCCAGGAACACGGCGCCGGTCTCGGCGGGCGAGGTCAGGACGCGCATGACCTCGGGCATGGCCGTGATCACCTGCTCGGGGCGGTTGATGCGGTCCCAGTAGCGGACGACGGGCCGGAAGGCGTCGTTCGCGCTGGTGTCCTGGCTGTGCTGCCACTCGAGCTGCTGGAGCACCGGCGACTGGACGCGCTCGGCGAAGGCATCGCCCGCCATCAGCAGCACCGGGACGTGGTTGATCGTCGCGGAGGCGGCGCCCGTGACCATGTTGGTCGCGCCGGGACCGATCGAGGTGAGGCAGGCGAAGGCGCCCAGCCGGTTGCGCAGCTTGGCGTAGCCGACGGCCGCGTGGACCATCGCCTGCTCGTTGCGCGTGAGGTAGTACGGGAAGTCCGCCTCGGCCTGCTGGATCGCCTGGGCGACCCCACCGATGTTGCCGTGCCCAAAGATGCCCCACAGGCCGGCGAAGAAGCGGTGCTCGACACCGTCACGCTCGACATGCTGGGCGGCCAGGTAGTTGATGACCGCCTGTCCCGTGGTGAGCCGAACCGTTGCCACGCCCGTGTCCTCCAGGTCTGCCTGCTGGGTGATGGGACCGCTATGCGGACCGCGCGGTCGCGAGCGCCGCGGAGAGCCGGCCGGCCACGTCGACCACGTGCGCCGCGGCCGCCGCGACGCGATCCGTCGTGAGGCGGACGCTCGGCGCGTCGATGCCGATGCAGCCCACCGCCGCTCCGCCCGGGCCGAAGACCGGCGCGGAGATGCAGCGCGTGTGGGTGTCGTTCTCCTCATCGTCGAAGGCGTAGCCCTGGGCGCGGACGAGGTCCAGGTGGGCGCGCAGGGCGTCCCGGGTCGTGATCGTCCGGGCCGTGCGCCCGGGCAGCGCGGCCGGAACGTCGGCGAGGCCGAAGGCGAGGAGGCACTTGCCGGCCGATGTGCAATGGAGCGCCACGTGGCGCCCGCTCGTGGCGACGACGCGCAGCGGGCGGTCCGTCTCGACGTCGTCGATCACCAGGGCACGCCCGCCGTCCGCCACGGCGGCGTGGGCGCACTCGCCGGTCAGCTCCACCAGCCGCTCCAGGAACGGGCGGGCCGCGCGGCGCAGGCGCTGCGTGCCGATCGTGAGGTTCGCGTCCCGGCGCATCGCCGGGCCCAGGACGTAGCCGTGGCCGTCCGCCGGGGCCGCATAGCCCGACGCGACGAGGGTCTGGACGAGGCGCAGCGCGGTGGTCTTGTGGACGTCCAGCTCCACCGCGAGGACGGTCAGCGGGATGCCGCGGCCGCGCCGCATCGGGTCCGAGTCCGCCTCGGCGAGCGCGTCAAGGATGCGCAGGCCCCGCTCGAGCGACTGGATCGTTCCCATGGCGCGGAGCCTAGTACGCAACCAAATGCCTTGTCAAGATGCGTATTACGCATCGCGGATATGCGGGCGTCGGCGGGCGGCTGCCGGGGATCAGGGCCCGCCCCAGATCGTCCGCACGCGCGCCGCGACCTTCTCGGGCGTGAGCCCGTGGCGCTCGAGGAGCCACGCGTTGGGGGCCGACTCGCCCCACGTGTCCTCGATGCCGATCCGGATCACCGGGCGCGGGTCGTGGCTCGTGACGATCTCCGTGACGAGGCCGCCCAGGCCCCCGATCACCGTGTGCTCCTCCACCGTCACCACGACCGGGACGTTGGCGGCGGCGGCGGCGATCGCGGTCGCGTCGACCGGCTTGATCGACGGCACGTGGAGAACGCCCGCGGAGATCCCGTCCGCGCCGAGCAGCTCCGCCGCCTCCAGCGTCCGGGCGGTCTGCTGGCCGGTGGAGACCAGCAGGACCTCGGTGCCCTCGCGGAGGAGGATGACCCGGCCCGGCTCGAAGACATAGTCCGGCCCGAACACGTCCGGCCCGGCCTCGCGCCCGAGGCGCAGGTAGACCGGCCCCGGCGTCTCCGTGGCCCAGCGGGTCATGGCGGCCGTCTCGGCGGCGTCGACGGGGGCGAGGATCGTCATCCCGGGCATCGCGCGCATCGTCGCGAGGTCGCTGATGTCGACGTGGGTCTTGCCCGCGAGGCCGGCCAGGAGCCCCGTGTACGCGGCGCCGATCTTGACGTTGGCGTGGGTCTGGGCGAGGGACATGCGCACCTGGTCCAGGGCCCGGTTCGTGAAGAAGATCCCGAACGAGCTGAGCCACGGGACATAGCCCGTGAACGAGAGACCGGCCGCGGCACCCACCATCCCCTGCTCGGCGATGCCCATCTGGAGGAAGCGGTCCGGGTACGCCTCCGCAAAGCGGTCGGCCCTCGTGGAGGTCGCGAGATCCGCGTCCAGGACCAGGATGTCGGGGTTGGTGGCGGCGAGCTCGACCAGCGTGTCGGCCCAGACGTCGCGCTGCGGCCGGCTCACGGCGCGTCCCCGTCCGGGGCGAGCTCGGCGCGGGCGATGGCGGCCTCGTCGGCCGTGGCCGGCCGGGCGTGCCACTCCGAGCGGCCCTCGGTGAACGAGACGCCGCGGCCCTTGGTCGTGTGGGCCAGGATCGCGGTCGGCACGTCGCCGCTCCCGGCCGCCCGGGCCTCCTCGCAGGCGGCCAGGATCTGACCGAAGTCGTGGCCGTCGATCTCGAGCACCCGCCAGCCGAACGCCTCGAAGGCGCCCCGCAGGTTGACGCCGGCCCACGGGTCGCGCCGGTTGCCCCGGTGCGTCTCCCCGTCCGGCAGGGACCAGCCGTACTGCTGCATCCCGTTCCAGTCCACGATCGCGGTCAGGTTGCCGGCGCCGTACCGCGGCGCCACGTGGACCGTCTCCCATACCTGGCCCTCCTGCGCCTCGCCGTCGCCGAGCATCACGAACGTGTGGCCCGGGTTGCCGCGGCGGCGCAGGCCCATGGCGATCCCCAGCGCGATCGACATCCCCTGTCCCAGCGAGCCCGTCGACGCGTCGAGGCCGGGCAGCGCCAGCATGTCGGGATGGCCCTGCAGCCGGCTGCCGCCGCCGTCGAACGTGCGCAGCTCCTCCACGGGGAAGAAGCCGCGCATGGCCATGACCGTGTACAGCGCCACGGAGCTGTGGCCCTTGGACAGGACGAACCGGTCGCGTTCCGGCCAGGCGGGGTCGTCCGGGCGGATGCGCAGGACCCGGAAGTAGAGCGCGACGAGGAGGTCCATCGCGGACAGCGGGCCGCCCACGTGACCCGCGCCGCTGTGCGCGACGGTCTCGATGACGTGGAGGCGCCCGCGCCGGGCGAGCGCCTCGAGGTCGGCGTGCGGTCCGGCGCCGGGCTCGCCGCCCGGCCCCGACGCCCCGGCCATCAGGCCGGCGCGAGGCTGCCGAGCAGCGCTTCGAGATACTCGCGGTTCGCGCGGGCGACATCCTTCGGGTCGTCGGGCGTGGTGTCCTGCTCGAGGACGAACCAGCCGTCGTAGCCGCGGGCGAGGAGGGCCGCGACGCACTCGGGGACCTGCGCCATCCCCTCGCCCAGGGCCGGGAAGATGAACCCCTTGAGGGCCTGCCCGAAGCTCCAGCCCTCGGCCCGGGCCTGCGCCAGGACCTCGCCCGAGACGTCCTTGAGGTGGATGTGCCGCACGCGGTCCCCGTAGGTGCCGAGCATCTCGAGGCTGTTGCCGCCCCCGTAGGCGAGGTGCCCGATGTCCAGGCACCAGCCCACCTTCGCGGGCTCTGTCTCGTCGAGGAGCCGGGCCGTCTCGCCGGGCGTCTCCACATACGTGCCGACATGGTTGTGGAACACGACGCTCATGCCCAGCGGCGCAAGGTTGTCCGCCAGGTCGTGGAGGCCTCGCGCGAGGTTCCGCCACTGCTCGTCGGTGAGGCCCGCCGCCTCGTTCACGTGGCCCGCCTCGGCGCGGCGGCGGTCGTCGCCGGCCTCCGCCGCGATCAGGAGCCGGCCGCCGGTGGCGTGGAGCCGGCGGGCGATCTCCATCGCCTTGGCCATCTCCGCGTCGTACCGGTCCGCGTCCCGGAAGCCGAGGCCCACGAAGGCCCCGACCATCGCCAGGCCGCGCGCGTCGAGCTCGCGCTTGAGCTCGGCGGGGTCCTCGGGCATGCCGGGGCCCCACTCGGTGGCGTCGTAGCCGGCTTCGACGAACTCGTCCATCATCTGGCCATAGGGCAGCCAGGCGCGGTACTCGGGGACGTCCGGGTTGTTCCAGTTGACGGGTGCTGTCGCGATGCGCATCAGAGGAGCTCCGCTCGCTGCTTCTCGAGGGCCGTGGCGTACCGGGCCCGGGCCGCGTTGACCGTCTCCGAACCGGACGCGCCGGCCGGCGGCACGTCCCACCAGGACTCGTAGCCGGGGGCGCGCTTGTCCGGGCTGACGGCGACGTGGATGACGGTGAGCCGGTCCACGGTCCGCGCCTCGGCGATGGCGGCCCGGATCTCGGCCTCGGTGGTGGCATACAGGGCGTGGGCGCCCATCGCCTCCGCGTGCTTCCGAAAGTCGACCGGGATGTAGCCGCCGGTGAGGCGACCCGTGCCCCTGTCGCGGAACCGCAGCTCGTTGCCGAACTGCGGGATGCCCACGCTCCAGGCCAGGTCCTTGATGCACTGGTAGCCGTGGTTGTCGAACACGACGATGGTGATCTTGATGCCCTCGGCGACCGCGGTGACGATCTCCGAGTTGAGCATCAGGTAGGTCCCGTCGCCGATCGCGACGACGACCTCGCGGCCGGGCTCGGCCATCTTCACGCCGATCCCGGCCGGGATCTCGTAGCCCATGCAGGAATAGCCGTACTCGAGGTGGTAGGCCTTGGAGTCCTCAGGCCGCCACAGCTTGAGCAGGTCGCCCGGGAGCGAGCCCGCGGCGCAGACCACCGTGGCGTGGCCGCCGACCGCGTCGTTGACGATGCCGATGACCTCGGGCTGGGCGAGCTCCGCCGTCTCGCCGCTGGGCGTGCGGTGGAACGTGACCCGCTCGTCCCACTCCGTCTTGAGGGCGGCCACCGTCTGGCGATAGGTCTGGGAGGTGCCGGCGTAGCCCGTGGCCGCGAGGGCCGCCGCGAGGGCCGTCAGCGTCTCGCGGGCGTCGGCGATCACGGGCACGGCGCGCAGCTTGGCGGCGTCGAAGCCGTTGATGTTGATGCCGACGAAGGCCGCGTCCGGGTCCTGGAAGGCGGTCTTGGAGGCGGTCACGAAGTCGCCCAGACGCGACCCGATGGAGATGACGAGGTCCGCGTCCCTCGCCAGCCGGTTGGCCGCGAGGCCGCCGGCCGCGCCGATCGGGCCCACGTTCCAGGGGTGGTTCCAGGGCAGCACGCCCTTGCCGGCCTGCGACTCGCTGACGGGGATCCCGTAGCCGGACGCGAGCGCGTCGAGCGCGACCTCGGCGCCCGCGTAGATGGCGCCGCCGCCGGCGACGATGAGCGGGCGCTTGGCGCCGCGGACCAGCTCGACGACGCGGTCCACCACCTCGGTCTCGGGACGCGGCCGCCGGACGCGCCACACGCGCTTCTCGAAGAACCGGGTCGGCCAGTCGTAGACCTCGGACTGCACGTCCTCCGGCAGGGAGACCGTGACGGCGCCCGTCTCGGCCGGGTCCGTGAGGACGCGGAAGGCCTCGGGCAGGCTGGACAGGAGCTGCTCGGGACGGGAGATGCGGTCGAAGTAGCGGGAGACGGGGCGGAACGCGTCCGACGCGGAGACGTCGCGCTCGACGGGGTGCTCGATCTGCTGGAGCACCGGGTCCACGAGCCGGTTCGCGAAGTAGTCGGACGGGAACAGGAGGACGGGCAGGCGGTTGACGGTCGCGGTGGCGGCCCCCGTGATCATGTTGGTGGCGCCGGGGCCGATGCTGCTCATGCAGGCGAAGGTCTGGAGACGGTTCTTGTGCTTCGCGTACGCGGCCGCGAGGTGCACCTGGGCCTGCTCGTTCTGGGGCCGGTAGTAGGGCATCGCGCACTCGTCGCCGAGCTCCTCGAGCGCCTGCCCCAGGCCCGCCACGTTGCCGTGCCCGAAGATCCCCCACACACCGGCGATGAACCGGTTCTGCTCGCCGTCTCGCTCGACGTACTGCGCAGCCATGAAGCGAACGATGGCCTGCCCCACCGTCAGCCGGATCGTACTCAACTCCACCCGCTCCTCTCGCGTCCGCACGCCGGGTCGATCACCCGGCAACCGCTGCATCATGACCGATGCGCGCCCGACGCGCAATCGATTACGGCCAAATGGGGTGACCCTTCGACGCCCGGGCCATCTTGACGACGGCCGGTCCGCTCGGCTACCGTGCGAAATCGATTACGTGTCGCGGCCGGGCTCCCGGCCGGCGGCACCGTGCCCACGCTGCGACGGAGGCCACAGATGCGCGGACGGGTGAACCCGGGTCCCCGATGATCGACCGCGCCGCCCCCGCCACCATCCGCGACGTCGCCGACCGGGCGGGCGTCTCCACCGCCACGGTGAGCCGCGTGCTCGCCGGCATCGGCAACCCCAAGCCCGAGACCGCCGCGGCCGTCATGGTCGCCGTCGGGCAGCTGGGCTACCGCCCGTCGGGCGTCGCGCGCTCGCTGCGCATGAAGCGGACCCGGACGCTCGGACTCATCGTCACGGACATCCAGAACCCGTTCTTCCCGGAGCTCGTCCAGGCGGCGGACTCCGCGGCGCGCGCGCTCAACTACTCGATCATCCTGGGCAGCGCCGCGTACGACGAGGGCCGCGCGATGCACTACCTCGATCTCATGGTGGACCGCCGGGTGGACGGGCTGATCATCGCCTCGTCCCAGCTGTCCGACGAGAGCTGGCAGTGGCTGCTCGCCTCGCCCGTCCCGGTCGTCGTCGTCAACGCGGAGCCCACGGGCCTGCCGGTCACGGTCATCACGAGCGACAACGTCGGCGGCCCCCGCCTCGCGGTCGAGCACCTCGTGGGGCTCGGGCACCGGCGGATCGCCTACATCCGCGGCTACGAGGGCTTCACCGCGGACCTGCCGCGCGTCGAGGGGTTCCGCGCGGCCTGCGCCGACGCGGGCATCCCCGCCTCGGACCTCGTTGAGATCCGCGGCGACGGCCAGTTCGAGGGAGGCGAGCAGGCGACGGCGGCGCTGCTCGCGCAGGGCTGCGACGTGACCGCGATCATGTGTCACAACGATGTCACCGCGATCGGGGCGATGCGCGCCATCCGCGCGAGCGGGCGCCGGGTCCCGGCCGACATCAGCGTCGTGGGCTGCGACGACATCGCCGCGGCCGCCTGGGTGGTCCCCTCCCTCACGACCGTCGCCCAGCAGAAGGCGGAGATGGGGACGATGGCGGTCGAGCGGCTCGCCGCGACCCTCGACGACCCCGGTCGCGTGGGCGCGGCCGAGACGATCCGCATCCCGATGGTGCTCCGCGTGCGCGAGTCCACCGGCCCGGCGCCCGAGGGCCCGGCCCCGGCATGACCACGGTGGGGATCGGCGTGATCGGCATGGGCTGGATGGGCGAGGCGCACAGCCGGGCCTACAACGCCGTGCGTGACCGCTTCCACGAGAGCGGGCTCGACGCGCGGCTCGTCATCTGCGCCGACGCTGACGAGGATCGTGCGCGCGCCGCCGCGGCGTGCTTCGGGTTCGCGGGATGGACCACCGACTGGCGCGAGGTGGTCGCCCACCCGGACATCGAGGCCGTGGACGTCACGGCCCCCAACGGCCTGCACCTCGAGATCAACCGGGCGGTGGCCGCCGCCGGCAAGCACCTCGCGTGCGAGAAGCCCGTCGGCCGCTTCCCGTCCGAGACGATCGCGTCCTGGGAAGCCGTCCGCGACCGCCCGATCATGACCTCCGTCGGCTTCAACTACCGCTGGGCCCCGATGGTCCAGTACGCGAAGCAGCTGATCGCCGCCGGCGAGCTCGGCGCGATCACCCACTACCACGGCCGGTTCCTCAACGGCTATGCGGGGGACCCCAACGGGTTCCTCTCGTGGCGGTTCGAGGCGGACCACGGGCTCGGCACGCTCGGTGACCTCGCGTCCCACGTCATCGACATGGCGCTGTTCCTGGCCGGACCGGCGGCCCGGCTCACCGCGAGCCGCGAGGTGTTCATCACGGAGCGTCCCATCCCGGTGCCCGGACGGGGCACGCACGACGATGTCGCGACCGGCGACGAGGCAACGGGGCCGGTGACCAACGAGGACTACGTCAGCGCGCTCGTGCGGTTCGAGGGCGGGGCCCAGGGAATCCTGGAGGCCTGCCGCGTGATCAACGGGGCCAAGTGCGACCTGTCCTTCGAGGTCCACGGGACCCGCGGGGCGCTCAAGTGGACGATGGAGAAGATGAACCAGCTCCAGGTCCAGCGGCGGCGCGCGGACAACCCGGCCGAGGACGGGTACACCGAGCTGCTCAGCGGCCCGGCGCACCCGTTCCACCGGGCCTTCAACCCCGCGTGGGGCCTCGCCATCGGCTACGACGACACCAAGGCGATCGAGGCCTACCAATTCCTGGAGTCGATCACGTCAGGCGTCCAGGGCCAGCCCGGCTTCCGGGAGGCCGCCGCCGTCGCGCGCGTCCAGGAGTCCATCATCCGGTCATGGGCCAGCGAACGCTGGGAGTCCGTGGCCACCGAGGAGTGAGCCGGATGGTTCGCATTGCCAACGCACCCTGCTCGTGGGGCGTGATCGAGAACGTCGAGGGCGGCACCGCGGGGTACCGCCGCGTGCTCGACGAGATGGCCGAGACCGGCTATGCCGGCACGGAGCTCGGGGACTGGGGCTTCATGCCCACCGATCCCGACGCGCTCCGTGCCGAGCTTGACGGCCGAGGGCTGGCGCTCCTGGCGTCGTTTGATACCCCCTGGCTCCAGGACCCCGCCCGCCACCTCCAGGGCGAGGGGGACGCGATCAAGATCGGCAAGCTGCTCGCCGCGGTGGGTGGCCCCGACACGATGATCGTGCTGGGCAACGATCCCTACGGGAACCCCGTCCGCGGCAAGAACGCCGGCCGGATCACCCCCGAGATGGGCCTCACCGACGCGGAGTGGGTGATCTACGCCGACGCCGCCAACCGGCTGGCGCGCCGGGTCCGCGACGAGGCCGGCGTCCGCACCGTCGTCCACCAGCACCTGGGCACGCTCATCGAGACGGGCGCCGAGGTCCGCCGGCTGATGGCCATGACCGACCCGGACCTGCTGGGCATCTGCCTCGACACGGGCCACTGGACGTTCGGCACCGGCGAGAACCCCGTGGACGCCGTCCGCGAGTTCGGCGACCGGATCTGGCACGTCCACTTCAAGGACTCCGACGCGGCCGTCATGGCCGAATCCCGGGCACAGCAGTGGGATGGCCTCACCTCCACCGGGCACGGCGTCTTCTGCGAGCTGGGCAAGGGTGTCGTGGACTTCCCGGGCGTCCTCGCGGCGCTCGAGGAGACCGGCTACGACGGCTGGATCGTCGTGGAGCAGGACATCCTGCCCGGGATGGGGAACCCGCGCGAGAGCGCCCGGCGCAACCGCGAGTACCTGCGGTCGCTCGGCGTCTAGGCTTCGAGGCATCGCGCGCCGGGCGGCCCCAGCCGCCCGGCGCGCCCCGTTTCCCGCTCGGAGGTGGTCCAGTGCTCGACAAGGTCCGGATCGGCGTCGTGGGCACCAGCTGGTGGGCCGACTCGATGTACCTGCCGGCGCTGTCCCGCCATCCGCTGGCGGACGTGCGCGCCGTCGTGGGCGGGCACCTCGAGCACACCCGCGAGTTCGCGGCGCGCTGGGCCGTCCCGGCGGCCTACGGGTCCCTCGACGAGATGCTGGGCGCCGAGACGCTCGACGCGCTGGTGGTCCTGGCGCCCAACATCCACCACCACCCGTACACGATGGCGGCCCTCGAGCGCGGGCTCCATGTCCTGTGCGAGAAGCCGCTGGGGATGACGTCCGCGCAGGCGCGCGAGATGACGGAGACGGCGGAACGGCTCGGTGTCGTCAACATGTGCCCGTTCACCTACTCGTTCATGCCCTATGCGCGGTACACGAAGGAGCTCGTGGACGGCGGGTACATCGGGCGCCCGTACCACCTCAACATGCGCTACTACGCCGACTACGGCCGCGATGGCGCGTACATCTGGCGCTTCGACCTCGGCGAGGCGGGCGCGGGCGTCTCCGGGGACCTCGCGTCGCACTGGTCGTACATCGCCACGTGGCTGTTCGGGGACGTCGTCGCGGTCACGGCGGTCTTCTCGCAGGTCGTCCCGCGCGCCCCGCGACCCGACGGCGCGCCGTTCGAGCCGGCCGAGGACTCGGCGATGATCCTGCTCGAGTTCGCGAGCGGGGCGACGGGCAACATCCACGTCTCGTCCGTGGCCTACGAGCCGTCGCGGTTCGGGCAGCTCCACGCCTGGGAGCTCCACGGGTCCGAGGGCACGCTCCACGTCACCTGCGACTGGGACAACGTGGAGCGCGTGGAGGGGGTTCGGACCGGGGGCGCCGAGGCGGACCGGACGATGGAGCGGCCGCGGCTCGCGGAGCTGCCGATCCCCGACCGGCTGTATGAGGGACTCCGGCGCGGCTCGGTCCACGAGACGTACAAGGACACGTTCCGCGAGCACGACAACATGGCCCGCGGCTTCGTGACGGCGATCGCCGAGGGGGGCGTGGCGGTCCCCTCGTTCCGCGACGCCTGGCGCGTCCAGCGGATCGTGGACGCCGCGGGGCGGTCCGCCCGCGAGGGGCGCCGGGTCACGATCGAGGAGATCGCCGCGGGCGAGGGGTGACCCGCGTCCGACGCTCGACAGCGGGGCCGGGTGGGGCGATGATCGCGCCGTCCGCGGACGGCCGCAACGAGGGGTCGCGATCCAGATCGGGAGGTCCTATGCAACGGCCAGACGCATCGGCTCCCGCGGGCGACCCGGAGGGCGTGCCCGCGCCGCGACCCGGCGCCACCCGATCGCCGGCCTGGAGGTTCGCCGGGGTCGCGCTCCTCGTGGTCGCCCTGTTCTGCCTCGACTACTGGGCGCTGGTCCTGACGGAGACCGGACAGCGGATCGAGAACCAGGGGCTCCTCGGTGCCGCGCTCCACGATCCCGGCGTCCGCGCGGATTCGGTGGCGAGCCTGACGCAGATCGGGCTGGCGTCCTTCGCGGTCGCCCTCCTCGTCGTGTTCGGGGCGGCCTTCCTGCAGCGCCGGCCCGGCCTCGGGCTCCTGGCCGCAACCGTGATGGTGGCATCCGTGGGCCTCGCCGAGGTCCTCAAGGACGTCCTCCCCCGACCCGAGCTGGTCGCCGTCCCGGCGTGGCTCCTGCGCAACAGCTTCCCGAGCGGCAGCGCGACGGTCGCGGCGGCCATCGGCATCGGGGCGCTCCTCGTGACCCCCGGCCGCCTGCGCTGGCTGGTGATGCCGGCCGGGGCCGTCTACGCGGCCGTCATCGGCCAGGCGACGCTCGTCGCCGGCTGGCACCGCATGAGCGGGGCCATCGCCGGCGCCCTGCTGGTGATCGCCGTGGCGGCCGTCGCGATCGTCGTGCTCGCCGCGCGCGGCATGGTGCAGGAGAGCGCGATCGGTCGGGTCAACCCGGTCGTGCGCTCGACCCTCGTGCTGGCCGGGGCGGCCTCGATCCTCGCCGGCGCGGGGCTGCTCGTCCTGCCGGTCGTCTTCCCGCTGCTGGGTTCGCCCGAGGGCGCCCTGAACGCCTTCACCCAGACGTCCTCGGAGCTGGTCGCGATGGGCGTGACGCTCCTGGTGTTCGTGCTGTTCGCCGTGGCCCTGGAGCCCTACGCACTGGGCCTCGGACCGCTTGCGCCGCGCCCGGCGCGCCAGGACACGCCGCCCGAGGCGTCCGACCAGACGCCGGCGTAGGCACGGAACCGCCGGCGCGCGCGAGGGCTGTCGCGGCGCGCCGGCGGGGGGGAAGCGAGGGTCAGGACACCTCGTCCAGGCGAACGGGGCGGTGCTCGAGGCGGGACGTGGTGGCCGCGACCGCGATCCGCATCGCCTGGAGCGCGTCGCGCGCGGTGCAGGGACTGGGGATCTCGCCGCGGACGACCCGCAGGAACGCGAGGAGCTCGGTGCGGTACGCCTCCTCGAACCGGTCGAGGAACGAATCCCAGGCCGGGTTCGCCATGACGGGCGCGTCCCGCTCCAGCGAGCGGATCGGCGTGCGCCCGTCGAGGCCCACGCAGACCGCGTCCTTCGACCCGATGACCTCCATCCGCACGTCGTAGCCCAGCGGGTTGTGCCGCGTCTGGGCGTGCGACCCGATGACGCCGTTGGCCATCGTGAAGATGCAGGCGCCCGTGTCGACGTCGTCGTACTGGGCGAAGACCGGGAAGTTGCGGACGGCGCCCGTCGCGTAGACTTCGACGACCTCCTGGCCGGTCAGCCAGCGGAGCGCGTCGAAGTCGTGGATCGACGAATCACGGAACAGGCCGCCCGATACCGGGATGTACGCGTCGGGCGGGGGCGTGTGGTCGTGGGCGATGAGCCGGACCATGTACAGGTTGCCGAGCTCGCCCGTGTCGAGCAGGCGCTTGGCCTCCACGTACGCGGGGTCGAAGCGGCGCTGGAAGCCCACCTGCACCACGGCGCCGGCGGCCTCGGCCTTGTCCACGAGCGCGACGGTCTCGGGCAGGTCGAAGGCGAGCGGCTTCTCCACGAAGACCGGCTTGCCCGCGTCGATCGCCTTGGCGGCCAGGACGGCATGCATGTTGGTCGACGCGGCGACCAGGACGGCGTCGGCGGCCGCGATGGCCTCGTCGGCCGTGGCGGTGGCCCGCCCATGCACGACCTCGGCCGCGCGGGCCGCGTTCTCGGCGATGACGTCGTAGACGATCACCTCCTCGACGTCCGGCTGCTCCGCGACGAGCCGGCCATGGAGCTGGCCGATCCGGCCGGCACCCAGGAGCGCGATCCGCATGGGGGTTCCTCCTCGTTCCGGGACGCCTGGTGGGGTGGCTGGCACGAAAGAGCCGGCCCGGGGACCCTCGTCCCCCGGCCGGCTCCCTCGATTCGATCTAGCTGTTGCCGGGGAAGACGAGGCTCAGCGGCCCCTGCTTGCCGGGCTCCGGCCAGCGCTCGGTGACCATCTTCTGCTGGGTGAAGAAGCGGACGCCGTCCTCACCGCGCATGGCCAGGTCGCCGATCGCGGACTCCTTGGAGCCCGAGAAGCTCATGTAGCCGGCCGGGACCGGGATCGGCACGTTGACGCCGATCATCGGGACCTCGCACTCGAGCTTGAAGCGACGGGCGGCGCCGCCGTCGGTCGTGAAGACCGCCGTGCCGTTGGCGTACTTGTGCTCGTTGATCAGCTTGAGGCCCTCGTCGAACGTCTTGGCGTGGACGATGCCGAAGACGGGGCCGAAGATCTCCTCCTGGTAGATCTTCATGTCCGGCGTGACGTTGTCGAACAGCGTGACGCCCAGGAAGAAGCCGTCGGGATTGGGGCTCACGAACGTCCGGCCGTCCACGACCAGCTCCGCGCCCTCGGCCTCGCCGATGCCGATCCACTTGATGACCGACTGGCGGTGCTCGTCGGAGTAGATCGGGCCCATGTCGGCGCCCGGCTCCATGCCGTTGGCGATCTTGAGCTTGGCGATCCGGTCCAGGATCTTCGGGCGCAGGCGCTCGCCCGTGTCGCCCACGGCGACCATCAGGGTCTGGGCCATGCAGCGCTCGCCCGCGGAGCCGAAGCCCGCCGCGACGGCCGCGTCGGCCACGAGGTCCATGTCCGCGTCCGGCAGGACGAGCATGGCGTTCTTGGCGGAGGTGTAGGACCCGACGCGCTTGCCGCGCTTGGTGCCCTCCTCGTAGACGTACCGGCCGACGGCCGTGGAGCCGACGAACTGGATCGCCTTGATGTCCTTGTGCTCGACGATCGCCTTCACGGCCTCGCGGCCGCCGTACACGACGTTGAAGGTGCCATCGGGCCCGCCGGCCTTCGTCCACAGTTCGGCCTGGAGCTGCGTCGCGCCCGGAGTGTGGGAGGACGGCTTGAGGATGACCGTGTTCCCGCACATCAGCGCGATCGGGTAGATCCACGCCGGGACCATGACCGGGAAGTTGAACGGCGTGATCGCCGCCACGACGCCCAGCGGGGCCCGCAGCGTGAACGCATCGACCTTGGTCGAAACATTGGGGGTCATCATGCCGGAGAGGTGGACCGGCAGGCCGCAGGCGAAGTCGATGGTCTCGAGGCCGCGCATGGTCTCGGCGAGGGCGTCCGGGAACGTCTTGCCGTGGTCGCGGGTGATGAGCGCGGCGAGCTCCTCGCGGTGCTCGTACATCAGGTTCCGGAACTGGAAGAAGATGTTGGAGCGCGCGATGAGGGGCATGTCGCGCCAGGCCGGGAACGCGGCCTTCGCAGCGGCCACCGCCTGGTCGACCTCGGCCACGCCGCCACGCGGGACGCGGGCGAACACCTGGCCGGTCGCCGGGTTCGTGATGGGGCCGGTGTGCTCGGGCAGGACCTCGACGGCCGTGCCGTTGATCCAGTGGGAGAGGATCGGCAGGACCGCCGCGTCCGCGGGCGTCTCGATTGCCATGGGTGTCATTCCTCCGCGGTATTGGGGATGCTGGTCTTCGCGCTCAGGGTCAGGACTTGATGTCCGGGTTGGGGATCATGATGTCGCGCACGACGCCCTGCAGATCGTGGTAGCTCTGGACGAACCCGCGCAGGGTTCGAGCCGTTGCACCGTACCCGGCGAACTCCTCGATGGGAAGCCCATCCGGCTCATAGGCACGCCGGAAATCCGGCACTCGCGCGAGCAGGTCGTCGATGAGCTGGGTGTCCACCGGGACGTCGATCCGGCTCACGGGATCGATGCCCGAGGCGTTGAACCGGACCTGCCAGGCGTGGGGCATCGTGAGGACGACGTCGCCGCCCACGAGCTCCGTCCAGTGGAAGCGGTGGCGGTAGGCGGCGGCGAGCAGCCGGGTGCGGTAACCGCGCTCCTGGAAGATCCCGTAGGCCCGCTTGAAGGCGGCGACACCCGCCCAGTTGGCCGCGTCGGGGTCCAGCGCGATGCTGTCCTTCTCGACGAGGACCTTCATCCAGTCGTCGAGGCGGCCGATCATCAGCGAGCAGACGGGCTCGAACGTGCTGGTGTCGCCGCCCGCGGCCTCGTAGCGCGCGATCCCCCGCTCGACGGCCTCGGCCGCCGCGATGCACTGGGCCACGGTGAACACGACCGTGACGTTCGCCACGACCCCGCGAGCCGTCGCCTCCTCCACCGCCTGGAGGCCCGCCGCCGTGCACGGGAACTTGACCTGGATGTTCGGCGCCAGCGTGGAGAAGTGGACGGCCTGCTCGACCATCCGGTCCGGCGTGCGGTAGTTGGACGGGTTGGTCTGGAGCGAGAGGCGCCCCTTCTTGCCGTCGTGGGCGTCGTAGACGGGCTGCAGGATCGCGGCGCCGCGGACGCCCATCTCCTCGATCAGGCCCCAGGTCAGCTCGACCTCGGACCAGGTGGGGTTCTGCGCGATCATCTCGCGGACCCGCGGGACCCAGTGGTCCTTCTCCTTCTTCATCACCTCGAGCACGATCGACGGGTTCGAGGTGGCGCCGGTCCCGCCGCGCTCCACCGCGTACGCGAGCTCGGCGATCGCGCAGGAGTCGTTCCAGAAGTCGGTCGGCGACGAGTCCACCATGCGGGACAGCGGGCTGTCGATCGTGGCAAGCGTGGTGGTCATGCGTTCTCCGTGAGCTGCGGCGGGGCGACCCTGATGTCCGCCAATATAATCGATGATCGATGGAACATGCGCAAGCTGCCGGTCGTCCCGGCGATCACGCCATGGGCTCCGCGGTGGGCTGCGGCGCCGCGGGGCTCCAGTTCATGAGCCACGCGTGGTCCGGGTCCAGCGTGAAGTGCCAGGCCCGGTTGGGACCCGCCATGATGTTGAGGTAGTAGCAGTCGTAGCCGGCCGGGACGCCGACCGGGTGATAGCCCTCCGGCACCAGCACCATGTCGCCGTCCATCGGCGTCATGGCCTCGTCGAGCGAGCGATCGGGCGTGTAGACGCGGGCGAAGGCGAACGCCTGGGCCGGCTTGGCGAACTTGTAGTAGTACAGCTCCTCGAGCCGCGCCTCGACCGGCGGGTTCTCCGTGTCGTGCTTGTGCGGCGGGTAGCTGGACCAGTTGCCGCCGGGCGTGAACACCTCGAAGGCGATGAGGCGGCCCGCCTCCGCTCCGGGCGGGAGCAGGTGGTGGATCCGGCGGGCGGTGTTGCCCTCGCCGCGGGACTCGACCAGGATCTCGTCCGCGCCGATGAGCGCGGTCCGCCGGATGGGCCCGCCGGGCGCGGCCGCGACGCCGATGAGCGCGTCGGTCGTCGCGGTGATCTCGACGCCGAGGCCCGGCTCCACGAGGACGATGGGCGGCGGCGGACCGTCGAACACCGAGGCGCGGGAGCCCTGGACGCCGAGATCCCGCTCCCCCACCGTGATCGCCGCGTGCCCTTCGAGCACGAGCAGAAGCCGCTCGTTCTCGTCCGCCGCGCGGGTGACGCGCCCGCCGGGCGCGAGGCGGTAGACGTGGAACGTGGTCCAGTCCCAGCCGGCCGAGGCGGGATCGACGCCGCACACCAGGCCGTCGGGACCGGGTGCGGCCGCGCGGCGGAGGAGGCGCCGCGCGGCCGCCGATCGGTCGATGGAGGCTGCGTGATCCTCCTGTACGGCGGGGACGGTCATCGATTCTTGTCCTCCACGATGCCGGGGCCGGCCTCGGTGTCGGCCGGGGGTCGGCCGGGGGTCACCCGGACGCGCCCGTTCGCCCATGTATCGGCAATCGATTACATGACAACATCTTGGCGCACCGGGACCACCTCGTCAAGGTCCCAACTTCGGGGAACGACGGGACGGGCCGACCCGTGGGCCGACCCGTCCGGGACCAGTGCCGGCCGGCGGTCAGGCGCGGCGGGACTTGCCCTCCGCGGTCCGCATTCGGGAGACGTTGCTGGACTGGAAGTACGCCGCCTTGCGGGCCATCTCCGGCATCGGTGCGGCGAATTCGACCTCCTGCTGCGAGAGCTCGTCGACCAGGCTCCGGAGGACCGGGTCCGCGCCCGCATAGGCGTGGACACGGGCGCGGACGCCGTCGAGCGAGCGGCGCGCGTCGTCGTAGCGGCCCTCGCGGTTGAGGCGCACGGCATCCTGCTTGGCTCGTTCGGCGAACAGCCGGGCGACGATCCGGTCCACCTCCACGTCACGGGGCTGGGCGTCGTTCGCGCCGTGGTCCGCGTAGGTCCACGTGAGCGACACGGGGGCGGGCGCGGGGCTGGCCGCATCGAACACAGCGTCCCGGTCCCCCACCCGGATCACCAGGCCCACCTCGCGGCCGACCACGCCGTAGTCGAACGTGACCCGCAGCGCGATGGTCAGCAGCTGGCCGGAGACCATGTCGCCGAGAAGGATCCTCGCCCGGCCACCGCTCTGCTCCACCCGGAACGGCGAGAGCGACTCGATCCGGACCGAGCCCGGCAGCGTGAGCTCCAGGACGACCTCACGGGCGACGGTCTCGAGGGTCTCCCCCACCTCGCTCGTGATGTGGTCCCGCATCTGGGTCACGTCGCCGGCGAAGTAGAAGTGGCCGCCGCCGTTGTCGGCCATGGCCTGCAGGAGCGCCTCGTCGAAGTCCGACCCGACGCCGAAGGTGCTGGTGGTGACACCCCGGCGCCGCAGGTCGTAGGCGAGCCGCGCGAGCTCCGCCGGGTCGGTCACGCCACGGTTGGCGAGGCCGTCGGTGAGGAGCAGGACGCGGTTGACCCCCTCGGCCTGAAGGCCGGCGGCCGCCTGCTCGCAGCCGGTGAGCCAGCCCGCGTGCAGGTCCGTGCTGTTGCGCGGCTCGATGCCCGCCAGGCGAGCGGCGGCCTCACGGCGCGCCTCGGGCGAGGCCTGGGTCCCGGGCATCACGACGTCCACCCGGTCGTCGTAGGTGACCACCGCGAAACGGTCCTCGGCCTCGAGGCGGTGGATTGACTCGAGAGCCGCCTGCTTGGCGAGCGAGAGCTTGTTGTGACCGCCCATCGACCCTGAGCGGTCCAGGACGAAGGCGAGGTTGACCGGCGGGCGCCGGCGTGACGGGTCCGGGGCCACGGTGGGGGCCGCGACCTCGACGAGCAGGAACCGCGTGCTGCGCCCGTGGGCGCGGATGAGGTGGCGGTCCGGGCGGACGATGAGGCGGGGGTCGACCAGGCGGTCGGGGCGATGGGTGTCGGTCACGATGGGCCTCCTTCTCGAAGCGCTGTTCGAGGCCCGGATGGGGCGGGTCTCTGGGCGGGGTGCCGCCGCGGGGCACGCGGACACCGGTTGCGGGATGACGCGGGGTCGATGGGTTGGCTGTGTGTGGTGGGTGCGGCGTGGCGGCCGGGGGGCTACGGGTCCTCGAAGAGCTCCCGGGCGATGCGCTCGAGCTGGTCGACGCGCTTGTTGGACTGGCGGTCCAGGGGGCGCCGGACGTGCAGCTCGACGTCCGGGGAGATCACGAGCCGCTCCCAGGTTGACCGCGCCGGCGCGGGGGCGGACGGGGCGGGGGCGGACGGGGCGGCCGGTGCCGTGGTGGGGGCCGTGGCGGGCCCGGGCATGGACTGCGCCGCGGCCGGCGCGGGGGGCGCTGCGAGCTCCTCCGCGACCGCGTGCGCCTCATCGGGGGCGACCTCGCTCCCCAGAATCATCGCGCGCCGGACGGCCATGGGGGCGACCGGCCGTTCGGCGATCGTGGGCCGGACACCCGCCTGGTGCATCAGCGACCGGACGAAGTCCAGGGTGTCCCCCCGCTCCAGCGACGGATCAGGCTCCACGGGATCCAGGGCGGCCGAGGCCGCGACGACCTCATCGTCCCCCATCCTCTCCAGGCGGGCCCGGATCTCGGCGAGGGGGAGGTGGTCGCGCTGGAGCCGCCTGATGAGGCGCAACCGGGCGAGGTGGCCCTCGCCGTAGCGGGTGGCGGGGCCGGCGGCCTCGGGCGACGGGAGCAGCCCCTGGGCGACGTAGTACCGGACCGTCCGCGGAGTCACATCCGCGAGGCGGGCCAGGTCGCTGAGGCTGTACGGGTCGTCGGGCATGGCGGTATCTTGCCACTGCAACGTGCTGGTGTCAAGACCTGCCTACGGTCGCGGCGGCCGGTCTATGGGCGCGGCGGCCGCCGGGCGAGCCAACCATCGCCGACGATCGTCGTTTCGCTCTCCCTGGCGAGCGGGAGCCTCGGTCCTGGGGCATCCGGAGCCCTGCCGCTCGCCCCCGCGAGCGAACCGCCGGGCGCGGGCGACGATCGGGCCGCCGGGCGGCCGCGGATCGGGGACGCCGCCGGGCGGCCGACGTGACGCATGACCCCGCGATCTGGGTCGATCTTCGGGGTTCCGCAATCGGCCAACCTCTGGCACCCTGCCTGCATGCGCCCGAACCCCCGCGTCCCGGTCCGCATCGCGCGGCTCGCCGTCCCCTTCCTCCTGGCCTCCGCCCTGCTCCTGCCCGCGGCCGCGCCCGCGGCCGCCGCTGAGCCGGACTGGCCCGCGTCCAACGCCGGCTACCACAACTGGCCCGAGCTGGTGGGCGAGGTCAAGCAGGCCGCCGTGGACTACCCGGACATCGTGTCCGTGTTCTCGATCGGCAAGAGCTACCAGGGCCGTGACATCTGGATGGCCAAGGTCAGCGACAACGTCACGGAGGACGAGGCGGAGCCC
This sequence comes from Candidatus Limnocylindrales bacterium, assembly GCA_038250545.1. GTDB lineage: Bacteria > Chloroflexota > Limnocylindria > Limnocylindrales > CSP1-4 > CAIXZV01. Next base: position 108,403 of record JBBSCF010000002.1, on the reverse strand, counting down.
GAGGTCCTCGTGGACGCGCTGCATCACGCGCGCGAGCACCTGACGAGCGAGCAGGCCCTCGCGCTCCTGCGCTGGCTGACGACCGGCTACGGGTCCGACGAGACCGTGAAGCGCCTCGTGGACACGCGGGAGATCTTCATCGTGTTCGCGCTCAACCCGGACGGGATGCGCTACGACCTGACCGGCAGCCCATACCGTGCCTGGCGCAAGAACCGCCAGAAGGACTCGGCGGGGAACGCCCTGTACACGGACCTCAACCGCAACTACGAGTACCGCTTCGGCTGCTGCGGAGGCTCCTCGGGGAAGCGCAGCTCCATCACCTACCGCGGCCCCAAGCCGTTCTCGGCCCCCGAGACGCGGGCGCTGCGCGACTTCGTGAACAGCCGCGTCATCGGCGGCGTCCAGCAGATCCGTACCCACGTCACGCTCCACACCAACGGCGAGCTGATCCTGTGGCCGTACGGCTACACGAAGACCAACGTCCCGCCCGACATGACCTCGCTGGACCACAAGGCCTTCGTCTCGCTCGGCCGGGCCATGGCCGCCCGCAACGGCTACACGGCGCAGCAGTCGTCGGACCTCTACATCACCGACGGCGACCAGATCGACTGGCTGTATGCGCGGCACCGGATCTTCTCGTTCACCTTCGAGCTCTACCCGACGGAGAAGAAGACCGTCTGGGGCGATCACTACCCCGACGCCTCGAACATCGCCGCGCAGACGGAACGCAACCGGTCGGCGCTCCTGCTGCTCATCGACCAGGCCGGCTGTCCGTACGCGACGCTCGGCAGCGCGTATGTCGCGGCGGACTGCGGGCCGCTCTACGACGACCTGGAGATCAACCGCGGCTGGGTCCGCAACGCGGCCGGCACGGATACCGCGACGTCGGGCCTGTGGGCCGTGGCCAATCCGGCGTCCACGTCCCGCAACGGGCCCAAGCAGCTGGGCCGCACGGTCTCGGGGTCCAGGGCCCTGGTGACGGGCGCGAGCGCGGGCAAGAGCGCGACAACCAACGATGTCGACGGGGGGACCACCTCCATCCGGAGCCGGGCCATCACGCTGCCCGCGGATCGGGCGGACATCGGCCGCCTGACGTTCCGCTACGTCTTCGCGCACGACGCGCGCGCCACGGCCGCGGATGCCCTGCGCGTGGCGGTCGAGGCCGAGGACGGGACCCTCACGCCCGTGTTCGAGCGGCTGGGCACGCCCGCGGACCGTGACGGGACCTGGGCCTCAGCGAGCACGCCGATGGGAGCCTGGGCCGGTCAGACCATCCGCCTCGTCATTCAGGCAGTGGACGGTGGGAGAGGCAACCTCGTCGAGGCCGCGGTGGACGACATCCGGATCCGCCGCCCGTAGCACCCGGTGGTTGCGGGGAATCCCGCAGCGGGGTCCGCACCCTGGCCCTTCGCGCTCGATCGCGGGCGCGCTAGGCTGCATCTGATGGGGAAGCTGCCGATCCGCGTGCTCCTGGTGGACGACCACCCGGCGATCCTGGAGGCCGTGGGCGCCGCCGTCCGGGGAGCCGCCGACATGGCGCTCGCGGGCACGGCCCGGACGCTCGACGAGGCCCGCGCCGCGCTCGACGAGGCCCGCGCCGCGCTCGACGAGGCCCGCGCCGCGCTCGATGTCGTGGTGAGCGACGTCCAGCTCGCCGGCGAGGCCGAGGGCCTGCGGCTGCTCGACGCGATGCCCGCCGACGGCCCCGCGGTCCTGCTGCTCTCCTCGTTCGACCAGCCGCCGCTGATCCGGACCGCCTTCGAGCGCGGCGCCGCGGGGTACCTGATCAAGACCAGCGAGGTCGCGGAGATCCTCGACGCCGTGCGCACGGTCGCCGCCGGTGGGACCGCGTTCTCGGCCGCGATGCTGCGCGCGATCCGGAGCGCGCCCCGGCGGCCGTCGGACCGCGAGATCGAGGTGCTCGGCCTGCTCTGCGGCGGCGCGAGCAACGACGAGATCGGCGTGCGTCTCGGGGTGACCGAGAAGACCGTCGAGAGCCACCTGCGCCGGCTGTTCGACCGGTATGGCGTCCTGTCCCGCACGGAGCTGGCCGTGCTGGCGCTCCGGGAGGGATGGGTGGCCGAGAAGGGCCGGGCGTGAGCCGGGCCCTGCGCCTGGCGACGGCGGCGGCGGCCGCGCTCATCGGCGGCTCCCTGCTGCTCCGGCTGCTCAACCCGTTCGCGGCCCCGGCGCCCGACCCGTCGGACCTCGTGCCGCACCTGTGGGGCATCGCCGCGCTCCTGATCGTGCTCCTGGTCCACACCTGGGCGCCCACGCTCGCCTGGACCGCGAACGTGATCGGCTCCACGGCGTCGGCACTGGGCGCCGTGGGTCTCGTCCGCGAGGTCCGCGTCGAGGGCGATGCCCAGCCCATGGCGATCCTGGGCGGGCTCGTGGTCGTCGCGCTGCTGGTCCCGCCCTCGCTCGCCGCCGCCTATGCCACGCACGACGGGCGGCGGCCGGTCGTCGTCGTCGCGCTCGCCTGGGCCACCGTGGCGATCCTCGGGTCGATCCTCGCCGCGAGCCTCCTCGTCCGCACGCTCGGCGGCGAGCGGGGCGGCGTACCCGAGTGGGCGTGGCTGGCCGTGATCGGCGGCCTGGCCTGCGTGGGCCTCGCGCGCGACCTCCGGGCGCCGTTCGGGCGGGCACGCGCCCGCATCGTCGCAGATCGGGCCGGGGGCGGCGGCCGGGGCGGCGCGCTGACCGTGCTGCGGACCCTCGTCGACGAGCTGGTGCCGGGCCGCGAGGCGGGGCGCGCCGAGGCGGTCGAGGACGAGCGCGGCCGGCTCGCGGCGGATCTCCACGCCGATGTCCTGCCGTCCCTGCGCCGCGCCCTGGTCGAGGCCGAGGCCGGCGGCACCGTGGAGCGGCTGGCCGCGGACCTGCGCACCGCGGTGGACGAGGTGGAGTCCCTGCTCGTCGCCCGACGGTCCATCGTCCTCGAGGAGATGGGCCTGCTCGCGGGGGTGGAGTGGCTGGCGGAGCGCGTGGAGGACCGGTCGGCGGTGCGAGTCCTGATCGAGGTTGGGGCCATCGAGGCGGATGGGCGGCCGCCGCGCGAGGTGGAGCGGGCCGCCTTCCGCGTCGCGCAGCTCGCCCTGGACAACGTCATCCGCCACGCGCCGGGGGCCACGGCGCGGGTCACCGTCGCGGCTTCGCCGTCGGCGGTGCGGCTGCGGATCGAGGACGACGGCGACGGGCCGCCGGTGGACGAGGCCGCGGCGAGGCGGGGCGGGCGGCGCGGGATCGCGGACATGCGCGCGGAGGCACGCGCCTGCGGGGCCACGCTCGAGCTCGGGCGGGGGCCGGGCGACCGGGGCACGGCTGTCGAGCTGCGCTGGCCCGGCTGAGCTCGGGCCGGGCGCTGCGGGCGGCTCCGGGTGGAGCCACCGCAGGACGGGCTACGGGAGCGTCGGACGAGCGCTCGGAACCACGACCTCCGCGCGGCTCGCAGCGACGCCGCGACCCCGCCACCACCGCACCAGCGTCGCGACCCCGGCGATCAGCATCGCCGCACCGATCGTCCCAACGGCGTTGAGCGATCCGCTGGACTCGGAGTAGATGTTCCCGAGCACCACGGCGAGCGGTTCCGGCAGCACCGGCGGCGCGTCGTTGTTCCGGGACGCGAGGTTCCACACGAGCCACGGCAGCGCCACGAAGAAGCCGCCGACGACGCCGTAGGCGAGTCCCACGATGGCGGACGGGGCACGCCATGCGAGCGCCCCGACGAGCAGCACGGACCCGGCCACGAGCAGCGACCCGAGGGCGGTCACCATGGAGATCCCAGACGCGTCGAAGGTCGCCTGTGCGAGTCCCAACGCGTCGCGCAGGACCGTGGCGTCGAACCAGGTTGCAATCACCAGCACGAGCGCGGCACCGGCCAGGGCCGCGAGCGTCCTGCCTGTCTTCGACATTCCCCACCTCATCGCTTCTCGATCGGACCGGGACAGACTGTCGGCACCGCCGCCCCGCCCGTCAAGGGCTGGTCGTTCACCTGTGTGTTAGACGCGTTTGGTGCGCGGTTCCCAAGCGGTGGGAGGTTCGCCACACGCGCACGTAACGTCGCGGCGGAGTCCTCAACAGGCGACGATGATGATGGTCGCGGTCGTGGCGATCGGCGTTTGCGGCAGGTCGTCGGTGCCCCAGGCGTCGCGGATCCGCCGTAGGCGCTCCCGATTCGTTGGCGTCCTGGCCCGCCGCATCCTGTAGCCTCGTCGCGGGAGCGCCCGCGACCGGCGGGCCCACGGCGGAGGCGGCATGGGCGACATCGAGGCACTGCGCGGGGTCTGGAACATCGTCCCCACGCCGTTCAGCCCGGACGGCGCGCTGGACGCCGCATCGATCCCCGGGCTCGTCCGCTTCGTGCGGGGGACGGGCGTCGACGGCATGACGATCCTGGGCGTCCTGGGCGAGGCGGGACGCCTCGGCGACACCGAGCGGACCGTCGTCCTGGAGACGGTCCTCGGGGCGGCCGCGGGCGAGATCCCCGTCTGCGTGGGGGTCTCACACGCGTCCACGGACCGCGCCATCGCCCTCGCGCGGGAGGCCCAGGCCGCGGGCGCCCACTCGGTGATGCTCGCCCCGCCCCCGCTCGCGCGGCCGACGGACGCCGCCCTGCGCCGCCACTACCTCGCGGTCGCGGACGCCATCGACCTCCCGATCGTGGTCCAGGATCACCCGGCCAGCTCCGGCGTCCAGATGACATCCGACTTCCTGCTGGCGCTCGCCGCGGAGTCGGCGCGGTGCCGTGTGATCAAGCTCGAGGAGGAGCCGACGCCGCCCAAGGTGGGGCGCCTCGTGACCGGGTCGCCGGACCTCATCGTGCTGGGCGGACTCGGGGGCGAGATGCTCCTCGAGGAGCTGCGCCGGGGCAGCCACGGGACGATGACCGGCTTCGGGTTCCCGGAGGTGCTGGTGGCCATCGTTCGGCGTTGGTTCGCCGGCGATCGGGCGGGGGCCGCGGCGGTCTTCGACCGCTATGCGACCCTGATGCGGTTCGAGAACCAGGCGCTGCTCAACCTGCCGATCCGCAAGGTGGTGTACCAGCGGCGCGGCGCGATCGCGCACAGCACCGTGCGCGCGCCGGGCGTGGCGCCCGATGCCGGGACCCTGGCGGACCTGGACGACGTGCTGGCCCGGACCGGGCTCGACGCGCACCTGGCCGCCGGCTCGGTCCTCCCGGCGCTGCTCGCCTGATGGGCTACGGCAGGGCCCGGACCATGCCGCCGTCCACGGGCACGATGGCCCCCGTGACGAACGACGCGGCCGGCGACAGGAGGAACGCCCCCACGCGGCCGATCTCCGCGGTGTCGCCGTAGCGCCCGAGCGGGATCGTGGTCTTGGTGCGGCGGGCGATCTCCTCGCGGGTGACCCCGGCCGATTCGGCCCGCTTGCCGTCGAGGAACGCGATCCGGTCGGTGGCGATCCGCCCGGGTGCCAGGCCGTTGATCCGGATCGGCGCGATCTCTGCGGTGAGGGTCTTGACCAGGCCGGCCAGGCCCGGGCGGAGGACGTTGGACGTGGTGAGCGCCGGGATGGGCTCGCGGACGGACGACGAGAGCACGACCAGGATCGACGGGTCCCGGCCCTCACGCAGGTGCGGGAGCGCCGCGCGCAGGAGGCGCAGCACCGACTGGAGCGTGCCCGCGATCGCGGTGTCCCAGTCGGCCTCGGACAGGGTGTCGAAGGTGCCGCCGGGCGGGCCGCCGGTGTTGACCACGAGCAGGTCGAGCCCGCCGAGCGCTGCGAGCGCCTGGTCCACGGCATCGGCCGGCCCGTCCGGGGTGGCGAGGTCCGCGACGACCCCCACCCCGCCGAGGCGCGCCGCCTCGGCTTCGATGCGCTCCCGGGTCCGGCCGATCAGCGCGACACGCGCCCCCTCGCCGGCCAGCGCGGTGGCGATGCCACCGCCGATCCCCGAGCCTCCGCCGCCGACGAGCGCCCGCCGGCCCTGCAATCCCAGATCCATCCCGTCCTCCGATGCGTTCGGCACAGGGTAGCCGTCCGGCGACCCGCCGGGTCGGCTGCGCTCGCCGCGAGATGACCGCGGGAACCGTGGACGGCCTGTGCCCATCGAGCTGTTCGTCGTGCTCGTCGCGGTGGCGACGAGCGTGGCGCTGCTCGAGCCCGAGCACTGAGCCGCCCGGGGGTGCCACCGGGCCGCGCCCGGCGCAACCGCGCGGCAACCTCGCGTCGACCCGAAACGGCACCGCGGCGCCACGTTCGGGTGCGCTGACCGCGGCGAGCGCCGGCCCCAACCTTCCGCCCGACGCGCCGGTACGGGACCTCCAGGTAGCTCGCCGGCGGTTGGGATTGAGAGGATCGATCGCGTGATGCGGAGCGCACGACGAATGCTCTTCGGCGGCCTGGCGGCTTCGAGCCTGCTCGCCGGCCTGCCTGCTCTGGCCCTCGGCGCCGACGGCACGGCGATCGACACGGGCGACACCGCCTGGCTGCTCATGGCGACCGCCCTGGTCATGGTGATGCTGCCGGGCCTCGCGCTGTTCTACGGCGGCCTCGTCCGCCGCAAGAACGTCCTGTCCACCATCATGCACAGCTTCTTCGGCCTGGCCCTGGTCTCGGTCGTCTGGGTCGTGGTCGGCTTCTCGCTCGCGTTCGGCAGCGACGTGGGCGGCCTCGGGCTGATCGGCAACCCGTTCGACTTCGTGGGCTTCATCTCCGTCGGTCTCACCCCCAACGCGACGTATGGCCCCACGGTCCCGTTCATCTTGTTCGCGGCCTTCCAGCTGATGTTCGCGGCGATCACGCCGGCGCTGATCACGGGCGCGTTCGCGGAGCGCAAGCGGTTCGGCGCCTTCGTGCTGTTCACCGTGCTGTGGTCGGTCGTCGTGTACTCCCCGGTCGCCCACTGGGTCTGGTCCGTCGACGGCTGGCTGTACAAGCTGGGCGCCCTCGACTTCGCCGGCGGCACCGTCGTCCACGCGACCTCGGGCGTGTCGGCCCTCCTCGTCGCGATCATGATCGGCAAGCGCGCCGCCAACGGCGAGGGCATGGAGCCCCACGACATCCCCATGACCGTCCTCGGGGCGGGCCTCCTGTGGTTCGGCTGGTTCGGCTTCAACGCCGGGTCCTCGCTGGGCGCCAACGGCCTCGCGGCCAACGCCCTGCTGGTCACCAACACCGCGGCTGCGGCCGCGACGATCACCTGGGTCCTCGCGAGCTACATCCACAAGAAGAAGGTCAGCGTCGTCGGCGCGGCCGCGGGTGCGGTGGCGGGCCTCGTCGCCATCACCCCGGCCTCGGGCTTCGTGACCGCGGGCGGCGCCCTCGCCATCGGCCTCGTCGCGGGCGGCCTGTGCTACAGCGCCACGCTCCTGCGCGAGCAGATCCACGTCGATGACGCCCTCGACGTCTTCGCCGTGCACGGTGTCGGCGGCATGTTCGGAGCGATCATCACCGGTGTCTTCGCCACCACGGCCGTCAACTCCCTGGGCCGCGGTGCCATCGATGGCAACCCGGGCCAGATCCTCGTCCAGGTCGCCGCCGTCGGGGCGACGGTCGCCTACGCCGTGGGTGCCACCTTCGTCATCGTCAAGGTGGTCGACGTCATCCTCGGCATGCGCGTCCCCGCGCGCGATGAGGAGATGGGCCTCGACCTCGCCGTCCACGGGGAGGCCGCCTACCAGGTCTAGCCCATCACGTATTGCTCGGCGCCGCGGTGCCGGCGCCTGCCGGGGGGCGGCGCCACGGGGGGCGGCGCCACGGGGGGCGGCGCCACGCGCGGAGCGGCCCTGGCCCGGCATCGCCCACGCGGCGGTCCGGCCCGGGGCCGCTCCGCGTCCGGGGGCGAAACCCAATCGCAACCGGCCCGTCGCCGGTTCGGGCATCGTCCCGAGCCGCCGTTCCGCGCACGATCGGGCCCCCAACGGATCAGGCCCCGGTCCGCCAGCCCAGCCGGCCCCGCGCCGGCCCGTCCGACAGGGAGGACAGTCGCCATGACCTACCCCGCATTCGATACCAACGGCCTCACCGGCGCCGTCGAGCCCACGAACGGCCCCGTCACGTGCGCGTCGTGCGGCTGTCGCCTGGAAGCCTCATCGGACGGCCGCGGCGCCTGGTTCCACTTCTCGCCGATGGCCGGTCGCGACGCCCGCGGCTGCAAGGTCGCCTGCGCGGATCGCGCGCACGACGCGGCCGGGCGCACCGCCGGCTGATCGCCAGCCCGGCCGGGCGCCGGGCCCCACCACAACGACACGGCCTCGGGCACGCCCCCGGGGCCGTTTCGATTCCCGGCGGGTCCGCGGCCGGCTCGCGGCCCACCTGTCCCCCACGCTCGTCGTTTCGCTCGCTGATAGCGAGCGGCGAGGATGCGGATGCGGCGCCGGGAGCGCTCCTGCTCGCTGTGGAGAGCAGAACGTCGACGGCCGACGGCCGACGGCTCGCCACGCGGCCGGAGGTCTCCGGAGCGCGCTGCGGCACGCGCTCCGGCCAGCGTTCCGGCACGCGCGCGAGCCGGGCATGGACCGGCCCCGGCGCGGAGACCGCGCCGGGGCCGGCGAGCAGCGCCTGCGGGCAGCGGGTTACGCCGCCTCGTCGGCCTCGATGCGGTACCCGACCGACCGGACCGCGACGATCCGCGGTCCGCCGACGGCCTCCAGCTTGGAGCGCAGCCGGGCGAGGTGGGGCTTGAGCCAGAGCAGATCGGGATCGGGCTCGGCGGGCCAGCCCGCGCGGGCCAGCCGGTGGTGCGCGACGAGGTCGCCGCCCGCACGGACGAGGGCCTCGAGCAGACGGAACTCCGTGGGCGTCAGGCCCAGCGAGATGGCCCCGACCCGCGCCTCGTGGCGGGCGGGCTCCAGGGTGAGCGAGCCGGCGGTGAGGACGCCCGGGGCGCCGCCGTCGGAGCCGCCCACGCGACCGGTCCCGGCGAGGTCCACGCGGCGCATGACCGCGGAGATCCGGGCGAGCAACTCCTGCTTGCCGAAGGGCTTGACGAGATAGTCGTCCGCGCCGATGCCGAGGGCCTTCACCTTGGCGGCCTCGGCGCTCTCGCCGGACACCACGAGCACGGGCACGTTGCCCGACGCGCGCAGCTGGCCGATGACGGTGAACCCGTCCGGGCCCGGCATCGCGAGGTCCAGCAGGACGAGGTCCGGCCGCTCCTCGCGGAAGCGCTTGACGGCGGTCAGGCCGTCGTAGGCGGTGATGACCTGGTGGCCTTCCGTGCCCACCAGGGCGGTGATGGCTCCCACCATCGCGGGGTCGTCGTCCACGACCAGGATGCGGAGCGGTCTGGTACCGATCACGTTCGGGTTCCTCGCTTTCAGGTCATGCGGCGACGGACGCGGGCAGCGCGAGCACGAAGCGCGCGCCGCCCCCCGGGGCTGGTTCACACCAGAGCCGTCCCCGCATCGATTCCGCCAGGCGACGTGCCGCGTAGAGCCCGATGCCGGACCCCCGCGCCGTCAGCGTCTCCCGACGGGAATAGGGCTCGAAGATTCGCTCGCGCCACTCGGGCGGGATGCCGGGCCCCTCGTCGGAGACCCCGATCCGCACCACGCCCTCGATGAGCGCCCAGTCCAGCTCCACCCGAGTGTCGGGTGGCGCGTACTTCACGGCGTTCTCCAGCAGGTGCTCCAGCACCTGGCGGAGGCGGGCCGGATCCGCCAGGACGTGCAGGTGCCGCGACCGCGCGATCCCGGGACTGTGCCGGTGCAGCAGGGGCGCCACGTCCTCGAGGAGGTCCTCGACGAACTCGTTGAGGTCGATGGAGTGCACGTCCGCGGGCAGGTTCGGGACGACGCGCACGGACTCCAGGATCGAGTCCACGAGGCGGTCCAGGCGCTCCACCTGGTCGACGGTGCCCTGGTGCCATGCCGCGCGGGTCTGGCGACGCTGCGGGTCCCGCGAGGAGCGCCCGTCGAGCTGGGGCTCCTCCGCGAGCAGGTCCGTGTAGGCGCGCACGACCGCGAGCGGCGTCCGCAGCTCGTGGGTCACGAGGGCGATCAGCTCGTTGCGTGCCTGGTCGAGGGCCTGGAGCTGGGCGACCTGCGCCTCCGCCTCGCGCTGGAGGCGGCCCTTCTCGAGGATCCCGGCGAGGAGATCGGCGATGGCGGAGAGCTGCGAGACGTCCTCGGCGGTGAACCGGCGCCGCTGCTCGGTCTGGACGTTGAGCACGCCGACGACCTGGTCGTGCCAGGTGAGGGGCACCGAGAGCATCGAGGTGATGAACCGCCGCTGGTCCAGGCCGCGCACCCACAGGAAGCGCGGGTCCTCGGCGATGTCGTCGACCACGATCGGCGCCCGGCTCTCGGCGGCCCGCCCGGTGATCCCCTCCCCGAACGGCACGACGGCCCGGCCGATGTGGTGGCGGTCGAGGCCGTTGGTGGCCGCGAGGGTCAGCGACAGGCCGTCGCGGTCCATGAGGTAGAGCGACGAGACCTCGGCGCGCAGCCCGGTCCTCGCCCCGTCGACCACGGTCTCGAGGAGCTCCTCCCAGGTCTGGGCCGTGGTCGCGAGGCGCAGCAGCGCGTGCAGGAACTGGAGCTGGGCGACCGGATCGTGGGGCGCCGGGGCCGGCGGGAGGTGCGGCTCGGTGGCGCGCACGGGCTCCGCGGCGTCGGGCTCAGTGTCCGGCGACGGGGCGGCAGGATCGTTGTCTTCGGGCTTCGCCATGTCGATCACCGCCTAAGCCTAGGGGTCGCCGCTACCGTGGTCGGTTGCGGGCCGGTAGCGGGACGGTGCCCTTGCAGTCGAACCGTAACCCACGAACGCCTGACAGGCACGCCGGACCCCGGCATCATTCCGCCGATGACACCCCGCGCCGAGCGCCCGCACCGGACCGGACCCGCGCGAGCCAGGGTGGCCCGCTTCCCGGCGGTCGTCGCGGAACCCGCGGGCCCCGGGCTGGCGCGTGCCCGCGACCCACTCCGCCGCGAGGTCCGCCTGCTCGGCTCGCTGCTGGGCCAGGTGATCGCCGAGCAGGGCGGCCGCGACCTGTTCACGCTCGTGGAGCGCACGCGCCGCCGGATGATCGCCGTCCGGCGGGGCGACCCGGACCTGCCGGCCGAGCCGGATCTCGATCGGCGGCGCCTGTTCGCCGAGATCGCCGGCCTCGACCTGGGGTCCCTGGCCGCCGTGGCCAAGGCCTTCACGATCTACTTCCAGCTCGTCAACCTCGCTGAGGAGCGGCAGCGGATCCGCGTCCTGCGCACGCGGGCGCGGCGTGCGCGCGGCCGCGCGATCGACGACTCGCTGGGCGAGGCGGTGGCGCTCCTGGGGACGACCAACCCCCGCGCGGAGGTCGCGGCGATGCTCGGCCGGACCGAGATCCACCCCGTCCTCACCGCGCACCCCACGGAGGCTCGCCGGCGCACGCTGCTCGTTGCCCAGCGACGGATCCGGCTGCTGCTCGACGCCCTCGACGACCCGCTCGCGACCCCCGACGAGGACGCGGACCTCCGCCGCCGGCTGCGCGAGGAGATCACGCTCCTGTGGCACACCGCGGACCTGCGCTCGATCGCGCCGACGCCCCTCGACGAGGTCCGCTCGGAGCTCGCGATCTTCGATGAGACGCTGTTCGTGGCGGTCCCCCGGTTCCAGCGCGCGGTCGACCGGGCGCTGGACGCGCTCGATGGCCGCGTGGACGCCGCCGCGATGGCGACCGATGCCGGGCGCACGGGGACGCGGCCCGTGGACGCGCCGGCGCTGCTGCGGTTCGGATCGTGGATCGGGTCGGACCGCGACGGGCACCCGGGCGTGACCGCCGATGTGACCCTGCAGGCCGCGCGCCTCCAGGCGGACCACCTGCTGCGCGGCTACGAGGCCGTGGCGGGCCGCCTGATGCAGACGATCGCCGCCCGCGTGCCCGCCTCGCGTCTGGACCGGGCGCTGGACACCGCCCTGGTCCGTGACGCGGAGGAGCTCAGCGACACGGTCCGCCAGCTCCGGCGCCGCTTCCCCGACGAGCCCTACCGCCAGCGCCTCGGGGCCATCGCCGAGCGCCTCCGGCGGACCCGGGCCGCGCTCACCGGCGAGACCGCGCCGCGGACCGGCGGCTACAGCGGGCCTGCGGCCCTCGACGCGGAGCTGGCCGTGCTCCAGGGGGCGCTCGTCGCCGATGGCCTGGCGCGCGTCGCCTACGGGGATCTCGCGGACCTGCGCTGGCAGGTCGAAACCTTCGGGTTCCACCTCGCCTCGCTCGAGGTCCGCCAGCACGCCGCCGTCCACCGGGCCGCCCTCGAGGCGCTCCGGACCGGCGACGGGCCCGACCTCGAGGTCTCCGACGGCGTGACGGTCGCCGAGGTCCTGGCCACCTTCCGGTCCATCGCGCGGATCCAGGCCCGCTTCGGGATCGAGGCCTGCCGCCGGTACGTCATCAGCTTCACGAGCTCGTCGGAGGACGTGGCCAACGTGCTCGAGCTGGCCCGCCTCGCCGAGGCGCCGGATCCGTTCGGGCGGCCGTCCCCCGGCCTCGGCGACCTGGCCCCCGCCCGGCCGGTCCTGGACGTCGTGCCCCTGCTCGAGTCCGCCGAGGCGCTGGACGGGGCCGCGGCCCTCCTCGAGTCCCTTCTCTCCGATCCCGTGTATCGAGAGCACCTGCGGGCCCGCGGCGACGCCCAGGAGGTGATGCTCGGCTACTCCGACTCGTCCAAGGAGAGCGGCTTCCTCGCGGCCAACTGGCTCCTGTACCGGGCCCAGGAGGCGCTCGTCGGGGTGGCGCGCCGGCACGGCGTCACCCTGACCCTGTTCCACGGGCGTGGCGGGGCCCTCGGGCGCGGTGGCGGGCCGGCCAACCGGGCGATCCTGGCCCAGGCCCCGGGCTCCGTCGGTGGCCGCCTCAAGTTCACCGAGCAGGGCGAGGTGATCGCCGCCCACTACGCCGACGTCACGATCGCCCAGCGCCACCTCGAGCAGGTCGCGGCCGCGGCGCTGCTCGCCTCCACGCCCGAGCACGAGGCCGAGGTCGCGGCCGCGGCCGCCACCGGCACCGCGACGATGGCCGAGCTGACCGCCATCTCGCGCAATGCCTACCGGGCCCTCGTGGAGCACCGCGGGTTCGCGGCGTTCTTCGGGGCCGTGACCCCGATCGGGCTGATCGGCGGTCTGGGGCTCGGCTCGCGGCCCTCGTCGCGCTCGAAGGGCGGGCTCGACACCTCGGGCGAGGCGCCGGACATCGGGTCGCTGCGGGCGATCCCGTGGGTCTTCGCGTGGTCCCAGGCCCGGGCGAACCTGCCGGGCTGGTACGGCCTGGGCACGGCGCTCGAGGCGGTCGCGGACCGCGGCGGCCGCGAGCACCTGGAGCACCTCGCCGAGCTCTACAGGCGCTGGCCGTTCTTCACCTCGGTGCTGGACAACGCGGAGCTGAGCCTCGCCAAGGTGGACCTCGCCACGTTCCGCCGCTACGCGGACCTTGCCGACGGTCCCGAGGCGGTCGCGATCCGCGGGCTGGTCGAGGCCGAGTACGCCCGCTCCGTGCGGCTCCTGCTCCTCGTCACTGGCCAGGACCGGCTGCTCGAGGGGCACGCCAGCCTCGCCCGTTCCACCGAGCTGCGCGCCCCCTACATCGACGCCCTGTCCGCGGTCCAGGTGGAGCTGCTGGGCCGCCTGCGGGCCGCGGAGGCGGCCGGCGCGGGCGCGGACATCACGGGCCCGATCCGCGGCGTGGTGGGTGCCACGATCAACGGCATCGCGGCGGGGCTGCAGAACACGGGCTAGCGGGGGCACCATGGACACCACGCGCCGGCCCGGCGCACGGGACAGCGGAGGCGGCGCGGTGCGCGAGATCCAGGCGGCGGTGATCAACGCGGCGGGGCAGCCGACCACCATCGAGACCCTCCGGCTCGACGACCCGCGCCCGGGCGAGGTGCTGATCCGCATGACGAGCGCCGGGGTCTGTCACTCCGACCTCCACGTGCGCGACGGGGACTGGGTGCGTCCGGGCCCCATCGTGATGGGCCACGAGGGCGCCGGCATCATCGAGGCCGTGGGTGCCGGGCTGGACTCCGCGGTCGTGGGGCAACCCGCCGCGCTGTCCTGGTACGCCCCCTGCCTGCGCTGCCGGAACTGCCAGCTGGGTCGCCAGTGGCTGTGCTCCGGCTCGCCGTCCCTGCGCCACGCCCAGGCCGACGGCACGACGCGCCTGTCGCGCGCCGACGGCTCGCCCGTGCTCGCGTACCTCTCCATCGGGACGATGAGCACGGCCCAGGTCGTCCCGGCCAGCGCGGTGATCCCGATGCCGGACGGCGTGCCGCCCGAGGTCGCGGCGCTCATCGGCTGCGGCGTGTCCACGGGTGTGGGCGCCGTCCTCAAGACCGCCGAGGTGCCCCAGGGGTCCAGCGTCGCCGTCATCGGGCTGGGCGGCGTCGGGCTCTCGTGCGTCATGGGCGCCGTCCTGGCGGGCGCGCGCCGGATCGTGGCGGTTGACGTGAGCCGGGCCAAGATCGACCTTGCGGGCGAGCTGGGGGCCACGCACTGGGTCCAGAGCGACCCGGGGGACCCGGCACGCACGGTCGAGGGGATCCGGGAGGCGGCCGGCGACGGCGGACCCGACTACGTGTTCGAGGCCATCGGGCTGCCCGAGACGATCGCCCAGTCGATCGCGGCGCTGCCGCCGGGCGGGACCGCCGTGCTCGTGGGGCTCACCAAGTTCGGGCAGGTCGCGGCGTTCGAACCGTTCCCGTTCGTCGACGGCGGGCGGCGGATCCTGGGCTCCAACTACGGGTCCGCGGTAGCGGCAGTCGACTTCCCGCGCTACGCCGAGGCGTACCTCGCGGGCCGGCTGCCGATCGACCGGCTCATCGACCGGCGGCTGCCGCTGGCCGACCTCGAGGACGCCTTCGACCGCCTGCGGGAGGGGCATGCCGCGCGGCAGATGGTGATGTTCGAGGGGTAGGCACGGTCGTCCGGGGACGAGGGTTCTCTACCATGGGGCGGTTGCCTGCACAACAACCGCGAGCGGGCTGAGCGCTGTTCCACGGGGCGTCCCGGTAGTTGACTCCTTTATGGTGCATCCATATGATGTGCTGTAAAGGTCGCATACTCGATGTGCACCGCAAATGTCATACCGCCAGGAAGACCACATGTCCGGCATCACCATCCACCAGCTGGCGTCCGCCGCCCGTGGCCGACGCCAGGCCCTTGGGCTCTCGCAGTCGCAGGTCGCCGTCCGGCTGGGCGTATCGCGTCGGTGGATGCGGGACTTCGAGGCGGGCAATGGCGGCGCCCACCTGGAGACGGTGCTTCGGTTGCTCGAGCTGCTCGAGATCGACCTCGCATTCGTCGAAGACCGGAGCACCGCGCACCATGAGGACGAGGGCATCCTCGACACGATCATCGCCGAGCACCGGACGCCCTCGTGAACGAACTGCGCGTCCTCATCGACGGGACCGAGGCCGGGACGCTCAGCCGGGGCGATGGTCGGCGGCTTCGCTTCGAGTATGACGAGGCGTACGCCGGGAGCCGGTCGTCCACCCCGCTGTCGCTGTCGATGCCCCTCGATGTCCGAACGCACACCCACGCCGCCATCGCGCCCTGGCTCGCGGGTCTGCTGCCCGACAACCCCGATGTCCTCCGTCGCTTCTGGACGCGCTCGGGCGTGCCCGCGATCGAGGCCGGGATCCAGCGGCTCGCGGAGGTCGTCCGGGCCGGGGGTTCTCTACTATGGGGCGATTGCGCATCCAACGAGAGTGATGGTCGGTGTCTCGAAGCCCTGCCGGCGGAGCAGTCCGACTGCTGGGTCACGGTCAAGATCGTCGCCGCAGCGCCCTGCCGGGCGAGCAGCTCCCGGTGAACGTTGTCGTGCAGGTCAAGGGCGCGAAGACCATCCTCTCCATCAGCAGCGGCGCCGCCGTCTATCGCTTCGCCTCGGGCGACGTGTCGGTCCCCTTCGCGCGCCCGGCCAAGAGCAAGGCGCTCACCGTGCGTGCCCGCACGATCGTGCCGGCGGAGGAGGCTGCGGGCCCCGTGGTGATCGACGCCACGGTCGTGCTCGACGGCGTGGTCTACACGGTCCAGGCCACCGGGACGGTCGAGGCGGCCGCCCCCTGACCCTTCGCCCCGCAGGAACGACGAGACCCCGCCGGAGACGGCGGGGTCTTCTCTTGGTTGCGGTGCGTGTGCTGGTTACGGCTGCGTGGTGCCCTTGAGGCGCCCCGGCTCGGAAGCGGCGGCACCCTTGGCCCTGCCGGCGGCGGCCTTGGCGGCGGCCTTGGCCGTGTTTGCCTCGGCCTTGGCCTTGCCGGCCGCGGAGTGCGCGGCGCCGTTGGCCTTGCCGGCTGCCGCGTTCGCCGCGCCCTGGGCCCGCGCCGCGGCCGACACCTTTGCGCCATGGGTCTTCGCGATGGCCGACACGGCCTGTCCGTGCGCCCGCCCGGTCGTACCATCGACGGCCTTGGCCACGGCCGAGACGGCGGCCCCGTGGCCCTTCGCGACGCCCGAGTTGTCCGCGAGCGCGACGGCGCCGGACGCCCCGACTATGGCGACTGCCAGTGTGGCGGCGATGACGGTGCGCTTCATGGTGGAACCTCGGGTGGCGCGGGCCTTCCCGGCCCTGCACCTATTCTAAACGCGGCACATCCGGTTTCGTTCGGGGCGTCTCCGCGCAGGGACAGGATGCGGTGCGGTCCTGCACCGACCGAGTCCTGCCCATGGCGCCCCGGGCGCAGAATGTCGGCATGACCCACAGCCCCGGAGGCCGCATGCGAAGAAGCCTCGCCGCCGTGCCGCTCGCGCTGGCGGCGTTCCTCCAAGCCGGGTGCGCGCCGCCCGCGGTAACGGCGCCCACCTCCGTCGTCGCGACTCTCTCGCCCGCAACCCGGACTCCACCCTCGGCAACGCCGGCGGCCTCGACGCCACCGCTGAGCACGGCGCCGTCAGCCTCGCCCGAGGTGACGCCCAACCCGGTCGGGTTCGCGTTCGCCGCCGAGGACGTCCTGGCCTACTACGCCGGGGTGGGCTATGCCTGCTCGGACGCGACACCGAGCACCGAGGCGGTCGGCTACACGGTGCGGACCTGCGAGCGCGTCAATCTAACGGGCCGGACGTTGACGGCGGGCTTCGTCACGGACCCTGGCGGAGCGCTGGGCAACGCCTTCGCCAGCGTGCGGGCCAAGGAGGGCGAGAATGTCCTCGACCCGATCGCTGTCCTCGACCCGCTCTCGGGCTTCCTGGGCGCGATGCTGGGCAGCGACCGCGGCGGCGCGCAGGTGGAGTGGCTGGCAGGGCACATCGGTGACGTGTTTGCCGAGACCTCGGATGGCGGCCTTCGCATCGCCACCTACACGGCGTCGGAACAGGACCACTCCGTCATCTACGTGGAGCTGGCGAACCAGGCCTACCTGGCCGCGCCGCGTCCGTCTGGTCTGTAGTCGCGAGCTGCGCCAACCTCATCAACAGCCCCTGCCTCACAGGCCATGGACGCGTTCTCGACCGAGGTGCTCGGGACCGGGCACTGAGCGTGTCCGGGGGTCGCACCTCGCTTCCATGCCCGGCCTCAGGCCGACGAGCGAACGCATCGAGTGCCCGGGCGCGGTCCTCGCGCCGCTTGGCGTTGACCTTGTCACGGCGAACCTGCCGCCCCTTCACCTGCTCCTCGACGGGGCAGCCGAAGCCGAGCCCGGTGCGCTCGTTGATGCGGCGCGGGTAGGGGCCATGGGTCGGGCACGTCCAGAACGCCTCGCGGTTGCTGCCCGGCGTGACGTTGTCGGGCGTGAGCCCGTTGTCAGCGGCCGTGTTCGCGGCTGGAACGACCCCGCACTCGACGGCATGGAGATCGATGCGAACGGACTCGTGTTCGCCCAGACGTGGGCGGAAGGGGCAACACAGGCACGTTTCGAGCCCGTGGACGGCCCATCCGTCGTCGTTCCGGTGACGCCAGGGGACCCGATCAGCCATGGGCGCTGGATGGTCGTGTGGACGGACATGGCGTTCCAGGGTGGACCGCTACCGTTCTCGATCACCTTCCTCGACGCAGCAGGGCACGAGGTGGACGCGATCCGCGAGTGACCGCCCGTCGGTCGGCGCTCGGGCACCGGACGGGGATGGCGGGGGCCGTGCCGCGGCCTGCCGCCTCACGACTCGGAGACGATCACCCGGCTGAAGGCGCGGTACCAGTCGAGGCGCGTCGCCTTGCCCTCGAGGACCGCCGGGCTCCGGTTGGACCCGGACGGGCTCGGGAGCACGAACACCTTCGACCGGCCGATCGTCCAGGGCTGCCGCCCCAGCGACACTGCGCGGCCGTGCCCGAGCGCGCGCGAGACGACCCCGGCCGCGCCCTTGCTGGTGAACGCGACCCAGGCCGGCGCGAAGCGCTCGATCTTGGCCACGAGCGCCGGGACGTCGAAGTCGTCCGCGACCAGCACGGCATCGTTGCCCGACCGGTGCTTCGCGACATCCGTGAGGCCGAAGCCGTGGGCCAGGATCTCGGCGTCGCGATCGGGTCCGAGGAACGCCGGCGTCAACCCCGAGTCGGCGAGGAGGCGCCAGAACTCGTTGCCGGGGCCGGCGTAGGAGTGGCCGCGGCGCGCGGAGGCATCGCCGGCCGCCGTGCCGACGAACACGGCAACGAGACCGGGGGCGAGGTGGTCGGGCAGGACGTGGGCCTTCACCGCGTGCGCCTCCACCGGCCGTTCGGCGGCATCGGGGGCAGCCCTACGCCGGCGGCTCCGGCCGCTCGATGGGGAGGACCTGCGGCGCCCCGGTGATCAAGCGCGTCGAACGCCCGCGCGTCAGGAACGACCACGCCCAGCGCACCGAGACCACGATCCGGTTCGCGAACCCGATCAGGTACACGAGGTGGATCCCGAGCCACATCGCCCACGCGAGGAAGCCGCCCTGGCGCCCGAACGGGCCGAGCCAGCCGATGTTGGTGACGCCCCGCAGGCGCCCGATGACCGCCACGTCACCCCGGTCCTGGTAGTGGAAGGGCTTGACGGGCTCACCATGAAGCCGCGCCAGCACCACCTTCGCCGCGTGCTTGCCGCCCTGGATGCCGCCCTGGGCGACGCCGGGCACGGGCCGGTCCTTCTTCCACGGCTGCACGGCCGCGTCACCGACGACCAGGATCTCCGGGTGCCCGGGGATCGCGAGGTCCGGGGCCACCCGGATCCGCCCGGAGCGGTCGGTCTCGGCGCCCACGGCGTCGGCCACGGAGCGCCCGAACGACGCCGCCAGCACGCCCGCGGCCCACAGCACCGTCCGCGCGCGGATCTCCTCGGAGCCGGATGCGTCCTCCACCCGAACATAGGCGTCGCCGATGTCCACGACCCGGGTCTTGGTCCGCACGGTGACCCCGAGCCGCTCCAGCTGCTTCTGCGCGGAGCGGGACCGGTCCGGCGGGTACATCGGCAGGATCCGGTCCAGCGCCTCGATCAGCTCGATCCGCGCGTCCTGCGGCCGGATCGACCGGAAGTCGGAGCGCAGCGTGTCGTTGGCGATCTCGCCCAGGGCCCCCGCCAGCTCGACGCCGGTCGGCCCGCCGCCCACCAGCACGAAGGTCATCCACTCGCGCCGGCGGTCGGGGTCGGCCTCCCGCTCGGCCGCCTCGAAGGCGATCAGGATCCGGCGCCGCATCTCGGTCGCGTCGTCGATGGTCTTGAGGCCGGGCGCGAACGGCGCCCACTCGTCGTGCCCGAAGTAGCTGTGGCGCGCGCCGGTCGCCACGATGAGGGTGTCGTACGGGAGGCTGAGGCCGTCCCTGAAGTGGACCTCGCGCGCGTCGGGGTCGATGCCGGTCGCCTCGGCCAGGAGCACCGTGGTGTTCCGCTGCTTGCGGAAGACCGAGCGCAGCGGCTGCGCGATCTCGCCCGGCGAGAGCGCACCCGTCGCCACCTGGTACAGCAGCGGCTGGAACAGGTGGTGGTTGCGCCGGTCGACGAGCGTCACGGCCACCTCGTCACCGGCCTTGCGCAGCTCGCGGGCGGCGTACAGGCCGCCGAACCCCCCGCCAACGATGACGACGCGGTGCGGGCGCGGGCGGTCGGAGGTCGATCCGGTCATGGCCAGATGCTAGCGCCGGTCCGGCTACGGGACCACGATCGTCTGGCTCGCGAGCACGCCCCGGTCGTCGCCGATCGCGTCGATGGCCACGTAGTACGTCATCCCCGAGCCCAGGCAGCCCACCGAGACGGCGCCCGACCCGGCCGGACCGCTGGCCTCCAGCACGCCGTCGAGCGGCATGACGCCGCCCGGCGTCATGCCGGCGTCGGCCGGGAAGGCGCGGACCGCGACACTCTCCGCGTCGATGCCCGCGAGCTGGTAGCTCACCTTCGCCACGGTGCAGGTGCTCGAGAGCGGCCCGAGATCCACCTGGTCCAGGCAGTACGCGGTCCCGCCGTAGTCCGCGGGTTCGCCGCACGACGATCCACCGAGGGACGCGATCTTGATCATCGGCCGAAGGAGCGCGCCCTCCGCCAGGTGGCTGTAGGGCGAGAGCCCCGTCCCGGCCTTGAACACCGGCGCGGCCGCCTGTACGAGCGCGACGCTGAACGACTCGACGCCGCTGCCCGTGGCGAACGTCCCCACCGGGCTGTGGCCCGCGAAGAGGCCGTTCCCGGCCACGGCCTGGAACGCGTAGGTCGTCGCGGCCTTCACGTCGAGACGGGCCAGGAGCACGGTGGTGCCGAACAGGTTGATGCTGCTCATCGAGCTCGCGTGGCCCACGGCGCCCGGGCTCTGGCCCTGGACCCAGAACTTGACGTCGGCGGTGGCCGGTGGGTCCACGGTGAAGCCGACGATGGCCACGTTGGCCCGGTCGGAGTCCACGAACAGGACATCGACCTTGGGCCCCAGCGGGAGCTGGAGGACCGGTGGCGCGCCGGCCGGGAACACGGCCTCAAGGCCGGTCGGGCAGAGGGGGAGGCCCGGGTTGACGATGCAGATGTCGAACAGCGGGATGAGGACGTGGCCGCCGGTGTCGGGGTGCTCGACGGGCGGCGCGTCCGGCGTCGGGAGCGCCAGCGTGAGGTCGCCGGGCTCGAGGACGGGGCCGATGGGGCCGGGCGACACGCCGGGGTCCGCCGATGCGGTGGCCGTGGGCTCAGGGGTCGCAGACGGGTTGGGCGTGACCGACGGGCCGGGCGGGTCGTCGGGGATCGGCACCACATCGGGGCCCACCACCTCGGGCGGCACGCCACCGGGCGGGAAGGCCCACATGGCCGGAATCCGCCCGCCGCCGAACGCCGTCGCGAACAGGTCCACGATGGATGCCGGCCACCACTCGCCCTTGTAGCCGGCCCGCGGGCGGCCCAGCGGGTCGATCACGTAGTAGGCCTCGGGGATGCCGCGCTTCGCGTTGCCGGGGTAGTAGCCCTCCAGGTAGATCGCGTGGCCGCCGGTGAAGCTGCGCTGGAGCCGGAGCCCGCTGGGGATCTCGCCGTAGATGCCCTGGATCACCGCGCCGTACCCCGACGCGAGGAGGTCCTTGAGCTGCTGTGGGCGGAGCAGGCCGGTCGGCGCGTGGACGCCGTAGCCGCGCCACAGGGCCTTCTGGAGGTCGTTGAGCGCCCCAGACGTCGCGCGGAAGCCGCGGGTCGCGCCACGACATCGTGGTCGAGAACCAGGGCAACGCACCGGTCGAGGTCGTGGTCGCGGCCCTCGATCCGGATCGCAGGCTGACGCTCTCGGTGGACCCCCAGCGGGCCGTCATCGCGCCCGAGCAGGGGGCCCGGTTCGGCGTCGCGGTCCGGGTCGACGACCCGTTTCCGTTCGGCCCCCGTCGGCCGCGGCCCTTCCAGGTCAGCGTCGCCCCGGGCCGCCAGGCGCCGATCCCGCTCCGAGCCACGCTGAGCCAGGGACCCCTGCTGCCGGCCTGGATCCCGCCGCTGGGCAACGGGCTCGCGCTGCGCTGTGCTCCGTCAGACTCGGCGTGTCGCAACGAGGCCAAGGACACGCTCCGCACGATCGTCACGGAGCTCCAGAACCCGTATTCGGGGGCCGGCATCCCCAGCACCCGCAGCATCCTGCTCCCGAACACGCTGCCGGTGGTGCTCACCGCGCCGCGTGACTTCGCCTGGCGGCAGCTGGGGGTCGGCGACAGCGGCGAGACGCAGACGGCGGTGATCGATCTCGGGCCGTTGCTGGCCAACCCGACGGCGTACGTCTACGCCGTGGTCGACACGGCCGACGGCCAGGAGACGCGCCGGTTCGTCATCGACCCTTCCATCGCCAAGCAGCTGTTCGACATGCTGTACGAGCTGCCCCCGGAGATGGGCACGGTCACCGCGGCCACGCCGCCGCCCGGCCTGACGCTCGACCAGCCGCTGAACGTGTCAGCGATCAACTGGAACACGCTCTGGGTCCTGGCGTCGCCCACCCCGTGACATGACGGCGCCCGGCGGGGAACCCGCCGGGCGCGTGTGCTGCTGGTGGGTGGGCCGCGACGGATCGCGGCCCCCGTGGGGCTACTTGTCGTGCGACGTCGCGAGCACGGCCTGGGCGGCCGCGAGGCGAGCCACCGGCACGCGGAACGGCGAGCAGGACACGTAGTTCAGCCCGATCTTCTCGCACTTGTGGATCGACGCGGGGTCGCCACCGTGCTCGCCGCAGATCCCGATCTTGAGGTTGGGGCGCGTCGAGCGACCCTTGTCCACGGCCATCTGCATCTCGTCGGCGATCACGTCGTCGAGGGTCTGGAACGGGTTCTCGGCGAGGATCGGGAACGGCTTGTCCTCGCCCGGGAGGGCCACGCCCTCGACGTACTTGAGGAGGAAGCCCCCCTCGGCGTCGTCGCGGCTGTAGCCGAACGTCATCTGCGTGAGGTCGTTCGTGCCGAAGCTGAAGAACTCGGCGTGCTCGGCGATCTTGTCCGCGACCCACACGGCGCGCGGGATCTCGATCATGGTGCCGAACTTGAAGTCGATCTCCTCGCCCGCCGCGGCGACGACGGCCTCGGCCTCGGCGTCGAGCAGGGCGCGGGTCGCGATCAGCTCGTTCACGTGACCCACGAGCGGGATCATGATCTCCGGCCGCGGGTCCTTGCCGGCCTTCTTCACCGCCACGGCGGCGTTGAGGATGGCGCGCGTCTGGATCTTGACGAAGTCCGGGATCATCAGCCCGAGGCGGCAGCCGCGGAGGCCCAGCATCGGGTTCTGCTCGTGCATCGACTTGATGGTGGCAAGGAGCTCCTTGTCCTCATCGGTCGCCGCATCGCCGGCCTTGGTCACCTTGACGAGCTGCTCCTCGAGGTTCGGGAGGAACTCGTGGAGCGGCGGGTCGATCAGGCGGACGACGACCGGCAGGCCGCTCATCGCCGCGAGGATGCCCTCGAAGTCGCCCTGCTGGAGGACCTCGAGCTTGGCCATCGCCGCGTCGAAGGTCTCCAGCGCCTCGGCCTCGTCGGCCGTGAGCTCCTCGTTCGCCGCGACCTTGGCCTTGGCGCGCGTGGCGACGTTGGCGACGAGGATCGCGCCGCGCACGATCTCGAGCCGCTCGCCCTCGCGGAACATGTGCTCGGTCCGGCAGAGGCCGATGCCCTGGGCGCCGTAGCCGCGGGCCTGCTCGGCCTCCTCGGGCTTGTCGGCGTTGGTCCAGATCTGCATCCGGCGGATCTTGTCGGCCCAGCCGAGGATCTGCTGGAGCTCGGGCTGGTCCTCGAAGCGGGCCTCGACCGTCGGCAGCGCGCCGGCAAAGACCTCGCCGGTGGAACCGTCGACGCTGATCCAGTCGCCCTCGCCGAAGGTGATGTCGGACAGCGAGGAGCGGGCGGACAGGGTGCCGTAGTCCACGACGAGCTCGGCGCAGCCGGCGACGCACGGCTTGCCGATCTGGCGGGCGACGACCGCCGCGTGCGACGTGGCGCCGCCGCGGGCCGTCAGGATGCCCTGGGCCACGGCCATGCCGTGGAAGTCGTCCGGTGACGTCTCGACGCGCACCAGGACGACCTTCTCGCCCTTCGCGACCCACTCGACCGCCGTGTCGGCGTTGAAGACCGCGCGACCCACGGCCGCACCGGGCGACGCGTTGAGGCCCTTGGCCACCTTCTGGGCGCCCTTGCGCGCGTTCGGATCGAACTGGGCGCGGAGCAGCTGGTCGACCTGCGCGGGCTCGATACGCTCGACGGCCTCGCGCTCGGTGATGACGCCCTCATTGACCATCTGGACGGCGATCTTCACGGCCGCCGCGGCGGTCCGCTTCGCGATGCGCGTCTGGAGCATGTAGAGCTTGCCGCGCTCGATCGTGAACTCCAGGTCCTGGACGTCGCGGTAGTGGGCCTCGAGCTGGTTCCCGATCTTGACGAACTCGTCGTACGCCTCGGGCATCTCCACCTTGAGGTGGCTGATGTCCTGCGGCGTCCGGATGCCGGCGACCACGTCCTCGCCCTGGGCGTTGACGAGGTACTCGCCGTACAGCTCCTTGGTGCCGTCGAAGGTGTTGCGCGTGAAGGCGACACCCGTGCCCGACGTGTCGCCCATGTTCCCGAAGACCATCGTCACGATGTTCACGGCCGTGCCGAGGTCGTGGGCGATCTTCTGGCTGGTGCGGTAGTCGTTGGCGCGCTTGCCGAACCACGAGGCGAAGACCGCCTTGACGGCGAGGTCGAGCTGCACGTTGACGTCGTCCGGGAAGTCCGTTCCGGCGTCCGCCTTGACCGCGGCCTTGAAGTCCACGACAAGGGCCTTGAGGTCCTCGACGGTCAGGTCGGTGTCCTTGGCGTCGGGGCCGTGCGCGTGCTTGCGTGCCTCGAGCGGCTCGTCAAAGCGCGCGGCGTCCACGCCCATGACGATGCGGCCGAACATGCCGATGAACCGCCGGTACGCGTCCCAGCCGAAGCGCTCGTTGCCCGAGAGCTCGATGAGGCCGTGGAGCGTCTCGCTGTTGAGGCCGAGGTTGAGGACCGTGTCCATCATGCCCGGCATCGAGAACTTGGCGCCGGAGCGGACGGAGACGAGCAGCGGGTTCTTCGGGTCACCGAAGCCCTTGCCGGAGCGCTCCTCGACCTGCTTCATGGCGGCCAGGACGTCGTCCCACAGGCCGGCGGGCAGCTGCCTGCCGCTGGAGAAGTAGTCGTTGCAGGCCTCGGTGGTGATCGTGAATCCCGGCGGGGTCGGCAGGCCGGCGAGGGTCATCTCGGCCAGGCCGGCGCCCTTGCCGCCGAGCAGGTCCTTCATGGTGCCGTTGCCTTCGGCCTCGCCCGCGCCCCAGGCGTAGATGTAGCGCTTGGCGGCGACGTGCGCGCGCTCCTTGGTCTCTGCCATCGTGGCTGGGCTCCTCTGTGTCGCAGCGGGCGCTGAGGGGGAACGCGGCCCGCGGAATTCCTCATGGAAGGTCCCATGAATTGTACGCCGCGCGCTGGTGGCGGCCGCGTTTCCCTCTGGGAGCGATCACATGGGCCGGACCGCCCCCCCGCTCGTGCCATTCGGCCGCACGGGGTGGGCCGAACGGTCGTGGGTGGCGAAGCGGACGCCCCGGCTCAGCGGACCGGCCCGGCGCTACACTCAATCTCAGCCTCGTGCGCCCCGGAACCGCGAGCCCGAGCCCCAGGAGCACCCCCGTGACCGATCCCCTCGCCGAGGACAGCCGAGTCATCGACATCTTTGCCGATGTCTACAACGCCACGCTCGTGCATCGCGAGGACCTCACCTCGGACCTCGCGTACTTCCGCGTCAAGATGGACGGACCGGCCGCACCGTTCACGCCCGGCCAGTACATGACCGCGGGCGTGGTCGCGGACGGCAAGATGCTCCAGCGGCCGTACTCGGTCGCCTCACCGCCGTCGACCGCCGACGCGCTGGGCTACGAGCTGTTCGTTCGCCACGTACCCATCGTCCGGTTCACCACCGCGCTGTGGCGACTCCATGTGGGGCACCGGATGCGGATGATCGGCCCCAAGGGCAAGTTCATGCTGGAGCCGGAGGACGCGCGCACCCACCTCTATCTGTCCACCGGGACGGGCATCGCCCCCTTCATCTCGATGATCCGCGAGACGATGGCCGAGGGGAAACCCCGCAAGACGGTCCTCATCAACGGCTGCTCCTTCGCGGACGAGCTGGGCTACCGCGCGGAGCTCGAGGAGTGGGAGCAGGACCCGGCGTACCGCCTCACCTACGTGCCCACGATCTCCCGCCCCTCGGACGCCCGCAACGCGGGCTGGACCGGCCGGACCGGCCGCGCCGAGCAGGTCATCACCGAGACCTGCAAGCAGTTCGGGCTGCGGCCCGACAAGACCGTGGTCTACATCTGCGGCAACCCGGAGATGATCCTCAACGCCGAACGCACGCTCATGGATCGTGGCTTCCCCGAGTTCCACGTGAAGAAGGAGCTCTACTGGCCGAAGGGGAAGGCCCCGGCACCGGCCGCGGGCTGAGGTCCAGCGAGGGCCAGGGTCGCGTGCGGCCCGGCGGGGCCGATCACGGTCTCCTCCGTGGCCGTGGCCGAGGGGGACGGGCGGTCCCGGCCTGACCGCCGCGAACGTCGGCGGTGCGCAGGCTGACGGTCCCGGGCCTCGCGCCGCTGCGCCCATCCGAGGCAGTACATTGCCCGGGTCGGCGCCAGCAGCTCGAGGGATCCATGCGCTACGAGATCCGCTACCAGCCGTCGTACGCCCTGGCCGTGATCACGCTTGAGGCGGGCGAACGGTTTCGTGCCGAGGCCGGCGCCATGATCAGCATGAGCGACTCGATCCAGATCGAGACCAGGACGGGCGGCACCCTGGGCTCGGTGCTCAAGCGCTCGTTCCTCGGCGGCGAGTCGCTGTTCGTCAACGACATGGTGGCGACCCAGCCCAACAGCCAGGTGACGCTCGCCCCGGCGCTCCCCGGCGACATCGCCGCGGTGGAGATCCAGCCCGGGCGCAACCTCCTGGTCCAGTCGGGCTCGTACCTCGCGTCCACGCCCGAGGTGGTGGTCGACACCAAGTTCGGGGCCGGTCGCTCGTTCTTCTCGGGTGAGGGCCTGTTCCTGCTCAAGCTGACCGGGCCGGGCCTGACGTTCCTGTCGAGCTATGGTGCGATCGCCGCCATCGACCTCGCGGCGGGTGAGGCGCACATCGTGGACACCGGGCACATGGTCGCCTTCGACGAGGGCATGGGCTACGAGATCCGCAAGGCGGGCAACTCCTGGAAGACCACGCTCCTCGGCGGCGAGGGCCTGGTCTGCCGGATCACGGGCCCCGGGCGCTTCTACTTCCAGACGCGCAGCCCGGGCGGCCTCCTCGACTGGCTCGTCCCGCGGCTGCCGACGCAGCGCTCCAACTAGCGTCCAGGCGGGTCGGGGGCGAGCGGCGCGTTGCGCCGGCCCTACCCCAGCACGAACGCCAGGCGCCGCGACCGGTGCCACACACAGCAGGGCACCGAGCGGCCCGCCGCGGTGGTCGCAGGAGCGCGACCACGAGTTCGGGAATCCTGCTCGCGGCGGTGCCCCACGGGGTGCCGGGAGCGGGGGATCGATCGTCCGACGGCCCGGGTCATCCGTGCCGCCGGCACGGCCAGCACGTGACCTTCGGACCGTGGCACGGTGCCATGGGAGGGTAACGCGCGCGGCGCGCTGCGGGCGACCATTGCGTACAGCGTCCATCCTTGCGTCTCAACCCCTGCACCATCGAGGTTCCGTTGCACCCCATCGTCGAGCGTGAGCAGCTCTCCCCGAACGTCGTCCGCCTCGTCGTTGAGGCTCCTCGGATCGCGAAGGTCCGGCGTCCCGGCCAGTTCGTCATCGTCCGGAAGGGTCCGGGTGCGGAGCGCATCCCGCTGACGATCGCCGACAACGATGCCGAGGCCGGGACCATCACGCTGATGATCCAGGCCATCGGCGTCAGCACGACGGAGCTCACCAGCCTCCAGGTCGGGGACGCCATCCAGGACGTCGCCGGGCCCCTCGGCCGCGAGACGGACCTGATCCCGTCCGGCCACGCCGTGTGCGTAGGCGGTGGCGTCGGCACGGCGGTCATCCTGCCGATCGTCAGGGCCCTCTCCGAGAAGGGCGTCCACGTCACCAGCGTCATCGGCGGCCGCTCGAAGGAGTGGGTCATCCTGGAGCCGGAGCTCCGCGCCTGTGGCGACGTGGTCGTCTGCACGGACGACGGCTCGTACGGCCGCCACGGCTTCGTCACCCAGGCCCTCAAGGACCTGCTCGACGCGGGCGGCGTGGACGCCGTCTACGCCATCGGCCCGGTGCCGATGATGAAGGCCGTGTCCGAGATGACCCTGCCCTACGGCGTCGAGACGACCGTGTCCCTGAACGCCATCATGGTCGATGGGACCGGCATGTGCGGCGGCTGCCGCGTGACGGTCGGCGGCCAGACCAAGTACGCCTGCGTGGACGGACCCGAGTTCGACGCCCACGCGGTCAACTTCCAGGAGCTCGCCGACCGCCTCACCACGTACCGCAGCTTCGAGCAGGCCGCGCTGGCCAAGCAGGCGGACGATGCGGCCAAGGGCGCCTGCGCAACCACCGAGGTGAAAGCATGACCGAGCCCGCGTCCCCGGTGCCGGCCGACGAGGACGGCGCCGCAGCACCCAAGGCCCCGCTCAGCAACAAGGAGCGGATGCAGATCGACCGGGTCGCCATGCCCGAGCAGGAAGGCGACATCCGGGCCCACAACTTCGGTGAGGTCAACCTGGGCCTCACCTACCAGCTGGCGATGCTCGAGGCGGAGCGCTGCATCCAGTGCCCCAAGCCATTCTGCGTCGACGGCTGTCCCGTCCGAGTGGACATCCCCCGGTTCATCAAGCTCCTCCGCGACGGCGAGATCGCCCAGGCGGCGGAGAGCCTCCTGAACGACAACGCCCTCCCGTGCGTGACCGGACGCGTCTGCCCGCAGGAGTCGCAGTGCGAGGGCGTCTGCATCCGCACCAAGAAGGGCAACCCGGTGGCCATCGGCTACCTGGAGCGCTTCGTGGCGGACTGGGCGCAGGCCAACGGCGACCAGCTGCCCAAGGCACACCCGGTCCAGACCGGCAAGAAGGTCGGCATCGTGGGTTCCGGCCCGGCCGGCCTCACCGCCGCCGGCGAGCTCGCGAAGCGCGGCCACGACGTCACGGTGTTCGAGGCGTTCCACGCCCCGGGCGGCGTGCTCATCTACGGCATCCCGGAGTTCCGCCTGCCCAAGGACATCGTCCAGGCCGAGGTGGACCGCCTCGTCGCGGACGGCGTCAAGATCGAGGTCGACGCCATCGTCGGCCGCACCTACACAATCCCCGAGCTCCGCGAGGACTACGACGCGCTGTTCCTTGCCGTCGGCGCCGGCCTGCCCGTGTTCATGAACGTCCCGGGCGAGAACTACAAGGGCGTCTACTCCGCCAACGAGTACCTCACCCGCGTGAACCTCATGGGCGCGTGGAACCCGGATTCGCAGACCCCGATCCTCCACGGCCAGCGGGTCGTGGTCGTCGGCGGCGGCAACGTCGCCATGGACGCCGTCCGCACCGCCCGGCGCCTCGGCGCCGCGGATGCGACCATCGTGTACCGGCGCTCGCTCGACGAGCTCCCCGCGCGCAAGGAAGAGGTCCACCACGCGATGGACGAGGGCGTCCGGTTCGAGCTGCTGACGGCCCCCGAGGAGGTCATCGGCGATGAGAACCGCTGGGTGACCGGCCTCAAGGTCTCCGCCATGGAGCTCGGCGAGCCGGACAAGAGCGGCCGCCGGCGCCCGGTCAAGCTCGAGGGCAGCGAGCACGTCATCCCGTGCGACCTGGTCGTCGTGGCCATCGGGACTCGCGCCAACCCGCTCCTCACGGGCAGCGCCCCGGAGCTCACGGTCAACGAGTACGGCTACATGGTCGCGGACGAGTGGGGCATGACCTCCATGGACGGGGTCTTCGCGGGCGGTGACATCGTCCGCGGCGCCGCGACCGTGATCCTCGCGATGGGCGACGGCAAGCGCTCCGCCCAGGCGATCGACTCCTACCTCAAGGGCGTCTGGCCGCCCGAGGGCGTGGACCCGAAGGGGAACAAGGAAACGGCGGCCGCGGCGGGCTGATCACCCCACGGAGGGGAACACGAGCCGCAACCCGAGCGGCGGGCGATGCCCCAGCATCGCCCGCCGTCTTCATGCCCGAGATGGCAGGCGGGATCGCACCCAGGCGGCTCGGATCGCGCCTATCCACCACAGGATCCGTGCTGCGAGCACCCCGAGGCGCTCGCCACCCGGATCGCACGCCTGGGCGGCGAGCCCCGAACACTGGTAGCGCGCGCCATCCCCACATGGATCCGCGGCGGGATCGCACCCCGCGGCGGGATCGCGCCCGGGGACGGGACGGGACGGATGTGAAGCGTCGCCTACGGCCCGTTGCGCAAGCCTGAGGTGTCCACGACTTCCAGGTCGGCGCCCGTGAACCGGTCGAGCTCGTGGAACACGTCGTCGTCGAAGCGCGGGTCGCTCATCCCGGACACGTACCAGGGCGAGCCGTTGTCGGCGAGGATCATCCCGTAACGCTGGAGCGCGATGGCGATCGTCCGTGCCTGGGGCGACAGCCCGGACAGGTCCGCATCGGCCCGCAGCCGGACGCGCAGGCCCATCGGCGGCAGCGACGTGCTCGTGCTCGACGAGGCGAAGTGGCGGGCCGGGTAGACATACCCCTTGCGCGTGCGCGGCACGGTGAACCGGAGCGCGTGGAGGATCGCGCCCGACGCGACCTCGTCGTAGCGGACGAGGCCGGGCAGGATGGGCAGGCCCGCGGCATCGGCGCTGGTCCAGCCCGCAGGGCGCAGGGCGTTGGAGCCGAGGTCCCACTGGGCGCCGGAGCCCGCCCGCCACGCGCCCCCGGTCGTCTGGCGCACGCCGTACAGCTCGTACAGGCGGCACGTGTCGCGGTCCACCGCGAGGAGATGGCGGTCCGACCCACCCCCGACCAGCGGGGCGTCCGGGATCGGGTAGGGCCCGGCATCCGACTCGTCGGCGTCGTCGAAGGTCACGGGCCTGCGGGGCGTCGCCGAGTCGACGACCTGGTACGGGATCCCGTACCCCGCGTACGACCCGAAGTCCATGTGGAAGGCGCGGCCTGCCCCGATGGACGCGATCAGGGTGGCGCTGTTGCCCGCGACCGGCCGGGCGTCCACGCGGACGTTCCAGACGTTGTCGGGGGCGAAGACGGTGCAGCCCGGTGCATCGGGGAGCACGGGCGCGTCGGCGGTCGGCGCGGGCTCGGCGCCATCGAGGATCCCGTCATCGTCGGAGTCCGGGTCCAGGGGGTCGGTCCCGCGGGCAAGCTCCGCGGCGTTGGCGAGGCCATCGGCGTCGGCGTCCTCTCCGGGATCGGGCGTGCCGTCCGCGTCCGTGTCGCGCACGGCGGGGTTCAGGCCCAGGCGCTGCTCCCACAGGGTCACGAGGCCGTCGTCCTCGCGATCCTCCAGGCCGTCGCGGACATCGTCGCCGTCGCTGTCCGCGCGGAGCGGTGAGAGCTTCGCCCGGACGTCGGTGATGGTCCACAGGCCGTGGTGGTCCGGGTCCTCGCGGTCGTCGCGGATCCCGTCTCCATCGGTGTCGGCCCTGCGCGGGTTCGTGCCCACGACCTGTTCCCGCGCGTTGGACAGGCCGTCGCGGTCCGGGTCCTCCGAGCCGTCGCGGAGCCCGTCGCGGTCCGGGTCCTCGCGGTCGTCGCGGATGCCGTCGCCGTCGGAGTCCCGGCGCCACGGGTTGGAGCGCGAGAGGTCGCGCTCGAAGGCGTTCGAGAGTCCGTCGCCGTCGCTGTCGGTAACGGCCGCGGCGGGCGCGGGGCCCCCGAGGGCCGTCACCAGCAGCAGCGCGGCCGCGACGCCCGTGCCGGAACGGAGGGCCGCGACGCCTCTCCCCCATCGTCTCGCCATCGCCCGCGGACCTCCCCGACATGGACGGGCGCGGCCGTCTCCGCAACCCTGCGTGACGACCGCGTCCCTGCCCGGGAATCTGGCGGATCGCGCGGGCGGGCTCCATGACCCGAGAGTCGCGGGGCGGTGCGGGCGCACACCGGACCCGTGGCCGGTGCGCCGCGGAACCGCGCGGCTATGCCTGCGGCTGGGCGACGGCGCCGGTGAGGAAGGCGAAGACCCCGATGCCGAGCCAGATTCCGAAGAGGATGGCGGCAACCATGAGCACGCTCGCGACCGGCCTCGACATCAGGACCGCTCCTCCAGCTCCGCCATGATCCGGGCCTTGGCCGTGTCGTACTCCTCGGGCGCGAGCAGGCCGCGGTCGCGCATGTCGGCGAGGCGTTCGAGCCGGTCGAGCAGGGCCTGGGTGCCCTCGGTGAACTCGGGCTGCGGCACAGGCTCCGGCAGGGGTTCGTCGGCCGCGGCCGTCCCGGCGGGCCTGGCGGCCGCGCTGGGCTCGTCCGCGGCGGAGATGGCCGGGGCGACGGATGCAGCCGGACCGGGCCCGGCCCCCGCGATCGAGGCCATCGGCGCCTCCGCCATCGCCGCGCCGATCGCGGCCCCGAAGTCCGCCGCGATGTGCGCGAGCTCCTCGCGACCCTGCCCGGTCCCCGCCGAGGTCCCGGCCGCGGCGAGCTGCCGCTCGAGGGCCTCGATCTGCGCGCGGAGCTCCCCCGGAATGTCGCCGTCGACGACGGTGCCGGGGGACGCGACGGCGTGGCCATCCCGGGTCACGACGACCGGCGATGCCGAGGTGCGGATCACGACCGGCCGGTGCGCCGGCTGACCCGGCCCCCCGAGGACCGTCGCAGCGGACGATCCAGCGGACCTCCTCCCGGCTGCGTCACGGCCCACCCGCGACCGGGCCGCCCCGATGGCCGACACGACGCCGAGCAGCGGGCCCAACGCCATGGCCCAGAAGACGACGCCGCACAGCGCCCAGCCGAGGTCGATGCCGGTGTCCGGGGCGCTGAACACGCCGTAGTCGAGGAAGTTCCAGCCCAGCGACCCGAACAACCCGGACCACGCGAAGGCGGGAGCGGCGGCCCAGATCCCACCCACGGCGACACCGCCAAGCGTGGCGAGGAAGCCGCAGCCGAAGCCGGCGACGATCCCGCCCAGCAGGGCGAGCGTGGAGCCCTCCGGGCACCTCGTGGACACCACGTACGGCCCGCCCTCGGCGCACGAGCCGCCGATGTCCATGACGGCCCGCATCGCGAGGAAGACGAGCGTGAGGCACATCGCCAGGCCGCCATAGCCGATGGCGGCCTTGACCAGCCCTCGAGCGGGACGCCGCCGGTCCGTTCGCGGTGCGCATCCTCCCTCCCCGCGTCCCCCTACGGCCGGACGGCCGCCATCCGGTCCAGGATCAGGCGCTTGACGCCCTCCACCGGGACCCGCTCCTGCGTCATCGAGTCACGGTCGCGGATCGTCACCGCCCCGTCCTCCAGCGAGTCGACGTCCACCGTCACGCACCACGGCGTGCCGATCTCGTCCTGGCGCCGGTAGAGCTTGCCGATCGCGGCCGTGTCGTCATAGACCGCCATCATGTCGCGCTTGAGGTCGCCCAGGAGCTTGTGGCACAGCTCGACGATCTCGGGGCGCTTCTTGAGCAGCGGCAGAACCGCGACCTTGTACGGCGCGAGGTCGGGGTGGAGACCCAGCACCACGCGCGTCTCCTCGCGGACCTGCTCCTCGCGGTAGCTGTCGATGAGGAACGTGAACGCGGCCCGGTCCGCGCCGGCGGCCGTCTCCACGACCCACGGGATGAAGTGCTCGCCGCTGGCCTGGTCGAAGTACTCCAGGTTCTCGCCGGACGCCCTCGCGTGGTTGCCCAGGTCGAAGTCCCCGCGGTTGTGGATGCCCTCGAGCTCCTTCCAGCCGAACGGGAAGCGGTACTCGACGTCGATCGCCTTCTTCGCGTAGTGCGCCAGCTCGTCGGGCGCGTGCTCGCGGAAGCGGAGGCGGGCAGGGTCCACGCCGTACGCCTCGTACCAGGCCATGCGCCGCGGCAGCCAGTACTCGAACGCCTCGGAGGCGCCGGTATCCGGGCGGACGAAGTACTGCATCTCCATCTGCTCGAACTCGCGCATCCGGAACACGAAGTTGCCGGGCGAGATCTCGTTGCGGAAGGACTTGCCGATCTGCGCGATGCCGAACGGGATCTTCTTGCGCGAGCTCTGCTGGACGTTCTTGAAGTTGACGTACGAGCCCTGAGCCGTCTCGGGACGGAAGTAGACGACGTTGCCGTCGTCCTCCACCGGGCCCATGTGGCTCGTGAACATCAGGTTGAACCGGCGCGGCGGGCTGAGCGGCTTGCCGTCGTTGGGGCAGACCAGGCCGAGGCGCTCCGTGATCGTCTCGTCACGGAGGTCCGTCTGGGTCAGGTCCTCGGTGCCGGGCAGCTCGTCGAGCCGGTAGCGGCGGTGGCACTCCGCGCATTCCACCAGCGGGTCGGAGAACGAGCCCACGTGACCCGACGTCACCCACACCTGGGGGTGCATCAGGATGCCCGCGTCGAGGCCCACGATGTCGTTGCGGTCCTGGATCATCGTGCGCCACCAGGCGCGCTTCACGTTGTTCTTGAGCTCCACGCCCAGGGGCCCGTAGTCCCAGACGGCGTTGATGCCGCCGTAGATCTCGGACGAGGGGAAGATGAACCCGCGGCGCTTGGACAGCGAGACGATGATCTCGAGGTTGGCGACGGCGGGCGCGACGGCGTTCGGGTCGGCGAGGGGGTCGGTCACGAAGGGGCTCCGAGGGCCCGCGGCCTTGGCAGGGACACGGGCGGGCGATGGCTGGATACGGTCGGGGGCGAATCTAGCAGACGGGGTTGGCGGCTCCCCGGCGCTCAGCCGCCCGGCTCGAACCGGTAGCCGAGGCCGTATTCCGTCGCGATGTAGCTGTGGCCCGGCGACGCGGTCGCCAGCTTGGACCGCAGGTTGCGCATGGTCACGCGCAGGAGCTGGTTCTCCTCGCCGTACGTGGGGCCCCAGACGCCGCGCAGGAGCTCTGCGTGGCTGCGCAGGACGCCCGGGTGCCGGGCGAGCGTGACCAGCAGCCGGAACTCGGTCGGGGTCAGGTGGATCTCCGTCGCCGCGCCCAGGACGCGATGGGTCGCGGGCTCGATGCGCAGGCCCGGGTGCTCGATCGGCTCGTCCTCGTGCGGGCGCCCGCCCGCGAGCCTGACCCGCCGCAGGACGGCCGCGATGCGAGCGACCAGCTCCGACATGCGCACGGGCTTGGTGAGGTAGTCGTCCGCACCGGTGACGAGGCCTCGGACGACATCCGCCTCGGAGCCCATGGCGGTGACGATAAGAACCGGCACGGTGCTCACGCGCCGGATCCACTCCGTGACCTCCCAGCCGTTCATCCCCGGCAGATTGAGGTCAAGGAGCACGAGGTCGGGTTCCTCCTCCTCGAACCGGCGCATCACCTCCAGGCCGTCCGCCGCGGTCGCCGTGCGCCACCCGTGGCGGCTCACCCAGAGCTCCACGAGCTCGCGGAACTCGGCCTCGTCCTCGACGATCAGGACCAGCTCGCCGCGGCCGGGCCTCGCCGGCTGGGACCTGGGCGGGGGCACGACCCGCAGGCCGTCGGGCAGACGCTCCGGGCCGTGGGGAGCGGCCGGGTCCGGGCTCATGCCGCACCCCCGGAGATCGCGGGGTTGCGCCGTGCCACCGGGAGGCTGAACGAGACCGCGCTGCGACCCTCGTCGGCTTCGATCCAGATCCGACCGCCGTGCGCCTCCACGAGGCGGCGGCAGACGTGCAGGCCCAGGCCGGTGCCGCCGGGGTGTGTCTCGCGCGCGGCGCGGCCGCGGTACAGGCGATCGAAAACGAGGCTGCGCTCGTCGGGCGGGATGCCGGGACCCTCGTCCTCCACCGTGATGATCACCATGCTCCGCTGGCGGCGGGTACCG
Organism: Candidatus Limnocylindrales bacterium; assembly: GCA_038250545.1. Classification (GTDB taxonomy): domain Bacteria; phylum Chloroflexota; class Limnocylindria; order Limnocylindrales; family CSP1-4; genus CAIXZV01. The sequence continues at coordinate 72,741 of JBBSCF010000002.1, read as the reverse complement.
ATGGTGATGGCACCACCCGGCCGGCCGTACCGCCGGGCGTTGTCGACGAGGTTGACCAGCACGTGACCGATGCGGATCGCGTCGACCTGGACGAGCGGGAGGCCGGGCGGGACCTCGACACGCACGGGCGCCATCCCGGGCCACTCCCCGAGCCCGCCCGTCACCGACTCCACGATCTCGGCAACCTCGACGCGCGACCGGTGGAGCGCGAGGCTGGCGTGCTCCAGCTGCGTGAGGTCCAGGAGCTCGTCCACCAGGGCCTGCAGGCGCGCGGCCGCCGCCCCGATCCGCTCCACGGACCGGCGCTGGGCCGCCGCATCGAGGCCCAGGTCGAGCAGGCTGTCCACGTACCCCGAGATCAGGGCGAGCGGCGTGCGGAGCTCGTGCGAGACGGCCGCGAGGAAGCTGGCCCGCAGCTCCTCGGCCGCGCGCTCCGCGCGCAGGTCCCGAAGCACGACCACGGCCCCGGGCTCCGGGCCATCCATCGCGGAGAACGAGGCGGCCACCGGGATCTCTCCCGAGGCGCCACCCGGGAGGCGCAGCTCCGTCTCCACGAGCCCGGACGGGTCGGCGAGCACCTCGCGGAACCGGCAGATCGGGCCGCACCGGAGGTCCCGGCCGTCGCGGCAGCCCAGCACGACCTCGCAGGGCGCGCCCGCCACGGGCTGGCGCCCTCCCAGGAGCGCGACGGCTGCGCGGTTCACCCGTACGACGTGGCGGGTCCGGTCCACGGCGACGATCCCCTCGGTGGCCCCATCGAGGATCGCGGCGAGCAGCGCCTGCTCCCCCGCGAGCTCCTCGCGCAGCTGCGCGGCGCGAAGCGCGATCGCCAGCTCGTGCCGGACGAGCGCCAGGAGTCGGACGCGGTCCGGCGGCAGCCGGCGTCCGTCGGGCGGCCGCAGGGCGAGGACCCCGACGACCTGTGCCTCGAGCGTCCCGTCGCCCAGATCGCGCCGTTCGTCAAGCGAGACCCCATGCCACCCGTGGCGAGTCACCCAAGAACGCGCGACCCCTGGCGTCACGAAGCCGCCGGGAATGAGGTGGGCGGGGTGGTCGCCCTCCTTGCCCGGCGCGCGGATGATGGGCCCCACCGTCGAGCCCGTGGGGCCGCCGGGGCCACGGAGCAGCTCGGGCTCCGATGCCGCGAGGCGCAGCTCGCGCTCCCCGGGCGCGGCAAGCCAGATCGCCCCCACGATGGCGTCGCTCGCCCTGACGAGCTCGGCAATGACGCTCGACGCCAGATGCGGCAGGTCGCCGCCGAGCGCCAGCAGCTGACTCAGCTGGTACTGCGCGAAGACCGTGTCCGCCTGGCGCTGCGACTCCTCGAACGTGCGGCGGAGCTCGTCCTCGGTGAGGGCCGACGCCCCCGATGCAGCGCTCACGCGTCGTGCCTGCCAGTCGCAAGCAGCGAGCGCACCAGCAGGTAGCAGGACGTGGCGCCCGGATCCTGGTGGCCCCGCGAGCGCTCGCCCAGGCGGAGGGCAAGGCCGCGGCGCGCGACCAGGGGCGTCGTGGCGCGCATCCCGTCGCGGGCCGCCCGGATCGCGGCGAGCACCGCGGCCTCCTGTCCGGCACCGACGGACAGGGTGGCCGCGAACGCGTCGGCGGCGGGTCGCAGGGCGTCGTAGATCGTCTTGTCGCCGAGCCGGCAGCGGCCGCGCCTGGCGATGCCCTCCGCGGCGGCGTCGAGCGCCCGTGCCGTGTCCTCGGGGCCCAGGGTCACCAGCCCCGCGACGGCGATCCCAGCCTCGATGAAGGCCGTGCCGTACAGCGACCCCCCAGCCCCGCCGACACCGGCCACCAGCAGGTGGCCCATCCGACGCAGCAGATCGCCGATATCCGCGTCCGCGCCCCCGCTCGCCATCGCCCGCACTGCGTCGCCGAAGCCGACGCTCATGTTCTCGCCGTGGTCGCCGTCGCCCAACTCGGCGTCGAGCCGGTCGAGGAGGGCGCGGTTGCGAAGCAGGAGGCGCTCGGCGCGCGCCACGACCGCCGCGAGATCGCGGGCCGCGAAGGATACGGGAGGGCGCGGACCGAGGGTGACGGAGGGGTCGACCACCGGTCGTTCGTCGCCGCTTCGGATGCTCATGGGCCAGCGTAGTGTAATGGCCAGCGTCGCCTCCTCGACCGGGAAACGGGCGCAGGAGACGCCCGGGAGCGGCGCCAGCGAGGGAGCTCAGTCGTGATCGGCCTGGTCCTGGTGGGACACAGCGGAGAGGTGGTTCGAGGCGTCGCCGCCATGGTCGCGCAGGCCGCGCCGTCGGTGCCGGTCGCCGGCGCCGGAGGGCTGGCCGGCGGGCGCCTCGGGACGAACGGCCTCGAGGTGGCCCAGGCGCTGCGTGTCGTCCTCGCGCGGACCGGGCGCGCTGGGATCCTGGTGCTGCTCGACCTCGGCAGCGCGTCGCTGGCCCTGGACATCGCCGTCGACGAGCTCGACCCGGCCGACCGCGCGCTCGTCCGGGTAAGCGAGGCCCCGTTCCTCGAGGGTGCGGTGCTGGCGGCCATCGCGGCGGCGGGCGGGGCCAGTCTCGATGCCGTGGCGGCGGCGGCGGAGGACGCCCGCAGCCTGTCGAAGCGGCCGCGGGACTGACCGTGGATGCCGATCGCGGGGCACCCGTGCGCACCGGAATGGCGGTCGCGGTCGTCACCGCCTGGCTGCGCTGCGCCGCCCGCGAGATCCACGAACGACGGGCGTGGCTGACCGAGCTCGACGCCGCCATCGGCGACGGCGACCATGGCATCAACCTGGACCGCGGGTTCACGGCCATCCTCGCGGACCTCGAGGCGGGTACCCTCCCGGGAGACGGGGTCGGGGCGCTGGTGTCCGGCTCGGGGCGGCGCCTCCTGGGCCTCGTCGGCGGCGCCAGCGGCGCCCTGTACGGGCGGGCGCTGATGACGGGGGGCACACGCCTCACGGATCGGATCGCGGCCGGCGATCGCCGCAGCCTCTCGCTGGTGGAAGCGGTGCTGGCCGGAGCCGTCGAGGGGATCGCGGCGCTCGGGCGCGCCGTGCCGGGCGACAAGACCATGCTCGACGCGCTCGTACCGGCCCTCGAGGCGCTCCGCTCGGCCGCCCCGGACCTGCCCGCCCGTGACGTGCTGGCCCGGGTGGCAGCCGCCGCCGAGGCCGGGGCCCAGGCGACGGTCCCGCTCGTCGCACGCAAGGGTCGCGCCAGCTACCTCGGCGAGCGTTCCGCCGGGCACCTGGACCCAGGTGCCGCGTCGAGCGCGATCCTCGTCCGCTGCCTCGCCGACGCGGTCGCCGTCACGACCGGAGACGAGGCGTCACCGGTCGCCTGAGCGCGGCGGTGGCCCGGCCCGCGCGCCTTTGGCAGGCGCCCGAGGGTCGGGCCGAACGGATCGCTCCGGTAGCGGCAAGGATACGGGACGGATTCACTTTCTCTTGAGATTTCGCCCGCGACGATCCCCCTACAGTTGCCGTATCCGCGCTTGCAGCGGTGGGTCACCCGCGGCCTGATCGCCGCGGCTCCACGTACCGCTCGGTTGCGAAAGGAGGAGCCACCGGAGGAGCTTCGCACCTGCACGGCCCGCAGCCACGCGCGCGCAGGGAGCGCCGCAGCGACAGGGCGGGCGGAGGGACCCAGGACCCCGGGACACGAGGGGTTATTCCACCAGAGGGAGTCTGTCCACATGGACAACACGAGTATTCTGCTGGGCGAGATCTTTGGAACGATGTTCCTGGTCCTCCTCGGCGACGGCGTGGTGGCAGGTGTGCTGCTCGCCAAGTCGAAGGCCCAGAATGCGGGCTGGATCGTCATCACGGCGGCGTGGGCCTTCGCGGTCTTCGTTGGCGTCGTGGTCGCCGGCCCGTTCAGCGGCGCCCACATCAACCCGGCGGTGACGATCGGCCTGGCCGTCCAGGGCGGCACCCCGTGGGACCAGGTGCCCGTCTACCTGATCGGCCAGATGGTCGGCGCGATCATCGGCGCCGCCCTCGTGGCCCTGCACTACTGGCCGCATTGGGTGGAGACCGAAGATCCGGGCCTCAAGCTCGCGGTCTTCAGCACCGGCCCGGCCATCCGCAACATCCCGCTCAACTTCGTGTCTGAGGTCATCGGCACCTTCGTGCTGGTGTTCGTGGTCCTCGCGTTCGGCTCCAACGGCAGCGCCGCCGGCCTCGCGTCGCTCGGCGCCATGCCCGTCGCCATCCTCGTCTTCTCCATCGGCATGTCGCTCGGCGGCACGACCGGGTACGCGATCAACCCTGCCCGCGACCTGGGCCCGCGCATCATCCACCAGCTCCTGCCGATCCCCGGGAAGGGCGGCTCGGACTGGGCGTACTCCTGGGTCCCGGTCGTCGGCCCGATCGTCGGCGGCATCATCGCGGCCCTGATCTACAACAACCTCTGGATCAACATCGTCAAGCTGCCCGCCTGACCTCGTTGACGTTCTAGCGAACGGCCCGCTCGCCGCCGGGGTTCCCTCCGGTTCCCGGCGGCGAGCCCTCCTCCACTTACAACGGGGAGAGCGCATGAAGAAGCTCATCAACGCACCTGAGAACGTCGTCGACGAGGCGCTCGCCGGGATGCTCGCCGCCCATCCGGGATACATCCGGGTCGAGGAGCCGAACATCGTCGTCCGCAAGGACGCCCCGCGCGCCGGCAAGGTCGGCGTCATCTCGGGTGGCGGCTCGGGTCACGAGCCGATGCACGGCGGTTTCGTGGGCATGGGCATGCTCGACGCGGCCTGCCCGGGCGCGGTCTTCACCTCGCCCGTCCCGGACCAGATGCTCGCGGCCACCAAGGCCGTGGACGGCGGTGCGGGCGTGCTGCACATCGTCAAGAACTACACCGGCGACATCATGAACTTCGAGATCGCGGCCGAGATGGCGCGCGAAGAGGGGCATGAGGTCACGGCGGTCGTCATCGCCGACGACGTCGCGGTCAAGGATTCCCTATACACGGCCGGCCGGCGCGGCGTCGGCGGCACGGTGCTGGCGGAGAAGATCGTCGGGGCGGCCGCCGAGGCCGGTGCCGACCTCGCCACCGTCACGGCGCTCTGCCAGAAGGTCCAGGACAACGTCCGCTCGATGGGCATGGCGCTCACCAGCTGCACCGTCCCGGCCGCCGGCAAGCCCACCTTCGAGATCGCGGACGACGAGATGGAGATCGGCGTCGGGATCCATGGCGAGCCGGGCCGGTCCCGGATGAAGCTCGCCACGGCCGACGAGATCACCGAGCTGCTCGCCACCCCGATCCTTGACGACCTGCCGTTCAAGGCCGGGGACAACGTCCTCGCCTTCGTGAACGGCCTCGGCGGCACCCCGCTCGTCGAGCTGTACATCATCTACAACAAGCTCGCGCAGATGTGCGCAGCGCGTGGCGTGACGATCACCCGCAGCCTGGTCGGCAACTACATCACGTCCCTCGAGATGGCCGGCTGCTCCATCACGCTGCTCAAGCTCGACGACGAGCTGACCAAGTACTGGGATGCCCCGGTCAATACCCCCGCCCTCCGCTGGGGCGTCTGACCGAGCGCCCCTCACGGGGAGCGGGATGGAGCACGCATGAGCACCGCGTCGATTTCCTATGACGACGTGGTGGCCTGGCTGAAGCTGGCCGCCGATCGGCTCGGCGAAGCGAAGGCGTACCTGACCGAGCTGGACTCGGCCATCGGCGATGCCGACCACGGTATCAACATGGACCGGGGGTTCCAGGCCGTGATCGCCAAGCTTCCCGAGCTGCCGGCCGGTGATGTCGGCGCCCTCCTCAAGGGCGTCGGGTCGACGATGGTCTCCAAGACGGGTGGGGCCAGCGGCCCCCTCTACTGGGGTTTCTTCGGCAAGTTCGGGGCCACGGTGGCCGGCAAGGCCGAGATCGACTACCCGGACTTCGTCACGGGTCTGGAGGCCGGCATCGCCGACATCCAGGCGCGCGGCAAGGCCGAGCCAGGCGACAAGACCATGCTGGACACCCTCCTGCCGGCGCGCGACGCCCTCCGGGCCGGGTTCGACCGGGGCGACGCCCCGGCCGATGCCCTGGCCGCTGCCATCTCAGCCGCCGAGCAGGGCATGCGGGCCACGATCCCGCTCGTCGCCCGCAAGGGTCGGGCGAGCTACCTGGGAGAGCGAAGCGCGGGTCACCAGGACCCGGGCGCGACGTCCTCGCATCTCCTCCTCAAGGCCATGGCCGACGCCTTCTTCAAGGCGTAGGCACACCGCACCGCACAAGGAGCACCCATCCGCATGAGCAAGTACGTCGGAGCCCTGGATCAGGGCACCACGAGCACCCGGTTCATGATCTTCGACCACAGCGGCAGCGTGGTCGCGATCGATCAGAAGGAACATGAGCAGATCTACCCGAAGCCCGGTTGGGTCGAGCACGACGCGAACGAGATCTGGACCCGCTGCCAGGAGGTCATCAAGGGCGCCCTGGCCAAGGCCGGCATCACCGCCGCCGACCTCGCCGCCGTGGGCGTCACCAACCAGCGCGAGACGGCGCTCGTCTGGGACAAGAAGACGGGTCAGCCCGTCTTCAACGCCATCGTGTGGCAGGACACGAGGACCGACACCATCGTCAACGAGCTCGCCAAGGACGGCGGCCAGGACCGCTTCCGGGCGAAGGTCGGCCTGCCGCTGGCCACCTACTTCTCGGGCCCCAAGATCCGCTGGATCCTGGACAACGTCCCCGGCGCCCGCGCGAAGGCCGAGGCCGGCGACCTGGTGTTCGGCAACATGGACACCTGGTGCATCTGGAACCTCACCGGCGGCGTCAACGGCGGCGTGCACGTCACGGACGTGACTAACGCCAGCCGCACGATGCTCATGGACCTCGAGACCCTCAGCTGGGATGCCGAGATCGCGGGCATCATGGGCGTCCCGCTGTCCATGCTCCCCGCGATCAAGGCCTCGTCCGAGGTCTACGGGACGTGCGTCGGCGACCTCGCCGGTGTGCCGGTCGCAGGCGACCTGGGCGATCAGCAGGCAGCCCTGTTCGGCCAGACGTGCTTCTCGCCCGGCGAGGCGAAGAACACCTACGGCACGGGCAACTTCATGGTCCTGAACACGGGCACGAAGATCGTCCCGTCCAAGAGCGGCCTGCTCACCACGATGAGCTACAAGATCGGCGACCAGCCGGCCGTGTATGCCCTCGAGGGTTCCATCGCGATCACCGGTGCCCTGGTCCAGTGGCTGCGCGACAACCTCGGCATGATCGAGAAGTCGCAGGACGTCGAGGCCCTGGCCGCCACGGTCGAGGACAACGGCGGCGTGTACTTCGTGCCGGCGTTCTCCGGCCTGTTCGCGCCGTACTGGAAGAACGACGCGCGCGGCGTCATCGCCGGCCTGACCCGCTACGTCAACAAGGGCCACATCGCACGTGCGGTCCTCGAGGCGACGGCGTGGCAGACGCGCGAAGTCCTGGACGCCATGAACAAGGACTCCGGCGTTCCGCTCACGGCCCTCAAGGTCGACGGCGGCATGGTGTTCAACAACCTGCTCATGCAGTTCCAGGCCGATGTCCTGGGCGTCCCGGTCATCCGGCCGGTCGTCGCCGAGACCACGGCCCTGGGCGCGGCCTATGCGGCCGGCCTCGCGGTCGGCTACTGGGCCGAGGTCGAGGATCTGCGCGAGAACTGGGCCAAGGACGCCGAGTGGACGCCGAAGATGGACGAGGCGCTCCGCGAGAAGGAGTACGCCCAGTGGAAGAAGGCGGTCACCCGGACCTTCGCCTGGGTCGACTAGGCCTCGTCCGGACCTGAACCAGAACAGCCCCGGCGCCCGCACGGGCGCCGGGGCTGTCACTTGACCGGGAGCGAATCGTGACAGCAGCAGCCGCACCCTGTGTCGGGCTCGTCGTCGTCTCGCATTCGGATCGCATCGCCGAGGGCACCGCGGAGCTGGCCGGCCAGATGGCCGGGCCGGACGTCCGGATCGTGCCGGCGGGCGGGATGGAGGATGGGACGATCGGCACGGACGCCGCCCGCATCGCCGCGGCGATCGAGCAGGCGGATGCGGGCGTGGGCGTCGTGGTTCTCGCGGACCTCGGCAGCGCCGTCCTGGCCACGCGAACCGCGCTCGAGATGCTCGGTGATCCCGAGAACGTGCGCCTGAGCCGCGGTCCCATCGTCGAAGGGGCCGTGATCGCCGCCGTCCAGGCGAGCACCGGCTCTCCCCTGGAGGAGGTCCTCGAGGCCGCCGAAGGCGCCGCCTCCTTGCCCAAGGGCTAGAGTGAGGCTCGGACCGTCGCCCCAGCGACGAGGTCCGGCATATGACGCAGCCCGGGGCGCGTTGACCCGCGGGCACCCAGCGAGGTGACAACCATGGCGGTGCCGCACACCGTCGACGTCCTCGTCATCGGGGGCGGCGCCACCGGCGCCGGGATCCTCCGGGACCTGGCCCGGCGAGGCCTCAAAGCCCTGCTCGTCGAGCGGGGCGACTTCGGCACCGGGTCCACGGGCCGCTACCACGGCCTCCTCCACTCCGGGGGCCGGTACGTCGGCAAGGACAAGCTCGCTGCTCGCGAGTGCATCGACGAGAACCGCGTGCTGCGGCGGATCGCGCCCGCCAGCGTCGAGGACACCGGCGGCTACTTCGTGGCGACACCCGACGATCCCGACGAATACGTCGAGGCCTTCGCCGAGAACTGCAACCAGAGCGGTGTCGACTGCGACGAGGTCCGCGTCGCGGACCTGCTCGCCAGGGAGCCGGCGCTCAACCCGAAGATCCGCCGCGCCTTCCGCACGCCGGACGGCTCCATCGAGCCGTGGCTGCTGATCGAGGCGACGATCGCGGACGCGAAGCAGCACGGCAGCAAGGCCCTGACCTACCACCGGGTCATCGGCATGGAGCTGATCGGCAACCGCATCTCGGAGGTGACCCTCCGCGACGAGCGCACCGGAACCGTGGCCCGCGTATGGACCAGGTTCGTCGTCTCGGCCGCCGGCGCCTGGGCGGGCCAGATCGCGGCCCTCGCGAACGTCAAGGTGGAGATGACGCCCGGCAAGGGCACGATGCTCATCTACAACCACCGGATGACCGACGCGGTGATCAACCGCTGCCACCGCTCGGCCGACGGCGACATCATGGTCCCCGTCCACACCGTCGCGATCCTGGGCACGACCGACATCAAGGTCCCGGACCCCGACGACTACGACATCACCCGCGAGGAGGTCGTCCGGCTCGTCACCGAGGGCACCAAGATGTTCCCGGACCTGCCCCGGATGCGGATCCTGCGCGCCTACGCGGGCGTGCGGCCGCTGTACCAGCCCCCCGCGGACGCGGTCCCGGGCGTCGGCAACCGGTCCATCTCCCGGGCCCACGCGATCCTGGATCACGCGGACCAGGGCGTGGACAACTTCGTCTCGATCGTGGGCGGCAAGCTCACCACCCACCGGATGATGGCGGAGCAGACCGTCGACGTGGTCGCCGCCAAGCTGGGCGTTACGACCCGCTGCACGACCGCGGAGGAGGCGCTCCCGGGCCAGGTCCCGGGGCACACCTACTGGCTTGGCCACCGGCTGGCGGACCACGAGGAGGAGGGCGGCGGCGATGCCGGCCTGCTCTGCGAGTGCGAGCTCGTGTCCCGCGCCATGGTGGACGGGTACCTCGACACGCACTGGCCATGCAGCATCGACGACGTCAGGCGTGGGACCCGCGTGGGCATGGGACCCTGCCAGGGGGCGTTCTGCACGTTCCGGGTCGCGGGCCTCGTCGCCGAGCGGCTGGACCGGCACACCACGACCACCGGCCAGCCCGCGCCCGGCGCGCACATCGTGGACGGCCACGGGCCCGGGACCGGCGCCCTGCACGCGGCCATCGCGGACCGCGCGCTCACCGGCTTCCTGCGCGAGCGCTTCAAGGGCACCCGGCCCATCGCCGAGGGCCGTCAGCTCCAGGAGCTGATGATGACCAACGGCATCTACGTCGGCGTCCTGGGCCTCGAGTCCCTGGCGTCGGCCCCCGCTCCGGCGGTCGATGAGGAGAGCCTCGATGCCGCACGCTGACGTCGTCGTCATCGGCGCCGGCCTCTCGGGCCTGGTCGCCGCCACGCGCCTCGCCGAGGCGGGCGCGGTCGTCACGCTGGTCGCCAAGGGCCACGCGAGCACCCACTGGGGCTCCGGCGGCCTGGATGTCGCGGCGCCGCTGGGCGTCCGCACGCCCGCCGAGGGCGTCAGCCGTCTCGCGGAGCTGGACCACCCGTACAGCTTCCTCGCCCCGGACGTCGCACCTTCCGTCGCGTGGCTCCTCGAGCGCCTCGAGGCCGGCGGGCTCCCCTATGCCGGCGCCCTCGACGCGCCGATCCGGCGCGTGCCCACCGCGATCGGCGGGACCCGGCGGGTCGCCATCGTGCCGGCGGCGCAGGCCCCCGCGCTCCGGCCCTGGGACCGCGACGAGCTGCTCATCGTGGCCGGGCCCGCAGGCTTCAAGGACTTCTGGCCGGCGGCGATCGCCGACAGCCTGGGCCGCGAGGCGGTCTGGCAGGGCGCCGATCGCCCGAGCCACGTGGCCGGCGTCGCGGTCGAGCTCGCCGGGATCGCGGGCCGCAACAACCTCAACGCGCTCCACCTTGCGCGCCGGTTCGACGACCCCGCGCAGCGCGCCGAGGACATCGGCCGGATCGCGGCCGCCATCAAGGAAGCCGCCGGCGGGCGGCCCGGGCGCGTCGCCGTGCCCGCCGTGTTCGGCCTCGAGCATCACGGGGAGGCCTGGTCGGAGCTGCGAGCCCGCCTGCCGCTGGAGCCGTTCGAGGTCCCGCTCGTCCCGCCCAGCATCCCGGGCATGCGCCTCTGGCGCGTCCTCCGCGAGCGCATCCGCGCCGCGGGCGGACGCGTGCAGATCGGCGAGGCCGTGCATCGCATCCACGTCGAGGGTGGCCGTGTGACCGCCGTCGAGATGGAGGCCGCGACCCGGTCGCACCTGATCCGCACGGAGGCCGTCATCCTGGCGACCGGCGGCCTCGCCGGCGGAGGGCTCGTCGCCACCGGCGCCGGCCGGATCGTGGAGCCGCTGCTCCACCTCCATGTCGATGCCCCCGAGCACGACGCGTGGCTCGTCGCCGATGCGCTCGACCCCGCCGGCCACCCGATCGAGGCTGCCGGGATCTGCACCGACGGCCACCTCCGGCCCCAGGGCCATGACAACCAGCCGACGGCGCTGTCCAACGTGCTCGTCGTGGGGGCGCTGCTGGCCGGCCAGCGGTCGCTCCGTGAGCGGTGCGGCGACGGGGTCGCCGTCGCCAGCGGCTGGCGGGCCGCCAACGAGCTGGCCGCCGATGCGACCAGGACCCGGATCGGCCGCGAGCCGCTCGCTGTGAGGACCGACCAGTGACCATCGCCGACATCGTCCGCGAGGCGGCCGACGAGCGGCCCGTCTCGGCCTCCTCGGACGAGTGCCTCAAGTGCAACGTCTGCAACACCGTGTGCCCCGTCATGCGGGTCACGGACCTGTTCGCGGGCCCCAAGTACGAGGGCCCGCAGGCCCAGCGCTACCGCCTGGCCGGGCTGCAGCAGGTCCAGGGCCCCCACTCGGTCAACCCGAAGTCCCCGGACCACTCGGTGGACTACTGCTCGGGCTGCGGGTGGTGCACGACGGCGTGCCCCGCCGGCGTGAAGATCGCCGAGATGAACAACCAGGCCCGCGGCCGGCTGCGCGAGGGCAAGCGCCCCAGGCTGCGCGACTGGGGCCTCGGCCAGACCGACCTCACGGGGTCGATGGGCGTCCTGTTCTCCCCCTTCGCCAACTTTGCGTTCCACAACCGCGTCGTGCGGGCGGCGTTCGAGATGGCGCTCGGCGTGCACCGCAAGGCACCTTTCCCGCAGTTCGCCAAGCGCACGTTCCAGTCCACCTGGAAGCGGCGCCAGGCGAAGCGGCCCGACGGCGGCACCCTCAGGAACCGCCCGGGGCCTGACAGTGCCATCGTGTACTTCCACGGCTGCTCGGCGAACTACTACGAGCCGCATGTGGCCGAGGCCGCGATCTGGGTGCTCAAGCGGAACGGCTTCGAGACCATCGTCCCGGAGCAGGTCTGCTGCGGCCTCCCGCTGATCAGCAACGGCCTGTACGACGACGCCCGGGACCGCGCCTGCAAGAACAACAGGGTCCTCGCCGAGTTCGCGCGGGCGGGCTACCGGATCGTGGGGACCTCCACCTCGTGCACGCACACCCTGAAGGCCGAGTACGAGGAGATGCTCGACATGCGCGACGACGACACGAAGGCCGTGTCGCACGCCACGTGGGACATCTGCGAGTTCCTGCTCGACCTCCACGAGCAGGGGCGCCTCGACACCGGCTTCGGCCGGCTCGACGAGGACCTCCCCTACCACGCCCCGTGCCAGCTCCGGAGCCACGGCATCGGGCTGCCGGCGCTGGACCTGTTCGCGCTCGTCCCGGGCCTCCGGGCGAAGGACATGGACCACGACTGCTGCGGCATCGCGGGCACGTACGGGATGAAGAAGGAGAAGTACGACATCGCGATGAAGGTCGGGGCCCCGCTGTTCAAGAAGGTCAAGGACTCGGGGGCCACCGTGGCCGCCTGCGACTCCGAGACCTGTCGCTGGCAGATCGAGACCGCGACCGGTGTCCGCACCCGGCACCCGATCGAGATCCTGGCCGACGCCTATCGCGCCGCGGACCGGGCGAACGGGGTGACCACCGCCGGTTGAGGACCCGATGGCCCGGGCGGGACGCCGTCCGGCGCAGCCATGACGGTCGGACCGGCTCTCGACACGGACGCGCCCGGACCCGAGCCTTGGCTCGATTGCGATGGATGCGAACGCTCCTCAGGTCCTGATCGTCGGGGGTGGAGGCACCGGTGGTGCTCTCGCCCACGATCTCGCGCTCCGGGGGCTCCGCGTCGTGCTCGTGGAGCGCCACGGGCTGACGTCGGGGACCACGGGACGCCACCACGGACTCCTCCACTCCGGAGCCCGGTACGCCGTCAACGACACCGAGTCTGCCCTCGAGTGCATCCGCGAGAACCGGATCCTGCGACGCATCGCCCCGGGCTCCTTCGAGGAGGACGACGGGCTGTTCGTCGCCCTCGACGACGAGGACATGGCGTATCGCGAGCGGTTCGTGCCTGCCTGCGAGGCCGCGGACATCCCGGTGCGCTGGCTCTCCCGCGCCGAGGCGCTGCGCTACGAGCCGCAGGTCAACCCCGCGTTGCTCGGCGCCGCCCAGGTCCCCGACGGGACCATGGATGCCCTCCGCCTGCCGCTCCGGTTCTTCGCCACGGCGCTCGCCAACGGCGCCGACATCCGCCCCTACACGGAGGTCACCGGCATGACCGGGTCGGCCGGCTGCGTGACCGGCGTCAGGGTGCGGGATCGTGCGACCGGCCGCAACTACGAGATCGGCGCGGACATCGTGGTCAACGCCGCCGGCCCGTGGGGCGGCCTCATCGGCCAGATGGCCGGCGTGGACGTCCCGGTCCGGCCCTCGCCCGGCGTGCTGGTCGCGATGCGCGGCCGGGCATGCAACATGGTCCTGAGCCGGCTCCACGCGTCCGGCGACGGTGACATCGTCGTCCCCCAGCGCGGCCTCTCGATCATCGGGACCAGCTCCTGGCTCGCCGACGATCCCGACGATCTCGACGTCCCCGAGGACCACGTCGCGAAGATGCTCGAGGAGGGTTCGCGCCTGCTGCCCGTCCTGGCCGGCGCCGAGATCCGCGCCGCCTGGTCCGCCGCCCGGCCGCTGATCGGCTCGCGGGGCGCCACCAGCGGCCGCGAGCTGTCGCGGACGTTCAAGTGCTTCGACCACGCGGCCGACGAGGGCGTCGAGGGCCTGGTCACCATCTCGGGCGGCAAGGCGACCACCCAGCGCGGCATGGCCGAGACGACCGCCGACGTCGTGGTGCGCAAGCTCGGCATCGAGGCCGCGTGCCGCACCGCGGACGTCGTCCTCCTCCCGCATACCGCGTTCCACCGCAGCACGGTGGTGGCAGCCTGACATGACGACCATGACCGAGCCCACCGCTCCCGCCCAGTCCACCTCGTGCGTGGAGCGGCGGCCCGACGGCCCGACCCGGACCCTGCGGGTCTTCCGGACCGGGCGCGGCCATGAGGCCCCGCACTGGGATAACTTCGAGGTGCCGGCCGGGACGCCGCGGACGACGGTGCTCGAGGCGCTCACGTGGGCGCGCGCGCACGTTGACCCGACCCTCGACGTCCGCCACTCGTGCTTCCACGCCAGCTGCGGGACCTGCGGCATGCGCGTGAACGGGCGCGATGTGCTCGCGTGCGTGACGCGCCTCGCGGACCTCGCGCACGGCGAGGTGACCGTCGAGCCGATGCAGAACCAGCCCGTGGTCAGCGACCTCGTGACCGACATCGAGGCCCTGTACGAGGCCTTCGACGCCGTGGGCATGCCCCTCGTCCGCGGCTCCGAGTCCGTGCCCGGGGCCGTCCCGGCGCCCGGCGTCGAGCGGCTCACGCGGTTCGAGGACTGCATCGAGTGCGGGCTGTGCGTGTCGGCGTGCCCCATCGAGGCGAGCGACGCCGCGTACGCGGGCCCGGGCGTGCTCGCCGCCGCCTGGCGGATCATCGAGGAGCCGCGCGGCGCGGACCCGGACCGGGCCTTCGCGCTCGTGGACGGCGACCAGGGCGCGTGGCGCTGCCACCTCGCGTTCGAGTGCAGCGAGGCGTGCCCGTCGGGCGCCCTGCCGGCCGAAGGGATCATGCACCTGCGCCGCGGGCTGCTCCGCCACCGGCTGCGGATGGCGATCAGCCACCTGCGGGCGGGCGGCACGGACAACGGGCGGGGCGGCACCCCGGGGAGCGTGGCATGAGCGGTCAGGGCGGCACCGGGCGGGCGGGCGCGGCGCGGCGGCGCGGGATCGCGGGCTGGTTCGACCCGCGGCACCGGCGGCTGGGCGGTTGGGCATTCGCCCTGAACCGGCTCTCGGGGCTGGGCGTCCTCCTCTACCTCTACCTGCACCTCGTCATCCTCTCGACCCTCGCCCGGGGGCCGGAGGCATGGGACGCCTTCGTCGGGCTCGCCACGAGCCCGCCCCTGCTGGTGTTCGACGTCGTGCTGCTCGCGGGCCTGCTGCTCCACGGGCTCAACGGGATCCGCGTCACGCTGGTCGGCTTCGGGCTCGTCGTCAACCACCAGAAGGCGGCCTTTGTCGCCCTCCTGGTCATCGCCGGGATCGTCGCCCTGACGGGTGCCGTCAGGATCTTCGGGGTGGTGTGACATGGCCGTCTCGTCGCCGCACATCACCGGGGCCCCCGACCGCCCGTTTGCCCACGCGACCGAGGCCGGCGAGCACCGCGAGTGGGGGTGGGTGCTCCAGGCCGTGACCGGGATCGCGGTCCTGGGTCTGGTCACGCTGCACATGATCGCCAACCACTTCGTCGTGCCCGATGGCCTGCGCGACTACGCGCAGGTGGTGGCGTACCTCTCGAGCCCGGTGATCGTGGCGCTCGAGGTCACGTTCCTGGTCACCGTCACGTGGCACGCGCTCCTGGGCGTGCGGGCGATCCTGTTCGACTTCGGCTTCTCGGCGCGGATCGAGCGGATCATCACGCGCGTCCTCGCGGTCGTGGGGGTCGCGACGGTCGGGTATGGTCTCTGGCTGACGACGGTGATCACCGGCCAAGGGTGACCGCCGCCCCGCTGGAGGAGGCCGTGCCCGTGGAGATCGCCCCGCTGCGCGTGGTCGTGGTGGGCCCGGGCGCCGTCGGCTCGTTCCTGGGCGGGATGCTCGCGGCCAGCGGCTGTGACGTCGTCCTGCTGGGCCGGCGCGCCCCCGACGGCGTGGACCCGGGCCGCCTGGTCATCGAGGAGCCCGGCGGCACGCGCACCGTCCCGGTCCGGCGCCTCGCCGACCCGACGGCTGCCGGCGAGCCGGACCTCGTCCTCGTGGCCGTCAAGGCGTTCGACCTCGCGGGTGCGCTGGCGACGGCCGCGCGCTGGCCGGCGGCACCGCTCATGACCGTCCAGAACGGCGCAGGTGCCGAGGAAGCGGCCCGGGCGGCCCGCACGTCACCCATCCTCGCCGGGTCGCTAACGACGGCCGTGGAGCCCGCCACGGGCGGGGTCCGGCGGCGGCGCACCGGCGGCATGGGCATCGCCGTGGTGCCGGGGGCCGGGGCGGTGGCGGTCGATGGCCTCGCCCACCGCCTCGCCGACGCCTGGACCGCGGCGGGCCTCCCGGCCCGCGTCTACCCGGACGCCGCGGCCATGAAGTGGTCCAAGCTCCTCGCGAACCTCGTCGGCAACGCGACCGGCGCGATCCTGGACCTGGACCCAGGGCGTGTCTACGCGGACCCGCGTGGCTACCGGATCGAGCGGCGCCAGATCCACGAGGCGGTCGCGGTCATGCGGGCGATGGGTCTGCGGCCCGTCGCGCTGCCGGGGGCGCACGTGTCGCTGCTGTTGCGCGGGCTGGCGCTGCCGGAGGCCATCGGCCGCCCGATCGTCGCGCGCGCCATCGCGCGGGCCCGCGGCGGCAAGTCGCCGTCGCTGCGGCTCCACGTGCGCGGCGGCGGTGCGGGCCCGGGCGTCGCGCCGGTGGCCGGGCCCACCGAGGCGCGCTGGCTCAACGGGGCGGTGGCCGCGGCGGGTCTGCGGGTCGGCGTCCGCGCCCCCGTCAACGGCTGCCTGGCGGCGCTGACCGACGAGTGCGCGCTCGATCCGGAGCGCGCCGCCTGGTACGCCGGCCGGCCGGATCGCCTGGCCGAGGCGGTCGCACGGTGGGAGGCGGCCCCGTAGGGCGGCGGCCGGGGCCTATACTCGCCAGCCGTGGAACCCTTGCAGATCCTGCGTGCCGTCGTGCTGGTCGGCGCCGGCTACCTCATCGGCGGCATCCCCTGGGGCGTGATCGTCGCCAAGCTCACCGGAGGCACCGACCCCCGGACCATGGGCAGTGGGCGGACGGGCGGCGCCAACACCATGCGGGCCCTGGGGCCGCGCCTCGCGCTCCTGTCCGGGATCCTGGACCTGCTCAAGGGCACCGCGGCGGTGCTCCTCGCGCGGGCGCTGGGCGCCGGCATCGAGGTGGAGGTCCTGGCCGGCCTCGCGTCGATCGTCGGCCACAGCCGCTCGCCGTTCCTGGGCTTCGGGGGCGGGCGCGGCGTGGCGCCGGCATTCGGGTCGCTGCTGGCGTTCCAGCCGCTCATCGCCTTCGGGATCCTCCCGCTGTTCGCCGCGGTGATCCTCATCACGCGCTACTCGTCGCTGGGGTCGCTCACGGCGTCCGCGGCCGCGGGGATCGGCCTCGCGATCGTGACCGCGGTCACGCCCCTGGATCCGTTCCTGTACGTGTACGCGGTGGGCGGGGCCGGCCTGGTGTGGCTGTTCCACTGGGACAACATCGGACGGCTCCTGCGCGGGCAGGAGCGCAAGATCGGGACGCCCCGCCCGGACGCGTGACGCGGCCGCCGGCCGAGGCCGGCGCGCGTGCCGTCAGTCCGGGATCGTCTCGCCGATCCCGGAGTCGATGAGCGCGGCAAGCGTCTCGATGGCCGTTTCCTCGTCCGTGCCGTCGGCGGTGATGCGGACCCGGTGGCCCTTGGCCATACCCGAGCCCATCACCGACAGGATGGACTTCGCGTTGATCGGGGGCGTCTCGCGGTCCAGGTTCTCGATCGTGATCGAGCTCCCGAAGCCCGCGGCGGTCCGGACGAACAGGGCTCCCGGCCGGGCATGGATCCCGCTCGGGTTGAGGACGGTCTTCTCGATGGTGCGCATGGCCGGACTGTAGCGGACCCGGGCGAGGACGGCGCTGCCCGCGGGCCGCGCCGTCGCCAGGACCCGGAGCACGTTCTCGCCCATGACCGCGCGGATCGCCGCCTCGTCGAGGCCCACGTCGAGGAGCGCGTCCGTGAGGCGGACCGTGTTCGCGGCATCGAACGGGACCGGCACCGCGCCGTCCCAGTCCGAGCCCAGGGCGACGTGGTCCGCGCCGATGCGCTCCACGGCATACGCGATGGAGCGCGCGATGGCCGCCGCGTCGTCACCGCCCGAGGCCGTCGGCCAGAACCCGATCCCCACGAGCCCGCCCGTCGCCGCGATCCCGTCGAGGTGCCCATCCGACAGGTTGCGGGCGTTGTCGAGGACGCCGCGCACGCCCGTGTGCGAGGCGACCACCGGGCGCGTGCTGGCCTCCAGCGCGTCGTCGATGGTCCGGGCGGAGCTGTGGGCCACGTCCAGGATCACGCCGCGGGCCTCCATGCGCCGCAGCATGTCGTGGCCCTTCGGCGTGAGGCCGTGCTGCTCCAGCCCGTGGGCCGACCCGCCGAACGCCGTGTCGTAGAAGTGTGCCGGCGAGATCATCCGGATCCCGAGATCGGCCACGGCCGCGACGTTGGCCGGGTCGCCGTCGAGCGCGTGCGCTCCCTCGATCGAGAGCATGCCGGCCGCGATGCCGGGGTTCGCCATGTGGTCGGCGAGGTAGGCGAACAGGTCGTCACGGGTCTCGATGATCCGGAAGGTGCCGCCGGAGGCCGCCGCGAACCGGCGGGCGTTCGAGGCGAGATGCGCGACCCGCGGCATGAGGCGGCGCCAGGTGGCCGCCGGCCAGCGCTTCGCGAGGGCGAGCTTGATGACCTCGTCGGTCGAGTCGTCGTTGCGCTCGATGTTGAGGCCGGTCGGCGTCTTCACCGCCATCGAGAAGACCTGGAGCGCCACCCGTCCCTCGATCATGCGCGGGACGTCGACGTGTCCGTAATCCGCCCGCCGCAGCAGGTCCCGCCCGAACAGCAGCGAGTCCGCGTGGAGGTCCGCCACCCGGAGGGTCGCGTGGAGCGCCCGGGCCCGGTCGCTCGGGGGCGTCGCGGGACCGGGCAGGATCGGGTTCATTCCCGCCTCGATGTGCGCCGCCAGCGCGTCCAGCGCGGGACGCGCGACCGCCAGCGCCCCGACGGCCGCCGCGCCCGCGGCCAGCGCGACCCGTCCCCGTCGGCTCATGCGCCGAACGCCCGGCCGCGGGTGGGGCGGATGCGGAGCGGCACGTTGTAGATCGTCGCCATCTCTTCGGCCGACGTGAGGTAGGCGTCGATCCGGTCGCCGTACTTGGCCAGGTAGGCGGCGTTCTCCGTGACCTGTGGCGTGGCATCGTCCACGCGGGCCTCCCCCTCCACGATCACGATGTCGCCGCCCTGCCCGTCGTCGTTGAGGTGCAGCGACACGCGCGGGTTGACCCGGATGTTGAGGTTGCGCTTCGCGCGGCGGTCGCTGTAGATCAGCGCCTCACCGTTCTCCCACAGGAACCAGATCGGGAAGGTCTGGGGCTGCCCGTCCGGGGTGACGGTCGTGAGCCAGCCGATCATGTCCTTGCCGAGCCGATCGAGGGCGTGCGCGTCGCCCTCGGAGCCGGTGTCGAAGACCATCCCTGTTCCCTCCTGGTTCAGACGGGCGCAGGCCCTGGGGCGGACGCCGGAGCGGGTGCGTGAGCGGGGTGGGAGCGGACCTCGTCCAGGAAGGCGAGCGAGCGGGGGTCGCGCTCGAGCGCGATGCGCATGAAGTCGCGCATCGCTCCCTCGACCTCGCGCTCCGTGCTCTCGGCGAGGCGCAGGGCCGCGATCGCCTCGATGTCCAGGCGCTGGTAGGCCTTGAGCAGCTTGAGCGCGTCGAGGGACAGGGCCGTCCGGTCCGCGGGCGGTCCGGGGCAGCGGCCGCAGATCACGCCGCCCAGCGGCGGGACCCAGCGGAACGCCTCGCTGGCCTCCAGCATCCGGTCGCACTCCACGCAGCGGTCCACCTCGGGACGCTGGCCGAGCTCGTCCGCGAGGTGCATCTCGTACCAGCGGGCGACGCGACCGGGCGCCATGCCAGCATCGAGGAGCTCGTAGGCGCGGTGGAGGAGGGCGTACTGGGCCTGGGCCTCGTGGCGCTCCTCCAGGCTGCGGTCCGCGAGCTCCGCGAGGTACCAGGCCGTCGCCGCGCTCTCGAGGCGGTCGCGCAGCTTCAGCCAGGCGTGGCCCACGCGGACCTCGGTCACGACGTCGAAGGTGCGGCCGCGGGCGAGCGCGATGTTGAGCTCCGCGAACGGCTCGAGGCTGCCACCGAGCCGGCTCGTGGGGCGGCGGATCCCCTTGGCGATGGCCTTGAGCTTGCCGTGCTCGGGGGTGATCAGGGTCAGGACGCGATCCGCCTCACCCAGGTCGAACCGGGACAGGACGATGGCATCGGTGACGTAGCGGCGCGGCACGGGCACGACCCGACGGTAGCACTCCGGGCGAGGGGCGGGGCGTGGGCGCGCAGGGTGCGCTCGCCCGGCCCCGCGACTCCCCCCGCGACTCGCGACTCCCCCCGCGACTCACGTGGGAGCCATCCGACGGGTCTTCGCGCAGCGCTCAGGGTCCGATTCGACCGGATCGGGGCCCAGCTCCTCGACAGCAACCCGGGATTCGACTCCCAGCCGGGTCGGCGCAGCCGCAACCGGGCGCGCGAGCGATGGACTGGGCTACCCCGGGAGCGGCGCCTCCCGCGCCAGGCGCACCGCCTCCGCGATCCCCCCGTCGAACGCGTCCCCGTGCCCGGGGAGCACCAGCCGCGCCCCCAGCCCCTCGAGCCGCGCCAGCGACCCGCGGGCCTGCTCGTAGTCCGCGCAGAACGCCGAGACCCGTGGCCCGCGCTCCCCCGACGTGACGTTGTAGGTCGCCATCGCGTCGCCGACGAACAGCGCGTCGTGGCCGGCCAGGTGCAGCGCGGCGGAACCCGGCGTGTGCCCCGGCACCAGCACGACCCGTGGCGCCCCGGGCACGTCCAGCGTGGCACCGTCACCGTACGTGGAGACCTCCGCCAGCGGCGGCACCCGCAGGAGCCCCCGCCGCATCGCCCACCAGCCGAAGCCCAGCATCGGCCCGATCCGCATCCGGGCGCCCTTCGCCGGGTTCTTCGCCTCGCCGCGCGCCAGCGCCTCGTCGGCCTCGTGCACCAGCACGCACCACCCGCGCTCGCGACGCGCCCGTTCCGCGTAGCCCACGTGGTCGCTGTGCCCGTGGGTCAGGACGATGGCCCGCACGTCCTCGAGGGAGCGTCCCATCGCCGCGAGCTCGCCGGCGACCCGCCCCCAGAGTCCGGGGGCGCCGGCGTCGATCACCGTCACCTCCCCGCCCTCCTCAACGAGGTACGAGTTGACGATGCTGTCAGGCCCGACGCGATGGATCCGGGGCGCGATCCGCATGCAGGGTTCCTCCGGGGCCGCCCAGCGCGAGCAGCAGGGTGGTGTTGACCACGTTGACGGCCGCGAATGCGGCGGCGATCGCCGGCTGACCGGCGAGGGCAAGGGCTCCGGCGGAGCCCAGCAGGAGGACGGTCCCGATGAGCATCCGGGCCGTCTGCGAGACGGCGTTGCGCGACTTGGGCGCGACGACCAGGCCCCAGGCCACGATGAGGACGCCCGGCGCGACGACGGCCGCCGCCAGCCGGACGGGCAACGCCTCCGAGACGCTCCACCCGCAGGCGGCGAGCGCGACGATGCCGCACAGCTCGAGCAGGAAGCGCAGGGCGAGGTTCAGGGACGCCATCCGCCTCGACGGTAGCGTCTCCGGTCAAGCCCGTTCCGCACCCCGGGCCTGCCTCCGAAGGGACGCATCCAACAGGCTACTTCTTGCGAACACGTTTATGCCAAATCCCGCTACACTCCCTCCCATCATGACCGTCACGAACGACATCGACCTGGGCCAGCTCCTCGCCGATACCGAGGCGGAGATCCTCCGCGTCGTCGGCGATCGCGACGAATCCACGGTCGGCGTGTACGAGATGATCCGCTACCACCTCGGCCTGGACGGGTCCGACGGGCCGCGCGGCAAGCGCATGCGGCCCCTCCTGGGCCTCCTCGCCTACACGTCCATCGCCGGCGATCATGCCCGCGCCCTCCCCGGCGCCGCCGCGGTGGAGCTGGGCCACAACTTCAGCCTCGTCCACGACGACATCGAGGACGGGGACGTGGAGCGGCGCCACCGGGCCACGCTGTGGGCGGTCCACGGCGTGCCCCAGGCGATCAACACCGGCGACCTGATCTTCAGCCTGAGCCGCGTCGCGCTCCACCGGCTCACGGACCTCGGCTTCTCCGACAGCAAGGTCCTGCGCCTGATGCGCCTCTACGACGCCACGTGCGTGCTGCTGTGCGAGGGCCAGTACATCGACATCGCGACGTCCGCGTCGGACGAGCCGATGACGGTGGAGCTCTACTTCGACATGATCGGCCGCAAGACCGCGGCGCTCATCTCGGCCTCCATCGAGGCCGGCGCGCTGCTGGCGACGGACGACGAGGACACCATCAGCGGCTACCGCCGCTTCGGCTGGTCGCTGGGCCTCGCGTTCCAGCTCAACGACGACCTCCTGGGCATCTGGGGGCAGGAGCACAAGACCGGCAAGGTGCCGACGGACGTCGCCCGGCACAAGAAGACCCTGCCCGTGCTGTACGCGTTCCAGCACGCCGTGGCCGCCGATCGCGCGCGGCTCACGGAGCTCTACGCGAAGTCCGGGCCCACGGACGGTGATGTCGCGGAGATCGTCGAGATCCTCGAGCGCTCTGGCGCCCAGGACTTCACCCGCGCCGAGGCGCAGCGCCACCGCGACGCGTGCCTCGCGGAGCTCGAGGCCCTCACGGTCGTCGAGTCGGCGGCCCGCGAGAAGCTCAAGGGCATCATCGTCGGAGTGATCAGCGCCTGACGCGGCACCCGGGGCGGGACCCGGCGGCTGGCTTCGGCAGGCCGAGCTGGAACAGGAGGTCACGGTGACCGAGCAGCCCGGAACCCTGTTGCGCGGGTGGCGGTACGGCATCCATCCTGCCGCGCCGAACGCGCTGATCCGTTCGTTGGGCCGGGTGGATCTCCCGCTGGGCGAGGCGCTGCGCCTGGAGATGACCAGCCCGGACGAGCCCGGCGGCGAGACCGTCCATCTCCAGTACTACCTCGTGACCGATGCCGGCCCCTGGGCGCTCTGGGTGACCTGCCAGCGAGCGGAGCTCGCGGAGCGCGAGGACGTCCTGCGCCAGATCCAGCTGTCGGTCGGAGACACCACCTGGGGCTGACCCGAGCGGACCCGGCGGGCTACTCGTCCCCGCCCGCCGCCGACGCGTCCTCGATCGCGCGCTCGCGCACGACCATCACCTTGCCCACGCGCCGCCCATCGGTGGTCTCCACCGTCAGGCGCAGGCCATCCACCCGCACCTCGTCACCCGGCCGCGGGATGCCGCCGACGCGGTGGTAGACGAGGCCGCCGACCGTGTCGTACTCGTCGTCGTCCTCGAGCGGGATCTTGATGTCCCAGATGTCGAGCATGTCCTCGACCGCCGCACGACCGTCGATGCGGGCGCGGTCCTCATCGAGCCGCTCGACAAGGGGCTCCTCCTCGTCGTACTCGTCCTGGATCTCGCCCACGATCTCCTCGAGCAGGTCCTCGATCGTGACCAGGCCCGCGGTGCCGCCGTACTCGTCGAGCACGATGGCGATGTGGACCTTGCGCCGCTGGAACTCGTGGAGCAGATCGTCGATCGACATCGACTCGGGCACGAAGACCGGGGTCCGCAGCAGCATCCGCAGGTCCGGCATGGCCGTGACCGTGGACTTGAGGAACGGCAGCAGGTCCTTGGCGTAGAGGATGCCCACGATCTCGTCCACGGAGCCCTCGTAGACCGGGACCCGGGAGTGGCCCTCCTCGATGACCTTGTCGATGACCTCGTCGACCGTGGCCGAGGCGGCCAGGGCGGCGATCGCGGTTCGTGGAACCATGACCTCGTGGATCCGCCGGCCGCCGAGCTCGATGACCGCGTTGATCATCTGCTCCTCCTCGGCCTCGAGGACTCCCTGCTCGCCGCCGCGCTCCACGATGAGCCGCAGCTCCTCGGCGGTGATCTGGGCCTCGGAGCTGACCTCCGCGCCCAGGAGACGGGCGATCGTGCGGGTTGTGATGGTCAGGAAGGCGACGACGGGCCGGAAGATCCGGCCGATGAGGTCCACCGGGCGGGCGAGGCCCAGCGCGAACGCCTCCGGGTGCGCGAGGGCGAGGCTCTTGGGCACCAGCTCGCCGAACACGATGGTGAACAGCGACAGCAGGATCGTCACGAGGAGGAGGCCGATGGCCACGGCGACGTCGGCCCCCATGCCGAGCGAGGTGAACAGCTCCGAGAGACGCTTGGCGAGGCTCACGCCGGCGAACGCCGAGGCGAGGAAGCCGATGAAGGTGATCGCGAGCTGGATCACCGCGAGGAACCGGGCGGGATCGCTGGTCAGCCGGCGCACGCGCACCGCGCCGCGGCGGCCCTCGTCGAGCAGCTGCTCCACCCGGCTCGGCCGCAGCGAGACGAGCGCGATCTCGGCGGCCACGAACACGGCGTTGAGCATGACCAGGAAGACGATGATGGCGAGCTCGATGAGGGTGTCGCCCATCAGCCGGGTGCCTCGTCCTTCGGCGGGATCGGCCTCGGGTCGCGCATCCGCGCGGGCACGCCCACCGCGAGCTTGCCCGGCGGGACGTCCCGGGTGACCACGGCCCCGGCGCCCGTCTTGGCCCCATCGCCGACGGTCAGCGGCGCGACGAGCATCGTGTCGACGCCCAGGAAGACACCCTCGCCGATCGTCGTCCGATGCTTGCGCACGCCGTCGTAGTTGGCCGTGATGGTCCCGGCGCCCACGTTGGTGTCGGCCCCCACGTCCGCATCGCCGAGATAGCTGGTGTGGTGCTGGCGGACGTGCTCGCCGAGGCGGCTGTTCTTGATCTCGGCGTAGTTGCCGATCTCGCTGCGCCGGCCGACGTGGGCGCCCGGCCGAAGGTGGCTCATCGGGCCGATCGTGACGTCGTCCTCGACCGTCGAGCGCTCGATGATGCTCGCCCACACCACGCAGCCCGCCCCGATGACCGAGTCCACGATCTGCGACCCCGCGGCGATCCGCGTCCCCGCGCCGATCCGCGTGGCGCCCCGGAGGATGACGTTGGGCTCCAGGACCACGTCCTGCGCCAGCTCCACACCGTGGTCCAGGTAGACCGTGGAGGGGTCCACCATCGTCACGCCCGACCGCATCCAGCGGTCGTTGACCTCGACCCGCATGTCCCACTCGGCGCGGGCAAGCTGGGCGCGATCGTTGATGCCGGTGAGGCGCCCGTCGTCGTCCACGTCCAGCGCGGCCACGAGGCGTCCGTCCTCGCGCGCGAACCGCACGAGATCCGTGAGGTACAGCTCGCCCGTCGTCGGGGAGGGTCGCAGATCGCCGATGCGGCGGCGAAGCCATTGCGCGTCGATGGCATAGAGGCCGGCGTTGATCTCGCTGATCCCCCGCTCCTCCTCGGTGGCGTCCTTGTCCTCCACGATCCGCTCGACGGTCCCGCCGTCGTTGCGGACGACCCGCCCGAGCCCCGTGGGGTCGATGGCATCCACGGACACGAGCGACAGGGCGGCGGCGTCCATCGCCCGCGCCTCGAGCAGCGCCGAGAGCAGGTCCGCGCGGACGAGCGGCACGTCGCCCGAGAGGACGAGGACCTCGTCCACCTCGTCGCCCAGGGCGTCGAGCGCGGCCCGCAGCGCGTCCCCGGTCCCGCGCGGCATGTCCTGGAGGGCCGCGTCGGCGCGCCCCGCGACCGCGTCACGAACCGCCTCGGTCGGGGGCGAGTAGACGACGAGTGGGCGCGAGCCGGTGGCCGCGATGGCGGCATCGAGCACGTAGTCGATCATCGGGCGCCCGCAGATGCGGTGCAGGACCTTGGGCGTCGCGGATTTCATCCGGGTGCCGAGCCCGGCCGCCAGCACGACCGCGACCGTGCGGCGCACGGACGCGCCTGGACTTGAAGGGGTCACGAGGTGCTGGTCCGCGCGGTTCGTGGACTCGCGGCCACGCGTGGTGCGGCGTCGCCGGGGTTGGATGGGCGCGGGTGATCAGTCATCGGGGCCCACCGATTCTGGGGTGGGTTGGCGGGGGTGTCAACTTGGGCGGTCGGCGCGGCGGCCGGCGGGCACGCAAGAGGCCCGCCGGTGGGCGCTCCACTCCCGCTCATGACCACCTGAGTGCCCCTTGGTCACCGTTCCGGTGCGCCGCGGCACCGGGACCCGTTGGGCCCTTCGTACGGGCCCCAGGAGACCCCGGGCGGGGCCCGCGCCCAGGGAAGGACGTCGCCGCGCTGTTCGACCTGGGGGACTCCGGTGGGTCGGACGTCGGGACGGCCAAGGACGCCTACCTCGGGGAGGCCATCACGGCCGACCGAACCCTCGCGACCGGCCGAACGCCGCGGTGACGACGTTCGTCGACACCACTGCTTTCTACGCGGCTGCGGATCGTGGCGACGCGAGCCACGAGCGGGCCGTCGGGGCCCTCGCGGCGGCCGATGACCTGATCACGTCGGATCACGTCCTGGTCGAGTCCTGGATCCTCATCCAACATCGTCTCGGACGAGACGCCGCGGAACGATTCTGGGCGGTCATCCGCGCTGGCACCGTGGCCGTCGAGCCCGTCGGACCGGCGGACCTCGAGGTGGCCTTCGGGATCGGGGAGGCGTTCACGGACCAGCACTTCTCGATCGTGGACCGGACGAGCTTCGCCGCCATGAACCGGCTGGGCATCGCCCAGGCGAT
Source organism: Candidatus Limnocylindrales bacterium (assembly GCA_038250545.1). Classification (GTDB taxonomy): domain Bacteria; phylum Chloroflexota; class Limnocylindria; order Limnocylindrales; family CSP1-4; genus CAIXZV01. The sequence continues at coordinate 46,264 of JBBSCF010000002.1, read as the reverse complement.
TTCGTTCGATGACGACTTCCTGGTCTACCGGTTCGGGCCGGGCCGGCGAAAGGCCTTCGTCGTCGTCCGCTGAGCCCGGCGGCCACGGGGCCGAGAGCCGCGTTGGCCGGACGGGTCAGCCGGCCCGCACCACGTCACCCGGCGTCGTCCGGATCGGCCGGCCGAGGCGACGGACTTCTCGTTCGATCTCTGCGGCGCGCGGAACGCCGGCCAGGTTCACGCCCCGTGAGGGAGACTCCAGGGTCCGTCACGTCGGGGACGGGCCCAGTGCCCGCGTGCTGCGCGCGAGACCACTAGCCGCGGGGCATTCAGCGCCTGCCGGGCGGTTCTCGTCTCGCCGCGGCCAGCTCCGCCATCTTGCGGTCGTAGATGACGATCGGCTCGTCACCTAGGTCGACGCGCATCTCCTTCACGAGTCCGGCGAAGTCCTCGGCCTCGCTCAGGGCGATGGTCTGGCCCTCGTAGCCGTAGCTGTTCCGTGCGGTGACGATGTCAACGAGCTGAGCGGCGACCGGTTCCGCCGACGGCAGACTCGCCCTGGCCCAGAACCACAGCAGGAGCGCCGCATTCCGGTGGGCGCGCGCACCCTTCGCGGGATCGAACTCGTCGCGTCTTGCGAGCCGCCGACAGTACCCGAGCGCGAGGGCGAGTGCCATCTTGAGGATCGCCATCTCGGCGCTCTTCAGGACTCCGTTCGGGAACTGCCCTTTGAGGTCCCACTCCGCCTCCCGGATCTCCTCGTCCGATTGCTCGAGAAGCTCGTGGATCTCCTCGGGATCGATGCCGATGTCGAGAGTCCCGAACTTGACGAGGAGAGCCTCGATGTCGCGGGGATCCTCGGGTGCGAGCTTCGGCATCAGACCGTCCCCTTCAGGGTGAGGAGGTCGCCCTCGGCGATGCGCCGCAGGACCCGATTGGTCCTGCGCCCGTCCTCCCACTCGGAACGAAGCAGTGCCTGCACGCTGATCTCCCGGTTGAGCTTCTCCGCCACCGCGCTGATCGCGGAGCGAACGGCGAAACGGTCATCGCTCGTGCTCCCGTCGGCGAAGATGACGAGCAGATCGATGTCGGAGAGGTTGCCGGTCCGCCGGTCCGTCCCGGCGGCGACCGAACCGAAGATCGCAGCGGCATCAACGGAGGGGTTCTTCTCGATGGCGTCGCGGAGCATCGTCGTTCCCCCGAGCATCTTGACGACGACCTGGCGCAGCTCCGGGAAGATCGGGCTCGCGGTGTTGACGCGGTACAGGGACCCGCGACCCGTTCCGGCTGGCTTCGGGTCCGAGATCACGAGTGCCTCGGCGACGAGGCCCCTGAGAGCCTTGAGCGCGACCGGCTCGGAACGGCCCGTGGCCGAGGCCAGTTCGGACAGCGTTCGCCGCTCGCCCTCGTGCAAGGCGAGATGGCCGTAGATCGCGAAGGCCGCATCGCCGGGGACCAGTCTCATCAAGTTATCCTTCCTGTAAGTCCAGTTACATTATGGATAACCTCGGTCACGAGCGCAAGGCCACTGCCGAAGAGGTCGTCGAGGACGGGCGAGACCCCGCGCCCACCGTCAGCGAATGCACCGGAGTTGGTCACAACCGAGTGGGCCAGGCTGCCCCCATCGGATCGTGAAGTGACGGATGGCCTCGTCCGCGTCGACCGGAAGCCCGAAGTAGTGCTCGCACGCCCGCATGCCAGAGATCTCTTCGCAATGCTCGTGGACGGTGACGCCGAACTCGCGCAGGAAGTCGTCCTCGAAGTGACGATGGAAGGCGCGCCTCCGGTTGAGCGGGTGCTCGACAAAGTCGTAGTCGTACTCGACGCGAACGAACTCCCCGGCATCTGGCGCCCAGATCTCCACGATCCTGATGGTCGCGGCCTTCGGAGCGTCGGACCCCGGCATCCTGGCCGTGAACGAGAAGCCCATTTCGCCGGAGGCATACGAGTCCAGGGTGGGAACTGGGAACTCGGCCCCGAAATTCCAGAGCGTTGCCGCGAGACGCCCCAGGCGTGACTGGAGTTGCGGCAGCGTTGCCACCTACGCGTGCCTGGCGGGCGGTGTCCGTTCCGAGTTTGGCATCGACTCGCCTTCACCGATTCGCGGCCGCGGCTTCCGGCCACCCATCGGCGCCGGCTCTGCGGTCCGTAGTCGGCCGGCCTTGTACATCTCGAAGCTCGCAGCTGGGATCCGGTAGATGCGCTCGGAGACGGCGATTGCCGGGATCTCGCCGGCATGGATCTTGCGCATAACGGTCGTCGAACTGATGTCCAACTCTTTGGCGATGTCGGCTGGTGTCAGAAACGGCTTCTTGCGCATCATATGCTCTCCATGCTGTATCTGTCAGGATACTGCATAGGCTTCACCTGTCAAGTCTGAAAGACAACGCCGCACCGTCTTTCGCGACGCCTTCTCGGCCAGCAGTCTGAGCGAGACCCGGACGAGCGCCCTCTACTCGCGGGTGATGACCGGGATGGGTAGCCCGCTCAGCCTTCGGTCGGTCGCCGCGGACCTCGACCTGGAACATCACACGGTGGAGCGGCACCTCACCTGCCTCCGCAACTCGTTCCTCGCCTGGTCTGTCCCCCAGCGCACGGGGAAGGCATGGCTCGCGCTCGAACGGGGGCAGGCAAAGTACTACGCCTCTGATCCGATGCTTGCCAGGCTGATGCACCTGCGGAACGACCAGCGCCCGGACATCGATGCGACCGTCCTGACCGAGATGCAGCTCGGCCTGGCGATCCGTCGCCGCCAGGTCGAGGACGGGGCGTCGTGGACCGGCGAGGACCGCTTGTTCTACCGGAGGACGCCCACGCGCAAGGAGATCGACTTCATCTCGCAGGACCTGTGCGGCTCCGCGATCGAGAGCAAGTACACCGAGGATCGATGGCGCGGCGAGGCGGCCACCGTGAACGCATCCAGGTGGATGGGGGTCCTTGCCACCAGGAACGTCCTCGACACGACGTCACGTGACACGGCATGGGCCGTGCCCGCGGCGTTCCTCGCCTACCTCATCGACACGTAGCCTGCGGACGACGCCGGTAACCCGCAGGCGCACATCCGCAGCGCTCCGGGTCATGGTCCGTGGCATGAACGACAGTGCGGGTGGGTCGGCGCCCCGCATGACCCGCAAGAGATCCCCGGGCCTCGTCCCGCCGTCGCTACGCGAGCGACCCTGCTCGAGGCACGAGCCGAGCGTGTCGTTCTCGATGAGATCGTCGAGTGCCGCAAGCGTGAGGCGGCTGTGCCTGAGCTGGGACAGCCACTCGGAGCCGGAGTCTATCGACGTTCGTGCCCCAACAGACACCAGCGCGAGATCTGGCTCAATGGCCGCGTGGCCACGAAGGATTGCCTGTTCAAGCGGAGGCGGCACAATCAGACCGAGGCCGGGCACTTGGCCCGGCCTCGGTCTGCTGGACGGTGGCTTGGCCTACTTCTTCGGCTGGAGGACGGCCTGGAGGATGATCGGGCCGGACGAGGAGCCGGATCGGATCCGGACCGCGTAGTCCATGGACGGCGTCAGGCCCTTGGTCGTGAGGTTGTAGATATACCCGGAGCCATTGAGCCGCATGAGATTGAGGGTGTCGGCGGCGCTTACGCTCTCCGCGACGATGTTCGTGGTATCGATGTACTCACCATTGGGGCCCGGCGTCAGGGTCACGAAGAGGCTCGCTGTCGTGATCGCAGCACCAGTGCAGGAGCTGACGAGCGTCACCTTGATCGGGACGACGTTCCCGTACTTGGCGATGTTCCGCTCGTTGTCCTTGATCGGTGCCTGGAAGCTCGCGGCATAGGCGTCGGCCGAGCCGACAAGGGTGCCAGACCGCGAGCCGCCCCCGCCGTCCTTGTCCGTCACCGTGACGGTCGCGGTCAGCGTCGGGTAGCATCCCGCACCGATCGTGATCTTCCCGGTGACGGTGCCGGAGCCGCCGCTCTCGACGAGAGTCACGATCGGGCCGGTTCCGCCGACATTCCAGGTCACCGTGGCGGTGTGCGTGTCGAGGATGCCCGGATCCGTGAACGACGCCGTTGCCGTCGCGATGTGCGTGACCGGGTCGAGGGTTACGGTGACCGGATCGACCGTCGGGGCGACGTTGTCGACGGTGACCGCGCGCTCGGCGGTGTTGCCGGCGTCGTCATCGGAGTCGGTCGCCCGGACGGTGACGGTCGGCGTGGCCGGGCCGTCGAGGAACTGGCACTTGAAGCTGCCCGCGGTGTCGGTGTTCGTCGCCGAGTCGCCGACGAGCGTGCCGCCGGTGCCGCAGCTGACCGCGACCGAGCTGACCGCGTCGACGCCCGGGTCGCTGATCGAGTAGCTGTACGTGTACTGGGCCGTCCCCTCGTTGACGAGGACCGGGCCGCCCGTGAAGGCGACCGTCGGGGCGACGTTGTCGACGGTGACGTCGGTGGTGTACTCGGTGTAGCCGCCGTCCTTGTCGATGATCCGGGCCTTGACCGTCTGGGTCGCCGGGCCGTCGGAGAACGTGCACGAGGTCGAGGCAGACGTGCCGGCGGCGGCCCAGGTCGCCGCGGCCAGGTCGCCACTGGTGCAGCTGAAGGCGTAGCGGAATCCGGCCGTGATGTCGGTCGGGCTCGGATCGAACTGGGCGCTGAAGGCAATCGTGGTTGGGCTGCCCTCGTTCACCGGGCCGTCGTTGCCGAGCACGGCCGTCGGGGCGACGTTGCCGACCGTGACGGTTATCTCTTCCTCGTCGAAGAGCGGCGGCGTCCCATCGTCGGTCGCGCGAACACGGAACGTTGCCGTGCCGTTGTCCGCAGGCGTCCAGCTGAAGGCACCCGTCGAGGGATCGATCGCGGCGCCGGCCGGTGCACCGATGAGGCTGAAGACCAACCCGTTCGCAGGCAGGTCGTGATCGGACGCGCTCGTGGTGAACGAAAGAGTCGAACCCTCGGCGACGGTCTGGTCGCCGATCAGGGCGAGGACCGGGGCGACGTTGACCTCGTCGACCGTGACGGTGATCGTCTCGGCGTCGCTGAGGAGGCCGTCGCTCACGACGACGTCGAAGGTGTAGTCGCCGGGGCCCTGGGTCTCGGTCGGGGTCCAGCTGAAGACGCCGCCGGCCGTGATGGCGGCACCGGTCGGGGCACCGACCAGGCTGAAGACGAGGGAATCCCCGTCGATGTCGCTCGCCGTCGCTGTGATGGCGAGGGTCGTCTCCTCGTCGACGGTCTTGGGGCCGATCAGGGCCAGGACCGGGGCGTCGTTGACAGACGTGACGGTGACCGTGAGCGTCGCGACATTTGAATCAAGGTCGCCGTCGCTGGTCGTGAACGTGAAACTGTCGGAGCCGTTGTAATTGAGCGCCGGGCTATAGGTGAACGCGCCGTTCGCGTACAAGGTCAGCGTCCCGTGGGTCACGCTCGAGCCCAGCGCGTAGCTGAGCGAGCTGCCCTCGACGTCGGAGCACGGGGTCACGCTCGAGCTGAGCGTGCCGTCCTCGACGACCGCGGTTCCCTGGTCCTGACAGACAGGTGCATCGTTCACGGCGGTGACCGTGATCGAGACCGTAACGACGTTGCTGTCGAGGAAGCCGTCGCTCGCCTTATAGGTGAACGAGTCGGATCCGTAGTAGTTGGGCGCCGGCGTGTAGTCGAAGCTCCCGTTGGCGTGGAGCGTGAGGGCGCCGTGGCCCACGTTGTCCACCAGAGTGGCCGTCAGGCTGCTCGAGTCGATGTCGGAGTCGTTGGCCAGGATGCCGGGGGCACCGACATTGAGAAGCGTGTCCTCGTTCGTCGAGTAGCTATTACCGACCGCGAGCGGCGCGTCGTTGACCGGGGTGACGGTCAGGACGAAGGTGTCGGAGGCGGTGAGGCTTCCGTCAGAGACGGTGACCGTGATCGTCGTGGTGCCGCTGAGATTCGCGGCCGGCGCCAGCGTGATCGTCCGGCTGGCACCCGATCCACCGAGCGTGATGTTCGCGTTCGGGACGAGCGTGGTGTTCGAGGACGTGGCCGAGACGAGGAGCGAGTCGGCTGCGGTCTCGACGTCACCAACGGTGAACGAGATCGGGCCCTTGGCGGTGTCCTCCAGCGTGGACTGGTCGGCGGTGTCGCTGATCGTGGGTGCGTCGTTGACCGGGGTGACGGTGATCGTGACCACGGCGGCCGCGGTCGAATCGAGCGTGCCGTCGTTCGACTTGAAGGTGAAGCTGTCGACGCCGTTGGTGTTCGCGGCGGGCGTGTAGGTCACGTCCGCAGTGCACGACTTGGGCGCCGTCCCCGTGCAAGTGACCGACCCGATCAGTCCGAGGCTGCCGTGGCTCGGAGCGTCAACGATCGCGAATGTCAGGACGTTGCCGTCAACGTCGCTTCCCGAGAGGTTGATCGTCTTCGCCGTGTCCTCGTTCGTCGTGACCGACTGCGAGGTCGCGCTCGGGGCGCTGTTGACCGGAGTGAGCGAGAAATCCTTCGTGTACGAGTCCCCGTTACCGACTTGGAATGTAGGCAGCGCTACCAGCTGATAGCCGGGAGCTGAAGCGCTCACCATAACGGTCGGGGTAGCGCTGCCCGGACTGAAATTCGGCTGAGAAGAGTACTGCCCTGTGGAATTGGTCGACGAGCCACCGCCCGCATAGGTCGGGGTCGTCGACGAGCAGGTGGGGGTGGAACACGTGACTGTGACCGTCGCGCCCGAGACTGGGAGGTCGGTAGCGAAACTCTTGACAATCCCGCTGATGGTTGACTGAGCCGCTGCCACGTACGGCCCCACGAACGGGCCCCCGCCCGGGGCGCCCGTCGGGACGACGATGTCTGTTGCGGTGTCGGTCACCGCCCGACCGAGGTTCAGGCGGCCGTTGCCGGTCTGCTCGGCGGTGCCTGCGGGGTCGGCGGACCGGGCGAGGCGACCGGCGATGACGCCGTTGCTCGCGGAGGGGTCGACGGCACGAAGAAGGGCAGCCGCGGCGGCAACGATAGCCGACGAGGCGGAGGTGCCGGTGATGGACGTCGTGCCGCCGCCGACGGCGGTCGCCACGATGTCGGTACCCGGGGCGGCGAGGAACGTGTCCGCGCCGAAGTTCGACGAAGTGTTGAGGGCGTCGGCCTGGTCGGTGTTCGAGACGCCGATGACCCCGCGGTCGCCGGCCGGGAAGGTGACGGAGGAGGAACCGTCGTTACCGGTCGCGGCCACCACGACGACGTCGCGCGCCCAGGCGTAGTCGACGGCCGCCTGGAGCGACGCGGAGTAGCCGGGGTTGCTGAAGCTCATGTTGATGACGTCGGCGCCGTGCCCAACGGCCCAGACGATGCCCTCGATGATGTCGCTGTCGGCGCCCAGGCCGGCGGCGTCGAGGACGGTGATCGGCATGACCCGCACGCCCGCGTAGCCGACGCCGGCGATGCCCGTGCCGTTGTCAGTGAGGGCGGCGATGATGCCCGCCATCGCGGTGCCGTGGCCGTTGGGGTCGGTGGTGCCGGCGGAGCCGTCGAGGATCGAGGTGCCGGCGACGAGCTGCCCGGTGAGGTCCGGGTTCGAGGAATCGACGCCGGTGTCCAGCAGGGCCACGACCGCGGTGCCGGCGGGGGTGACGGTGCCGAAGACGCTGGTCCAGCCGATCTTCTCGAGGGCCCACTGGTCGGCGAAGGCGGTGTCGCTGGGCGTGGCCTCTGTGTCGCGCACGCGGTCGAGATCCACACGGACGACGCTGGGGTCGGCGCGGAGGTCGACGAGGGCGCTGGAGCCGGCGGGGACGGCGATGACGTACATGCCCAGGGCAGGAATGGAGTCCACGACCACGACTCCGGCGGCGGCCAGGATGGCGTCGCGGGTCGAGGCTGGCGTGCCGCCGACGAACGAGACGATGTAGTCGGTGGTCGGGACCGGCGCGACCGTCGGGTCGGGGGTCGGCGCGACCGTCGGGTCAGCGGTCGGCGCAGCCGTCGGCGTCGGGAGCCGGGGTGACGTCGCGAGCCGGGGTGACGTCGGGAGCCGGGGTGACGTCGGGAGCCGGGGTGACGTCCGGCGCAGCCGTCGGGTCAGGCGCGGGCGTGACGTCGGGGGTGGACCCCGGGGTGGGCTGGGCAGAATCCACCGGTGTCGGTGCCGGCGTCGGATCGAGGGTGGGCGTCGGGCTGGCGCCGGGATCCGCGGACGGATCCGCGGCCGCGACCGGGATCGGCGCGAACAACATGGCGATCAGCAGGAAGACCTGCAGGAACACCAGCGCGCGGGTAACCCGCAGCCTGCCGGGCGACGAAGGACTGGGCACCGGATCCTCGCTTCCCAACCCGACGCCGGAGCGGGATCGCTACGTCGAACCGGACGACGCCAGAGCAGGCGCAGCCAAGGTCGGCGAGGACGCCGGCAAGGTCGGGAGGAAGGATGATGAGTGCGGGTTCAGCCGACCTGGCACACGGTCCGCGATCCGAAGGCGGGTCTCTCTTCAGTCCCGGCAGTCCCCGCTGCCGGTGGTCCCCCCGGATGGGAGACCGCTAAGGTACGCCCCCCTACGTACTATGCAAGGGGTATCGACCCACCCGCACCGCTCCGTTCGGCACTCCTGGTGCCCGCGTACACCGGGACTCGCGGCGCCGAGGGTCCCGGTCGCGGCCCGGGTTCTAGCGGCTGGCCCGGCGCGCGATCGCCTCGATCTCGACGAGGCCACCCTTGGGCAGCGCGGCGACCTGGACGGTGGAGCGGGCCGGGGGCGGCTCCGGCATGAACCGGCCGTAGACCGCGTTGACGGTCGCGAAGTCGGCGATGTCGGCGAGGAAGATCGTGGTCTTGACGACATCCGCCCAACCGAGGCCGGCGGCGTCGAGGACGGACGCCAGGTTCTTGAGCGACCGCTCGGCCTGGGCCTCCACGCCCTCGACCAGGTTGCCGGTCTCGGGGTCGAGGCCCAGCTGGCCGCTGCAGAACAGCAGCCCGTCCGCGGCGATGGCCTGGCTGTACGGGCCGATGGCGGCCGGCGCGCCGCTCGTGGCGATGGCCTGACGGGTCATGGCTTCCTCCGGGGCTGGTCGGGTGGTGTGGTCATGGTGCCGGGTGCGGCGCCGGTGGCGGACAGGATCCGGGTCGCCGCGACGAGCGCCTCGCTCGACCCCGGGGCGGGCAGGTCACCGGCGACCAGCGCCGCGCGGACGGCCGAGGCGGCCGCGGCCGCCTCGGCATGCGAAGGATAGAGCGCCCAGTGCGTGGGCCCCGAGCCCGAGACCCCGACGGGACGCCCCAGGAGCCGCAGCAGCGCCCGCTTGAACGGCACGAGGCCGGGCTCCACGACCATCGCCGCGGGCGCCAGGTCGTTGGCCGCCGCGAGCACCGAGGCCCGGGCGAGCAGGTCCGCGACCTTGAGATGGCCGCGCCGCAGCTCCTCGGCGAGGTGCTGCGAGGCCAGCCGCGCGGCGCCGCCCACCGAGCGGGCGCCCGCGTCCCAGGCCCGAAACGCGGCCGGCGTGGAGATGCCGCAGGAGGGCGTGACGAGGAGCAGGCCCGGGCGATCGTGCGCCGCGTCCGCGTCCCGCAGCCAGGGCAGCGGGGAGAGGCGCTCGCCGCGTCCCTCCACCAGCGCCGGACCCCCGGCGAGGAAGAACGGCACGTCCGAGCCCAGCTCCGCGGCCAGACCGTGGCGGGCCTCGGGCGAGAGCGTCACGCCCCACGCCTCGAGGGCCGCGTCAGCCGCCGCGGCGGCATCGGACGAGCCGCCGGCGAGCCCGGCGGCGATGGGGATGCGCTTCTCGAGACGGGCCGCCAGCGGCGGCGGTTCGTCCCGGCTCCCCCACTCCGGGGCGGCCGCGCGGCGGGCGCCGGCGATGGCCCGCAGGACCAGGTTGTCCGCGGTGGGCCCCGGGTCGTGGCCCGTGACGTGGAGCGAGTCGGCCGACCCCGGTGGCAGCACCGCGACCGAGAGCCGGTCCGCGAGATCCACCGGGACCATGACGCTGTGCAGATCGTGGAAGCCGTCCGCGCGGATGCCGAGCACGGCCAGGGTCAGGTTGACCTTGGCCGGGGCGAGCCGGACGACGGGCACGAGGCGGCGGGCGGGGTTCAGGTTGATCACGGGTGGGTCACGGGGGCGACGTCGGCGCCTACCGGTCGCGTCGGGCCGCGAGGGCGTACGCCATGAACCACGCCTCGAGCGACTCGGACGACGACCCGTAGGCGTTGTCGCCGACGAGGAAGTCGCACACGACCTCCCGGCTCCGGGCGATCTCCCGCGCGCGCACGCCGGCCCAGCGTGGATCGGTCATCGTCAGGTCCAGCAGCTCGAGCGCGCGATCAAGCGCCGCATCAAATCGTTCGTCGTCGCCGGCCGCCTTCGCGTGGATGGCCCGGCCAACATCGGATCCCGCGTTCCCAAGCTGCTCGGCCAGGGTCAGGGTCCACCAGTGTCCACCCGCCAGGCCGGCGTGAAGCCGCCCACGACCGCCACGCCCCTGCTCCGACCCTACGGGATCGGGCTTCATCCGACTCGCACAACCGTGCCGGGGCCAGCGGACGCGACGGCTTCCTGAATGCGAACCGCCTGTTCAGCGACGTCCTTCATGCGACTCCCCCTCACCAGCACGATGGCAATCCCACTCGCCGTGATGTTCTGCTGCGCCGGAAGGTTGCGATCGGAAGTGACCAGCACCTCAAAGCCACTCGCCACCGCCCGACGCATCAACTCACCGTTCGTCAGACCCTTGAAGCCCGCATGCTGGACGGTCGTCACGTCGTGTCCTGGCAGCAGGCCCGCCACGCCTGCCGGGAGCATCTCGTCGAGGAGCACCTTCACGCGGGCACGGCCTCTTCTCGGGCACGCTGGCGCGCCATCTCCAGTACTCCCACGGCCTGGAGGCGCGTGACGGACGGGAACTGACGCAGGAACTCGTCGAGGGTGTCACCGGCCTCGAGGTACTCGAAGAGCGTGTCGACAGGGACACGAGTTCCGGCAAACACTGTCGCGCCCCATGCGCGGTCGTCGGATCGGGTGACCAGAGGCCTACGCTTTGTCATCGATGCCAGCTTCCTCGGTGATTCCAGTGCGCTTAGGGTAAGCCGTCGTCGCCGTCGTTGGGCAGCGCAACAAGACCTGTGGCGCTCAGCGGGCGTCCGGGATGTCGCCGAGCGCCTCGGCGAGGGCCAGCCACTCCCCCACCGCGACGGTCTGGGGCCGGCGATCGGGGGCGATGCCCACCGCGGCGAGGGCGGCGTCCACGCGCTCGGGCGGGATCGGCAGCTGGCGCGTCAGGACGTTGTGGAGCATCTTGCGCCGCTCGCGGAACGCGGCCTGGACAATCCGCCAGAGGTGGTCCTCGGCGGCGGCGTCGAGCCGGTCGTCCGCCTCGTAGGGCTCCAGGACCAGGACCGCGGACTCCACCTTGGGCGCGGGCTCGAAGGCATCCCGCGGGACCCGGAACGCGACCCGCGCCCGGGCGTGGTACTGGCAGAAGACCGAGAGGTAGCTCATGTCGCCGGGGGCGGCCGCGACCCGCTCCCCGACCTCGCGCTGAACCATCAGGACCATTCGCCGGGGCCGTGGGGCCTTCCCCAGGAGCCGGTGCAGGATGGGGCTGGTGATGTGGTACGGGATGTTGGCGACGACGTCGTAGGGCTCGGGCACGAGGTGCACGAGGTCCTGGTCGAGGGCATCGCCCTCCACGATCCGCAGCGCGCCGGCCTCCAGCTCCGCCGCGAACGACTCTCGCAGCACGCCCACCAGGCCGCGATCCAGCTCCACCGCCGTGACCCGGGCCCCCGCCGTCAGGAGCCCGCCGGTCAGGAACCCGAGCCCGGGCCCGATCTCGAGGACCTCCCGCCCGGGCTGGGGGTCCGCCTCGCGCAGGATCCCCTCGAGGATCTCGACGTCGGCGAGGAAGTTTTGCGAGAGGTTGTGGCGGGCCCGCAGGCCGGCGTCCCGCAGCCGCCGCTGCACGGAGCGCGGGTCCAGGCGCAGGTCCTTCGCGCGGGCGCCCTCGCTCATCGGGCGAGCGGCAGCGAGGGACGCGCGTCGAGGTCCAGCCCGGCGCGCACGCCGGCCGCGAACCGCCGGGCGCCGGCCGCCCCGATCATCGCGCCGTTGTCGGTGCACAGGCCGGGTCGCGGGATCACCATGGCGATCCCCCGCGCGGCGGCCGCACCGGCCAGCCTGGTCCGCAGCGCCGTGTTGGCCGCGACGCCGCCGCCCAGCACGATGCCCCGGGCGTTGACCTCCTCGGCCGCGCGGATCGCCTTGGTGGCGAGCACCTCGGTGACCGAGTCCTGGAAGCCCCAGGCCAGCTCCGCGATGACGGCGTCGGGGAGCGACCCGCCCTCGCGCTCGTCCTCCGGCAGGCCGGCGTCGGCGCGGGCGGCACGGATGATCTTCCGGGCAGCGGTCTTGAGACCCGAGAACGACAGGTCGTAGGAGCCGTGCATCCAGGCCCGCGGAAAGACGCGGTCCCGCGCCACGGCGCCATCGGCCGCCCGCGAGATCGCCGGCCCGCCCGGGTACCCAAGGCCGAGCAGCCGCCCGACCTTGTCGAACGCCTCGCCCGCGGCGTCGTCCACGGTGGTGCCCAGGAGCCGGTACTCCAGGTGGTCACGCATCTCCACGAGGAACGTGTGCCCGCCCGACACGACCAGCGCGACCAGCGGGAACGGCGGCAGCTCGCGCTCGGCCTCACCCGGGTCGAGGAGCCAGCCCGCGTAGACGTGGCCCTCGAGGTGGTTCACCGGGACCAGCGGCTTGCCGTGGGCCCAGGCCAGGGTCTTGGCGAAGTTGATGCCCACGAGCAGCGAGCCGGCAAGCCCCGGCCCGTAGGTGACCGCGACGCCGTCGACGTCGGCCATGGTCACGCCGGCGGTGGTGAGGGCCTCGTCGAGGACCGGCACGATCCAGCGCAGGTGCGCCCGGGCCGCGACCTCGGGCACGATCCCGCCCGTGGGCGCGTGGAGCGCGACCTGGCTCGCGACGACGTTGGCGTGGATCCGCCGGCCGTCCTCGACCAGGGCGATGCCCGTCTCGTCACACGACGACTCGATCGAGAGCAGGAGCGGGCCGCTCATGCGCCGTCCCCCGGCTGGTTCTGGGCTCCGCGCGGGCCGTCGTCGCCCGTCGCGTCCTCGGCGTCCGGCACGCCGCTGGGCGCCGGCGCGACATCCAGGGCGGCGCGCAGCCGCGCGATCCGGTCGCGCATCAGGGGGTCGTCGAGCTGCTCCGTGGTCATGATCAGCGCGTCTTCCTGGTTGTCGCTGTAGTAGCGCGGCCGGATGCCCACGGGCCGGAAGCCGTACTTTTCGTAGAGGCGGCGGGCCGAGAGGTTGGACAGCCGGACCTCGAGGGTCGCCTCGCGCGCGTGACGATCTGCGGCCATGTCCAGCAGTGAGATGAGCAGCCGCTCCCCGATGCGCCGGCGGCGGTAGCGCGGGTGGACCGCGAAGGTCGTCACGTGGGCCTCGTCGACCATCAGCCAGATGCCGCCATACGCCACGATCTCCCCGCCGATCGTGCCCACGAGGTACTGGGCGAGGCGGTTGGCCTCCAGCTCCTGGCGATAGGCGTGGGCGGGCCACGGCGTCGTGAACGAGGCCCGCTCGATGAGCTGGACGGCCGGCAGGTCCTCAACCGTCATCGGCCGGATGCGCAGGACGGGGGCGTGCACCCTCACGCCTTGCCCCCGGTGAGCTCCACGCCGCCGTCCGCCGGCACGTCGCGGACGCCGCGCGGCAGGGTGACGTACTCGGGGACGAGGGTCGCGAGGTCGTCGGCGTCGTCGCGGGCCAGGCGCGCGGCGCCCGCGGCGAGCAGGGCCCCCGCTAGCCCGGCGTGCGCCGCCTCGCCCAGCGCCGTGGCTGCGGGATGGGCGCGCTCGCCAAGGTCCACGGCGACCAGCCGCTCGCCGGGCCGGAGCTCGGGCTCCGTGCCGCCGGGCAGGATGACCGGGGGCTCGCCGGCGCGCGTCAGGACCCGGTCCGAGGGACCCGCGGGCTGCAGCAGCACCGTCGCGCCGTCGCCTGCCGCAGCGATCAGCGCGCTCCCGGTCGCGATGCCCACGATCGGCAGGACGAGCGCGTGCGCGAGCCCCTTCGCGGTGGCGATACCGACGCGCAGCCCCGTGAACGCGCCGGGACCCGTCCCCACGACGATGCCGCCCAGCGCCGCCGGCGTCACGCCACGGTCCCGGAGCAGCCCCTCGATCCGGGCGAGCAGCTCCTCGCCGTGCCGGTAGCCCGCGACCCAGGCCCTGGCCTCGAGCACGGTCCCGTCCGGCGCGCCGAGCGCGATGACGGCACGGGTGGTCGCGGTATCGATGGCCAGCAGCGGCCCGCCGGCGGTCACGCCGCCGCCTCGAGGTAGCGGCCGTATGCGGGGTCGGCAGCGCGGAGCGCGATCCGGCGCGGGTCGTCGCCCGTCCCGTCGATCACGATGTCGAGCCGGCTCACGGGCAGGGCGGGACCCAGCCGCTCCGCCCACTCGACGAGCGCCACGCCCTCGAGCTGGCGCTCGTCGAGGAGCCCGCCCGCCAGGGCGTCGGCCGCGTCGTCGAGCCGGTACAGGTCGAGGTGGAACAGCGGGAGCCGGCCGGCGTACTCGGCCATGAGCACGAACGTCGGCGAGGTGACGGTGTCGGTGATGCCGAGCCCCACCGCGAACCCCTTGGCGAAGACCGTCTTGCCCGCGCCGAGCTCGCCCACGAGGCACAGCAGGTCGCCCGGGCGCGCGACGGCGGCCAGGCGGGCGGCAAGCGATCGGGTGTCGGCGGGATCGAGCGTCATCAGGACGCGCTCCGCCACGTGCAGGGTGGACATCGAACCCCGAGGGTAGCCGAAGCCGCCGCCCGCCGCCGTGGCGCCGGCACCACCGGGCAACCTCAGACGAAGCGCTCCAGGTCGCCGATCGGGACGTCCAGCGACGGCTCCCCCTCGACCGCGATGCGGGCCGCCTCCAGGGTGACCGGCCCGGCGAACCGGCGCGGGCCGATGAGCGCCACGACCCGACCCTCGAGCCCGGCGTTGACCCCGCTGTGCACGCGGACCCAGTCGGGGGCGGGCACGGGCAGGTCGCCCGGATCCTCGTCGAACACGAGCGCCGGCGGGTCCGTCAGGAGCGCGACGTCGGTCCCGGCGAGGCGTTCCAGCAGCGCGGCGATGGGCGAGGCGATGGGCCGGCGGACCGCCCCGTCGAGGACCAGCACGCCGAACGGCACCGCCGCGTGGAGCGCGGCCCGCTGCCGGCGCTCGGAGGCCTGAAAGTCGCGCAGCTCCTTGCCGGGCAGCGTCGCGACGACGATCCCGCGCACGCCCATCGCGCGCGCCCGGGTGAGCGCCTCGGCATCGATGCGCGAGCCGACCACGAGGATGCTGCCCGCCCGCCCCACGTCGATGCCGCCCGGGCGGAGCTCGCCGAAGGGGTCCGTCGCGAGCTCCAGCCGCCCACGGGCGGACGATCCGGCCGCGAAGGCGCCCCGCAGGGCCGGCCCGTTGGCCCGGATGCGGATCTCGGCTCCCGGGCGGACCTCCGTGACCACCCCGCCCAGGGGGGCGGCCAGCGGGTCGCGATGATCACCCGTGACGAGGCGCCAGCGATCGCGCTTGCCGGGGACGGGCGTCAGCAGCTCGCCGTCGCCGTCGTGATCCCGGTGCCGCCGGCCCGGCGCGGGTACCCAGCGCGAGCCGGCGAGCGGTCGATCCGCGTCGGCGGCGGTCCGGACCTCGATCTCGGCGATGCGGCGATCGCGCAGGTGCTCGAGCAGTGGGTCGCCTGCGGCCACCACGGCCCCGGGCACGACGAGCGCGCGGTCGCCGGGCGGCAGCGGGAAGCGGGCCTCCAGGCCACGCTCGAGGAGGGTCCGCGACGGGATCTCGGCCAGGACGTCCCGCTCGATCACGTGTCGGACCCCGCCCACAGGGCCGCCTGCCACGCGGCGAGCAGCTCACGCCGCCGCTCCGGCCGGTCGGGGAGGCGCAGCGGCACGTCCCGCAGGTCCACGAGGAGGCCGCCGAGGCCGCCGGTCACCTCCACGGCCGCATGCCGGACCCGCACGCCCAGGTCCATGGCGTCACGGAACCGCAGCTCCACGATGGCGCGCTCGCCCGGTGGCAGGTCCACCAGCTCCAGGCCCCCCGGCACGAGGTCCAGCTCCGCCGGGCCCCCGGGGCCCTGCACGATGAGGTGCCCGGCCGTCCGCCCGGCGCGCATGCCGGCCGGCATCACGACGCTGCCCAGGGGCAGGAGCAGGTCGTCCCGAAGGTCCGCGATGACCGTCCGGCGCTCGTCGAGGTCGTCGATCGCCCCGAGGGGGGCCAGCAGCCGCGCATGGTCCCAGCCCAGGGCCCGCACGCCGGGCCGCCGCAGCACGTCGGCGAGCGCCAGGCCCACGGCCGGCCCGGGCGCCACGGCCCAGGCGCCGCCTGCCGCGATGACGAGGTCCGGCGTCGGGCCCTCGTCCAGCGCCGGCGTCGCCGCCCGCAGCCGCTCGAGGGCCGCCCGCGCCGCCGCCATGCGCAGCAGCGCGCCATCGCCGGCCGCATCCCCCCAGGGCACGAGCGCCAGCTCGCGCAGGCGATCGCGGACGCGGAGGCGGTCGAGCGGCGTGGTGAGCCAGGCGGCGACGGCGTCGAGGTGCGCGTCGGTGAAGGCCGGCGGGAGCAGCGCCGCGGTGGGGACGGATGCCCAACGCGTGGGGCTCGCGCGCCCGGCGAAGAACCCGGCCACGACCCGCGTCGCGCCGTGCTGGCCGATCTCCACGACCTCGATCCGGCGGCGCAGGACCTCGGCGAGGACCGTCGCGGCGGCCGCGAGGGCACGCCGGCCGTCGGCACCGCCGCCGCCGCGGAGCCCGTCGAGGAGCTCGCGCAGCGGCTCGCCGCCGCCGGCCGCCACGGATGGGCCGAGGACGGTGGGCCCGGGCCGATCCGGTCGGAACAGCGCCTCCACCCGTCCGCCCGGGGCCGCCAGGCCACCCGCGAGCACGGTCACGAGGTCGGGCCGCCGGTCCGTGGCCGCCGCCACGAGCGTGCCCAGGTTGGCCAGGAGCCCGCGCTCGTCAGCGCCCGGCGGGTCGGAGGCGCCCGCGAGAATCGCGGTGATGCGCGGGTCGGCGAGCGCGGTCGCCACCGGGAGGATCTCCGCCCCGTCGAGCACGAGCGGCCGCACGCGCCAGCCCGCCGACGCGGCGACGGCGGCCAGCGGCGCCAGGACCCGCTCCGTGGCGGCCAGGACGGCCATCTCGGGCGGGCGCGACGTGGAGCACTCGACGGTGGACAGGGCGGCCGCGGAGCCCGTTGCGGCGAGGCCCAGCACGTCGGCCAGCTCCGGCTCACCGGCGGCGAGCCGGCGACGGAGGCGCTCAACGACGGCGGCGTTCTCCACGGCGGCCGGCGCCGCGGTCGCGCCGAGCAACCGCCAGGTGCCGTCGAGGCGGGCCACCAGCGAGGCGGCGACGGTCGCGGTGCCCCGGTCGAGGGCGACGAAGGCGCGGGGCTCCCTGCTCACGCGCCCGATCCTACCGCCGATCGAATCCGCCGGAGGATGGCCCGCCGTGGCGGCGCGGCGCCGGCGGGCCGGGTCCGGGGCGCTACGCGTCCCAGCCGTCGATCTCGTCGAGCTCCTCGAGCCGGTCGATCAGCGCCTCGATGCCCGCGTCGTCCGCCATGAGCTCCGTCGCCGACGGCGACTCGCCCCCGAACAGGTCGCGCAGCACCGGGTCGAAGAAGAGCATCGCCTGGGCGCCCAGCGGCCGGTACGGCCGGCTCGCCTCCAGGAAGTGGACCGCGGGACCGGTCAGCCCGCGCAGCCTGATCTCCCGGGCCACCGTCTCGACCAGGACCTCGCGCCGCTGGTCGAGCGGCTCCATGGAGAAGCTCACGCAACGCCCTCGTCTGGCCCCGGGTCGGACGGGGTGGCCGCGACGGCCAGCTTGCCGGGGCCCACGGACTGCCAGGTCGACGGCGTCAACAGCGGGCGCGACGGCGCAGGCTCGTCATGCGCCAGGGCCCGTGCGAAGGCCTCGTAGGCGGCGGCGCCGCGCAGCGCGAACACCACGTGCTCGACGCCCGGCGACCCCTGCAGCTCGTCGCGGACGGCGGCCACGGCGATCTGGGCCGCCTCGTCGAGGGGGAACCCGCCGACGCCCGTGCCGAGGGCCGGGAACGCGACGCTCGAGAGGTTGAGCTCGCGGACGCGGGCCATGGCGCTGCGGGCGGCCCGGCTGATCGCCGCTCCGCTGGTACGGCGGTCGCGCTCGAGGGACACGGCGTGGATGACGACCTTCGCGGCGAGGCGGCCGGCCGGGGTCACGATGGCGTCACCGAGGTTGACGGGCGCCTGGCGCAGCGCGGCGAACTCGATGGCCTCACCGCCGGCGCGCTTGAGCTCCCCGGCGATCCCCGTCGACATCCACAGGGACGTGGAGGCAGGGCTCACGATGGCATCGACCTCGAGGTCGCAGATATCACCGTTCCAGAGCTCGATGCGGGTCACTCGGACCTCCCACGCGTGAGCGTCCGTGCTCCGATAGCAGAACCGGCGGCATGGTACACCCGGGCCAGCCGGCGAGACATCCCGGCGAGGACCTCGTAGCTGATCGTCCCGCACACCGCGGCGAGGTCGTAGGCCGTGATCCGCTCGGCGCCCTGTGCGCCCAGCAGCACGAACTCGTCGTCCTCGGTCACCGGCGCGCCCGGGACATCGGTCACGTCGGCCATCACCGCGTCCATCGCCACGCGCCCCACGATCGGGACCCGGACGCCCCGGACCAGCGCGTCGGCACGGTCCGTGAGGGCGCGCCGCCACCCGTCGGCGTAGCCCAGTGGGAGGGTCGCGATGCGGGTCGGCCGGCTGGTGACGAAGGTGGGCCCGTAGCTGACGCCGTGACCGACCGGCAGCTCCAGGACCCGGACGGGGCGGGCATGCAGGCTCATGATAGGCCGGAGGCGCGATGCCGCCTCGCGGGTGGCCTCCGGCGGCACCAGCGCGTCCGGGACGAGGCCGTAGACGGCGATCCCCGTCCGGACCGCATCCCAGGGCGTCGCGCCGGCACCGAGGAGCCCGCCGCTCCCCGAGAGATGACGCCGGACGGCGTCGGGGCCGCCGCCCCAGGCGACCGCGTCCACCAGGCCCAGCGCCGCGGCGAACCGCACGTCCTGGCCACGGGTAGCGGCCGGGTCGTCAGCCGCCGCGAGATGGGTCCACACGCCGCCGAGCCGCACGCCCGGGGCCGCAGCCACGGCGCGCACGGCCGCTGCGGCCTCGCCGGGCAGGACGCCGCCCCGGCCGAGGCCGGTCTCGATCTCGACGTGAACCTCGAGCGCCCGCTCGAGGCCCGCCGCGGCGGCCAGGATCCGGTCGCCGGCCGGCCCGGGCCCCACGGCCAGCGCGATGCCGGCCGCCGCGGCGTCGGGCACGACCTCCGGCGGGACCGGGAAGAGCACCAGCAGCGGGAGGGTCACGCCGGCCTCGCGCAGCTCGAGGGCCTCGTCGAAGGTCGCGACGGACAGGCCGTCCGCCCCGGCCGCCTGGAGCGCCAGCGCGATGGGGACCGCCCCGTGCCCGTAGGCGTTGGCCTTGACCACGGGCTCCACCCGGGCCCCGGGGCCCGCGGCCGCCCGCAGCGCGGCGAGGTTGCCCACCAGCGCGTCGAGGTCGATCTCCAGCCAGGCCAGGCGCGCGAGCGGTGGCAGGCCGGCACGCGCGAGGCGCGCCTCGATGGGCTCGCTGCGCCCGGCGCCCGCGCGGGCCGCTCCGGGCGCGCTCGGCTCGCCGCTCAGCTCGCCGCTCCCGGGCCGGCGTCCCCCGCCGCCTCGCCGGTCCGTGACGGCTCCCCGTCCCGTGCCCCGAACCCCAGCCGGCGCCCGGCCCGCTGTCGCTCGGCGATCGCGGCGAGGCGCTTGCGGACCATGGGCACGGCCTCGGGCAGGTCGCTCGCGAGGAGCCCGGCGTCGCCGAACCGCTCGCGGACCAGCTCACCGGCCTGGCCATGGAGGTACACGCCGAGGCGCGCGGCGTCGTAGGGCGCGAGCCCCTGGGCCAAGAGTGCCCCGATCGTGCCGGCCAGCACGTCGCCGGTCCCGCCCGACGCCATGGCCGGGTTCTCGAAGGGGGCCATGGCCACCGACCCGTCCGGCGCGGCGATGACGGTGTTGGCCCCCTTGAGGACCACGACCTGGCGCCACTCGCCCGCGGCGGCGACCGCCGCCCGGGCCCGGGCGGCGTCGTCGGTACCCAGGTCGCCGTCCTCGCCGGGTTCGTGGCCGCTACCGGCGCGTAGCCGGGCGAACTCGCCGACGTGCGGCGTGAGCACGCACGGCCGCGTGACGCTGGTCCACCAGCCATCGGCCGAGGCGAGCGTGCGCAGGGCCTCCGCATCCAGGACGGCGGGCGGCCCACCGGCTTCCTCGGGCGCGGTGAGGATCAGGCGCAAGAGGTCCCCGGTGGCGAGCGACGGGCGCAGCCCGGGCCCGATCACCAGCGCGTCGTGCTCCTGGTCCAGGATCGCTGCGAGGGCGGGCTCCGGGTCCACCTCCTCGACATCGTCCTCGGGGAGGGCCATCGTCGTGGCCTCGACCACCTTGGCGGCGAACAGCGGCTGGAGCGACTCCGGCACTGCGAGCGTGACCAGACCCGCGCCGGCGCGTCCGGCCGCACGGCAGACGAGGAGCGCCGCGCCCGCATAGTCGAGCGAGCCCGCGATGACGAGGAGCTTGCCGAAGGTCCCCTTGTGCCCGCGGGCGTCCCGCACCGGGATCAGCCGGGCCATCGTGTCGTCGTCGAGCCTGGCCGTCCCCGCCGCCGCGACGGACACTTCCTCGGGCCTCACCCCATCGTCCTCCCGCCGCCCGAACCCCACCGGCCGCCGGTCAGCCACGTCCATCCTCCTCGTCCGTCCCCGCCCCAGCCGCCGCCCCGAGCCCCGTCCCGGCCTCGTGGAGCGCGCGCAGGCGCTCCAGCCGCGCAACCAGCTGGCGCTCGCGGTCATCGAGGCGGGCGTCGATGTCGAGCGGGAACACGTACCTGCCGCCGGCCGTGCGGACCCCAAAGGCGACCGCCACCGCGAACTCCGCCTCGTGCGAGATCGACACGGCGATCCGGCCCATGCCCAGCTGCTCGGCGCGCTGCGCGGCCCGGCCGCGAAGGACGATGTTGGGCTGGCCGGTGGGCAGCCGCTCGACCTCGATGTCGCGCCAGCCGACGCCGCGGACGCCCAGGCCCAGGACCTTCGACACCGACTCCTTGGCCGCCCAGCGCCCGGCGAAGGTCTCCGGCCGCTGGCGGACGTAGCGCTGCTCCCGCGGCGTCAGCACCCGGTTCGCGAAGCGCTGCCCGAACCGCTCGATGGCCGCCGCGATCCGCTCGACCTTGACGATGTCGATGCCCAGCTCGGTCGTGCCCGGCGGCACGACGCCCGGGGGGAGGACCGGGTCGCGGGGCGGCTCGGGGCGCGGCATCCCCTACTCCACCGTCACCGACTTGGCGAGGTTCCGCGGCTGGTCCACGTCCGTGCCCCGGGCCACGGCGGTGTGGTAGGCGAACAGCTGGAGCGGGATGACGGCCAGCGCGGGCGCGATCGCCTCGTGCGTGTCGGGCACCCACAGGACGTCGTCCGCGAAGCGGTGGATGTTCTCGTCACCCTCGGTGGCCACGACGATGACACGGGCGTCCCGGGCGCGGCCCTCCATGACGTTGCTGATCAGCTTGTCGTAGGTCCGCGACCGGGTGGCCACGGCCACCAGCGGGCACTCCGCGTCGAGCAGGGAGATCGGCCCGTGCTTGAGCTCGCCGGCAGCATAGCCCTCGGCGTGCATGTAGCTGATCTCCTTGAGCTTGAGCGCCCCCTCGAGGGCCGCCGGGTAGGAGTAGCCGCGGCCGATGAACATGAACCCGCGTGAGTTGACGTAGCGCCGGGCGAGCTCCGGGATGTTCCCGTTGAGCTCGAGCGCCCGGGCCGCGGCGTCGGGCAGCGCCCGCAGCGCCTGGCCCAGCTCCAGCTCCTGCTCCACGCCCATGGCGCCGCGCGCCTTGGCGATCGCGGCCGCGAGGACGATCAGCGTCGTCACCTGGGTCACGAACGTCTTGGAGGCCGCGACCGCGATCTCGGGTCCGGCCTGGAGGAACATGACGGCGGCCGCCTCGCGGGTGATCGCGGAGCCCACCGTGTTGGTGACGGCGACGATCGGGCACCCCTTCTCGCGAGCCCAGCGCGTGGGGGCGATCGTGTCCGCGGTCTCGCCGGACTGCGTCACGGCGATCACCAGCGTGCTCGAATCGAGCGGCGGCGGGGAGTACCGGAACTCGGAGCCCACCGTCACGCGTGCCGGCAGACCCGTCCAGTCCTGGATCGCGGCGGCGCCCACGAGGCCGGCATAGGACGCCGTCCCGCAGGCGACGATCTCCACGCGGGTCACCCGCCGGAACGTCTCGTCGAGACCCTCCACCTCTGGGGCGTGGATCCGTCCGTCGGCCATCACGCGGCCGGCCAGCGACTGGCGGAGCGCCGCGGGCTGCTCGTTGATCTCCTTGAGCATGAAGTGGTCGTAGCCGCCCTTCTCGGCGGCCTCGGGCGTCCAGTCGATGATGGTGACGGGGCGCTCGCGCGGGTTGCCGTCCACGTCCGTGATGGTGACGCCGGTCGGGCGCACGTCGGCCACGTCGCCCTCCTCGAGGAAGACCACGCGGTTGGTGTGGGCGAGGATCGCCGCGACATCGCTCGCGATGAAGCTCTCCTCACCGTTGAGCCCCACGACGAGCGGCACGTTCTGGCGGGCGCCGACGAGGCGGCTGATCTCGCCCTTGTGCATCACGGCGAGCGCGTAGGCGCCCTCCATCTGGCGCAGCGACGCCCGGACGGCGTCGGCGAGGTCGCCCTGGTAGGCCTCCTCGACGAGGTGCGCGATGGCCTCGGTGTCCGTCTCGGATGCGAGGACGTGGCCGCGCGCCTCGAGCGCGTCCCGGAGCTCCCGGAAGTTCTCGATGATCCCGTTGTGGATCACCGTGATGGTGCCGGTGCAGTCCTGGTGCGGGTGGGCGTTGAGGTCGTTGGGGCGACCGTGGGTGGCCCACCGGGTATGGGCGAGGCCCAGGGCGGCGTGCGGCGTGCGATCCGCGAGGGCCGTCTGCAGGTTGGCGAGCTTGCCGGCCTTCTTCTCCACGAAGAGCCGGCCCTCCTCGTCGACGAGCGCGATCCCGGCGGAGTCGTAGCCGCGGTACTCGAGGCGCCGCAGGCCCTCGATGAGGATGGGGCCCGCCTCACGAGGACCGGTGTAGCCGACGATTCCGCACATAGGGTCAGGGTTCTCCGCTTGGACGCGCCGTCTGCCGCCGGGCGGCTAGTGTAGACGCTCCCCAGCGAGGGCCGCGATCGCGTCGGCCAGCTCCTCCACGAGGGCCGCATCGCGACCCTCGACCATCACCCGCAGGACGGGCTCGGTCCCCGAAGGACGCACGAGGATGCGCCCGTGCGGCGCCAGGCGCGATTCGGCATCGGCGATGGCGGCCCGGAGCACGTCGTCGTTGTTCCACTGGTCGCGGTGACGCACCCGGATGGCGCGCTGCTGCTGCGGCAGCAGCTGGATGGCCCGGGCCAGCTCGTCGAGGCCGGAGCCGGCGGAGCGCATGACCCGCAGCAGCTCGATCGCGGTGATGATCCCGTCACCCGAGGTCGCGTGCTCGCGGACGATCACGTGGCCGCTCTTCTCGCCGCCCAGACCGGCGCCCGAGACGAGCATCGCGGCGAGGATGTGCTTGTCACCCACCGGCGTCCGGACCAGGCGCCCACCGGCGGCCTCCACGGCGTGCTGGAGCCCGCCGTTGGACAATACGGACACGACGAGGCTGTCACGGTCCAGCGCCCCGCGCACCAGCCGCTCCAGCGCCAGGATCCCCAGCACCTGGTCGCCATCGACGAGGTTGCCGCCGCCGTCCACGGCGATACACCGGTCGGCGTCGCCGTCGAGCGCGAAGCCCACGTCCGCCCCGTGGCGGAGGACCGCCTCCATGAGCGATTCGGGATGCGTCGCGCCGCACCCGTGGTTGATGTTGTCGCCGTCCGGGTCGTCGTGGATCACGGTGACCCGGGCGCCGGTCGCGCGCAGGATCTCGGGGCCCACGCGGTATGCGGCACCGTTCGCCGTGTCGAGCACGACGTGCAGCCCGGCGCCCGGAACGCGCTCCGCCAGGCCCATCCGGTGGGCAACGTAGCTGCCCAGCAGGTCGTGCGCCAGGACGCCCCGCCCGATGGCTGCCGGCGGGACGCCGGGCAGCTCGTCGGCCCGCAGGACGAGCGACTCCAGCTCGTCCTCGAGGTCATCGTCGAGCTTGAGGCCGGAGGGGTCCAGGACCTTGAGCCCGTTGTCCTCGGCCGGGTTGTGCGACGCAGAGACCATGATCCCGGCGCGGAACGCCCCGGTCCCCGCGAGGTACGCGAGCGCCGGCGTCGGCACGACGCCCACGCTGTGGACGTCCACGCCCATGCTGGTCGCCCCGGCCGTGATGGCCGCCACGAACATGTCGCCCGACCGGCGCGTGTCCTGCCCCACGACCAGCGTGCCGCCGGCCCCACCGATCTGGTGCGCGGTCGCGCGCCCGAGGGCGTACGCGAGCGACGGGCGCAGGTCCACGTTGGCGGCACCGCGGATGCCGTCGGTGCCGAACAGGCGGGTCATGCATGATCCTCGTGCGGGCTGGGGCGGGTCAGGGCGTCGGGGTCGGCTCGACGGGCGCCGAGGGCTCGGCAGAGGGTACCGGGGTGGGCGTGGAGACCGGCGTCGGCGTCGGACGCGCCGTGACGGTGACGGTGACGGTCTCCGGCGAGATGGCGGCGATTCGAATGGTCGACGACAGGGTCGGGACCACGACCACGGCGTGTCTGCCCGGGTCCAGGGTCGCCACGCTGATCGAGATGACGATGGGTGTCGAGCCGAGCCGGTCCAGGACCGCCGTGGAGCCGAACAGGGTGAGCAGCACCTGCGTCTCCGAGACCTCGTACTCAAGGGCCGGGCTGCGCCCGTCCAGGCGGATCCCGGCCGGGAACGTCCGCGTCTCGGTGACGGCCGCCATATGGACCGTGACCCTCGCCGTCGACACGCCGACCACGCCCACGCCCGTGGGCAGTGAGAAGGCCACCTCGGCCGTGATGTCGCGCGTGGCTCCCGAGACCGGGACCGGGGCCGTGTCGGCGGAGACGAGGGCCTGGAGCTGGTCCTGGTCGCCCTCGACCGTGACGGTGAGGGGATCCACCTCGACCGATGCGACCCGGAACCCGGCCGCGGGGACCCCCGTGACGACGGGGTTGACGGGCACCGAACGGTTGGACAGGTTGGTATAGACGGGGACCTCGACATGGACCAGCGCGGGGCTCAGCTCCACGCCGTTGACCACCTCGCCCCGCTCGTCCACGAGGTCGGGCTTCACGTCGCGCACGATGTTGAGCTGGCTCGCATCGACGGTGACGCTGACCCGCGCGCTGACGATCCGGTTCACCGAGGCGGACGGACCGGTGATCGTGACCTTCGCGGGGTCCACCTTGATCTCGCCGATCGTGATGCCGGCGGGTGGGTCGGAGGTCACCACCACGACCTGGACGGGCTTGCTGACCTTCTGGTCGAGGACCACCTGGATCGTCTGCGGCCGGACCTCGAGGATCGTCACCCGGGGGTCGAAGGCGGTCACGTTGACGCGCAGGCTGACCGGGTTGCCGTCGGCCTTGACGTCGGTGAGGTCCACGGTCGCCCGGAAGTCCTCGGCTCGCAGGGGCCCCAGCTCGGCAGGGGCCACGTAGCGGATCTGGTCGACGTCCTTGAGCTGGTTCGTGATCACGGTGTCGGCCGGCTGGTTCAGCGGGGTGACCTTGATCAGCCCCGGGAACGTGTTGCTGTCCTGCGACGCCACGAGGCCCGCGTACAGGAGCACCGCCAGCACGATCGCGGCCAGCTTGAGCGGCCAGTTGTGGACGAGGAGCCGGCCGAGGCGGCGGGCAGCGCGGCCGAGGTTCACGGGTTGGACACGGCCGCCGCCGCGCCTCCCTCGTCGAGCGACTCACCGGCGGGCGGCGCCGGGGCCGGGTCGGGCGCCTGCGTCGCGCCGGGGGTCGGGGCCGGCGGCGCATCGGCACTCCGGCGGCCGCGGGCGATCCGCAGCCGACCCGGGCGCCGGAGGCCCCCCATGCCGCCGCGACCGAGGCCGCCGGGCACGTTCGGGGTCTCGAGGAGGCCGATGAGCGCGCGCTCCAGCTGGGCCTCGTTGGGCACGCGCACGATCCGTGCCCGCTCCACCACGCTCATCTGGCCGCTCTCCTCGGAGACGACGACCGCCACGGCGTCCGTGTCCTCCGTGATGCCCAGCGCCGCCCGGTGCCGGGTGCCGAACCGCTGGGAGAGCTGCATCTCGGTGAGCGGGAGCAGGGCGGCCGCGGCGAGGATGGAATCGCCGCGGATGA
This sequence comes from Candidatus Limnocylindrales bacterium, assembly GCA_038250545.1. Lineage (GTDB taxonomy): Bacteria > Chloroflexota > Limnocylindria > Limnocylindrales > CSP1-4 > CAIXZV01. The sequence goes on along the minus strand of JBBSCF010000002.1, from coordinate 19,932 downwards.
TGACGGCGCCGTCGTGCAGCTCCGTGCGGGGCATGAAGATCGTGCACAGGAGCTCGCGGGAGATGTCCGCGTGGATCATCACGCCGCTCTCGGCAATCTCCTCGAGACCGGTCTCCCGCTCCAGGACGATGAGCGCGCCATGACGCTCGCGCGACATCAGGCCGGCTGCCTTGGACACCTCGGCCGCCACGTGCTCGGTCCGGCGCTGGGCCGCCGGGGCGAAGAGCCTCCCGACGGCGCCGATGCGACCGATCCGCTCGAGGGCGCGCCGGAGCTCGGGCTGGAAGACGACGACGAGCGCGAACAGGCCCACGACGGCACCGGCCTGGAGCAGCTGGGTGAACAGGCGCAGCCCGATGAACTGCGCGAGAGCGTAGACGCCGAGCAGGATCGACACGCCGATGACGAGCGTGACCGCGCGGGTGCCGCGGATCAGGCTGAACAGCCAGTAGATGAAGAATCCCGTGATGGCGATGTCGAGCAGGTTCGTCAGCGTGATCTGCCGGACGAGCGACTCGACAAACGGGAGCATCTTCGCGTCAGTCTACCATCGGGCGTCGGGCCGACCGCGCGCCGGGTGCCGCTCGGGCGCCCGCCGGCGATGACGGCTCAGCCGCGCCCGATCCTTGCGGCGGCGACGCGGGCCGCGCCGTCGGGATCGTCGCCCAGGCCCACCAGCCGGTCCAGCAGGTCCAGCTTCTCGGTCGCCAGCACCGACCAGCCCTGCTCGTCGTACAACTGCACGAGCGCCAGGTGCAGCCCGACATGGTCCGGGTCCAGGCCCAGGGCCGTGTAGCACGCGTCGAGCGCCGCGGCGATGTGGCCCTGCCGCCGCCGCGCGGCCGCCAGGTCGAGCAGGCGCTCGAGGGCCTCGTCGGCCCGCCCGCCGTCCAACCCGGCTTCCGCGAGGCGCGTCATCTCATCGAGATCCGCGTCGGCCGGCAGGTCCCGGTCGAGGGCGCTCCTCACGAGGACGACGGGCTCCGGCTCGGGCGCCGGCAGTGGCTCGGGCTCCGGCTCCGGCTCGGGCGCCAGCAGTGGCTCGGGCTCCGGCTCCGGCTCGGGCGCCGGCAGTGGCTCGGGCTCCGGCTCCGGCTCGGGCGCCGGGGGCACCGCCGCGGCTTCGGGCGCCGCGACCACCCCGGCAACCGGCTCGGGCGGGATCGTGGGCTCCGCCTCGGCCACAGCCTCGACGACGGCCGCGGGCTCCCCCTGTGACACCGCTGCGCGCTGGCGTTCGGCGGCGGCTGCGGCAGCGGCCGCCGCCGCAGCCGCGACGACCGACGGCCCGTCCAGGACCCGGAGCGCCCGCTCCAGCGCGAGCCGCCCGGGCTCACCCGGCTCGGATGCGCGCAGCCGCTCGATCAGGCGCTTGAGGATGCGTCGACGCTCGCGGCCCTCGGCGAGCTCCAGGCCCCGCCTCGCCGCGTCGACCGCATCGGCCAGCTTGCCGCCGGCCGCGCGTACCTCGGCCAGGGCGTCGAAGGCGTCAGCCGCCTCGGGGCGCCGGTCGATCGCCGCCAGGGCCTGAGCGCGTCCCAGGAGCGAGGTCTCGTCCCGGGGCGCGACCCGCAGGGCCGCCTCGTAGAACTGCAGCGCGTCCGCCGGCCGCCGGCGTCGCAGGAGCGCGGTCCCGGCGCTCGCGTGCGGGGTCGGGCGTTCGGGCGCCATCGATGCGGCCTCGGTGTAGGCATCGAGGGCCTCCTCGAGCCTGCCGCGCAGGGACGCGACGTGGCCGCGCTTCAGCGCGTCCTTGTAGCGCTCGTACAGCGCGTCGCCGCCCATGTCTCTGCCCTCCGCCCCTCGGTCGCCGGTCAGCCGGCCAACAGCTCCACGAGGAGCGCCTTCTGCGCGTGCAGCCGGTTCTCGGACTGCTCGAAGATGATGCTCCTCCTGCCGTCCATCACGTCGGACGTGATCTCCTCGCCCCGATGGGCGGGCAGGCAGTGCATGACGAGCGCGTCCGGGGAGCCGGCCAGGAGGGCCTCGTTGACCTGGAACCGCGCAAAGGCATCCCGGCGCTCCTCGGCCTCGGCCTCCTGGCCCATTGACGTCCAGGCGTCCGTGTAGACGACCGCGGCGCCATCGACGGCTGCGCGTGGATCGTCGCTGAAGCTGAGCCGGGCCCCCGTCGCCGCCGCGATGTCCCGGGCCCGGGCCACGATCCGCTCGTTGGGCCCGTAGCCCACGGGGTGCGCGAGGCGGACCTCCATGCCCAGCGTGGCGCCCATGAGCGCGAGGGAGTGGTAGACGTTGTTGCCGTCGCCCACGAACGCGAGCACGGCGCCGCGCAGGCTCCCGAACTGCTCGTGGAGCGTGAACAGGTCGGCCAGCGCCTGGCAGGGATGCTCGCGGATGGTCAACCCGTTGATCACCGGGATCGAGGCGCGGGCCGCCAGCTCCACGACCACCTCGTGCGGCCCGGTGCGGGCCATGATCGCGTCCACGAACCCCTCGAGGTTGCGCGCGACATCGCCCACCGTCTCCCGCCCGCCGAGGACGACGCCCTCGGTGAGGTAGATCGCGTGCCCGCCGAGCTGCGTCATCCCGGCCTCGAACGTGACGCGCGTCCGCAGGCTGGGCTTCTGGAACAGCATCGCGAGCGTCCGCCGCTCCAGCGCCGGGCTGGCATGACAGCGCTCGGCCCGGTACTCCGCCTTGAGCTCGGACGCACGCGCGAAGAGCCGCCCGATCTCGTCTGCCGACAGGTCGGCCGCGCTGATGAGGTCTCGTCCGCGAAGGGTGCTCATGGGGCTGGGAGTGCCTCCGGGCTGGAAATGACGATCGCCCGCGCCGCCGGTCAGACCGGGTGCGCGGGCGAGATCATCGCTGGTGGAGCGGCCTCGCCGCGGGCGCCGCTAGCGCTTCGTGTACTGCGGGGCCTTCCGGGCGCGCTTGAGGCCGTACTTCTTGCGCTCCTTCATCCGCGGGTCGCGGGTGAGGAGGCCGGCCTGGCGCAATGGCAGCCGGTAGCTCTCGGGGTCGGACTGCAGCAGCGCCCGGGCGATGCCGTGGCGGATGGCGCCGGACTGCCCGGTCGTGCCACCACCTTCGACCTTGATCATCGTGTTGTAACGGCCCTCGGTTCCGGTCACCCGGAACGGCAGGAACAGCTCGGCCTCACCCAGGATGCCACCGAAGTGCTCCTCGGGGGTGCGCCCGTTGATGACCATCTGGCCCTCACCGGGGATGAGGCGAACACGGGCAACCGCCGTCTTGCGGCGGCCGGTGCCCCAGTAGAACGCAGGCGTCGACATCAGGGCTCCTCGATCAGGCCAGCGGCTCGGGCTTCTGGGCCTGGTGGGGATGCTCGTTCCCCGCGTAGACCTTGAGCTTCCGAAGCATCTGGGTTCCCAGGCGGTTATGCGGCAGCATGCCCTTGACGGTCCGGCGGATGACCTCCTCCGGCCGACGGGCGAGCAGGTGACCCAGGGTCTCCTCCTTGAAGCCGCCGGGGTAGCCGCTGTGGCGCGCGTAGACCTTGGACGTCAGCTTGTCGCGCGTCACGGTGATCTTCGCGGCGTTGAGCACGATGACATGGTCACCGGTATCCAGGTGCGCCGCGTAGGTGGGCTTGTTCTTCCCCTCGAGGACGTGCGCGATCCGCGTCGCCAGGCGGCCGAGCGTCTCGTCCGTCGCGTCGACGACGTACCAGCGTCGCTCGATCTCGCTCTCTCGAGGCGTATAGGTCTTCGCGCTCATTCCTCGTCTTCCTTGTCGTCCGTGTAACGCCGTCCGAGAACGACGCGCCGGAGGCAGAGCCCCTTGGCCGGGGCGGCTGCACCGTTGAGGGCCGGCCCCCGCCCGGCGAGCGCCGCGCGGAGTGCCGTTTCATCAATCTTGCCCAGGCCGACCTCCAGGAGGCCGGCGACCATCCGTCGGACCTGCCCCCGGAGGAAGGCATGCGCCCGGACGTCGATCGTCACCAGGCGACCCTCCTTCCGGACCCGGACCATGTGCACGGTCCGGACCGGTGGCCGGTCCCCGCCGCCGAAGCCCGAGAAGTCGTGCCGGCCAACGAAGACCGACGCGGCGCTCGCCATGGCGGCGATGTTCAGCGGGCCCCGCACCCCGAGCGCCTGGCGCTCGCGGAGCGGGCTTGGCGGCCCGTTCCAGACGGTGTAGCGGTACTCCCGGTACCGCGCCGCGTAGCGGGGGTGGAACCCGTCGGCGACCCGCCGCAGGTCGCGGATCGCGACATCCGGCGGGAGCAAAGCGTTGACCGCCCGCTGGAGCCTGGTCGCCGGGACCACCCCGTCGTAGGTGAATGCGATCACCTGTCCGATGGCGTGGACACCCGCGTCCGTGCGTCCTGCCCCGTCGACCACGACCCGCTCGCCCCGGTTGAGGCGGGCCAGCGCGGCCTCGAGCTCTCCCTGGACCGTCCGGCCGTTCAACTGAAGCTGGAAGCCGGCAAAGTCCGTTCCGTCGTATTCACACCGGGCGCGGTAGCGCACGGCGAGCCCTCTCGAGCTCATCCGCCAGGCGGCCCGTCGGTCAGACGAGCTCGATCTGGAAGATCTCGGCGGCGTCGCCCTTGCGCTGGCCGATGTGCACGAGTCGGGTGTAGCCCGAGGTGCGATCGGCGTACTTGGGGGCGATCACGTCGAACAGCTTCGCAACGACGAGCGGCTCGTTCGGGAACTCCGAGACGACCCTCCGCCGGGCCGCGAGGTCACCGCGCTTGGCGAGCGTGATCATGCGCTCGACCCGCCCGCGGATCTCCTTGGCCTTGGCCTCGGTGGTCTGCACCCGCTCGTAACGGAGGACCGAGACCGTCAGGTTCTTGTAGAGGGCCAGGCGGGGCCCGCGCTTGCGCGAGAGCTTGCGCCCGTCAACTCGATGCGAGGACATCGCTCAGGCCTCCTCGTCGCCGTCGAACGGCTCGTCGCCGTCCACCTCGTCAAAGGTGGCGTCCGACTCGGATTCCGGGAGGATGAAGCCACGCATACGGAGGCGCTCCTTCATCTCGTCGAGCGACTTCTTGCCGAAGTTGCGCATCCGGAGCAGGTCGTCGTCCTTGAGCTGGAGCAGCTGGCCGACCTTGACGATGTTGTTGCGCTTCAGCGAGTTGTACGCCCGCATCGGCAGGTCCAGCTCCTCGATCAGCATGTCGAGCATGTTCGGAGGCAGCTGGGGAACGCCGGCCGCAGCGCGGTCGGGGGCGGGAGTCTGCACGCCCACCGTCACGAACGGCTGGAACTGGCGCACGAGCGTGTCCGCGGAGCGGCTGAGCGCCTCCTCCGGGGTGATGGTGCCGTCGGTCTCGATCTCGATCGTGAGCTTGTCGAAGTTGGTCATCTGACCAACCCGCATGCTCTCGACCCAGTAATTGACCTTGCGGACCGGCGTGAAGATCGCGTCGACCGCGATGACGCCGATCGGCAGGGCCTCGGAGCGCTCGGCCGCCAGGTAGCCGACGCCGCGCTCGACCGTGAGGTCCATCTCGATCGTCACGTCGTCCGAGTCGATCGTCATGAGGACGAGCTCGGGGTTGACGATCTCGACGTCGGCGGACTCCGCGATGTCGGCGGCGATGACCGGGCCAGCGCCGCTCTTGATCAGGCGCAGCTGGACCGGGTGCGACGCGAAGCTCTTGAGACGGAGCTTCTTGACGTTCAGCACGATCTGGGTGACGTCTTCCTTGACGCCGGGGATCGTGGAGAACTCCTGGTACACGTCGCGGATCTGGATGGACGTCACCGCCGCCCCTTCGAGCGACGAGAGGAGGACGCGCCGGAGCGCGTTGCCCAGCGTGACGCCGTAGCCCGCCTGCAGCGGACCGGCCTCGTACTTGGCGTACGTGCCGGCCTCGGCGATGGGCTCGATTTGCGGGGTCTCGAGTTCGATCATGGAGGGCGACTACCTCGAGTAGTACTCGACCACGAGCTGCTCGTTGAAATCGAGCGGCATCTGGTCGCGGCGCGGCAGGGCCAGGATGGAGCCGGCCATCTTGCCGGGGTCCAGGCTCAGCCAGTCAGGCGCCTGGTGCGAGCGAAGGACCTCCTTCGCCGTCTTGAACAGCTCGCGCTCCTGGTGGGAGGTGCGAACCTCGATGCGATCCCCGATCTTCGTCGCGTACGACGGGATGTCGGTGGGGACGCCGTTCACGGCGAAGTGGCCGTGGTTGACCATCTGGCGGGCCGCAGCGCGCGAAGGCGCGAAGCCCAGCCGGTAGACGACGTTGTCCAGGCGCAGCTCGAGCGAGCGGAGCAGGGCCTCGCCGGTCACGCCGGAGTGCCGGGTGGCCTCGATGAAGTAGTTGCGGAACTGCTTCTCGAGGACGCCGTACACGCGGCGGACCTTCTGCTTCTCGCGAAGCTGGAGGCCGTAGTCGCCCACCTTGCGGCGGCGGACACCGTGCTGGCCCGGAGGCGTCGGACGACGCTCGAACGAGCACTTCTTGCTGTAGCAGCGGCTGCCCTTGAGGAAGAGCTTCAGCCCTTCCCGGCGACAGAGCCGGCAGACGGGATCGGTATAGCGGGCCATGGTCTCTCGATGCTCAGACGCGGCGCCGCTTGGGCGGGCGGCATCCGTTGTGAGGGATGGGCGTGACGTCGGTGATCGCGCTCACCTCGAGGCCGGCGGCCTGCAGCGAGCGGATGGCCTGCTCGCGGCCGGCACCCGGTCCCTTGACGTAGACCTCGACCTGGCGCATGCCGTGCTCCATGGCGCGGCGTGCCGCCCCCTCCGCGGCCAGCGCGGCGGCATACGGCGTGCTCTTCCGGGAGCCCTTGAACCCGGCGATGCCCGCAGAACCCCACGAGATGACGGCCCCGGTCAGGTCCGTGATCGTCACGATCGTGTTGTTGAAGCTAGCCAGGATATGGACGTGTCCCTGCGGAACGTTCTTCCGCTCCCGGCGCCGCTGCTTGACGGCGCGCTTTCGATCGGCCATGCGTTACCGGTTCCTCGTCACTTCGTCTTCTTGCGGGCGCCGACCGTCTTCTTCGGGCCACGGCGCTGGCGGGCGTTCGTCTTCGTGTTCTGCCCCCGGACCGGGAGGTTGCGGCGGTGCCGCATGCCGCGGTACGACCCGATCTCGATGAGGCGCTTGATGTTCAGCGCCACCTCGCGACGGAGATCGCCCTCGACCTTGAAGGTGCGGTCGATGACCTCTCGGAGCCGGTTGACCTGGTCTTCCGTGAGGTCCCGCACCCGGGTGTCCGGGTTGACGCTGGTCTGCTTCAGGATCTTCTGGCTGGATGACAGCCCGACCCCGTAGATGTAGGTGAGGGCGACCTCGACGCGCTTCTCGCGCGGGATGTCGACACCGGCAATTCGTGCCATCGCGTCAGCCCTGCCGTTGCTTGTGCTTGGGATTCTCGCAAATGACCATCACGGTGCCGTGGCGCCGGATGACCTTGCATTTGTCGCACCGCGTCTTGACGGACGCTCTGACCTTCATCGGGTTCTCGATCTCTTACTTCAAGCGATACGTGATGCGACCCCGAGTGAGGTCGTAGGGAGACAGTTCCACGCGGACCCGGTCCCCGGGCAGGATCCGGATGAAGTTCATCCGGAGCTTCCCGCTGATGTGCGCGAGAACGCGATGGCCGTTCTCAAGCTCCACTGCGAACATCGTGTTCGGCAGCGGCTCGATCACGGTTCCTTCGACTTCGATCGCGTCCTTCTTCGCCAACCTGGCTCCCAAGTCCTTCTCAGCATGAGTGTCGGCCCGGTCGGGCCGACACACGAATGGTGAGGATATCAAAGCCCCGCGATTCCGACAACCCCACGCCTAGTCCGCCACGGTGGTGAGGATCCTGGCGCCGTCGCGGGTGATCGCGATGCTGTGCTCGAAGTGCGCGGCCTTGGACCCGTCCACGGTCACGACGGTCCAGCCGTCGGCCAGGACGCGGGTGGCGGCCATCCCCAGGGTGAACATGGGCTCGATGGCGAAGCAGTGCCCCGCCTGGAGCCGCATGCCGGCCTCCCGGTTTCGGTCTCGGTAGTTGAGGATGTGCGGCGGCTCGTGCATGTCGCGGCCGATGCCGTGGCCGCCATAGCCCCGGACGACGCCGAAGCCGCCCTCCAGCGCCACGTCCTCGACCGCGGCCGAGATGTCGCTGATCCGGTTGCCGGGACGGGCGGCGGCGATGCCGGCCATCAGCGCCAGGCGAGTCGTGTCAACGAGCTTGCGGACGGCCGGGCCCGCGGTGTCGGGACCTCCGCAGACGAAGGTTCGTGCCCCGTCGCCGTGCCAGTCGTCGTAGATGACGCCGACGTCGACGGAGACGACCTGACCGGCCTTGATCTCCCGGTCGCCCGGGATCCCGTGGACGACCTCGCTGTCGAGCGAGATGCAGGTCGACGCCGGGAAGCTCCGCGGGTCGTCGGGCGCGTAGGTCCCGTTGCTCGCCAGATACCCGACGAAGGACGGGATTCCGCCGGACGCACGGATGTGCTTCTCGGCGAGCCGGTCGAGCTCGACGGTGGACACACCGGGCCGCAGCTCCGTCTCGACGAGAGCGAGCACCTCAGCGACGATCCGGCCGGCCGAGCGCATCTTGGCGATCTCGGCCGCCGACTTCGTGGTGACCATCCTCATCCGTCGGCTTGGCCCACGGTGCCGGCGGGCATGACCCCCACGGCGGCCAGGGCGGCATCGATTGCCGTGGCCACCTCGGTGATCCCCTGCAGGCCGTTGACGGTGGACAGGGAGCCGTCAGCACGGTAGTGCTCGATGACCTCCGCGAGCGCGCCCAGCTGCTGGGCCATGCGCACGCGGATCGTGTCGGGCTGGTCGTCCGTCCGCTGGTACAGCTCGGAGCCGTCCAGGTCGCAGACGCCCGGGAGGCGCGGCGGGCTGAAGATCTCGTGATAGGGATGCCCGGCGGCGCGGCAGACCCAGCGTCCGGACATGCGCCGGATCAGCTCGTCGGCCGGGACGTCGACGAGGACGGCGGCGGAGACCCGCGCGCCGCGCCCATCGAGCGCATCGTCGAGGGCCTTCGCCTGGACGGCCGTCCGCGGGAAGCCATCGAGGATGACACCCGCAGCCGCGTCCGGTCGACCGAGCCGCTCGAGGAGGAGCCGCACCGTGATCTCGTCGGGGACGAGCTGCCCCGCGTCCATGTACCGACGCGCTTCCATGCCCAGGGGAGTCCCGTCGCGGACGGCGGCCCGGAAGAGGTCCCCGGTGGCGACCACCGGGATCCCGAGCCGCTCCGAGAGCAGGGGGGCCTGGGTGCCCTTCCCGGCACCGGGGGCGCCGAGCAGGACCACCACGTTCACCTGATAAAGCCCTCGTATTGGCGGATGAGCAGCTGGGCTTCGAGCTGCTTCATCGTCTCAACGACGACGGAGACCACGATCAGAATGCCCGTGCCACCCAGCGCGATGTTCTTGAGATCCGGCTGGACGAGGCCGATGAAGGGCGGCAGGGCCGCGACGATGCCCAGGAAGAGGGCGCCGGCGACGGTGATCCTGGTGACCATCCGTGCGAGGTAATCCTGCGTGGGACGCCCCGGCCGGATGCCGGGAATGAAGCCGCCGTTCTTGCGAAGCTGCTCGGCGGTCTCGTCCGGCTTGAACGTGAACGCCGTGTAGAAGTAGGTGAAGCCGAAGGTCAGCAGGAAGTAGAGGATCACGTACAGCCAGGAGCCCTGCCCGAGCCAGCTCACGACGCCCCGTGCGATGGACCCGATCGGATCGGGCGAGCTCGTGAAGTAGCTCGCGATCTGGGTCGGGAACAGCAGGATGCTGACCGCGAAGATGATCGGGATGACGCCGGCCTGGTTCACGCGCAGCGGGAGGAACGTCTGGCCGCCCTGGTACATCCGCCGGCCACGCACGCGTGACGCGTACTGGACGGGGATGCGCCGCTGGCCCTCCTGGATGTAGATGATCACCGCGACGGCGGCGATCCCCAGGATCGCGAACAGGACGAGACGGGCGAGGTCGGGGTTCTGGATGAACCCGAGGAGCGCGCCGGGGGCGCGGCTCACGATGCCCGCGAAGATGATGAACGAGACGCCGTTGCCGATGCCCTTCTCGGTGATCAGCTCACCCAGCCACATCAGGACGGTGGTGCCGGCGGTCAGGGTCGCGATCTGGGTCCAGGTCTGCCAGCTGCCGAGGTCGAACGGGGTCGTGAGGACGCCCTGCTGGCTGTTGAGCAGCGCCATGAAGCCATAGCCCTGGAGCAGGGCCATCGGGACCGAGAGGTACCGGGTGTACTGGTTGATCTTCGTGCGGCCGTACTCGCCCTCGCGCTGGAGCGCCTGGAGCGAGGGGACGACGCCCGTCATCAGCTGCATGATGATCGACGCGTTGATGTACGGGTTCACGCCCAGCGCCACGACCGAGAAGCTGGTCAGGCCGCCGCCGGACATCAGGTCCAGGAGCCCGAAGATGGGGCTGGATTCGAGGAAGGACGTCAGCGCCGTGCGATCGACGCCCGGCACCGGGACGTGGGCCAGGAGGCGGAAGACGAGCAGCATCCCCGCGACGAACAGGATCCGGCGCCGGAGATCCGGCGCCCGGAACGCGTTGAGGAGGGCCTCGAACACGGGTGGCTAGCCGTTGTCGGCCGGGGCCTCGGGGGCCTCGGCGGGCACGGCCTCCGCGGCCGGCTCCACGCCGAGCGCCGCCGTGGGCTCGCTCGGGATCTCGATGACCTGAGCCGTGCCGCCGGCGGCCTCGATCTTCTCGCGCGCGCTCTTGGTGAACGCGTCTGCGAGGACGAACAGCTTGGCCGAGACCTCGCCGTGGCCGAGAACCTTGAGCGGGAGGCGGTCGCGGCGGACCAGACCGGCATCCTTGAGGGTGTCGGCGTTCACCGTGACCGGGGCACCCTTCTCGGCCTGCAGCTTGCCCGCCTCGACGGCGGCGCTGATGGCTCCGACGTTCACCACCTCGTAGGTGATGTCGTTGATGTTGCGGAAGCCACGGAGCTTCGGGATGCGGATATGGAGCGGAGTCTGGCCGCCTTCGAACCAGGCCGGGATCGATGCGCCGGCCCGCGAGCGCTGGCCCTTGGTGCCTCGGCCGGCGGTCTTGCCCTTGCCGGCCGCGATACCGCGCCCGACCCGCGTCCGCTTCTGGGTCGAACCCTCGGCGGGATGGAGGTCGTGGATCTTCATCAGCTCTTCTCCGGGGTCGTCGCGTCCGCGCCCTCGGGAAGCTCCTCGACGGTCACGAGGAAGCGGACCTGGCGGCACATCCCACGGACGGCGGGATTGTCCGGGAGGGTCGACGTGCTGCCGATCCCGTGCAGGCCCAGGGCGCGGATGGTCGCCCGGTTGCGGGCGATGTGGGAGATCGTGCTCCTGGTCTGGGTGACGCGAAGCTTACCGGGCATTGGCTGCCTCCCTGCTCGCCCCGATCGCCGCGGCCGCCTGGCCGGGGACGACGAGACGGACCTGGACGCCGCGCTGGCGGCTGACCTCCTCGGCGGAGCGCAGGCTCGTGAGCGCGTTGAGCGTCGCGCGGGTCACGTTCACCGGGTTGGTGGAGCCGTGGACCTTGGCGAGGATGTCGCGGATGCCGGCCGCCTCGACGACGGCGCGGACGGCACCGCCGGCGATGACGCCGGTCCCCTTGGAGGCGGGCTTGAGCATCACGCGCGCGGCGCAGTACTCCTCGCGCACCTCGTGCGGGATCGTCGTCCCGATCATCGGGATCCTGACGATGTGCTTCTTCGCGTCCTCCACGCCCTTGCGGATGGACTCGGGCACGTCACCGGCCTTGCCGAGGCCGACGCCGACATGGCCGTTGCCGTCGCCCACGACGATGACCGCCGAGAACGAGAAGCGTCGGCCGCCCTTGTGGACCTTGGCGACGCGGTTGATCTGGACCACGCGCTCCTCGAGCGCGAGCTTGTTGGGGTCGATGCGGGCCACAGGCTGATCCTCTAGAAGTCGAGGCCGGCTTCGCGAGCCGCCTCGGCGAGCGAGCGAACCCGCCCGTGGTACTGGAAGCCCGCCCGGTCGAAGACCACCTTCTCCACCCCGGCCGCCTTGGCGCGCTCGGCCACGAGGGTGCCGACGCGCTTGGCGTCGTCAATCTTCGTGCCCTCGGCGCCGCGGAGGCCCGACTCGAGCGAGGACGCGGCCGCGAGGGTGCTGCCGCTGATGTCGTCGATGACCTGGGCGTAGATGTGGCTCAGGCTCCGGAAGATGGCCAGGCGCGGACGCGCCGGGGACCCGGAGAGCCTGAGGCGAAGCCGCTCGTGGCGCTTGACGCGCGAGGACGTGCGGCTGGCGACAGTCTTCTTCATGGGCTACTTCTTCCCGCCGATCTTGCCGGCCTTGCCTGCCTTGCGGCGGACCTTCTCGCCGGCATACCGCACACCCTTGCCCTTGTAGGGCTCGGGCTTGCGGGTCGCGCGGACCTTGGCCGCAATCTGGCCGACCAGCTCCTTGTCGATGCCGACCACCGCCAGCTTGAGCGGGGTCTCGAGCTCGAAGCTGATCCCCTCGGGCGGGTCGATCTCGATCGTGTGGCTGTAGCCGAGCGCAAGCTGGAGCTTGTCGCCGATCTTCTGCGCGCGGTAGCCGACGCCGACGATCTCGAGGCCCTTGCGGTACCCCGTGGTCACGCCGACGACCATGTTGTTGACGAGGGTTCGCGTCAGGCCGTGAAGCGACTTGTCCAGCTTGGTCTCCGTCGGCCGGACGACCGTGAAGACGTCGCCCTCACGCACGAACTCCATGCGCGGCGGAAGCTGCCGGGTCAGAGTCCCCTTGGGGCCCTTCACGGTGATGACACGGCCGTCGAGCGTGATGTCCACGCCCGTCGGAACGGTGATGGGGAGACGGCCAATTCGGGACATCGCCGCCTACCAGACGTAGGCGAGGATCTCGCCACCCAGCTGGGCCTGCTTGGCCTGGCTGCCGGTCATGATCCCCTTGGAGGTGCTGACGATCACGATGCCGAGGCCGCCGAGCACGCGCGGGATGTCGGTCTTCTGCGCGTAGACGCGCAGACCCGGCTTGCTGATCCGCTTGAGGCCCGAGACGACCGGCACCTTGCCGTCGACGTACTTGAGTTGGAGGCGCAGGAGCGAGGTCGGCCCATCGCGCTCCTCGCGGACATCGGCAATGAAGCCTTCGTCCTTGAGGATTCGCGCAATCTCGCGCTTGGTGCGCGAGGCAGGGACGACAACCTCCATGTGGCGCGCCCGGGACGCGTTGCGGACACGCGTGAGCATGTCCGCGATCGGGTCGGAGACGTTCATCTTCTTACCAGCTCGACTTCGTGACGCCGGGCAGCTCCCCGACGAGCGCGCGCTCGCGGAAGCAGATGCGGCAGAGCGCGAAGCGGCGCATGTACGCTCGCGGACGTCCGCACACGGAACAGCGGTGATACCCCTGGACCGGGTGCTTCGGCTCGCGCTTCGCCTTCGCGATCATGGACTTCTTTGCCATTCGGACTCCTCCCCGCGCCCTAGCCGGCGAAGGGCATGCCGAGGAGCTCGAGCAGGCGCTTCGATTCCTCGTCGGTCTTCGCCGTCGTCACGATGCTGATCTCCAGCCCGCGGAGACGGTCCACCTTGTCATAGTCGATCTCCGGGAAGGCAAGCTGCTCCCGAAGGCCGAGAGAGTAGTTCCCCCGGCCGTCAAAGGACTTGGCCGGCACGCCCCGGAAGTCGCGGATGCGCGGGAGCGCGAGCCGCGTGAGGCGCTCAAGGAAGTCCCACATCCGCTCGCCGCGAAGGGTGACCTTCACGCCGATCGGGTTGCCCGTCCGGACGCGGAACTGGGCGATGGAGCGCTTGGCGCGCGTGACGATCGGCTTCTGGCCCGTGATGGCCGCGATGTCGCCGACCGCCGCATCCACGGCCTTCGCGTTGGTGAGGGCCTCGCCCAGGCCGATGTTGACGACGATCTTGTCGAGCCGCGGAACCTGCATGGGGTTCGTGTACTCGAACTGCTTGGTCAGGGCGGCCACGACCTCGGTCGTGTACCGCTCCTTGAGCTGGCCGCTCACGCCTTCACCTCCAGGGGCTCGCCGCAGTGGAAGCAGACACGCACCCGGGAGCCGTTGTCGAGCGTCCGGTGGCCGACCCGGGTGGGACGGTCACAGTGTCCGCACACGACCATGACCCGGCTGATCGGCATGGGCATGGCGAGATCCAGGACGCCGCCCGGATCGACGGTCGGCATGGAGCCCGGGCCACCCTGCGACCGCTGGCGCGGCTTGGTGTGCTTGCGAGCGATGTTGAGACCCTCGACCACCACGTACGCGCCGCCCTTGAGCGACACGCGGCGATAGCCGGAGCGCACCGGCGACGGGGAGGCGTCCCTGCGGATCACGCGCTCCACCTTGCCGCGCTTGCCGGCGTCCTTGCCGGTGAGCACGATCACGGTGTCGCCCTTGCGGATCTCGGGAACCTTCGTCTGGTGCTCGATCGTCCTGGCGGGCATCACAGCACCTCCGGGGCGAGGGACACGATCTTCATGTAGTTGCGGTCACGAAGCTCGCGCGCAACGGGCCCGAAGATACGGGTTCCGCGCGGGTTTCCCTGGTTGTTGATGAGGACGGCCGCGTTCTCGTCGAAGCGGATGTAACTGCCGTCGGGTCGGCCGATCTCCTTGCTCGTGCGAACGATGACCGCCCGCACGACGTCGCCCTTCTTGACCGGGGCATTCGGGATCGCGGTCTTGACGCTCGCGATGATCACGTCGCCGATGCCGGCGACGGTCTTGCGCGAGCGACCCATGATCCGGATGCACTCGATCGTCCGGGCGCCGGTGTTATCGGCGACGCGGAGCCGGGTAGAGGCCTGGATCACGCCTCGACCTCCTCACCCTCGGCATGCTTGCCGGGGTGGGAGGAGCCGTGGATGGCCTCGGTGGTCGCGGCCTCCTCGACCGGGATCACCTCGCCTGCCCGCTCCTCGCCCGAACGGGAGAGGACGGACACCAGGCGCCAGCGCTTGGTGGCGGAGAGGGGGCGCGACTCCTCGATGAGGACCGTGTCGCCGATCTTCGCCTCGTTGCGCTCATCGTGGGCCGCGAACTTGGTCGAGGCCTTCATGACACGCTTGTAGAGCCGGTGCCGCGTCAGGCGCTCGACGGACACGACGATCGTCTTGTCCATCTTGTCGCTCACGACGCGGCCGACCTTTGTCTTCCGCTGTCCCTTCACGGGGCTTGTTGCTCCTGCGGTAGGCATCCCGACGCTCCTACTCGGCCGAGCGCGGAGCGCTTCCGCGCTCGCGCTGGACGGTGAGGATCCGGGCGATCGTCCGTCGGGTCGCCGGGATCTGGCTGTAGTCCTTGAGCTGGCGGGTCGAGAGGGCGAACCGGGCCTGCCAGAGGTCCTGCTTCGCCTCCTTCAGCCGGTCGTCCAGCTCGCGGTCCGTGAGCTTCCGGATCTCACCGATCTCCATCGGTGACCTCCTTCGCGGTCTCGCGGACGACGACGCGAGTCGCCACCGGGAGCTTGTGCGACGCCAGGCGCATGGCCTCCACGGCCGCTTCGCGCTCGACGCCTGCCATCTCGAACAGGATCCGGCCGGGGCGCACGACGGCGACCCAGTGGTCCGGCGCGCCCTTGCCGGAACCCATGCGGGTCTCGGCGGGCTTCTTGGTGGCGGGCTTGTCCGGGAAGATCCGGATCCAGATCTTGCCGCCTCGCTTGACCGAGCGGGTCATCGCGCGCCGGGCCGACTCGATCTGGCGTGCGGTGATCCACGCCGGCTCGAGGGTGGCCAGCCCGTACTCGCCGAAGGCGACGGTGTGGCCGCCCTTCGCCAGTCCGGACATGCGACCGCGCATGACCTTGCGGTGCTTGACACGTCGGGGCATCAGCATGGCGTCAGCCCCCCTGCCCGGCGCTGGCTGCGGCGCTGACGGCTGCGGCGGCCTCACGGCGCCGCTTCTCCACGGGGATCTCGCCCTTGTAGATCCAGACCTTGACGCCGATCCGACCGTAGGTCGTGCCGGCGTGGACCTGGCCGTAGCTGATGTCGGCGCGCAGGGTGCCGAGCGGGATGCGACCTTCGCGGTCCCACTCCCGGCGACCCATCTCCGAGCCGCCGAGGCGGCCCGCAAGGGCGATCTTCACGCCCTTGGCGCCCGCCTTCATCGACCGCTGGATCGACTGCTTCATCGCCTTCTTGTAGGCGACACGGCGGGACAGCTGCTGGGCGATGTTGAGCGCGACGAGATACGCGTCCAGCTCCGGCTGGCGGATCTCCTTGATCTCCAGCTTGACCTTGCGCTTGGTCAGGTCGCCGATCTCCTTGCGGAGGACCTCGACGTTCTGACCACCGCGACCGATCACGATGCCCGGCTTGGCGGTGTGGATGGCGACCGTGACGTGGTTGATGCCACGCTCGATCTCCACGCCGCTGACGCTGGCGTTCGCCAGCCGCTTGTCAAGCAGCTGTCGGATCGCGATGTCCTCGCGCAGGAGGGTGGTGTACTCCTTGTCGGCGTACCACTTGGCCGTCCACGTTCGGGTATAGCCCAGGCGGTAGCCGTACGGATGGACCTTGTGTCCCATGCCTAGGCCTCCCGATCGGCCACGACGATCGTGATGTGCGTCATGGGCTTGTGGATCGGGAATGCCCGACCCTGGGCCCGTGGACGCCACCGCTTGATCGTGGGGCCCTCGTTCGCGACCGCATCCGCGATGTACAACTCATCGGCGGAGCGGTTCAGGTTGTTCTCGGCGTTGGCCGTCGCGCTCTTCAGCACGCGCGCGATGTCGCGCGCGGCCGCCTGCGGCATGAACCGCAGGAGCGCGGTGGCCTCCTCCACCGGCTTGCCCTTGATCGCCTCAGTGATGAGGCGGGCCTTCCGGGTGGAGCCACGCAGGTACTTGGCAGTTGCAGAAACGCGCACGTCCGCCCCCTACCGCAGTCCGCCGGACCGGTCGGCGTTCTTGCCGTGCCCGCGATACGTGCGGGTGGGCGCGAACTCGCCGAGGCGGTGGCCGACCATGTTCTCGGTGACGTACACCGGGACGTGCTTCTTGCCGTTGTAGACGGCGATCGTGTGGCCGATGAAGTCCGGGAAGATCACGGACGCGCGCGACCAGGTCTTCAAGACCTTGCGCTCGCTCCGCTTGTTCATCTCCTGCACCCGGGCGAGAAGCCGGTGCTGGACGAACGGTCCCTTCTTGACCGATCGCGACATGCTCTAGCTCCTCCTACGACTTGCGATGACGGCTGCGGACGATGAGGCGGCTCGTCGCCTTGCCTCGCCGCGTCCGGTAGCCCATCGCGGGCTTGCCCCAGGGCGTCTTCGGAGGCATGCCCGTCGGGCTCTTGCCTTCACCGCCGCCGTGGGGATGATCCCGCGGGGTCATCGCCACGCCTCGGACCTCCGGACGCAGGCCCATGTGGCGGGCGCGCCCGGCCTTGCCGAGGCTCTGGTTCTCGTGATCGACGTTGCTGACCTGGCCGACGGTCGCGATGCAGCGGAGCGGCACGCGGCGCATCTCGCCCGACGGAAGCCGGACGGTGGCGTAGTCGCCCTCCTTGGCCAGGAGCTGGGCGGACGTGCCTGCGGACCGGACGATCTGGCCCCCCTTGCCGGGCACGAGCTCGATGTTGTGGATCGTCGTGCCGAGCGGGAGGTTCGCCAGCGGCATCGCGTTGCCCAGCCGGGCCTCAGCCTCCGGGCCGGAGACGACGATGTCACCGACCTTGAGGCCGTTGGGGAGGAGCATGTAGCGCTTCTCGCCATCCCGGTAGTGCAGCAGCCCGATGCGCGCGGAGCGGTTCGGGTCGTACTCGATCGTCGCGAGACGGGCGGGCACGCCGAACTTGTCACGCTTGAAGTCGATCCGGCGGTAGTGGGCCTTCTCGCCGCCGCCGCGATGGCGAACGGTGAGCCGGCCCTGATTGTTCCGCCCGCTGATGCGCTTCTTCGGCTCGAGGAGCGGCTTGTGCGGCTCGTCGGTCGTGATCTCGTCGAACGTCGAGCGAGTCATCCACCGCCGGCCGGGAGACGTGGCCTTGTAGCTTCGCAGCGGCATCCCTACACCCCCTCGAAGAATTCGATCTTCTGGCCGGGGGCCAGGGTGACAATCGCCTTGCGCCAGGACGACGTGTAGCCGGTGATCCGGCCCCGCTTGGTCCCGCGCTTCTTCTCCTTCGACTTGGTGTTCAGCACGTTGACGGCGACCACGGTCACCTTCTCCTTGCTGTACAGCTCCTCGACGGCGGCCTTGATCTGGATCTTGTTCGCCTTCTCGTGGACGGCGAACGTGTACTTGCCGCGACCGGACTCGTCGATCGACTTCTCCGAGATCACGGGGCGGAGGATGATGTCCGCGGCGGTCAGGGCGCTCACGCGTACACCTCCTCGATCCGGGCCAGCGCCGGCTGCTCGATCAGGATCGCGTCCGCGTTGAGCAGGTCCACGACGTTGAGCGAGTCGGCCAGGATCACCGAGACGGACGGCAGGTTGGCGGCCGTGCGGAGGAGCATCTCGTCCTTCGCGGGGGCCACCACCAGGACGCGCCGCGCGTGGCCGTCGCCGGCCCCGAGCGCAGTGAGCACGCCGACGAACGCCTTCGTCTTGGGCTCGGCGTCCATGCCGAAGTGGTCGACGACGCGGATCGCGTCATCGCCGAACTTGGCCGTCAGCGCCGAGCGCAGCGCGAGGCGGCGCATCTTCTTGGGCAGCTTCTGCTCGTAGGAGCGCGGGTGCGGGCCGAACACGACGCCGCCGCCCCGGTAGTGCGGGGCGGTGCGCGAGCCCTGGCGGGCGCGGCCGGTCCCCTTCTGGCGGTACGGCTTCCTGCCGCCGCCGCGGACCTCGCCGCGGGTCTTGGTGTCGCTGGTCCCGAGCCGACGCCCGGCCAGCTGGGCGACGACCGCCTGGTGAAGCACGGCCTCGTTCACGGGCGCGGCGAACAGCGCCTCCGCGAGGTCGACGCTCCCGACGGCGGCGCCGGTGCGGTCGTAGAGAGTGGTCTGAGGCATCGTCACGCCTTCCGGACGAAGGTGAGCGCGCCGGGTGCGCCGGGGACCGATCCCTTGACGAGGATCAGGTTCCGCTCGGCGTCAACGCGGACGACGTGCAGCTTCTTGATCGTGACCCGCTCGTGTCCCATGTGGCCGCCCATCTTGAGGCCCTTGTAGACACGCCCGGGCGTGGTACCGGGGCCGATGGAGCCCGGCCTGCGGTAGTTGTCGGAGCCGTGGGTCTTGGGGCCGCGCGAGAAGTTGTGGCGCTTCACGGTGCCCGCGAAGCCCTGGCCCTTCGACACGCCCGTGACGTCCACCAGCTCGCCCTCGGCGAAGATCTCGCCGACGTTGAGCTGCTGGCCCACGGCGTAGCCGTCGACGTCGTCAAGCCGGAACTCGCGGATGGTGCGCACCCGCGGCAGGTCCTTGAGCTGGCCGGCGAGCGGCTTCGTCAGCTTCTTGCGCTCGCCGGCGCCGATCTGGACGGCCGTGTAGCCGTCCCGATCGGCGGTCCGGAGACGCGTCACGGTGTTCGGGGTGATCTGGACAACCGAGACGGCGATCATCGTCCCGTCCGGCTGGAAGATCTGGGTCATGCCGACCTTGCGGCCGATGAGGCCAATCGTGTGCTGGCTCATCACATCTTGATCTCGATGTCGACGCCCGCGGCAAGCGAGAGTCGCATCAGGGCGTCCACCGTCTTGGACGAGGGATCCAGGATGTCGATGAGCCGCTTGTGGGTGCGGATCTCGAACTGCTCCCGGGAGTCCTTGTCGATGAACGGAGACCGCAGGACCGTGAACTTCTCGATCCGGGTCGGCAGCGGGACCGGTCCGACGACATCGGCGCCGGTGCGCTGCGCCGTCTCGACGATCTGGGCTGCCGACTGGTCGAGCAGCCGGTGGTCGTAAGCCTTGAGGCGGATTCGGATCCGCTGCTTCGCCATATCGTCTCGTTACTCGATGATGCTGGTGATCGCGCCGGCGCCGACGGTGCGGCCACCCTCGCGGATCGCGAAGCGCTGGCCGATCTCGAGCGCGATCGGGGTGATCAGCTCG
>JBBSCF010000001.1:0-212565 GCA_038250545.1 Candidatus Limnocylindrales bacterium | reverse complement strand
GTCGAGCGGCCGGCCGTAGGCCATCCAGCGGCGGCGGGCCGTGAAGCCCAGGCCCTCGTAGAGCTGGAGCGCGCCCGTTGGGTTGGTCCCGTCGACACCCAGCCAGGCCTCGTCCATGCCCCGCTCGCGCAGGACCCGGAACGACGCCGCGCACAGCGCCTTGGCGACGCCGCGTCCCCGCCACGCCCGCCGGACCGAGACGTGTTCGAGCCAACCACGCCGGATGCCGAGCGCCGCGTTCTCCCCGGCGAAGATCGCGTTCATGACGACGCCGGCCACCTGGTCGCCGTCCCAGGCGACGCACCAGATCGACGGCTCCTGCTCCGGTCCGTGGAAGCGCGCCTGGAAGTCCGTCTCCTGGGGCGCGCGGTGGCCCCAGTGATCCTCGAAGGCCTCGTTGTCCGCCTCGAAGATCGTGCGGTGCTGGTCCTCGATGACGGGCCGCAGCTCGAGCCCGGCCGGGAGCGGGTGCTCCGGGAGGGCGCCCGTGAGCGGGCGGACCATCTCGAAGCCGTACCGGATGGGGACGTAGCCCTGCGCGCCGAGCAGGGCGCGGTCGGCCGCCTCCGCCTCGAGGGCGTAGCTGCGGAGCTCGCGCGGCCCGGGGCGGGGATCCGCCGCGCAGGCGGCGGCGAGGTGCTCGCGGGTCGCCAGGTGGAGTGCCGTCCCGATTCGCTGCCGGCGGAACGCGGGGTGGACCGCCCCGAACGACTCGGCGACCAGCGCACCATCGCGGACGACCCGGTAGCCCATGGCGTAGCCCGCGAGCCGTCCGTCCACCTCGGCCAGCAGGGTGTCCCGGGTGAACGTGAACGTCTCGGAATCCGCGAACTCCGCCGCGAGGTTCTCGCCGGTGCGCACCTCGTCGACGCCGTCGGCCCGGCGGGCCGCGTTGACGACCTTGGCGATGGCGTCCCAGTCCCCGGGGACAGGGAGGCGGAACGTGAGGCCGGGGACGGGCGGCGCGTCGTCGACACGGACCCGCGCCCCGGGTTCAACGGTGGTCATGCTCAGTCCTCGTTGGCCGGCACCGGCTTGCGGTACGCGGTGCTCCCCGAATGCTTGCGGAAGCCACAGGATTCGTACAGCGCCAGCGCCCGGTTCTGATTGTCGGTGTCCACGCCGAGATACGCCGACGTGACGCCCTCCGCGCGGAGGAGCGCGAGGCTGCGGGCGATGGCCGCGCGGGCCAGGCCCAGGCGCCGGTGCCCCGGGTGCGTGCAGACGGCGTCGAGCAGGCCGCGGAGGCTCCCGTCGGGACGGGTCTCCACGATGTTGCATACGGCGGCGGCCGGCTCGTCGCCACGCCAGGCCACCACGACGAGGTCCCGACGGAAGCGCGGGTCGTCGATCCACTCATCGAGCCGGTGGTCGGTCGCCTCGTACTCACCCCAGTGCTCCGCGAAGGCCTGAACCATCATGGCGTGGACGCCGGGCAGCTCCGCGGGCTCGGGTGCGCGGAGGGCGTACCCGGCCGGCAGGACGACCTCGGGGAGATCCTCGAGGTTGGGCCGGAGCATCTCCGCGTCCCAGCGGACCGCCTCGTAGCCCGCCGCCAGCAGCGCCCGCTCGAGCGAGACGTCGCCCTCGAAGGCCTCGTTGGCCAGGTGCGAACGGCGGTCCGTCGGGTGCTCGCGCGCGAGCTCGGCGGAGCGGCCCTCGGCCCAGGCGAGCAGGGCCTCCACGATTCCGAGGTCCCAGGCGGCCGGCTCCAGGACGGTCGTCGCGTCGTAGATCCGGTCGCCGTCGTTGAGGTCGTGCCACTCGACCCGCGCGTACCCGCGCACCGCCCCATCGCGCTCGACGAGGATGCAGTCGACGGCCGGATCGGAGTTCACCAGGTGCGTGTAGCGGTGGCGCATGGCGGCGACGTCGATGGGCTCGAGGAGCCCGATGTGGGCCCGCAGCCGCGCGTTGGCCGCTGCCATTGCGTCGATGTCCTCGATGCCGCGCCAGCGGCGGAACGTCGCCCCCGAGGCTGCCGGGGCGGCTGGCGGGGAGAAGGTCCTGGTCGTCGTCATCGGTCGCTCCCGTACTTCTGCTGCATGTGGTTCCTGCTTGCCATGCCGATCGCCTTCCACTTCCGGCGTTCCGCCTCGCGGAGCAGCCGATCGCCCTGGCGGGCGGCGTGGGCGGCCTCGCGCTCCAGCTTGCGATGGCTGTCGAAGCGCCCGTGGCCGAGGCGGCCGTCATCCAGCGCCGCGCGGACCTCGCAGCCCGGCTCGCCCTCGTGGTGGCAGTCACCGAAGCGGCAGCCGGCCGCGAGCGCGGTGATGTCGGCGAACGTGGCGTCCATCCCATCGGCGGCACCGGCGACCCCCAACGACCGGATCCCCGGGGTGTCGATGAGCAGCGCACCACCCGGCAGGCGGACGAGCTCGCGGTGGGTGGTCGTGTGGCGGCCCTTCGCGTCTTCCGCGCGGACGCTGGCGGTCCGCTGGCGCTCGTGGCCGAGGAGCGCGTTGACGAGTGTGGACTTGCCGACGCCCGACGAGCCGAGCACGACCGCGGTCCGGCCCTGCCCGAGGAGGTCCGCAGCGAGCCCCGCGATGCCGTCGCCGGTCAGGGCGGACAGCGTGCGGACCTCCACGCCGGGGGCGACGGCCTCGGCCGCGACGCGGAGCCCGTCGAGGTCCGCCGCGACGTCGGCCTTGTTGAGGAGGATGACGGGCGTGGTTCCGCCGCTCCAGGCGACGGCGAGGTAGCGCTCCAGGCGACGCAGGTTGAAGTCGCCGTCGAGGCCCGCCACCACGAAGGCGACGTCCACGTTGGCGGCCAGGACCTGCTCGGCCGCGAGGCTCCCGGCGAGCCGTTCCTCGCCCGCGCTGCGGCGGAAGGCGCTCCGGCGGGGGAGCACGGCCTGGATCACGGACGTGGTGTCGGACCCGTCCGTGCTGGCCGCTGCCACCCAGTCGCCGACGGCCGGCAGGTCGCCGGGACCCACGGCCTCGTGGCGCAGCCGGCCGGAGATCACCGCGTCGCGGTCACCGCCGGGCGTGGCCACGACCCAGGCGTCGCGGTGCGCGGCCACGACCCGGGCGGGTGCCAGCCCCGCGGCCGCGTGCGGCGCGAAGGCGTCGGCCCACCCGGCGTCCCAGCCGAGGTCGACGAGGGGCGTGGGGGTGACGGCGCCCTCCATCACCCGACCCGCTTGAGCTTGCCGGTGCGCTTCGCGTACCGCTCGGCGCGCCCGAAGGCCCAGAGCCCGGCCGGGATGAGCACGGCGCCCATGACCAGCAGCGGGATCACGTCACCCACGAGCGCCGTCACCGGCGTCCCGTCGAGCAGCCCGGCCCGCACCCCGTCCAGGACGTATGTCGCCGGCGAGAGGCTCGAGAGGACCTGCATCCAGCCCGGCAGCACGCCGACCGGGTAGTACACCCCGGAGACGAGCAGCAGGCACGACTGCAGGACGAAGGTCATCTGTGCCCCGCGCTCCACGTAGAGCAGGGGCAGGATCGCGGCCATCATCCCGATGCCCACGAAGCTGAACGATCCGAGCAGCACGAAGATCACGGCGGTGGCGATGTTCATGCCGCCGGCGTTGAGCTGCGGGAAGAACAGGATGAGCACCAGCAGCATGGCCGCCGTGTGCACGAGCCCGTACGCCATCGCGTACAGGCACGAGCCCAGGAGCTGGGTCCAGCGCCGGACCGGGGCCATGAACGTGTACTCGAGCGTGCCCTCCCAGCGCTCCATGGCGATGGTCTCGGCGATCCAGGAGAAGACCACCGAGAGGTAGTTCCAGAAGACGGCGCCCACCATCAGGGTGAGCAGGAGGCGGTCGTCCTGCGCCGCGGCCCCGATCAGGCTGATCGAGAGCGCCCCGGCGACGGAGTAGATCAGGAACGCGACCTCCCACCCCCAGTACCGGCGGGTGAGGAAGAAGTTGCGCTCGACGAAGGCGTACGACGCCTTCAGCTCATGCGCGATGAGAGCCAACGGAGTATCCCTTTCGAGGTGTGCCCCCAGGGCCCGGGAGGAGCCCGGACCCGGGGAGCGGGCGCGGCCGGGTCATCCCTGCCACGCGGGAGCGGAGACGGACTCACCGCCGACGCGACGGCCGAGCCGGATGAGCGACTGGCCGATCTGCCGGCGGATGGACCGGGCGCGCCCCTCGGCGGCCCGGTCACCCTCGCGGTTCGACCGGAGCAGCGCCTGGCGCTCCCCGATGTCCGCGAGCCGGAGCTCGATGTGCTGCATGTGGAGGTCCTTTCGGAAGGTGTGGTGATGGCGGGTGGTCGTATCGGACCGGAACGTCATCGCGGCACCTCCTTTCGAGATGTCAGTCAGGTTCGGCCTCGTCCTCGTCGACGTCCTCGTCGAGCGAGCGGCCGGTGTAGGTCATGAAGACGGCGTGGAGCGTCGGCTCCTGGCCATGGACCTCGGCGACGAGTCGCTTGAGGCCCTCGGGCGAGTCCTCGGCAACCACGCGACCCCCATCGAGGATCGTGATGCGGCTGCACAGGCGCTCCGCCTCGGCCAGGTCGTGCGTCGTGAGGACGATCGTGGCGCCGTGCTCGGCGTTGACCTCCTCGACGAACGCCTGGACGTCGAGCTTGCTCCGCGGGTCGAGGCCCGTCGTCGGCTCGTCCAGGAGCAGCAGCGTGGGGCTCGTCAGCAGGGCCCGCGCGATGGCGACCTTCTGCTGCATGCCCCGGCTCATCTGCTCCACCGGTCGGCCGAGACGGCTCTCCGCGATGCCGAGCCGGGCCAGGATCGCCGTCGCCCGGCGCTTCGCATCCTTGGCGTCGAGGCCGTAGAGGCGGGCGGCGAACAGCAGGTTCTCCATGGGGCTCAGCTTCTTGAAGAAGGCCGCGTCGACCGAGACCCGGTTCATGAGCCGCTTCACGGCGAGCTCGTCGCGCTCGATGTCGAGTCCGAAGACCTCGACCCGGCCCTCGTCCAGGGTCAGCAGGCCCGAGATGAGGCGGATCAGGGTCGACTTGCCGGAGCCGTTGGCGCCCAGGACCCCGTGGATCGTGCCCGGCTCCAGGCGGAGCGAGACGTCTTCGATCGCGAGGACCGGGGGCTTGCGCCGGTCGACGTTGAAGCGCTTGGTGACGTGCTCGACGAGGAGGGCCGGCGGGCCGGCCGGGGTCCGTGCCCCGAGGGTGGTCCCCTCGGCGTCCGGACCGGCCGGGATCCGCTCGGCGGGCTCGAAGCCGGGCAGGACGCTGCCGGCCGGCTGCGGGCTCGACGTCGGAGTGGTCGTCTTCGGTTCGGGTGCGAGGGTGGTGGTCACGGGACCCCTCCTGGTGGATGGGTGGGCTGCGGTGGTGGCTCGCTGCGAGCCGGTCCGCGACGGGGTCCCGGACATGGGACGCGCCGCGGGCCCGGCGATCGGGGGGCCTCGCGGCTCGGCGTCCTCAGGGGCGGAAACATGCCCTGATAAACGAAAGAGCCGGAGGCCCGGTGGCCCACGGCTCGGTGGTCGCTCCTGGAGCCTGCGCTCCGCGTCCTACCTCGTGGTGGGCACACCTCTCCCGCTGACGGTGCCGAGGGCAACCGCCTTGCGCGGGTAGGAAGCTGCGTTCTTCACCATCTGGCGTACCGCCTCCGGTAATAGGACGTGCCGAGCGACCTGCTCGACCGTCGCGGAGTCTACGCGCGCCCCGTCAACGTCGTCAACCCCCTTCCCGGCAGCGGGCTTCGTGACCCGTGGCCCCCAGCCGGAACCTCGCGGGGGTCGGTGACGTCTGCCGGGGGCGCCCCCCAAGTGAGAGGCGCCAACCCGTGATCCACCTGCCGTCATCCACCGCCGCCGGCGTCCGCCGGTTCCTGCTCCCGATCGCCGCCGTCGCCCTCGTCGCCGCGTGCGGCTCCGGCGCCGCGTCGCCGTCGGCCTCGTCCGGCCCGTCGCCCGCGGACCCGACGCCCGTCATCCCGACGCCGTCATCGGCCGCCACCAGCACCTACTGGCTCCGCATGACGAGCCGGCAGGCGATCCCGCCGGTCTACCTGTTCTCGTTCACTCCCACCGCGGTCATCGACGGCAACGGCCGGTACATCGTGCCCGGGGCGGTGGCGGCGATCTCCCCAGGGCCGCTCGTGATGCCCCTGTTCGCGCGCCAGGTCAGCGACGCTGGCCGCGCGACGATCATGGGCTGGGCCAAGGAGCTGGGCCTCCTCACGGGCGCCACCGACTTCACCGGAGGCGGCGGGCTCGCCGGCGGCAAGACCGGCCGGATCGAGCTCACCGTGGACGGCATCCTGGTGAAGTTCACCGGGTTCCCGGACCTGTCTTCCCCGAACCCCGAACCCGGCAGCCCGCAGGCGTTCGGGGAGTTCTGGCGCCGCGTCGCCAACCTGCAAGAGACCCTGTCGGGCGAGCTGGGCGCCGAGGCGCCGTTCATCCCGGCCGGGTACGCGCTGCTCGTGGGTCCCGCGCCGGTGCCCGAAGGCGGGATGACCGCCCAGATCGCGGACTGGCCGCTCGATGTGCCGCTGGCCACGTTCGGCGGTCCCGTCGCCAACGGCACATACCGCTGCGGCGTCGTTGAGAGCGCCGATGCGATCACGCTCGGCGCGGCCTTCGCGAAGGCGAACCAGCTGACGCAGTGGACGCAGGATCCCGAGACGAGCGCAACCTTCGGGCTCACCGTGCGGCCGGTCATCGCCGGCGAGAACGCGTGCGCAGAGGTGTTCGGGCAGTAGCGTCCTCCGGGCTCGGGCCGCGGCGTCAGGCCTCGTGCCGCATCACCGCGCGAGGCCGCCCGCCGGAACCGCGCGAGGCCGCCCGCCGGACGCCGTCGACGTCGAGCGGGCCGCCTCCTCGAAGCCCGCCCGCTCGAACATCCCGTGCGACGACGAACCTGGTCAACGGGAGCCTCCGAGCGGATCCGGGCGCGGCGCGCGGCATGCCGCCGGGCGGCCGGGGCGGGACAATTGCCCTGCGGGCATTGTCCGCGAGCCGGGCCGGCTCGAGAGCACAGGGAGACGCGGGCGATGATTGACGACGTGGCGCGGCGCGCGGAGGTGATCGTGGCGGATTGGGCCGCCCCCACGCCGGCGATCGCCCTCGCGTTCCGCCCGCTGGCCGAGGCCGTGACCGGCGTCCCGTGCCCGCTCCCCATGGCGCCCGACGAGGCGGAGCGGCTGGTCGCCCTCGCGCGGCGCAACCGGGAGTACTCCGCCGCCCACACCGATGCGATGGTGCCCCACGACCCGCCGCTGCTGCCGGCCGTCCTGGCGAATGCCGAGGCGCTCGACAGCCGGGAGCGCGCCGCGTTCATGGACCGCCTCGCTGAGCACGAGCGCCGCCGTCGACTCAGGCCCGGAGCCGCGGCCGACCTCGACCTGGCGCACCTCCTCCGCGAGGCAGCGCTGGACCTGCCGCCGGCGCCCGCCGCGGTCCTGTGCCTCCTCCACGGCCTCGACGGGCGACGGCCGATGCGGCCGGACGAGGCAGCTGCGGCGCTCGGGACGGACGCGGCCACGCTTCGCCGGCACGCGGCGGACGCGCTCGCGACCCTGCGCGAGTCGGGAGACCTGGCGGCGCTCGTCGCCGCGATGGGCTCCTGAACGCGGCTCGAGCGCGACACGACCGCGTGTGGCCCGGCCCGCGGGCCTATCCTTGTCATGGACACCGTCACCGCAGGAGGGAACCCCGAATGATGCGTCGGATGACCGTCGCCAGCTTCGCCGCAACGCTCATCGTCACGATCCTCGCGGGTTGCGGCGGGTCCGAGGCGTCACCATCTCCATCGGCAGCTGCGGCATCCGAGGCCCCGGCCACCGTGGCTCCCGCCACCATGGCCCCCGCCACCGAGGCCCCGGCGTCGGCTGCCACGGACGGCACCATGAACCTGGTGGCGGCGTGCGGCGCGGTGGGCGTGCGGAAGGGTCCGGCGACCACGGACGCGGTCCTGGTCCGGCTTCCGAAGGGCGCCAAGGTGCGTGTCGTGGAGACCGTGACCGGCGATCCCTACACCGCGGGCGCGTGCGGGGCATCCGGCGACGACTGGCTCAAGATCGACCGGGTCAACGGCAAGTCGGTCAAGTCGCTGTACGGCGTCTCGTTCGGCTACGCGGCCGGCGGCTTCTTCCAGTAGCCGGGCCGCGGCCGCTCGACTAGCGCGCCGCGATCCCGGCGATCTCCACCTTGTAGTCGGGCGACGCCAGGCGGGCCTCCACGGTGGCTCGGGCCGGCATGTTCTCCCTGTCGACCCACTCGTCCCACGCCCGGTTCATCTCGCCGAAGGTGGCGATGTCGGGCAGCCACACGTTGACCATCAGCAGCTTCGATTTGGCCGACCCCGCGGCGGCGAGGTGCGCGTCGAGCTGCGCGAGGATGTCGCGGGTCTGCTCGTAGACACCCGCGGCCGGGTCCGAGCCGACATGGCCCGCGAGGTACACGGTGTCGCCGTGGACGACGGCCTCGCAGAAGCGCGCGCCGGGATCGATTCGGGTGATGCTCATGGGGTCCTCCTGGGGGGTCATGATCGTCTCACGCCACAGGCTCGAAGGGCACGGCTGTCCCGTCGTGGACATCGCCGCGTGGCGGGCGGTGGTGTCGGACGCCCCGCCGGTCCGGTGTAGCCTCACGGCGTGACCCGGTCAGCCCCCTCCCTGATGGCCTCGCTCGTCGGGGCGCGCGTGGTCGATGCGGAGCTCGCCGCCCTGCTCTGGCTGCTCCTCGACGCGCGGACGCCCATGGTGGTGGTCGGCGCCCCGGGCCCCGGTCGCGACGCGCTGCTCGACGGGCTCGAGGGCTGCCTCGCGCCTGACGCCCGCACCGTCACGGTGACGGCCGGCGACGACTTCGACTGGCTGCCCGAGGCGGTGGAGCTCGGCTGGCGGCGGGAGCGCGCGTCCTCGGGTGCCCCGGCGGGGACCGGACGCCGCCTCTCGCCCGCCGACGGGGTGCTGGTTGCCCGGGGTCTCGCCGGCGCGGACGGCATCGGCGGGGCTCGGGTCCGGATCGTCGTTCGGGCGCTGGCCCTGGGCTATGGCCTCCTCGCGACCATGACCGGCGGCGGGCTCGACGACGCGTTCGATGCCCTTCATGACCCCGCCGTCGGCACCGACCCCGACGAGCGCTCGCGTCTGGGCGTGGTGCTCGCCCTTGGGGACGGCGAGGCGAGCGCACGCGTCACCGCCGCCCACTACGTCCGGCCGGTCGCGCTCGATACCCACGGCCACGTCCAGCGGCCGGCGCCCGCCGTGCTCGCGACATGGAACCCCGGGACGGGACGCTGGGACCACTTCGCGTGGGGTGTCCTGCCCGACCTCGCGGGCCGCCTGGGCATCTCCCCGATCGAGCTCGAGCGCGAGCAGGCCCGCCGGTCCGGGCTCCTCGCGGAGGCTGCGGCGGGGCGTCCCTGTTAGCATCCGCCGAGGGTGCCGGGGAGGTGCCGTAGCCCAGGGGAGTGATCTGCGTTGGACCTGTTCCTGATCCTGCTGTTCCTGCACGCGCTCGGTGCCATCGTGGCGTTCGGGCCTGGCTTCGCGTCCATGGTGGTGGGGCCGATGGTGGCGAAGGAGCCCCAGTACGCCAACTTCTACGCCCGGAGCCAGGCGCTTACCGCGCGCGCCATCGTGACGCCGGTGTCCATCTCGATGGCGATCACAGGCATCGGCCTGATCCTCGTCCGCGGCTGGACGGCCATCGTGGGCACCAAGCACTGGCTGGAAGTCGGGATCCTGCTCTACGTGATCGCCGTCGTCCTCTCCATGGCGGTGATGGACCCGGCCAGCCGGAAGCTGGTGGCGCTCACGTCGCAGCCGCCGGCGCCCGGCCAGCCGCCGTCCCCGGAGCTCCCGGCGACCGCGCGGCGGATCCGCCTGACGGGGATGCCGCTCTCGGCGCTCGTCGTGATCATCACACTCCTGATGGTGGCGAAGCCCTTCTAGCGGATCGCCCGCGGCCGGCAAGGACCGGCGGCCTTCCGGCATCCTTGGGCCATCGACAACCCGCGCCCGGCGCCCGTCCCGCCCTGGACCGAGGGCCGCCCGGGCGCGGCACGCCTGGCAGCGTCAGGCCCTCGTCGTGGACCTGGTCGACGCCGCGGGCCGCCGCCGTGAGCACGTCCTCGTGCCCATGGGCGCGACGGTCCTCCGCCTCGTGGCGTTTCCGTCCGCCTGACGGCGGGTGCCGCGGCCCATCCGGCGTCCAACCGGCCCCCCGGCGGGGTCCACCCGGCCCGGCGATCCGGCGGGACGGGCCCCCGCGTCGCACCCCGTTCCGCCCTCAACCGCGCCACGGCCGTGACGCATGATCGCGGTGGCCGCCCGGGGGAGGTCGGCCCAGCCGACTATGCCCGCTGCCCCAGCGCCGGTACCATCTCCCTGACACCTACAGGAGATCAAGACCTCGATGCCCTACGTCGCCACCTCACCCGCCGACCTCCTCGCGCACCTGTCCGGGATCGCGCACGTGACGGGGGACGCGCTCGTCATCGACGACGCCGCCCGCTTCCGCAGCGAGGCCGCCGCGGACCTCGCCTGGACCGCCGCCTTCACGACCGATGACGCCACCGCCGAGGCGGCCCGCTGGCTCGTCTGGGAGGCCAGCCAGGCTCTCGGCGCGCGTTCCGCGTCGATCCAGGAGCTGTACATGGCCCGCAGCCGCGGCGAGGTCAGCGGCTTCTCCGTCCCGGCGATGAACCTGCGCGCCCAGACCTTCGACATGGCGCGCACGATCTACGAGACAGCTCAGAAGCAGGACGTCGGTGCGCTGATCCTCGAGCTCGCCCGCAGCGAGCAGACCTACACCTTCCAGCGCCCGATGGACTTCGCGACGTCGGTGTACGCGGGCGCCATCGCGGCCGGCTGGGACGGCCCGGTCTTCGTCCAGGGCGACCACTACCAGTTCAACGCGAAGAAGTACGCGACGGACCCCGAGGCCATGACCGAGGAGATCCGCCGGGCCTGCCGCCTCGCGGTCGACGCCGGCTACCGCAACATCGACATCGACAGCTCCACGCTGGTGGACCTCTCCAAGCCCAACCTCGACGAGGAGCAGAAGGAGAACTACACCCGCGCCGCCGAGCTCACGGCACTCATCCGCTCGCTCGAGACCGACGGCGTGACCGTCAGCGTCGGCGGCGAGATCGGCGAGGTCGGCAAGGTCAACAGCACGGTCGAGGAGCTCAAGGCGTACCTCGACGGCTACGAGGCGGTCCTGGGCAGGCTCGCCCCCGGGGCCAAGGGCCTGTCCAAGGTCTCGGTCCAGACCGGCACCAGCCACGGCGGCGTGCCGCTGCCCGGCGGCGGCGTGGCCGAGGTCAAGCTCGATTTCGACGTCCTGGGCAAGCTCGGCGTCCTCGCCCGCTCGCGCGGCCTCGCCGGCGCGGTCCAGCACGGCGCCTCCACGCTGCCCGACGAGCTGTTCCACAAGTTCCCGGAGGTCGAGACCGCCGAGGTCCACCTCGCGACCGGCTTCCAGAACGCGCTCTACCAGCACCCGGCCTTCCCGGCCGAGCTGATGGAGGAGATCTACGCATGGTGCCGCGTCAACGCCGCGGACGAGCGCAAGGAGGGTCAGACCGAGGACCAGTTCCTCTACACGACCCGCAAGAAGGCCATCGGCCCGTTCAAGCGCCAGCTGTGGGACCTCGCCAGCAAGGACGAGATCCTCGCCAGCCAGGGCGCCAAGATCGGGTTCCTGTTCAGCCAGCTCAAGGTTGACGGGTCGCGCGCCATGGTCGACACGTACGTCAAGCCCGTCCCGGTCTCGCGCCCCATCCCCGAGGCGCTCAAGGCCGCGGCCGCCAGCTGACGAAGGTGACGTCCGGCCCCGGCACGCCCTTCGCGATCCCGGGGCCGGATCCCTTCCCGGTCCGCGTCCGCCTCGAGACCCCCGGCGACCAGTCGGGGGTCCGCCACGTCAACCTCGCTGCCTTTCCGGGCCCCGAGGAGGCCGACATCGTCGACGCGATCCGGCGCGATGCGCCCGAGGGCTGGCACTCGCTTGTCGCCGTGGGCGCGCCGGACACGGCCGCCGACGGGATCGTCGTGGGCCACCTGCTCCTCTCGCCCTGCCGCGTGGAGGACGAGGGAGGGGCCGTTGTGGCGACGGTCCTCGCGATCGGCCCCGTCGCGGTCCTGCCCGAGCTCCAGTTCCGCGGCGTCGGATCCGCGCTGATGGCTGCGGCGATGAGCCTGGCGGTGGGGCGCGGCGTCCCGGCGCTCGTGCTCCTCGGGCACCCCGCCTATTACCCGCGGTTCGGCTTCGAGAGCGCCCGCGGCGTGGGCCTCGAGCCACCGGCCGCCGCGTGGCCGGACGCGGCCTGGATGGCCCGCCTGCTGCCCGCCTGGACGGACGCGATGCGCGGGACCGTGCGCTACCACGAGGCGTTCGAACCGCTGGCCTGACCGCGCCGGGAGGAGTACCGGGCGAGATCAGCCTAGGATGGCCCCGTGCGCCACCCCGTCAGCTCCGTCCGTCGCCCGTCCGGGCGCGCCCTTGTGCCCGTCTTCATGCTGGCGATCGCGCTGGCCGGCTGTGGCGGCGGCGCCGGCGCATCGCCCTCCGCCGTCGCCGTTCCATCCGCCACCACGCCGGCCGCCACCGGGACCGCGTCCGCGTCGCCGGTGACGGCCGCCCCCGTGACGCCGCCGCCCACTGCGCCGCCGAGTCCGGCACCGACACCGACACCGGCTCCCACGGTCGGCGCGGACAGCCCGGTGCTCCTCGCGGCGGGCGACATCGCCGACTGCACCAGCTCCGACGACGACGCGGTCGGGGCGCTGCTCGCCGGGATCCCGGGCGCCATCGCGACGCTCGGTGACACCGCGTACCCGGCCGGCACCGCCCAGCAGCTGCGCGACTGCTTCGGCGAGGCCTGGGGCGGCGTCCTCGATCGGATCAGGTTCGCCGTCACCGGCAACCACGACGTCGCCACCGACGGGGGCGCGCCGCTGCGCGAGTACCTGGGGACCGCGGCCGCCCGCGACGGCAGGACCTACTTCTCCGACCAACTCGGGTCCTGGCACGTCATCGTGCTCGACGCGGACTGCGGGGAGGTCGCCGGCGGGTGCGGGGCGGATTCCCCGCAGGCCGCCTGGCTGCGCGCGGACCTCGCGGCCAGCGACGCCCGATGCACGGTGGCGATGTGGCACCAGCCCCGGTTCAGCAGCGGCTGGCACGGGGACGACACGTCCTCGGCCGTGTTCTGGGACGCGCTGTACGCCGGAGGGGCTGACCTCGTCCTCAACGGTCACGACCACGACTACGAGCGGTTCGTGCCCCAGGATCCCTCGGGTGCCGCCGATGACGCCCGCGGCATCACGGAGTTCGTCGTCGGGACGGGCGGGGGCGAGGCGCGCGGCTTCGGGGGTATCGAGGCCAACAGCGCCGCGCACGCATCGGGCGTGTTCGGTGTCCTCGAGCTGCGGCTGGGCGAGGGGGCGTGGGCCTCGCAGTTCGTGGGATCGGCGTCGGGGTTCACCGACGAGAGCGCGGGCACCTGCCACTGACGGTGCCTCACGGCGGTGCTACGGCGGGACGGCGACGCGGTCCCGCGGACCGGCCGGGCACGGCATCATGGGCCCCATGACCGACCTCGAATTCGGACCCGCGTGGTCCGCCTCCCTCGCCCGCGTTCCAGAGGCCACCCTGCGCGAGTGGCTCGCCTTCGCCCTCGAGCTGTGCGACGCCGCGGACGAGATCGCGCTCGCCCACTTCCGGCGCGACCTGGACCTGGAGCGCAAGCCGGACCGCACGTTCGTGACCGTCGCGGACCAGGGCATCGAGCGGGTCATCCGCGAGCGCATCCACGCGCGCTACCCGGACCACGGCCTGGTCGGGGAGGAGTACGGGATCGAGGATGGCGACGCTCGGACCCGCTGGTACATCGACCCCATCGACGGCACCCACAACTTCATCCGGGGCGTGCCGCTGTTCGGGACGCTCCTGGGCATCGAGCACGACGGCGTGCTCCAGGTGGGCGTCATCTCGGCGCCCGCGATGCGGGAGCGCTGGTATGCCCATCGCGGCGGCGGTGCCTGGAACCGCTCGCTCGACGGGGAGCGGCAGATCCGGGTCAGCCGCGTGGCGGCGATCGAGGACGCCCAGCTGCTCTATGGCTCGAGCCGCGACACCATCGCGAGCGGCCTCATGCCCGGCTTCGACGCGCTCATCTCGGCCGCCTGGCGCGAGCGCGGCTTCGGCGACTTCTGGGGCTACGCGCTCGTCGCCGAGGGCGCCGGCGAGGCGATGTTCGAGACCGGCTGCAAGTCGTGGGACATGGCCGGCCCGATCGTGGTCATCGAGGAGGCCGGCGGCCTGGTCACGGACGTCGACGGCGTGCGAACGGTCGATGGGCCGTCGTTCGTGGGCACGAACGGGCTGCTCCACGAGGAGATCCTGCGGAGGCTGCGCGCCACGTCCTGAGGTCCGGGCGCCCGCTCACCTGCGCCGTGCAGGCCGGTAGGTCGCGAACGCCCAGGCCAGCGTGATCGCCGCGCAGGCACCCAGGATCCCGACCACCGGCTGAGCGGTGATGGCCCCGAGGGCCAGCAGAGTGACGGCTCCGAACCCGCCGGCGACCCAGAAGAACATCCGTTGGATCGCCCGACCGCCGCTCATCGGCTCGTCGACGTCCACGGCCGCCGGACCATCGTCCACGGCCGCCGCCCAGTCGGCCGCGCTCGGTTCCCAGGTCCCAGCCGGCGGCGGCTCGGGCTCTGATCCGTGGGTGGTCAGGGGAGCGAGGCCCAGCAGCCCGCGCCCCGGATCGGCGAGGGCCGCCGCCTCCCGAGGGTCCAGGAGGTCCTCCGTGGCCGCCACGGACACGGTGTCCTCCAGCGCGAGGAGGACCTCGACCCGGTCCTGGACCAGGCCGCCCGCCGACACGCCCCAGACCCCGGCCTCGGGCCGGTAGCGGGCGAGCGTCCGGGCCCCGATCGCCTGGCGCAGCCAGGCGCGCGCCTCGCCGAGGAGCTCGCCCCGGCCCGCGCGGACGGCGGCTCGCTCGAGGCCGGCGACGAGGCCCTCGCGCACCGCCTTGTCGCGGACCGGCATCGTCGTGAGCCGCAGGTCGTCCGGGGTCAGCCGGTCCACGGCGGCATAGACCGCCTCCACCCGTTCGCGCGCGGCGCGCTCGCCGGCGTTCATGCGGGTCCCCCCAGGCGCGTCATGGGCGCATCGTGGGCCTAGGCGCCCGCCGCGTCCAGCGCCTCGGCGATGATCCCGAGCGCGAGGTCGACCTCCTCGGCCGTCGTGATCAGCGGCGGGATGATCCGGACGACGTTGACGGACGTGCCGGCGGTGAGCAGCAGCAACTTGCGGTCGAAGCACGCCTTCTGGACGCGCTTCGTGATGTCGGCGTCCGGGACGCGCCCGTCGCCCTCGCCCGGCTTCACGAACTCCATCGCCAGCATGAGCCCCAGGCCGCGCGCGTCGCCCATGGACGGGTGCCTCGCCGCGAGGGCCCGCAGGCCGGCCAGGAACTGCGCGCCGCGCTCCCGGGCGTTCTGCGCGAGGCCCTCCTCCTCGATGACGTCGAGGGTCGCCATGGCTGCCGCGCAGGACACGACGTTGCCGCCGTACGTGCCCCCGTGGGCGCCCGGCGGCATGCGGTCCATGATCTCCTTGCGCGCGATGATCCCGGACAGCGGCAGCCCCGACGCGATGCCCTTGGCCATGACCAGGATGTCCGGCTCCACGTCCCAGTGGCGGACCGCGAAGATCTCGCCCGTGCGGGCGAAGCCCGTCTGGACCTCGTCGGCGATGAGCAGAATCCCGTGGCGCGCGGTGAGCTCGCGGAGGCGCGGCAGGAAGTCCGGCGGCGGGACGAGGTAGCCACCCTCGCCGATGACCGGCTCCACGATGATCGCGGCGACCTTCTCGGGATAGATCATCTGGTGGAAGAGCAGGTCCAGCTGCTCCTCCCAGTCGCAGGTGCAGGCGGCCGGGTCGTGCGCGCCGCCGGGGGCTCGGTAGCAGTACGGGTAGGCGGTGTGGTAGATCGAGCCCGGCAGCGGTTCGAACGCCGCGCGATAGACGTCCTTCGCCGCCGTGAGCGCCATGGCGTTGCCGATGCGCCCGTGGAACGCGTAGCGGAACCCGATGATCACCGGCCGGCCGGTGGCGACGCGCGCGAGCTTGACGGCGGCCTCGACGGCCTCCGCGCCCGAGTTGGCCAGGAACGCGCTCCAGGGGCCGCCCGGCAGGAGGTGCGCCAGGCGGTCGTAGAGCCGCAGCCCCGGCTCGTGGTACATGATGTTCTGCTGGCCGTGGAGGAGCTTCGCGGCCTGCGCCTGGACCGCCGCCACGACCCGCGGGTGCGCGTGGCCGGTGTTGGTGACCCCGATGCCCGACGTGTAGTCGAGGTACCGCTCGCCATCGGCGGTGACGAGCCAGCTGCCCTCGCCGTGGTCCACCACGAGGTTCGTGATGCGTGACCAGACCGGCGGCACGACGGAGCGGTCGGGCAGGGGAGCGCCAGTGTGCTCCGTGGGCAGGGTCGCGGTCATCGTGTCCTCAGCGGCGGCGGCGTCCGGAGATGGTGGTGAGCAGCACGGCACCCACGGCGACCAGGAAGATCACCGTCCCGATGACGTTGACCTGGACCGGGATGCCGATGCGGTACTTGGCGTAGATGTACATCGGGAAGGTCTGCGTCTTCCCGGCGGAGAAGTTGGTGATGACGAAGTCGTCGATCGAGAGGCTGAAGGCGAGCAGCGCGGCGGCGACGATGCCCGGCAGGATCAGCGGGAAGGTGACCCGCCAGAACGTCTGCCACTCGTTGGCGTACAGGTCCGCGGCCGCCTCCTCCAGATGGCGCGGGAAGCCCGAAAGGCGGGCGCGCACGGTGACCACCACGAAGCTGATGTTGAACATCACGTGGGCGATCAGGATGGTGGTGAAGTTGAGCGGGAAGAACGGCGGCGCGCCGATGGACACGAACAGGGTCAGCAGCGAGGCGCCCATGATGATCTCGGGCGTCGCCATCGGCAGGAAGATCAGGGAGTTGACGGCGCTCCGGCCGCGGAACCGGTAGCGCTCCAGGGCGATCGCCACGAGCGTGCCGAGTGCCGTGGCGATCAGCGTGGACAGGAACGCGATGATCAGGCTGAGGCTCACCGCCTCGCCCAGGCCGGCGACGCCGAGGGGGTTCAGCCAGTACTTGACCGTGAAGCCCTGCCAGGTGAAGTTGCTGCGGCCCGCCGGGTCGTTGAAGCTGAACAGGATGATGACGGAGACCGGCAGCAGCAGGTAGATGACCGCGAGCAGCGTGTAGCCGATCGGGACGTACTTGTCGGCGAGGCGGCCGATCACCTGCGGGATGGTGCCGCGCGGGCGGGCGGCGGGCGCCGTGGTCGTGACGGCCATCAGATGCGCCCCGCGCTGGCAGACAGTTCTTCGGTGCCCAGGATGCGCGCGTAGACCGCGACGACGACCAGGACGCCCGCCATGAGCATGAACGAGAGCGCCGCGGCGGCCGGGTAGTCGTTCTGGGTCAGGAACTTGTTCTGGATCACGTTGCCGATCATGGTCGTGTCGGGGTTGCCCAGCATCTCGGCGTTCACGTAGTCGCCGATGGCCGGGATGAACGTGAGCAGGGATCCCGCGAACAGCCCGGGCAGGGACAGCGGGAGCGTCACCCGGATGAACGACTCCGAGATGAAGAACCAGCCGACGGCCGCCCCGGCCATGGCGCCCACGGCGCCGGTCACGATCCACTGCCAGCCGAAGGCGACGCCCAGGACGGCCCCCAGCCCGGCACCCACGACGACGCCCGCGATCGACCCGCCCGGTCGCCACGGGCCGGCGTAGAGGTCACGGGCCGCCTCGACGAGACGGATGTCCACCTTCTCCAGGGCGACATACACGGGTAGGGTCATGAACGGCAGGAAGCCATAGGTGATGCCCGAGATCACGGCGATCGGCGTCGCCAGCAGCCGGAAGTCCTCGGGCACGAACGGGAACAGGTGGATGAACTGGAGGATGGGCGATTCGTCGCCCAGCAGGATCTTCCAGCTGATCGTGCGCAGCAGGAAGCTGGTGAAGAAGGGTGCCACGACCAGGAACAGCAGCAGGCTCTTGTAGCGACCGCCCTTGAACGCGATCGCATAGGCCAGCGGATAGGCGAACAGGCCGGTCAGGACCGTGGCCGCGCCCGCGTACATGATCGAGCGCAGGTAGATCGGCGCGTAGCTGGCCAGGCCCTCCGTGTAGTTCGTGTAGTTGTCGAGGGAGAACTCGAACCCCCTCTCCAGGGACCCGCTCCAGAGGCTCGACTGGAACATCTGGACGGCGGGGTACAGGTAGAAGACGAGCAGCCACACGATGCCCGGCGCCAGCAGGCTGACGGGCGCGATCCACCGATGGCGCTTGAGCAGGGTCCCCATCGGGCGAATCGACCCCTCCGAGCTTCGGGACGCGGCCCGGCGAGGCCTAGCCCTTGCCGGTCACCTTGGCGAACTGCTGGTTGAAGTAGGCCTCGTCGTCCTCGCTCAGGCCGCCGAAGATGTACAGCCGGGCCAGGATGTCGGCCGGCGGGAAGATCAGCGGGTTGCCGGCGATCTCGGGGTCGCTGGCCTTGAGGACCTCGGCGGCTCCCTTGACGGGGCAGATGTAGTTCACGTATGCGGTCACCTGGGCGGCGATCTCGGGCTGGTAGTACCAGTCGATCAGCAGCTCGGCCGTGTACTTGTGGGCGGCGCCGTTGGGGATCATGCTGTTGTCCGTCCAGAGCATGCCGCCCTCGTCGGCGATCGCGAACTTCATGCCCGGCTTCTCGGTGAGCACCTGGATCATGTCGCCCGACCAGGCCATCGAGAGCACCACGTTGCCCGACTTGAGGTCCTCGGCGTACTCGTTGCCCTTGAAGGCGCGGATGATCTTCGCCTGGCGGGCCGTCTGCATCTCGGCAACGGCCTTGTCGCAGTCGTCGCGGGTGGGGTTGGTGGTGTCCAGGCCCAGGTAGAGCATCGTCAGCCCGATGGCATCGCGCATCTCGGACAGGTAGTCCACCTTGCCCTTCCAGCGCGGATCGGCCGTGTAGAGCGCGGCGAGGCTGGTGATGGCCCCGGTCTTGGCGGGGTTGAACCCCAGCCCGGTCATGCCCGACTGCCAGGGCGCGTGGTGATCCGTGTTGGGATCCCAGTTGACGCCCTTGTAGGTGTCGAGCAGGTTCGCCGTGAAGTTCGGCATGTTGGCGGTGTCGAACTGCTCCACCCAGCCCAGGCGGATCAGCTTGGCGGCCATCCAGTCCGTCAGGGTGACGATGTCCCAGCCGGTGTCGGCGCCGCCCTGGAGGGCGGGCTGGATCGTGCCGAAGAACTCCTCGTTGTCGTTGATGATCTCGCTGTAGTTCACCACCGTGCCGTACTTGGCGGTGAACGCGTCGAGCGTCGGGTGCACGTCGGGATTGCTCTCGTCGACGTCGATGTAGTACGTCCAGTTCGCCCAGTTGACCGCCGCGGCGGGGGTCATGGCGGGCGCGGCCGTGGCCGGTGCGGTGGTCGCGCCGGGGGCGGCGGACGCGGCGGACGCGGCCGGGGCCTCGGTCGCGGCCGGCGACGACGCGGTGCCCTTGGTGCCGCACGCGGCCAGGAAGACGGCGACGCCGGTCAGCGCGCCGCCGGCCAGAAGGCTCCGCCGGGTGATGGGCGTGGTGGTGAGGGTTTCGTGATCCACCGGGTGGTCCTCCAATTGCCCGCTACTCGGCCGTCTCGTCGGCCGCGGCACCGGATGCCTCGACGACGAAGGTGTGATCCGGGGACCAGGTCACGTGGACCCGGTCCCCGCGCGCCCACAGCTCTTCCCGCGTGGTGCGCTCGATGTTCTGCTCGTAGACCATGACCCGGGCGCCCCCGCGGGCCGCGACGATGTACTGGGTGCTCACGCCGATGTAGGAGGCGTCCACGACGACGCCGTCGAGGTGGTTGTGGCCCGCGGGCGTCGGCCCGCCCTCCTGGTGCAGACGGATCTTCTCGGGCCGGACCCCGACATCGACCGCGGTGCGTCCGTAGACGGTCGCCGCCGGCGCCCGGACGACCGAGTCATCCTTGAGCCGGATGTTCCCGAACTCGCCCTCGGCGCCTTCGCAGGTGCCGCCGAGGAGGTTGCTGACGCCCAGGAAGCCGGCCACGAAGCGGGTGTTCGGTCGCTCGTAGAGGGTCTCCGGGTCGCCCAGCTGCTCGTAGTGGCCCTTGTTCATCACGGCGATGCGATCGGACATCGTCATCGCCTCCTCCTGGTCGTGGGTCACGTAGATGAACGTGATCCCGACCTCCTTCTGGATCCGCTTGAGCTCCACCTGCATCTGCTTGCGCAGCTTGAGATCCAGGGCGCCGAGGGGCTCGTCGAGGAGCAGGACCGCCGGCCGGTTGATCAGCGCCCGCGCGAGCGCGACCCGCTGGGCCTGGCCGCCGGAGATCTGGGTGGGCTTGCGCTGCTCGTACCCCGGCAGCTCCACGAGCTGCAGCATCTCCGTGACCCGGGACTTGATCTCGGCGGCCTTGACGCCGGTCCGGCGCAGGCCGAACGCGACGTTCTCGTAGATCGTGAGGTGCGGGAAGAGCGCGTAGGACTGGAAGACCGTGTTGACGTTGCGCTGGTAGGGCGCGAGCCAGGTGACGTCCTTGCCCTGGAGCTCGATGAGGCCCGAGGTCGGCTGCTCGAAGCCGCCGATCATCCGCAGGGTCGTGGTCTTGCCGCAGCCGGACGGGCCCAGGAGGCTGAAGAACTCCCCGCGGTGGACCTCGAGGTCGATTTGGTCGACCGCGACCACGTCACCGTAGCGCTTGGCGACCTTGTCGAGGCGAACGTCAATGTCAGGCACGGGCGCAGCAACGTCAGGCACGGGCGCAGCCTGCTCCTCCACGGCTACGGGACGGGCCACCGGGGATACTTGGAAGTCGTGCGGACGTTACACGCGCAGGCTCGTCGGCGGACGGAACGATAGAGTCGGCCGGGGGCAGTGTCAAATCCACGAAGAGGGAGGCTTGGTTGTCCCGGAGGTGCGAATCTCGCACACGCGGGGCAGCTGGGGTTGCGGATTCGCAGCATCGGGGGGCCCGTGGCGCGCCTCCGGCGCCGCTTGCGGAGCGACGGCCACGGGTTCGGGGCGGGCACCCGGCGGACCCGGCGGCACCGGGTGCGACGCGCGGGTACGATATCGACAGCCCGCGCGTCGTTATTCCCCGGGCTGCCCGTCCGCAGGAGCGAGTCAGAGTCCCCATGAGCGATATCACCGAGGCCGCCGTCCTGGCCGCCCTCAGCACCGTCCAGGAGCCCGAGCTCGGCGGCGATCTCGTGTCCCGCAACATGATCAAGGACCTCGCGATCGATGGGTCGTCCGTGGCCTTCACGATCGAGCTCACCACACCCGCGTGTCCCCTGAAGGACCAGATCGAGAGCGAGGTGCGGACCGCCTTGGCGCCCGTGGGCGTCGATGCGCTGACCGTCAGCTGGGGTTCCATGGTCCGGCGTGCCACGCCGCGTTCCGCGGAGCAGCTTGTGCCCGGGGTGAAGAACGTGATCGCCGTCGCGTCCGGCAAGGGCGGCGTGGGCAAGAGCACCGTGTCGGTCAACCTGGCCGTCGCCCTGGCCAAGGCGGGCGCTACCGTGGGCCTCCTCGACGCCGATATCACGGGCCCCAACATCCCGATGATGCTGGGCCTCGATGGCCAGCCCACCGCCAGCGAGAACAACAAGATCCTGCCGCTCGAGCGCCACGGCGTGAAGGCGATCTCCATCCAGTTCTTCGTGCCGGAGGGGCAGCCCATCGTCTGGCGCGGGCCGCTCATCGGTGGTGCCATCAGCCAGTTCCTGCGCGACGTGGAGTGGGGCGAGCTGGACTACCTCGTGGTGGACCTGCCGCCCGGCACCTCGGACGCGCAGCTGACCCTGGCCCAGGCCGTGCCGATCAGCGGCACCGTCCTCGTGACCACGCCCCAGGAGGTCGCCCTCAGCGACGTCTCCAAGGCGCTCGCGATGCTGCGCCGGCTCAACGTCCCGATCATCGGGCTCGTGGAGAACATGAGCGCCTTCGTGTGTCCGCACTGCGGCGACTCGACGGAGATCTTCGGACACGGCGGCGGCGAGCGGTTCGCGGAGCAGCACGGCGTGGAGTTCCTGGGCAAGGTGCCGCTGGACATCACCGTCCGCCAGGGCGGTGACGCCGGCGTGCCCGCGGTGGCCCAGCGCGAGCCGGGTCCGGCGGCCGTGGCGCTCGAGGCCATCGCCGGCCTCGTGGCCGCGCGCATGAGCATCCGGGCCGCCACCGCGCAGGTGCCGGTGCTCACGGTCTCGTAGGGCCCGCCCGTGGGGGCCAGGTCGTGCCGCGCCGCGGGCCGCCGCCCGGCGACGATTCGCGCGTGAGCCAGACCCGACCACCCGCCGACCCCGGCGCGCTGCGTGCGGCCGTCGAGGGCGTGCCGCTCTTCCGGGACCTGTCGGATGACGACCTGGACCTGCTCGCGGCCGGCCTCCGGACCCGACGGTACCGCCGCGGCGAGGTGGTCTTCCACCAGGGCGACCCGGGCGACGCGCTCCACATCATCCTGTCCGGCCGCGTGAAGATCTCCAGCCCTTCGGAGTCGGGCACCGAGGCGATCTTCACGACGCTGCGGCCGGGCGAGTTCTTCGGCTCGCTGGCGCTGCTCGACGGGGCGCCCCGTTCAGCTTCGGCCACCGCGGTGGAGGCGACCGAGACGCTGATCCTGCCGCGCGACCGGTTCCGGCAGCTGCTCAACGACCGGTCGGAGCTCCGCGACCACGTGTTCGCGGAACTCGCGCGCGAGCTGCGCCGCCTCACCTTCCACGTCGAGGAGCTCCACTTCCTCGACATCGCGGGGCGGCTGGCCGCCCGCCTGACCCGCATGGCCGAGGAGCAGGGCGGGATCGTGGGGGATGAGGAGATCCGCCTCGAGGGGCCCATCACCCAGGGCGAGCTCGCCGCGATGGTCGGCAGCACCCGCCAGAGCGTGAACAAGCTGCTGGGCTACCTGACCGACGACGGGATCATCCGCCAGGAGCGCGACTCGATCGTCGTCCTGGACCTGGCGGGCCTGCAGCGGGCGGCTCGCCGGTAGGTCAGCCGGGCCCGTCCCCGCGGAGGGTCTCGAGCAGCACGGCCGTCCCGGCGATCGCGGCGCGATCCGCACCCTGGGCGCCGCGCTGGAACGCGAGCCGCTCGTCGGCATGGTCGCCGTGCGGGGTCACGATCCCGATCACGACGCGGGTGTCGCTCGCGCGCGCGATGGCCCGGATCGCGAAACCGACGTCCGCACCCGCCGTCGCACGCACCGCCCGGGCATCCTCGACGGTTGCCTCGCGCGCCGCGTCGCGGTCGCCATCGGCGCCGGGGTCCGGGACCGGCAGGTCGTTGACGACCTGCGCCAGGCGGACCGGCTCGAGCCCGCGCAGGAGCGCCACCAGCGCGCCGGCCGTCCCGTGCTCGACCGTGGCGAGGGTCCAGCCGCGCGCCGCCAGCGCCTCACCCACCGCGGCGGCCCAGGTCGTGGTGCCGCGGGCCCAGACGAACCGCCCGAGCGCCGCGCTGACCGTGGCCTCGGCCTCGTCCGCGAGCGTCTCCGCGGGCATCCCGTCGGCCGAGCGCGCGCTGATGCGGACATCGACCGCCTCATGCCGTGCGTAGGTGGCCACGACCGGGTTGGCGGCGCGCAGGAGCATCTCACCGAGCATCTCGGCGACCTGTGACTCGCCGACGCCGTGGAGCCGCAGCGTTCGGACGACCAGGTCGGCGCCGACGCCGCGGTCGGCGAGCCGCGGCAGGACCTGGTCCGTCCACATGGGGCGCATCTCGCGTGGTGGCCCAGGGAGCGTGACGATGACCCGGCCGTCGGGCCGGTCCACCCACCAGCCCGGCGCGGTGCCGTTCGGGTTGGGCAGCGAGATCGCCGACGGGATGACCCAAGCCTGCTTCACGTTGACCGACGGGAACGGCTGGCCCCGGCGGGCCCAGAGGTCCCTGAGCCAGTCCAGGGTCGCCTCGTCGACGCTCACCGCCTCGCCACACACGGCGGCGACGGCCTCGCGGTTGAGGTCGTCCGGGGTAGGCCCGAGGCCGCCGGTGGTGACGACCAGGTCCGCACGCCCCAGCGCGGTCCGCAGCGCGTCCACGACCACATCGAGGTCGTCCGGGAGGTTCGCGACCCGCGTCACCGACACGCCGTGCGCGACGAGGGAACGGGCCAGCTCGCCGCTGTTGGTGTCCGTGGTCTCGCCCACGGTCAGCTCCGAGCCGACGGCGAGGAGCTCGGCGGCGAGGATTCGCCGGGGCGGAGTGGCGCCGGGGGCGGGGGAGCGGACGTCGGTCATGCCGGGAGCGTACCCCCGGCGGCACGGGGCGCGTCGCGGACTCTTGGCGCCGGGCGAGGGAGCCGGGGTTGGCGCGCTGGTATCATGAACGCCGGTCCCCCGAAGC
This sequence comes from Candidatus Limnocylindrales bacterium, assembly GCA_038250545.1. GTDB lineage: Bacteria > Chloroflexota > Limnocylindria > Limnocylindrales > CSP1-4 > CAIXZV01. The sequence continues at coordinate 188,218 of JBBSCF010000001.1, read as the reverse complement.
CTGCCCTAATCCTTCCCCGGAGGACGACTGCTGGATCCCGAACGGCCCGCCGCCGACCCCGTGTGGCCTGAACCCGACCTCGCGCCGCCCGCCGCTGCCCCCGACCCCGCGTCGGGTCCCGCCGCCGCGTCGCCCACGGACGAGCCCGCCCCGGGCCTGCGCGCCCAGTTCACCGCCACGAAGGACGCCGCGACCGGGTTCGTGCGCGCGCATGTCGACCTCGCCAAGGCGGAGCTCGACGACATCAAGGGAGAGGTCGCGCGCGCCGCGGGCCTCGCCGGCCTCGCGGTCGCCGTCGCGATCCTGGCCTCGCTCCTCCTCGCGATCGGCGGAATCCTGTTCACCGGCGAGTGGCTCTTCGGGTCCATCGGCTGGGGCCTCCTGCTCGGGCTGGAGCTGCTGATCGCGGTCGCCGTGACGGCCATCCTGGTCGCGCTCCGCGTGGCGCGCCTGGGCAGGGACGTGGTCGTCGCCTTCCTGCTGGGGGTCGTCGTGGCCCTGCTCCTCGGCTTCGACCTGCCGAACCGGCTGTTCACCTTGCTCGGCGATGCATCGGGTCTCGGCGTCGATGCGGTGGTCCGGCCGCTCCTCGTCGGGGTCGTCGTGGTCGCGCTCGTCGGCGCCCTCGTCGGCCTCGTCGCCGGGATCCGCGCGCACGCCGGTGCGGGTGCCGTCGTCGCCGCGCTGGTGGGTGGCGCCCTGGCCGGCGCGCTGCTCGGCGCGTTCCTTGCGATCACCTTCGGCCTGCGGGTCGGGATCGCGCTCGGCTTCGCGACGTTCTTCCTGGCCTGGCCGATCCTCATGGGCCTGCGCACGTGGCGCCAGGGCATCGACACCGACGAGCTCAAGGCACGCTTCTACCCGGCCACCACCATCGACACGACGAAGGAGAGCATCGAGTGGGCGAAGGCACGAGTCCCCCGCGGCCGGCGGTCGTAGCCGCGCACGAGGCGCTGCTGGCGGCCCGCGGGTCGCTGGACGAGGAGCTCCTCCGCCTCGAGGCCACCGCGCGCGCCGCCGTCGACATCAAGGCCAAGGTGAAGCGCAACCCCGGCAAGGCCGCGGGACTCGCGGCGGGCACCGGCTTCGTCGTGCTGGGCGGACCCAGGAAGCTGTTCCGGCGGGCCAAGCGGGCCGTGCTGGGCCCGGAGGAGCCGCTGCCCAAGTCGATGCTGCCCAAGGAGATCGACGCCCGGCTGCGCAAGCTGGGTACCGATGGCGACAAGGTGCGCGGCACCATCGAGCGCGAGTTCGCCCGCTACCTGGACGACAAGACGGAGGAGCGCAAGAGCCGCGACCTCACGGGCGTCGTGGCCGCGCTGCTGCTGATGGCCGGCAAGCCGTTCGTGACGCGCTACGGCAGGCAGCTGGCCGAGCAGCTCCTTGCGAACGACGGCAAGGCCTTCCGCGAGCAGCTCGAGAAGGTCCGCGCGGCGCGCGCGGACACGGCCGGGGGCGACGCGCCGGGCTGACGTCCCGTCCATGGGCAGGCGTGAGAAGGCGCCCGAGGAGCGGCACGAGAACCCCGACCAGGGCCGGGAGGCGACGGACCTCGCGCCCGGGACCTACGGCACGGGCGCGGCGCATCGCTGGCTGGGTCGTCGCCGCCGGTGGCGGTGAGCGCTGGTAGGCGAGGTCGGGGTCGAACCGACACGTTCCTCACGGAACACCGGCTGACTAGGGCCGATCCTGGCCGAAACGCACGTATATGGATGCATCGGAATGCATCTCCGCACGATGGACGACAGGCCGTCCATCGCATCCGGGCCCAGCCCGTCTCACCGCGTCATCTCGAGCAGATTGGCAAGAGGGTTGGACGAGAGACGGGCCGCTGTCGAGCTCACGCCCGGTACCGCCGATGGCAGCATGGTGACCAGCCCCGGCGCAAGGGCGCTCGCCGCCGGCACAGGCAAGGTCACCCTCGTCAACGGCAGCACGACGCTCGTCTACACCCTGACGATCGAGTAGCCGCCGGCCCCCGGCACAGCCCGGACCCACGGCAGGGGCGCGTTCCCCGCCTCTGCCGGCCCCGGCGTCGACGGCTCGGTCGGCCCCGTGACGCCCTGGGAGCGCGACGAGCGCCACCACCATCGCCGCGTCTGACCGGCCCGTGGCGGGGAGCGCCGCATACGGGGATCCTTCTGTCAAGCGACATCAGGGCGCTTGTGCGTCAAGGACGGTTGGTAGGTCCGAGGCGGAGTGCGTGACCGACGTGCAGCTGAGTCGTCGGCTGACTACTTGACTATCCACATGAGCAGCGTAGTATCCACGGCATGGATGTCTCACACCCGATCCGTGGCATCATCCCCACGCTCGACGCCCCGGTCCTCGAGGTCCTCGCCGGCACGACGCGTCGGCTCTCCGGCCGCGAGGTTCACCGGCTCGCCGGCACCGGCAGCGTCCGCGGCGTCCAACTCGTTCTCGCCCGCCTCGTCGCACAGGGGCTCGCCAGCGCCGAGGAACACGCTGGCGCGATCCTCTATGCCGCGAACCGCGCGCACCTCGCCTGGCCGGCGCTCGAGGCGCTTGTAGGCCTCCGCCGTCAACTCCTTGAACGGATCCGTGAGGCCGTCGCTGGCTGGACGATTGCCGCGCTCCATGTGTCGCTCTTCGGGAGCGCGGCTCGACGCGACGGTGACGCGAAGAGCGACCTCGATCTGCTGGTGATCCGCTCCGACGCCGTCGGGGACACAGACGAAGCATGGGAGGCGCAACTCGACGCGCTCCGCGATGCGGTTGGGGCCTGGACAGGCAACCGCTGCCAGGTGTTCGCCATCGATCGGACCCGACTCGCCGCGCACGTCGCGGCTGCCGATCCGCTCGTCGAGAGCTGGCTCCACGACGGGGTTCTCCTTGCCGGCGCGCAGCTCCGGACGCTCGTCGACGGCCTCTCGGCCGCGAGACCGTGAGCCCACGCCGCAGCGGTCGGACCGCGGCCTGCAACCGCGCCGACGCCGGCGTCCGGCTCCGCCACGCCGAGTCGTTCCTCATCGTCGCCGATCTCGTCCTCGACCAGACGGACGACCCGATCCTCGCGCTGACGAGCGTTGCTGCGTCGCTCGCCGTCCTCGCCGGGATCGCCGCTGCCGACGCCGCGTGCTGCGCCGCGCTCGGCCGGCGTGCCCGCGGCCAGAACCATGACGAGGCCGGCGCACTCGTCCGCACGCTCGAACCGGGCGGCGAGGCCATGGCTCGCGACCTGGGCCGCCTCCTCGCCCTCAAGGACGACGCCCAGTACGGGATCCTCGTCGTCGCGCCCGAGCGTGCCCGCTCGGCGGTCAGCTGGGCGCGCCGGCTCGTCGCCGCGGCGCGTGAGGTGGTCGCGGCGGCTGACTGACTGACGGACCGATCCACGACCCGATCGTTGCGAGCGTCTGGCCGGCAAGCTCTGGCCCTTACCAACCGTTCCTGACGCACAAGTCAGGGCGATCAGGGACATCCAGGAGGATCCGTCGACGTTGACGTGATGCTGACCAGCTCGTGGCCGCTGTTCGTACCGCTTGGGGCAGGTGGCCGATGCCCCTCACCACTTGCCCATGGCGATCGTCGTCGGCCACGGCCCGGGGCCCCGGCCGTCCTGTGGTCGCCCGAGCAGGTAGCCCTGGCCGAACGGGATCCCGAGCGAGCGCAGGCTATCGAGCTCGGCCCGCGTCTCGATCCCCTCGGCGATCAGCCGGATCCTGCGCTTGACCGCGAAGTAGGCCATCCCCGCGAGGAGCGCCTGGCGCGCGGGATCGGTATCGATCCCGCGGATGAGCCCGATGTCGAGCTTCACCTTGTCGGGCGCCAGCTCGAGGATGTGGCGGAAGCTGGCATAGCCCGCCCCGGCGTCGTCGACCGCGAGCCGGACCGTGGGTCCGAGCGCGGCGAACCCGGCCCGGAGCGCCGCATAGTCCTCGATCACGACGTGCTCGGTGATCTCGAGCACGATCAGTCGCTCGAGGCCAGCCAGCAGCGGGCCCAGCCGACCCGCGTGGACGAGCTCGGGTGACACGTTGAGGCTCAGGTAGGCCGCGGTCGGCAGGACGGCGGGGGCCGCCTCGAGCGCCGCCCGCAGCGTCGCGGTCTCGAGCTCGATGCCGAGCCCTGATCGATCAGCCAGGCGGAACGCGATGTCGGGCCGGGTCCCGTCGGTGAAGCGGCTGAGCGCCTCGTAGCCGACGACCGAGCCAGTATGGAGATCGACGACCGGCTGGAAGAACGGCACGAAGGCGTGCTCATCGAGGATGGCCTGGACGATCGCCCGCGCGCTGTCCTCGCGATGTCGGGTCTCGAGGCCGGGGGCGATGAGGGCGCCGATGATCGAGCCGAACGTTGCCAGGGCCGGCAGGCGCTCCACGACCCGCTCCGCGTCTGCCGGGTCACGGGAGCCGAGGCAGATCACCCCGACGACGCCGCGGGGGCTCCGGAGCGGCGCCAGGGCCACGGTGTGAAGGCCGGCCCCGCTGATCGCCTCGCCGAAGCCGCCGTACTCGGGTCGGGTCTGCCATCGTTGGCTCCACGGCCCGGCTTCGGCCCGCTCAAGGAGATAGCGCGCCAGGCTCTCGGGCAGCGGCTGGCCGGACTGGAACGTCTCGGTCCCTGGTCCCGCGACGGCGAGGATGCGGCCCCGGCCCTCCCCGAGGCTGAGCACCCAGGACCCGTCGATCCCTGCCAGCCGCACGAACCCCTCGCAGGCGGAGGCGGCGATGGCGTCGGGTGACGCTGCCGGATCGATCCGCGCGAGGGCGGCCTCGATCGCCTCACGCTCCCGGGCGTCGCGCTCGAGGGTGCCTTCGAGCGCGCGCTCGCGGGTCACGTCCCGGTCAGCCTGGACGTAGCCAGCCAGGCGGCCATCGGTGTCACGGATCGCCGAGATCACCGCCTCCACCTCGAACTCGCTGCCGTCCTTGCGCCGGTTGACGATCGTGCCGCTCCATGTCTGCCCGGCGGCCACCACGGACCAGATCGCTGCGAAGAACTCCGGCCCCTGGCGACCGCTGTCCACGATGCTGGCGTGCTGGCCGACGATCTCCCCTGGCTCATAGCCGTAGACCTTGGTGAAGGCGAGGTTGACGCAGGTCACGATGCCATGGGCGCCCTGCATCCAGATCGCGTCGGCGGTCTGCTCGACGGCCGAGACGAGGCGCGACCGCTCGGCCTCCGTCGCGACCCGATCCGTGATGTCCTCGACGGTGCCGACCATCCGGGCCGGATCGCCCCGCTCGTCGCGGATGACCTCGCCATGCTCGTGCAACGTCCGCAGGGCGCCATCGGCCCGCACGAGGGCATGCCGGGCAGCGCGGAGGATGATGAAGGCTCGCTCGTGGTCGACCCGTCCGGTCGGCACCGCGGTTCTCGATCCGCCGGGGCCAGATGCCTGCCCTGAATCGGCTCGGTGCCCACTCACGCGACGTCCTCCCACCCAGTCCTGCATGGTCGCACAATCCTAGCCCGACACGGCGGGGCCCATGCCCTCAACGTCGGTCACCTTCGTGTCGAACCGGGCTGGGCTCCGCCATGGCGGCCCGTCTCTTGCCGCCTCGCTTCGCCTCGTACATCGCGGTGTCGGCTTCTCCGATGAGCGCATCGACCGTCGTCGCGGTCGCGCCTCCGCTCGCGCGCACCGCGACCCCGATCGAGAGCGACGCCGTGACCGCCTGGCCGGCAAGCTCGAGCGGCGCCGCCACGGCGGCGATGGCGCGCTCAGCGATGAGACGGGCCTCCTCGGCGCTCGAGAGCTCCTCGAGCAGCAGCCCGAACTCGTCCCCACCGAGGCGGGCCACGGTGTCTCCCGCGCGGACCACCGTGCGCAGACGCTCCGCGACGGTGATCAGGAGACGGTCACCCGCGGCATGGCCGAGCCGGTCGTTGATGGCCTTGAAGTCGTCGAGGTCGACGAACAGGACGGCGACGAGCGCCCCCTCCCGGCGCGCCAGCTGCTCCAGGGCGTGCTCGGTCCGGTCGTGGAACAGGCTCATGTTGGCAAGGCCGGTGAGCGGGTCGTGCAGCGAGCGCTCGCGGATCTGCTGGTACAGCCGGCCGTTCTCGATCGCCATGGCCGCCTCGAACGCCAGCATGCGCAGGAGTGCCAGGCGACGCTCGTCGATGGGGTGCCGGTCGATTGCCGTCAGCTCGGCGACGCCGACCGGGCCCGTCGGTGCGACGAGCGGCAGGACGAGCATGACCGAGCGACCGAGTCTCCGCAGGCACGCCTGCCCATCCGGGTCGCCCTGCGCGTCAGCGACGTCGACCAGGGCATGCGCCCGGTCACGGATCACGCGCTGAAGCACCGGCCGCTCCGCGACCGACTCGGGGCGGGTCTCGAGCGCGCGCTCGACCGGGGACGACCCGAACGGGACCAGCCGGCCGGTCTCCGGCTCGATGGCATAGAGGACGCAGTCGTCGAACCCGATCGCCGCCGCCAGGTGCCGGGCGGTGATCTCGCCGAGCACACTGGGATCGCTCGTCTCGGCGAGATCGGCTGACAGCCCGAACAGCCGGCTGAACTCGCGGCCCGATGCCTTGAGGCGCACCGCGGACTGGTGCATGACGAAGACGACGGCTCCGAGCACGATGAGGAGCCCTCCAAAGCGCATGAGGCCCATGACCACTGCGGACGTCCCCGGATGGGCGTCGGGCAGGAAGCCCGCGAGTGCTGCGGCGAGCATGGCCGCCGAGGAGAGGAGCACGAGCCGGCGAAGCAGTCCAGACTCGAGATACGGCAGCGCGATGGCGATCGGGAGCAGCATCGCCGTCGCCATCACGGAGGCAAAGTGCGGCTCGAGGATGGCGAGGCTGATCAGGGCAGCGCTGACGACGACCACCACCTGCGTGATGACCGTTGCGATGTTCGTGTGGTCGACCGTCCGCCGTGGGAACGCCGCGACCCAGCTTGCAGCACCGACGAGCAGGACCGCTCCGATCCACCATCGGACGTTGCCGGTCAGGATGCCGCCCACGATCAGGAACAGGGCGCCGGTGAGGCCGCCCAGGCACACGATGGCCAGCAGCCGCCGAACCTGGTCCCGCTGCGTCGCGTCATCCGGGCCGAGCAGCCGGCCCGGCTCGATCTCAGCCATGCGCGTCGCCTGACGGTCGTTCGAGTGGGATCGATGCCGCCCATGTTCCTGGGTTGCCCGAGACGCTGACACAGCCGACGAGCACGGGCAGGGCCACCGCGGTCGCGGCGAGGGCGGGGTGCCGGGCGGGGAACGCGATGATGGTTGGCCGGGTGCTCCGTCCGACATCCACGTGCCAGGCACCGCCCGCAATGTGAGGACCCTGGGCACGCGGGAAGGGGGCCGGCTCGAACTCTCGCAGGTGCTCGCTCACGCGATCCTCCGGGACGAGCTCTCCCATGGCCGTCCGGGCGGGCGGCGAGGTCAGAACGGACAGACACGCCCAGACTTGACCGTAGGGCACGACACGGTGGCTGTCATGACAACCCCGCTCTTGCTTATCGGGCTGACTCCGCTGGACACAACATGTAGTGGTCAGGCCCCGATCGCATCCAGCGTCTCATTGATCGAGGCCGTTGACACGAGGCCATCGCCGCGCTTGCCTCCTCCCGATGAAGGGTTCACCATGGGGGCCCCGCTGGCCCCGCGCGTTGGGAGAGCGACCCGTCCACGCCGCTACCGAGGACGCGATGGACCCGGACGCCGGGGTGATCAGCCACCCGAAGTTCCGGATGTGGCTGCGGCCGGACGGCATCGTTCAGCTGGTCTGGGCCCCGCGGACAGCAACTGGTCTCGCGGACGCCATTGCCGCGACGGAGGCGATGACGAAGCTCACGGGTGGGCGACGAAGCCCGCTCCTGGTCGACACCCACGATATCGGCCCCCAGGACCGCCCTGCGCGGACCGAGTTCGCACGCCGGGGTGACCTGGTCTCGGCCGTCGCCCTGGTCGTGGGCACGCCGCTCAGCCGGATGATGGGCAACTTCTTCCTCAGCGTGAGCAAGCCAGTTGCACCGACGCGACTGTTCGACGACGAGGCATCCGCGGTTGCCTGGCTCCTGGACGTCGTGGCTGGCGATGCCGGCTGACCACGCGGACGAGGCACCGTCGCACCAATTGGGCCCATCGGAACCGTCCGCGGAGGCGCACCCGGCGGCCTCGTTGGGGACCCCGCCGCGAGTTCTCGACAATCGACTGGACGACATCGTGGGCACCATCGTGGCGTACGCGTCGCTCCGGTTCGAGGCTCGCGCGCCGATCGGTCCCGCCGGGGACCTCATCGACGCCGTCGCGGCCGGTGTGAACTACCTCGGCGAGGAGCTCGGGGCGTCATTCGGCGAGATGGAGCGCCGGGTCGCCGACCGCACGGCCGAACTCGCGATCGCTACGCAGGAGCTCAGCCGGCGAGCCCTCCACGACGACCTGACCGGGCTTCCCAATCGCGCCCTCCTCTGGGAGCACCTCGTGCAGCGGCGTAAGGTCGCCAACCGGCGGCAAACGAGCTTCGCCGTCCTGTTCCTCGATCTCGACGACTTCAAGGTCATCAATGACAGCTTTGGCCACGCTGCCGGTGATCAGCTTCTCAGGGGCGTGGCCTCGCGCATTGGCTCCGCGCTTCGGGTCGGCGACACCGCCGCTCGGGTGGGTGGGGATGAATTCGTCGTCCTGCTCGACGATGTGGCCACGGACGACGCGGCGATGGCCACTGCCCAACGACTCAGCGAGGCACTCCGGGCGCCGTACGAGATCGGAACCGAATCGAGGATCGTCACGGCCAGCATCGGCGTCGCCGTGGGTGCGGAGGGCCTCGTCACCGCAGATGATGTGCTCGCTGCCGCCGACACCGCCATGTACGACGCGAAACGGCAGGGCGGCGGCCGATGCGTCCTCTATCACGAGGGCACGCATGGAACAGATGGAATGCTGGGCTGATCGTCCGTGTCAGCTCCGATCGCTCCTTGCTGCCGCACCGGGGATCGGGGTGTCACGTTCGGCCGCGTAGTCCGAGCGGCCGAGTGGTGTAACAGCGGGGCCGTGAAGCGGAACGGCCACCGCGTCATCCTTGGGGCGCTGGGGAGGGAGAGGTGATGAAGGATGCTGGCACCGAGGCGGATGACGAACTGTAATGACGCCGTTGCAGTGGACCTGAAACTAGCTTCATGGAGGAGTCTGCTGGAACGCTGGGCCACACGGAATTCGGTCGTCTCTTGGCATCCGCGAGATGGTCACGGCGGCCATCCGTGACATCAGCGTGCGCAAGGCGGCGGAAGAGCACCTGTCGCAGATGGAGGGTCGCTACCGCGGCCTGCTCGAGGCGGCCCCCGACGCGATGGTCGTGGTCAACGTGGCCGGCGAGATCGTCCTGTTGAACGCCCAGGCCGAGACGCAGTTCGGCTACCCGCGCGACGAGCTGCTCGGCCAGCCGGTCAAGAACCTCATCCCCGAAGGTTTCGCCGAACGCCTCGTCGCGGATGACCTGCGCTCGGCGGCCGACGCCCTGGCCCAGCAGATCGGGACCGGCCTCGAGCTGGTCGCCCGGCGCAAGGACGGTACCGAGTTCCCGATCGAGCTGATGCTCAGCCCGCTCGAGAGCGCCGAGGGGATCCTGGTCACGGCGGCCATCCGTGACATCAGCGTGCGCAAGGCGGCGGACGCGGCTTGCGTCGGCCGTCGAGCAGACCGCGGACTCCATCTGGATGCAGGACGTCGGCAGGGTCATCACCTACGTCAACCCCGCGTTCAGCCAGGTCTATGGCTACGAGGCAGACGAGGTCGTCGGTCGGCACGCGCGGATCCTTGACAGCGGCCACCAGGACCGCGCGTACTTCGAATCCATCTGGGCCGCGGTGCACGCCGGGCGGACATGGGCAGGCCTCATGGTCAACCGGCGCAAGGACGGCACGCTGGTCGAGGTCGAGGCGGTGATCTCGGCGATCCGCGACGCCGACGGCCGCCTGACGGGCTACGTCCAGGCCGACCGCGACGTCACCCGGGAGCGTGAGCTCGAAGGCGTCCTGGAGCGCGACGCCCGCGAACGCGGGACGATCGAGACCGCCCTCACCCGCATCGACCCGGCTGCGTCGGCCGAGGACATCGCGGCCGCGGCCTGTACCGTCATCAACGGACTCCCAGGCGTTGATTCCACGTGGGCCGGCGCGCTCGATGAGACCGAGGGCGTCGTCCTGGCCGTGGCCGGGCAGCTCACGCTGCGATTTGCTCGCGGGCGGCCCATTCCCTCGAGCCGGGTCGAGTACCTCTGCGAACGTGGGGCGGGCGGCCCCTGGTTCGAGGCGTGGCGTCCCCGCTCCGAGGATGGGCCCTGGTCGGAGGCCGTCACCTCGACCGGACTCCGGGCGATGGCGTACGCGCCCTTGCGCAGCCCACGCGGCGTCGTCGGCGTCGTCGGCATCGGGAGCCATGATCCGTCGACCGCGGAGCCCCTCGTCGAGCACGTCCCGGCACTGGCCACGTTCGCCTCGATCCTCGGTGCCCTGCTCGGGCCCAAGCTCGAGGATCGCCGGCTCGACGCGGAGGGACGGTTCGCGATCCAGGCGATCCTCGACGCCGAGGCCTTCACCCTAATCTTCCAGCCGATCGTCGAGCTCAGTGGGGGGACGGTCGTCGGGTACGAGGCGCTCAGCCGGTTCACCGATGAGGTTCCGCCCGACGCCCGGTTCGCCGCGGCCAACCGGGTCGGGCTCGGCATCGAGCTCGAGGTCGCCACCCTCAAGGCGGCGATCACGGCCGCGGCGGCGCTGCCCGTGGGGGCCTCCTGAGCCTCAACGCATCGCCGCTGCTCATCGGCTCGGGCGCACTGCGACCCCTCCTCGCCGGGGTCGAGCGAGCGATCGTGCTCGAGATCACCGAGCACGTCGCGATCGACAACTACGCGGCGCTCCGGGCGGCGCTCACGGTTCTCGGACCGACGGTCAGCCTCGCGGTCGACGACGCGGGGGCCGGCTACGCGAGCTTCCGCCATGTCCTCGAGCTCGCCCCCGACCTGGTCAAGCTCGACATCGGGCTCATCCGCGGGATCGACGGCGATCCCGCCCGCCAGGCGTTCATCGCGGGGATGGCGTACTTCGCGACCAAGCGCAAGATCCGCCTGATCGCCGAGGGGATCGAGACGCCGGCCGAGCTCAAGACGCTGCGGTCTCTCGCGATCCCGTGCGGACAGGGCTACCTGCTCGGGCGGCCCAAGGACGGCCGTGGGCCGGGGCCATGGCCGTCCGGCGTCGAGCTGGGCAAGCAATAGGGCGCCGCCGGGTCGCTTTGCGCGGTGGTTCTTCGTGGTCGCCCAGGGTAAGGACGCCGGGCGGGTGACATCAACGCCACGCGGCGAGCCGACACCATTGCCACTCGATTCGCCTCCTGCGAATCTGCTCCATCCGCCCGGCCCGGGCCCCGGCGCGTTGGATATCCATTGCCTGCGTTGGTAGGCGAGGTCGGAGTCGAACCGACACGCCCCTCACGGGGCACCGGCTCCTAAGGCCGGCGCGTCTGCCATTTCGCCACTCGCCCGTGGAGCGAGTCTAGCGCGGCGGCCGCCCACGCCCCGCCGTTCCGCGCCGTCCCGCCGCCGCCCGTCCGCACCGCAAGCGGCGCCACCTCACCGCCCGGACCGCCGACCCACCCTATACTCGCCGGGCGATGAATGTGACGGCCACCCCTGCCCCCAAGAGCACCATCCTCCTCGACATCGAGGTCCCCTCCGAGCGGCTCGACCGCGCGATCCGTGACGCCACGAGCCGCCTGTCCCGTCGCACGCGCGTCGCGGGCTTCCGGCCCGGCAAGGCGCCGCGACCCATCCTCGAGCGTGTCCTCGGGCCCACGGCGGTCCTCGACGAGGCGGTCGAGGAGCTGGTCCAGGCTTCCTACCGGGACGCGATCCTCGAGCAGGGCATCCTCCCGCTCACCAACGCCGACGTTGAGCTGGTGGACGCCGTCGAGGGCAAGCCGCTGCGCTTCAAGGTCACCGTGCAGGTGCGGCCCGAGGTGGAGCTGGGCGACTACACGGACTTCACCTTCGCACCCGAGATCGAGGAGATCACCGCCGAAAAGGTCGACAAGGTCCTCGAGGAGCTGCGCGACCAGAACGCGACCCTCGCGGCGGTCGAGGACCGCGCGGCGAAGGACGGCGACTGGGCCGTGATCGGGTTCGCCGGGACGAAGGACGGCGAGCCGTTCGACGGCGGGACCTCCGAGCGGATGCCGCTGATCATCGGCGAGGACCGCCTCATCCCGGGCTTCGAGGCGAACGTCGTCGGGCTGCGGCCGGGCGAGTCCACCGAGTTCGACATCACGTTCCCCGACGACTACCCGGAGGCGTCGCTCGCGGGCCAGCAGGCCCATTTCGCGGTCGACCTCAAGGAGCTCCGCGAGAAGGTGCTCCCCGAGGCCGACGACGCGTTCGCCCAGGCGATGGGCGAGTACGCGGACCTCGCGGCCTTCCGCGCGCACATCGACGACCGGCTCCACCGCAACGCCCTCGACCGCGCCCGCCACGAGTTCGCGGACAAGATCATCGAGTACGCGGTCGCCAACGCCACGATCGAGCTGCCCGACATCCTGGTCGAGCAGGAGGTCGAGGTGATGCACGACGAGTTCCGCTCGCAGCTCGTTCGCCAGGGCATCGACGAGGCCGCCTACCTCAAGGCCACCAACCAGGGCGAGCAGGAGCTCCACGCGGAGTTCCGCCCGCGCGCCGAGCACCGCACCAAGGTGCTGCTCGTGCTGTCCAGGATCGCCGACATCGAGGGGATCGTCATCCCCGAGCAGGAGATCGAGGGCCAGGTCGCGATGGCCCGGGCCCGCTACGACGACCCGAGGACCGTCCGGTACTTCGAGTCCGAGCGCGGCCGCAACTTCATCCGCAGCACGCTGCGGCGAACCCGCCTCGTCGAGACCCTCGTCGACCGCTGGCTCGTCGCCCACCCCGAGCACGCGGCGCTGCCCCACCTGGAGGACGACGCGCCCTCGGGCATCGACGGCCCCCAGGCGCAGGCGAACGCCGCCATCGATGCCACGGACCCGGGCGCTCTCCCGGACGCCATCGAGTAGCCAACAATCCCGGTCGTGCCCGACCGAACGCAGGGGAGACCCACGATGCTCGTCCCGATGGTCATCGAATCCACCAGTCGTGGGGAACGCGCGTACGACATCTACTCGCGGCTGCTCCGCGAGCGGATCATCTTCCTGGGTGACGCCATCGAGGACCACCTGGCGAACCTGGTCATCGCCCAGCTGCTGTTCCTGGAGTCCGAGGACCCCGAGAAGGACATCAGCCTCTACATCAACTCGCCCGGCGGGGTCGTCAACTCCGGGCTCGCCATCTACGACACCATGCAGTACCTGCGGGCACCCGTGAGCACGATCTGCATCGGCATGGCGGCCTCGATGGCCGCGGTCCTCCTGGCGGCCGGCGCCCCCGGCAAGCGGTACGCGCTGCCCAACAGCCGGATCATGATCCACCAGGGGTCCGGCGGCTTCCGCGGCAACGCCCCCGACGCGGTGATCCAGATGCGCGAGTGGGAGTACCTCGTCAAGCGCAACACCGAGATTCTCGCCCAGCACACCGGGCAGCCGTACGAGAAGGTCAACGCCGACACCAACCGCGACAACTTCATGTCGCCCGAGGACGCCAAGGCGTATGGCATCATCGACTCGGTGTATACGCTTCCGGGTGACTCGCTGATCGCACAGGCGCACGACGCGGGCCTGTCCGGCGGCGAGGGATCATCCGTCACGGAGCCGAACCCGGGCGAGCCCGGGCCGGCCGCAGGCTAGCGGGACAGGGGAGCCACATGCCGGTGTCGACGACGGGTTCCAAGGGGACCAAGGTCCCGTACCGCTGCTCGTTCTGCGGCAAGAGCCAGGAGCAGGTCCGCAAGCTGATCGCCGGCCAGGGCGTGTACATCTGCGACGAGTGCATCAACCTGTGCCAGGAGATCATCGAGGAGGAGATGCTCGAGGCGCCCAAGCAGCGCCCAGCGTCGCCGAAGCTCCCCAACCCGCGCCAGATCACCATGAACCTGGACCAGTACGTCATCTCGCAGGAGAAGGCGAAGAAGGTCCTCTCGGTCGCGGTCTACAACCACTACAAGCGCATCAACGCCGGCAGCACCGTCGACGACGTCGAACTCCAGAAGTCCAACGTCCTGCTCGTCGGCCCCACGGGCTCCGGCAAGACCCTCCTCGCGCAGACGCTCGCCCGGATCCTGGACGTCCCGTTCTGCATCGCCGACGCGACCAGCCTCACCGAGGCCGGATACGTGGGGGAGGACGTGGAGAACATCCTCCTGCGCCTGATCCAGGCCGCCGACTTCGACGTGACCCGCGCCCAGCGCGGCATCATCTACATCGACGAGATCGACAAGATCGCGCGCAAGGCGGACAACCCGTCCATCACGCGCGACGTGTCGGGCGAGGGCGTCCAGCAGGCACTGCTCAAGATCCTCGAGGGGACCGTGGCCAACGTGCCGCCCCAGGGCGGCCGCAAGCACCCCCACCAGGACTTCATCCAGATCGACACCACGAACATCCTGTTCGTCTGCGGCGGGGCGTTCGACGGGCTGGAGAAGATCATCGAGGAGCGCGTTGGCAAGCGGTCCATCGGCTTCGGTTCGGACGGCGCGATGTCCAAGGCGGACAAGGCCAAGATCATCGAGAAGCTGATGCCGGAGGACCTGCTCAAGTTCGGGCTCATCCCGGAGTTCATCGGCCGCCTGCCGGTCATCGTCACGCTCTCGCCGCTGACGGTGGACGACCTGATGCGGGTCCTCGTGGAGCCCAAGAACGCCGTCACGCGGCAGTTCCAGAAGTTCCTCATGCTCGACAAGGTGGAGCTCGTCTTCACGCCGGGCGCGCTCCAGGCCGCCGCCGAGGTCGCCGTCGACCGCAAGACCGGCGCCCGGGCGCTGCGCTCCATCGTCGAGGAGGCGCTCCTCGAGGTGATGTTCGACATCCCGGAACGCACCGACGTCCGCAAGTGCATCATCACCGAGGAGACGATCCGCGGCGGGCGCCTCCCGCTCCTGCTCACCAAGTCGGACGTCGACAAGGGCGTCGACGAGACCAACTACCAGGAGTGGCTCGCGGCCCAGGGCGAGACCGCGTAGGTCCTCGGGCTCGTGCCCGCGCACGGCTCCCTCGCCGACACCGTGCTCCTGCCGGCGCCCGCAACGGGGCGCCGGCTTCGCTTGATGGCCTGCTCATCCCAGCCCGCCATCGTCCTCCGCTCCGTGCGCCCCATGGCCATCTCACAGGGGCCGAACGGCCTTTGGCGGCCCGACGGGTGAGGCTGCAGGTCTATCGCTGCCCTCACCCGTCCATGACCGAGGGCAGGCATGTGGGGGAACACCTGGACACCAGGCGCGCGGCCGTGGGCCATGTCCATCGCTTTGACGTCGTCATCGGCGTCGTCGCCACCGTCCTGGCCGTCGCCACGGCCTGCCTCTTCCTCGCGCCATGGTTCAGGCCGCGCGGACCGCCGTGCCTCATCATGGCGCGATGAGACACGTCGACCACGTCGACCTCATCCGCTCCGGCGTCGAGGGCGCCGGTCCCCGCTGGCTGGAGCTGGGCGCGGGTGACGGCGAGTTCACGCTCGCCCTCGCCGACCTCCTGGCCACGGGCGAGATCACCGCCCTTGATCGCGACCGGTGGGCGCTGCCGGACCTCGAACGCCGGGTCGGCGAGGCCTTCCCGGCCACCGTGCTCGAGACCCTGGAGGCGGACTTCACCGAGGCCCTCCCGGAGGGTCCGTTCGACGGCGTGCTGGCTGCGAACAGCCTGCACTTCGTGGAGCACGTCGCGGCGGTGCTGACGGCGTTGCACGGGATTCTCGTGCCCGGCGGCCGCCTCGTGGTCGTGGAGTACGACGCGGACCGGGGCAACCCGTGGGTCCCGCACCCCATCTCGCTCGATCACTGGGGCCACCTCGCGATGGCGGCCGGGTTTACCGCGCCGCAGCTGATCCATCGGGTCCCGAGCCGGTTCCTCGGCAGCATCTACGGCGCGTGGGCGACGCGGCTCCCCTGATCCGCCCGGGCGCATGGACCCGCCGTCCACCGGCGGCCGGGCCCGGTGGTAGACTCCGTGGCTCACGGCGGTGACCGAGAGGAGTAGGTCCGAACGGCCTCCAAGCGAGCGCGGGACGGTGTGAGCCGCGCAGGCACGATGGGTCGAACGTCGCTCGCGAGCCGTGCGGCCGGCGACCGTTAGCGCGCCGCAGAGCGTGACCGGACCACGGTGGCGGCGATGACCCGCCAAACCCCGGCCGCGGAACCAGCAGGTGGTACCACGACCCCGTTCGTCCGCTGGACGAGCGGGTGTTTTCGTTTCCGGGAGCGATGCGATGAGTGACGAGGCAGGCGGGCAGCTGGCGAAGGCCTACATCCCCGCGGAGTTCGAGCAGGCCATCTACGCGCGCTGGCTGGCCGCCGATGTTTTCGCACCCGACGGTACCGGCTCCACCGCGGACTGGGCCCTCGAGCCGTTCGTCATCATCCAGCCGCCGCCCAACGTCACGGGCAGCCTGCACCTGGGCCACGCCCAGCGGACCACCGTGGAGGACCTCATGATCCGCCACGCCCGGATGCTGGGGCGCCCGGCGCTGTTCCTGCCCGGCCTCGACCACGCCTCCATCGCCGCCCAGTTCGTGCTCGACGGGATCCTGGCCAGGGAGGGCGAGAGCCGCGCCACGCTGGGCCGCGAGCGCTATCTCGAGCGGATGCACGCGTTCATCGAGGCCACCAGGACCGTGATCCTCTCCCAGCAGCGCCGCGTCGGCGGCTCGTGCGACTGGGGACGACTCCGGTTCACCATGGACGAGGTGTCCGGCAAGGCCGTCCGCGAGGCGTTCCTGCGGCTGTACCGCAAGGGCCTGGCGTACCGCGCCGAAGCGCTCGTCAACTGGTGCCCCGGCTGCCGGACCAGCGTCAGCGACCTCGAGGTGCTCCCGACGCCGGAGAGCGGCACGCTCTGGAGCGTCCGCTACCACCTCGTCGACGAGGCGACCGGCCTCCCGGACCCGGAGGCGACCCTCACCGTCGCGACGACGCGCCCCGAGACGATCCTCGGCGACACCGCCGTGGCCGTGCACCCGGGCGACCCGCGCTACGCCGTCCTCGTCGGGCGCACCGTCCGGATCCCGTTCGTGGAGCGGGACGTGCCGCTCATCGCCGATGCCATGGTGGACCCGGCCTTCGGCACCGGGGCCGTGAAGATCACGCCGGCCCACGACCACGACGACAACGAGACGGGCAAACGCCACGGTCTCGCGATGCCGACGATCCTGGACGACTCGGCCCGAGTCACGAACACGGGCACGCCCTACGACGGGATGGATCGCTACGAGGCCCGGACCGCGATCCTCGCCGACCTCGCCGCCCGCGGCGACCTCGACGGCGAGAAGCCGCACGAGATGGTCATCGGCAAGTGCCAGCGCTCCGGCGACGTGGTGGAGCCGCGGCTCAAGACCCAGTGGTTCGTGCGGACCGGACCGCTCGCGGAGGCGGCCCTCGCGGCGACCCGGTCCGGCGGCACGCGGATCCTCCCCGAGCGGTTCGAGAAGACCTGGGAGCACTGGCTGACCACGATCCGCGACTGGAACGTGAGCCGCCAGCTGTGGTGGGGCCACCGGATCCCGGCCTGGTACTGCCCGGACGGTCACGCCACCGTGAGCGCCGACGTCGACGGCCCGGCCGCCTGCGAGACGTGCGCCGGGCCCGCCGCGCAGCTCGCCCAGGACCCGGACATCTTCGACACCTGGTTCAGCTCCGGCCTGTGGCCGTTCAGCACGCTCGGCTGGCCCGACGCGACCGAGGACCTCCGCCGCTTCTACCCGGGCTCGGTGATGGAGACCGGGTACGACATCATCTTCTTCTGGGTCGCCCGGATGATGATGCTGGGCATCGAGCTGACCGGCGAGGCGCCGTTCCACACGGTCTACCTCTCGGGCCTGATCCGGGACCCGTACGGCGCCAAGATGTCGAAGACCAAGGGCAACACCGTGGACCCGCTCGCGACGATCGACGAGCTGGGCGCCGACGCCCTCCGGTTCGCCCTGGTGCACGGGACCACGCCGGGCAACGATCAGCGCTTCGGCACCGCGAAGGTGGAGAACGCCCGCAACTTCGCGAACAAGCTCTGGAATGCCACCCGGTTCGTGCTCGGAGCCCGTCCTGCCTCCATCCCCGCGGATGCCGAGCGGCGGCTGCCGAACGCGACCCACCTCGGCCCGGCCGAGCGGTGGGTGCTCTCGCGCGCCGCGGCGACGACCGCAGCCGTGGACCGGGCGATGGCCGACTACGGCTTCGGCGAGGTGACGCGCCTGCTGTACGAGGCCATCTGGAACGAGTACTGCGACTGGGGCCTCGAGCTCGCCAAGGTTCGCCTCAACGACGCCTCGCTATCGGACGCCGAGCGCGAGGCCACCTGGTGGGCGCTCGTCGAGGCGCTCGACACGTACCTGCGGCTGCTCCACCCGGTCATGCCGTTCATCACCGAGCTGCTGTGGGAGGCGCTGCCGCATCGCGCCACGGATCCCGAGCTGCTCATCGTGGCGCGCTGGCCGGGGGTCGGCGAGCGCGACGAGGCCGCGGAGGCCGAGGTGGGGGCGCTCGTGGAGCTCGTGCGCGCGGTCCGCAACGCCCGCGCCGACGCGAAGCTGGAGCCCGGGGCGTGGCTCCCGCTGGACGTGTACGTCGAGCCCGAGCTGGGCCACGCCCTCGAGGCGCTGCGCCCGGCCATCGAGCGGCTCGCCCGGGCGAGGCCCCTGCGCCGCCACTTGACTCGCGAGGACCTCCACGGGACGGCCGGCGCGGCCGGGGGTCTCGTGGTCATCGCGGGGCCTGCGGAGGCCGTGGTGGGCACCGGGACCGCGGCCGCCGACCCGGCGGCCGCGGAGGCCGACCGCGCGCGCCTCGAGAAGGAGCTCGCCGACGCGGAACGCCTGCTCGCCGCCGCACGGGCCCGCCTCGCCAACGAGGCGTTCACGACCAAGGCCCCGCCGGCCATCGTCGAGGGCGCCCGCGCCAGCGAGGCGGAGCTGGCCGACCAGGTCGACCGCCTGCGGGACCGGCTGGCCCGATGATCCGTTGCGCGGCCGCTGATAGGATGGCGGTATCCAGCCCGCATGCCGTCGCCGGGAGGACGCTGTGCCCCTCGAGTTCCTGAAGCGCAAGGGCGGCGCCGAGAAGGCCACCCCCGTCCAGCAGCCCGCCATGTCGTCCGGGCTGCCGGAGGAGGTCGTCGCGCAGGACTTCCAGCTCAAGCTCCATTACGCGGGCAAGAGCACCGAAGGCGTCCGGATGCGGGCCGGCCCCCAGGCCATGGCGGAGCTGCCGCGGATGCTGGAGGGCCTGACCCGGGACCAGGTCGAGGTCGTCGACCCGCTCCCGCTCGAGTTCGCCCAGGCGGTGCCCGTGATCGCGCGCCCGTCCGAGGCCATGCAGTGGCTCAACGCCCACCATGAGCTGAGCCCCGTGACGCGGCACGCGCTCGTCGTCCTCGAGTCGATCGACGCCGTCGACCTCGCGTTCGACACCTTCGTGTGCTCGCTCCTCGACGGCGAGACCGACACGTCGGGCTACCCGGAGTACAACGCCGTCGTCGGCGGCCTCGCCTCGCACTGGGACGAGGCCACGGGCGACATGATCGTCCGCGGCGTGGTGGGCTGGGGCGGTCGCGGCGTCCGCGGAGACACGGACCGGATCGCGTCGCGCATCCTGGCCGGGATTCTCACGAACATCCTCGCCAGCCAGTACGCCATGGGCCTCACGGCGGTGGACCGCCCGGTTCCGGCGGCCGGTCGCGGCGGCCTCGTCTGCGCGCACTGCGGCTTCGCGTCCGGCCACGAGCGCTCGTTCTACTGCCCCAAGTGCGGGATGCGGCTGCTCCGCGGCTGATCCCCCCATCCAGCGAGTACCGATGCCCATCTACGACTACCTCTGCACCGCCTGCGACCACCGCGCCGACATCCTCCACGGGATCAACGACCCGGGACCGCGCTTCTGCCTGTCCTGCGGGGCGGAAGGAACGATGCGCAAGCAGTTCGCGGCGCCCGCGATCCACTTCAAGGGGTCCGGCTGGGCGAAGAAGGACCGCGGCGGGTCGGCCAGCACGAGGGCCGCCGCCAGGGCCGCGTCCGCGGAGGGGGAGCGCGGCCGGGACACGTCGGGGAGCGGCGATTCGTCCTCGCCCGGGACCGGGAGCGGCGACTCCTCGTCCTCCGACTCCTCGTCCTCGGGCCCGTCCTCCTCCTCCTCGTCCTCGTCAGGCGCCTCCTCCGACACGCCCAAACCGTCCTCCACCGACTGAGGCCCCACATGCCGTCCGCCGCCGACTGGATCACGCTGTCGGAAGCCGCCGAGCTCCTCGCCGCGGCCAACATCCACTTCCGGCCCGAGACGATCGGCGGCTGGGCGCGGTCGGGCCGCCTGTCGAGCATCAAGCTCGGCGGTCGGCGCTACGTACGCCGGGGCGAGGTGAAGGCCCTCGTCGCGCCGCCGCGTCGCATCCGCGTGGAGGACATCCAGCCTGGGCTTTTCGAGGAGCTCGACGGCTGATGGCATGAGGCACCCCACGACCGAGGCCGAAGGCCGGGTCGACCGGGTTCGCATGCTCGCGGAGCGGGCCACCCGTCGGCTTGGGGGCGTGCCGGCGGTGCGGACCCTGCTGGCGACGCTCAAGGTCTATGACGGGGCCGGCGGCGGGCTGATGGCGTCGGGCCTCGCCTACACGGCGCTCATCGCGCTGCTGCCCGGGCTCCTGCTCGCGGTGTCGGTGTTCGGCCTCGTGATCCACGACAACGCAACCCGCGAGGAGGTCGTGGCGGCGATCGCGACGGCGGTGCCGCCGCTCGAGGACCTGGCCCGTACCGCCTTCCAGCAGGCCTCGGCCGGCGCCATCCCCACCGGGCTCATCGGCGTCGTGGGCCTGCTCTGGGGCGCCAGCCGCTTCTATGCCGCGCTGGACTCCGTGTTCTCGCGGGTCTTCCACGGAGCGCGCCGCCGCAACGAGCTCGAGCGGATGCTGCGCGGCGTGGTGGTGACCGCCCTCCTGGTCGCGGTCCCGATGACCACCCTCCTCGTTGGGCCGCTGGTTGCGTGGCTCGTGGAGCAGACCCCCGACGGTCTGGGCGCGACCCTGTGGCAGCTGGCCACCCCGATCGGATCGTTCCTGCTGTTCGTGGTCGGGACGGCGCTGGTGTTCCGGTTCGTGCCCGCCAGCCCGGTGCCGTCGCGGGTCCTCCTGCGACCGGCGATCCTCGTCGGCCTGGTGCTCGCGGTCATCTCGCAGGCCTTCACCCTCGTCGCGCCGAACCTCACGCGAATCGCCGCGATCTACGGCCCGTTCGTGGCCGTGTTCGCCCTGCTGGCGTGGCTCGCGATCAGCTTCAACGTGCTGCTGCTGGGAGCGTCGTGGACGCGCGTCCGCGCGCTGGCGATGGGCCCCCCGCCTGCCTTGTCGCCGGCGGAGCCCGCCGGACCGGCCGGGCCCGGCAGGCCGCCCGCCGTCGGGGCCGCGTAAGGTCAGCCCTGGCGTGTCCCGCAGCGGCGGCAGAACCGCGCATTCGCCGACAGCGACAGGCCGCAGCTCACGCACGGCTGCGGCGTGGCGGGGGCGGCGGCAGCGACGACGACGGGTCGCGGGCCCTGACCGAGGACCTCGCGGGCGGAGGCGGCCCACAGCGAGGCGGCGTCGTCCTGGGGCACGAGCGGGCGACCGGCAAGCGTCGTCGGCATGTCGCCCCGTGGCGCGACGCGGCCCCACTGCGGGGCTGCCGGCCACTGCGGGGCGTGGCCCTCGTCCGGGGCGACGGTGAGCCACGGGCCGGCGGCGGGCGCGACATCCGGCGCCGGCGCGGTGGTGGGCACGGCCGGGGCATCGGGCTTCGTGGGTGCGATGGGCCAGGTGGGCTGCGGGACGACATCTTCGCGGGCCTCGGGCTCCGGCTCGGCCGCGACGGGTTCCGCCACGAACTCCGGCTCCGGCTCGGCCACGACGAATTCCGGCTCGGCCGCCACGACCTCCGGCTCCGGCTCGGCCGCCACGACCTCCGGCTCGGCCGCCACGACCTCCGGCTCCGGCTCCGTCCAGTCTCTCGACAGCGCGCCGGCGTCCAGGTCCTCGTAGCCCATGACCGTCTCGGCCTCGAGCTCCGCGTCCTCCTCGGCCTCGAGCGTCGCCTCGTATGCCGCGGCGGCGTCCTCGAGCGTCTGGCCGGGGGCCACGCCACGCACGATGGGGGTGAGCTCGGCGTCGGGCGCGATGTCGCCCAGGGCGGCGTCCGGCTCGGCGTCGGGTTCGATGCCGAGGGCGCGCGTCAGGCGGTCGGGTCCGAGGTCGGCCTCCGGCCAGGACTCGGGACCCACGGCGACCGGTTCCCCGACAGCGTGGGGCGCCTCGGCCGCGAGGGGCTCCGCAGCCATGGGCTCGGGCGCCGCCGGCAGCTCCATGCCCGGGACGGGCGAGCAGGTCAGGCAACGTCCCTCGGCCGTGTTCCAGCAGTCCGCGCACGTGTACTGGCGGCAGGTGAGACAGAAGTTGAAGGTCCGGTGGAATGCGTCCAGCTGGTGGGTCGTCGCGGACCGCTCCTCCTCGCTGCGCGCGTCCGCCATCGCCTCGGAGAATGAGCTCTCGTCCTGCATGACGAAGTTGCGCAGGCCCCTGGAGGCCACGCGAACACGGCCGATCCGCGAGCGCCGCGGCGACGCCGATTCGAACGTATAGCGGGTGCCGCACCGTTCGCAGAACGACTCGGTGAGGATCTCCGTCATGAGGCCCCCGATGCACAGAACTCCAGACCCGGCACCTGCCGGGCGAGGCCAGAGTATAGGCATTGACCTCAAGGAGGGCTCCGACCGAGGTACCGGAAGCCTCGACGTTGGTCCGGTCCCACGGTCGTTTGGGCCGCCTCTGGTACGGTTCCGGCAGCGATGGCCATGCTTGCCGACCTCGAACGCCTCTTCGAACGGATCTTCGAGCGGTCCACCGCCCGGCTGTTCCGGGCGCATCTGCAGGCCGTCCAGCTGGAGCGCCGCGTGGAGCGCTCGATGGAGCGCGCCCGCTCGTCGCACGACAACCGCACCACCGTGCCCTCCCGCTACCGGGTGCGCCTCCACCCCGCTGACCTCGAGGAGATCGCCCTGCAGTCCGGTGGCCCGGAGGCCCTTGCCGGGCGGCTGGCCGACGCATCGCTGGCTTTCGCCCGCTCGCACGGCTACCACCTGCCGGGCCGGCCCAGCGTCGCCCTGGTCGCCGACCCGGCGGTCCAGCGCGGGGTCATCGAGGTCGACGCGGTGGGCGCCCCCGCCGGGCCCGCGTCGTCGGCCGCCGGGCTGGCGCCGTCGGCGCCGGTGCCGGTGCCGGACGTGCCGGTCGTCGCACTGCGTCCGGGCGGACCGGGGCCCGCACCGAACCTCGCGCCGGCCGACGCGTGGGGCCCCACGAGCGCGCCGCAGCCGACCCCGGCCCCGGCCCCGGCCTCGCCACCGGTCGCGCCGGCGGCTCCCGTCGAGCCCGCGATGAGCGCGCCACGTGCCGGCGGGATCCGCGGCGACGGCACCGAGACCCTCGTCTTCCGGCGGCCCGCGCCCGCCCCCATGCACGCCGTGCTGCGGATCATCGGCCGCGACGGCTCCGAGCGCACGATCGAGGTGGACGGCACGCCACTCACCCTGGGCCGTGCGGCGGACAACGGTCTCGTGGTGGCCGACCCGCGTGTCTCGCGCCACCACGCGAGGCTCCAGGCCCGCCGCGGCACCCTCGTGCTCCGCGATCTCGGCAGCACAAACGGCAGCCGCGTCAACGGCGTGCGCGTGGACGAGTGCGCGCTCGGGATGGGCGATCGCGTCCTGGTGGGCGACACGGTCCTCCTGGTCGAACAGCTGCCGGGCTGACATGGACGGCTTCGTCATCATCCTGTGGCTCGTGCGGCTCGCGTTCCTGGTGCTCATCTACGGGTTCCTGTTCGCCGTCGTGCGGGTGCTGCTGCGTGACCTGCGTGCCGCCTCGCGTGGTCCAGCGGAGCTGGGCCGCCTCGTGGTGCTCGCCTCGCCGCGGGGCGAGCCGCAACCGGGCGCCTCCTATCCGCTCGACGCGGTCACCCACCTGGGCCGGGACGTCAACAACGGCATCGTCCTGGACGACCCCTTCGCCTCCGCGGAGCACGCCGTCCTGACGTTCCGCGGCCGGAACTGGTACATCGAGGACCTCAACAGCACCAACGGCACCTACGTCAACGGCGTGCCGGTCGAGGGCCTCGGCCCCCTGGGTTTCGGCGACGAGGTCCAGGTGGGGGAGATCCGGTTCCGGCTGGACCGGGGCCGCGGATGAGCGCCGCAGCCGTGGTTCGGCCGCTCGCCGGCCTCCGAATCCATCCCCGGCCGCGCACCACGGAGCTGGCGCTGCTCGGGATCGTGGCCGCGACGCTCGTGGTGGGGGCCGCATCCCTCGGCGCCACCCAGCAACTGCGCGAGGCGGCCCGGACCGGCGTGGAGCTCAAGTCCCTCGACTTCACCCCGCCCGACGTGCAGGCGCTGCTCGTCTACCTCGGCGCGCTGTTCACGATTCACGTCGCGTTCGTGCTGGCGGGCCGGCACACGGACCAGGTGCTGCTGCCGACCGCGGCCATGCTGGGCGGCATCGGGCTGCTGCTCATGCAGCGCCTGCCGCAGGACCTGGTCACGCAGGCGTTCGGCGGGACGGAGCTCGGCCTCGGTCAGCTGCAGCTCGCCTGGCTCCTGGTCGCGCTGGCGGTGATCGCGGTCCTCGCCCTGGCGGTCCGCTCCGACGCCTGGCTGCGGACCTACAAGTACACCTGGGCGGCCGCCGGAATCGGCCTCCTGCTCCTCGTCTTCATCTTCGGCTCCGACGTCAACGGGGCCCGCCTCAGCCTCTCGATTGGACCGATCTCCGGCCAGCCGTCGGAGCTGTTGAAGGTGATCCTGGTCGTGTTCCTGGCCGGGTATCTCTCGGAGAACCGGGCCCTGCTCGCGGAGGAGAGCACGCGGATCGGGCCGCTCACGCTGCCGCCGCTCCCGTACCTCGCGCCCATGGTGGCGATGTGGGCGATCGCGCTGGGCATCGTCGTCGTGCAGCGTGACCTCGGCGCGGCCCTCCTGTTCTTCGCCGTGTTCCTCGGGCTGCTCTACGTCGCGACCGGCCGCCCGAGCTACGTGTTCGGCGGGCTGATCCTGTTCGTGGCTGGGGCGGTCGTGCTCTACAACCTGTTCGGCCACGTGCACGCCCGCGTCGACAACTGGCTCGACCCGTGGGCCGACCCGCAGGGCGCGGGCTTCCAGGTGGTCCAGGCGCTGTACGCCTTCGGGCGCGGCGGGATCCTGGGGGTGGGTCTCGGGGCCGGCCTGCCGCTGATCGGCGGGCACCTGCCCGTCCCGGCCGTCCACACCGACTACCCGCTCGCGGCCATCGGCGAGGAGCTGGGGCTGATCGGCCTGCTCGCGATCCTGGGGCTGTACCTCGTGCTGGTGTCGCGCGGCCTGCGCATCGCCGCAGCCGGCCACGACGAGTTCCGGTCGCTGCTCGCCGCCGGACTCGCGCTCGTCATCGGCGTCCAGGCGTTCATCATCGCGGCCGGCAACCTCAAGCTGATCCCGCTCACGGGGATCACGCTGCCGTTCATCTCCTACGGCGGCTCCTCGCTGCTCGCCAACGCCCTCGTCGTGGGCCTCCTGATCGCGCTGTCAGACCGCGGCGCCGAACCGCCCGCCGCCCCGCGCGACCGACGACGCCGGTTCCGACGCTTCCGGTTGGGGAGGGCACGCGCATGACCGGGGAACGGCCGACAACGGTCAGGGACGTCAGGGTTCGCCGGCGACGGTCGAGGGCGATCGGGGCCAACGTGTTCCGGACGGGCATCGCGGTCGCCTGCGCCTTCTCGATCCTGGCCGCCGGCGCGGGGTGGTGGCAGGTGGTGGAGGCCCAGCGGCTGGCCACCGCGCCCGACAACCCCGCGGTCATCGCCATCGCGCGACGCGCCCTCCGCGGCCCGATCGAGGACCGCAACGGCCTGTGGCTGGCACGCAGCGACCGCGACAAGAACGGCGAGGCGACCCGTGAGTACCGCGACGACACCATCAGCCAGGTCGTGGGGTACGCGTCCCGGAAGTACGGCACCTCCGGCCTCGAGCGCACCTACAACGCCCAGCTGCTCGGGCTCGCGGGTACCGACCCGCTGGGTGATCTAACCGCCAAGTTCAACGATCAGCCGGCTCACCGCCTGGGCCTGCGCCTGTCGCTGGACCTGCGGCTGCAGCGCGCTGCGGTTCGCGCCCTCGGCGGCGACAAGGGCGCGGTCGTCATGCTGGACCCCGCGACCGGCGAGATCCTCGCGCTGGCATCGACACCGGTCTACGACGCCTCGGCGATCGCCGATCCGGCCACCGCGACCGCGACGTTCGAGCGGCTGCAGGCGGACGCGGACCGACCACTCCTGCCGCGTGCGACCCTGGGCCGCTACGTGCCCGGGTCCGTGTTCAAGATCGTGACCGGGATCGCCGCGCTCAACACCGGCGCGGTCACGCCGTCCACGACGTTCGCGGAGCAGCCGGCGGCCGAGAAGACCGGGCTCCTCGTCGAGGGGTTCCGGGTCCGTGACGGCCACCACCCCCAGACCGGCGACACCGCCCTCGACATGACCGGCGCCACGGAGGTCAGCTGCAACATCTGGTACGCGCTCGCCGGTCTGCGGACGGGCGGGGACCGCCTCGTGGAGGAGGCGGCGAAGCTTGGCTTCGGGGCGGCCATCCCGTTCGACCTGCCCACGGCGATCAGCCGCCTGAACTCCGGTGACGGGCCGGCGCCGGGCGGCTTCACCGACGACGCCGAGCTCGCCTCGGCCGCATTCGGCCAGGGCGAGACCTTCGTGACGCCGCTCCAGATGGCGCTCGTGGCGTCCACCGTGGCCAATGATGGCGTGCTCATGCGGCCCCACGTGGTCACGGCGCTCACGGGCGATGGGCCGGGAGCCCACACCGTCTCGCCCGACACCTGGCGGCGGGTCATGAGCGAGGGCGACGCAAGGGCGCTCCAGGCGGCGATGCAGCAGGCCGTGGAGGGCCAGCTGGGACGCCTGTTCACGCCGGGCGCCAAGGTCCCGGGCGTTCCCACGGCCGGCAAGTCCGGCACGGCCGAGCTGGGCGGCAAGGGCGAGCCGCACTCGTGGTTCATCGGGTTTGCACCGGTCGAGAACCCGAAGGTGGCCATCGCGGTGCTCGTCGAGCGCGGCGGACGCGGAGGCGAGCGAGCGGCGCCCCTCGCCGGCAGCCTGATGGCGAAATACTTCGACCTGTACGGGAAGCCCTGACCAGCCGCCCGGGCCGGCGGTCCGCACGCCCGCGCGCCGCGCAACCTGGCCGCCTCGCAACCTGGCCGCCTACCGATGGCATGCGTCGTATCCGGTCGAGCACCCCGCTTGGCCGCCAGGTACCGATGGAGTGCGTGCCGGCGGCAGCGGATGGCACCCGTTCCGGCCACATACCGGCGTGGTGCGTGGTTGGCCGGCTCGACCCTGCCGATCACGCATGGCATCGGTAGGTGGCGAGGACATCGCCTCAGCACGACCGAGATCGAGCATGAGGCCGACCTCCGGCCGGCGGCCGGGCAACCACAAGGCCGAGTACCACGCACCGCATCGGTACCTGGCATGCGGCGGCAGGTGCGGGGGCCTTCTGGACCTCGGCCCGGTCCCGGGTCGGCGCCGTTCCGCGTGTGCCCACGCTCCAGCCGCGATAGCCTCCGGGTGATGACAGACCCAGAGACGCCCGATATCCCGGCG
Organism: Candidatus Limnocylindrales bacterium; assembly: GCA_038250545.1. Classification (GTDB taxonomy): domain Bacteria; phylum Chloroflexota; class Limnocylindria; order Limnocylindrales; family CSP1-4; genus CAIXZV01. Next base: position 160,474 of record JBBSCF010000001.1, on the reverse strand, counting down.
CCCAGCTCGGAGACCTCCGCCGTCCGGGCGGACGTCCCCGCGCCTGCGCCCGCGATCCCGCCGCGCCCGCGGCCCATCATCGAGCGCATCGGCATGGCGTTCATCGCCGTGATCCTCGCCGCGCTGTTCGCGGTGGTCGGCGTGGCCGCGTTCGCCGGCGGCGAGCCGTTCCTCGGCGTCATGGGCGTCGTCGGCTGCCTCATGGTCCTGTGGGTCGGCGGCCTGACCCTGTTCAAGGGCCGCTGAGACAGGCGGGTCAGCCTGCGGGGAGCTGCCGGTCTCGAGGGCCGCTGACCCTCGCCGCAGCCCGGCCGCAGGTTGCCACAAGAACCCATTCGCCGGTCCGGTCGTACACTGGGCTCGGAGGCCGATGTCGCCGCGTCCCCACACATCCCGTAGCGCGACGTCACCAGTGGATCCGGCCCCGCGTCTGCGGGTCACGGGAGAGCGGCGGCCCGAGCCGCACCACGACGGGAGTCCGATGAGCAACATCCAGCAGGTCGGCGACAAGGTGCTCGCCAACGTCGAACGGGTGATCGTGGGCAAGCACCACGAGGTCCGGCTCGCCCTCGTCGCGCTGCTCTGTCGCGGCCACCTGCTCATCGAGGACGTGCCGGGTACCGGCAAGACGGTCCTCGCCAAGGCCATCGCCCGCAGCCTGGGCTGCACCTTTCGCCGGATCCAGTTCACCCCCGACCTCCTGCCCTCGGACGTGACCGGTCTCTCGATCTACAACCAGAAGACGCAGGAGTTCGAGTTCCGGCCGGGGCCGATCATGAGCCAGGTCGTGCTCGCGGACGAGATCAACCGCGCCACCCCCAAGACCCAGTCCAGCCTCCTCGAGTGCATGGAGGAGCGGCAGTCGACGATCGACGGCATCACGCACCCGATGCCGGACCCGTTCCTGGTCATCGCCACCCAGAACCCCATCGAGTACGAGGGCACGTTCGCGCTCCCCGAGGCGCAGCTGGACCGCTTCATGCTGCGCATCCGGCTGGGCTACCCGGCGCTCCTGGACGAGATCGTGATCCTCGATGAGCAGAAGCGCACGCACCCCCTCGACGATCTCACGGACGTCTGCTCGGTGGAGGAGCTGCGCTCCCTCCAGGCCAGCGTCCGCGAGATCTACGTGGACCCGGCGGTCAGCGACTACATCGTCCGCCTGGTCTCCTCCACGCGCTCCCATCCCGATGTCTACCTCGGGGCCAGCCCGCGCGGCTCCATCGCGCTCTACCGGTCCGCTCAGGCCCTCGCCGGCCTGCTGGGTCGCGACTACGTGATCCCCGACGACGTCAAGGCCCTCGCGGAACCCGCCCTGGCCCACCGCGTCATCATCAAGACGAGCTCGTCGATCCACGACGTCTCGGCGGCGCACGTCGTGCGCGAACTGATGGATGCCACCCCGATCGAGGCTGCCCGCCAGGCCGGTGGGCCGCGCGAGGTCCGGACCAGCCCGGCCGGCTGACCGGAACCACCAGGACCAGCGCCAGCACCCGCGCCCGGGAGAGCCGACCGCGATGCTCCGTCGCCTCCAACTGCTCGTCCTCGCCGTCGTCCTCGTGGTCGCGGCGTTCTCGACCGGTCTGCCGTTCCTGTTCTTCCTCGTCTACGTCGGCCTGCTCGTCGGCGGGGGGAGCTACATCCTGACGCGGCTCGGGCTGTCCGATCTCGAGGCCGGGTATGCCGTGAGCCAGCTCTCCGCCCACGTCGGCGACAAGCTGCGGGTCACCTACACGCTGCGCAATACCGGGCGGCTGCCCAAGCCGTGGCTGGAGGTTCACAACCCGACGACCCTGCCCGGCGGCCTCCCGGGCCGCGCCCTCTCGCTCCGCGGGCGTGGGGAGCGCTCGTGGCTGGTCCGAACGACCCTCGAGCGCCGTGGCCACTACCGCATCGAGCCGCTCCAGATCCGCACCGGGGACCCGTTCGGGTTCTTCGAGGCGTCCGCCGGGGTGGGGCAGGGGATCACCCTCGTCGTCTACCCGCGCGTGGACCCGCTGCCGCTGTGGCGGCTCCCACCGGCCAGCATCGAGGGCGCCCACGCCTCGCCCGAGCGAACGCTCCAGGTGACGCCGCTCGCCACGACGGTGCGGCCGTACGCCCCGGGCGATTCGATGAACCGCATCCACTGGCGCACGACGGCCAAGACCGGCGAGATCCAGGTCAAGGAGTTCGATCTCGAGCAGACGGCCGACGCCTGGATCTTCCTGGACCTCGAGGCAGCCTGCGAGGTGGGCACCGGCGACGACTCCACGACCGAGGTCGCGGTCCGGGCGGCCGCGTCCATCGCGGACAAGGCGATCGGCGAGAACCGCGCCGTCGGCCTCTCGGTCAACGGCCACCGGCTGACGGTCCTGCCGGCCGATCGTGGGGCCCGCCAGCGGCTCAAGATCCTGCAGCTGCTCGCCGCGGTGGAGGCCGACGGCCAGGCGCCCCTCAACGAGGCGCTCCTCACCGGCCTCAACCGGCTCCGGCGTGGCATGACCGCGATCATCATCACGGCGTCCATGGATCCCTCGTTCATCCGCCCGCTGGCCGCCCTGCGGGCGCGCGGGATCGGGGTGGTCGTCGTCACGCTGGACGCCGCGGCCTACGACCCCGCGCCCGACGAGGCCGGTATCGAGCACCAGCGCCAGCGGTCGCGCGCGCTCCGTCACGCGCTGGCCGAGTACGAGCTGCCCACGGTGGCGATCGGGCCGCGGCAACCGCTCGCGGAGGCCCTGGCGCGATGAGCGAACGCGAACCGTTCCGTCTCCACCGCCCCGCCGAGGGCTGGATCGTCCCGGCGCTGCTCGTGGCCCTGGGCCTCGTCCTCGCGTGGGCCGTGGACGACCCCGCGTGGGTCAACGGCCGGGCGGCCCTCACGGACTCCCTGCCGCTGTGCGCGGTGCTCGGCGTCGCCGTGGGCTTCGCCGGGCCGAAGGTGGGCTGGGGCCGCTGGACGACGCACATCGTGGGGGCGCTGTTCGCCGGGCTGGTCATCCCGATCCTCGCCGGCTGGGCCGTGGCCCCGGCCGCGTCGATCCCCGAGGCGTTCCGGCTGACCGCCGAGGGCTCCATCGACGCATACCTCGACCTCGCCTGGCGAGGGCAGGCGCTCACCGACCAGGAGATCCACTACATCCTCGTGCTGGGCGGCATCGTGTGGGCCACCATGCAGTTCGCGGCGTACGCGGTCTTCGGGCATCGTCGCCCGCTTTCGGCCGTCGTGATCGTGGGGCTCGTACTCCTCGCGAACATGGCGCTGACCGCACGCGACCAGTTGACGTACCTGATCGCGTTCACGGCGGCCTCGCTGTTCCTGCTGGTCGAGATGCACGCCTTCGACGAGCGCGCCACCTGGCTGCGCCGGCGAATCGGCGACCCCTCGCAGATCTCCGCGCTCTACCTGCGGGGCGGCTCGCTGTTCATCGTGATCGCGATGACGGGGTCCCTCCTGCTCACCCAGCGTGCCGCCTCGGCCCCGCTCGCTGGGGCGTGGGACGGCGTGGACGACCAGCTCATCCGCATCGGCGAGGAGCTGGGGCGCCTGTTCCCGGTGGGCGGCGACTTCCGCGGTGGTGGCGGGGTGAACTTCGGCTCCACGGCACGCATCTCGGACCGCTGGTTCAGCGACGACGCGGTGGCGTTCACGGCGACCGTGCCCAAGGAGACCGAGGGCCTCCGCTGGCGGGCTGCCACCTACGACACGTTCGCCCTGTCGGCCTGGATCCAGACCGGGACCACGGCCATCCCGGTCCCCGCCGGCACGCCGCTGCTGGCCGGGACGCCGGAGGAGCCCGATCCCGCGTACACCCTCGACACGCAGGTCACGGTCCGGCCGCAGGACTACCACGACACGCTGCTCCTGGCGCCCGGCGCCCCGACCGTGGTGGACCGCGCCTCGAACCTCCTCCTGTCCGGCACGGACGGCTCCTTCTCCGGCGTGGACCTGCCGGGCGGCCGGGCCGAGTACACCGTGTCTTCGTCGATCCTCCGCCCGTTCGAGGACGACGCGATCACGGGCAACAAGCTGCGAGCCGCCAACGAGGACTACCCGGCCGACATCACGGCCCGCTACACCGCCGTGCCGGAGAACGCCCTGGGACCCGACGCGCACGAGTTGCTCGTCAGAATCCTGGAGGCGGCGCGAACGACGGATCCGTACGACCTCGCCGTCACGATGCAGGACTACCTGCGTTCCAGCCGCTTCACGTACCGGACCGACCTGACCGGCGTTGACTGCGATGCCGCCAGCGCCGTCGAGTGCTTCGCCCGGACGCAGCAGGGCTACTGCCTCCATTACGCCTCGACCATGGCGATCCTGCTGCGGGCCGCCGATCCGGCCAACCCGATCCCCACCAGGCTCGTCCAGGGCTTCCTGCCCGGCGATCGGGCCGGCAGCCTCGAGACCGTTCGCAATCGCAGCGCCCATGCGTGGGTCGAGGTCTACTTCCCGGGCTACGGCTGGATCCCGTTCGATCCCACCGGGGGCGGCGTCGGCCGCCCGACCCAGATCCCGGCCGGGGCCCTGGTGCCGTCGGCCGCGCCCAGTGCCCGCCCGAGCGTGGGGCCGGACCAGCCCGATCCCACCCGCCGTGCGGGCGCGCTGCTCCCCGGCGGCCCGTCGGGCCCCACGTCATCCGGCCCGGACGACCGCACCATCCTGATCCTCCTGACCGCGATCCTGGGCCTCGTGGTGCTGACCCTGGCGGTCACCGCCTGGGCCCGCGGCCCACGCGGCGAGGTCAGCCCGGAGGCGGCCTGGCAGACCCTGTCGCGCACAGCGTCCCGGTTCGGGTTCGCGCCCCGGGCAACCCAGACGGTCTACGAGTACGCGGCGTCCCTGGGCGAGCTCGTCCCCGTGGCCGAGGACGACCTGCGGACCCTGGCCAAGGCCAAGGTCGAGACGACCTACGCGCGGGTGCGCCTGGGCGGGGCGCGCCTGGACGCCGTCCGCGACGCGACCCGGCGCCTGCGGATCTCGTTGCTCCGGCTGGTGCTCCGCCGCCACCGGTGACGGCCCGGAGCCGGGTGCCGGGCGAGCCTCGGGAGCCTCGACCCTAGAGCGCCCCGGACCGCGCGCGCCGCTCGGCGGCCGCCTGTGCCGCCTCGTCGAGGAGGGGCGCGAGGTGCTCGGTGAGGTTCGCCGCCCGCAGGACGGGCCGTCCGCCGCGGAGCTCGACGACCGTGATCCCCGTGAGGCCCATCGTGAACATCCAGAAGTGGGTCAGGGGCAGGTCGAACAGCGTGAGCATCGCGACCTTGAACACGCCGTCGTGACCCACCAGGATCGACCACGGCTGCCCCGCCTGCGGGTCCACGCCCTTGTAGCCACCGACCTGGGGGCGGTCGACGCTGCCGCGCGGGAAGTCGCGGCCCAGCCGCTCCAGCAGGGACGCGAGCGCGGGCCGGACCCGCTCGCGGACCTGGGCCGGGGACTCGCCGCCGGGGGCCCACGTCTCCCACGGCTTGCGGCGCCAGCCGGCCAGGACGTCGGGCCAGCGCCGGCTGATCTCGTCGTGGGTGACGCCCTCCCACTCGCCCTGCCCGATCTCCAGGATTCCGGGCTCGGGGCGCAGCGGGACCGCACCGCCCGCCGGGTCGCCGGCCGCGGCCGCCTCGCGCGCGATCGCGTCCGCCACGGCCCGCGCGGTCTCGGTCGTGCGCGCGAGCGGCGAGTGCACGATCTCCAGCGGACGGCCCGCGGGCACGGGCAGCGCCGGAGACGCATGGGGCCGCGCGAGGCGCCCCCCGGCGAGGGCCGCCTGGCGGCGGCCCGCCTCCGACAGGGGCGTCTCGCTCTGGCCCTGGAAGCGGTTCTCCCGGATCCACTCCGACTCGCCGTGGCGCAGCAGGACCAGGGTCGCGTCCAGGCCCTCGGGGATGAGCGGCGCGTCGAGGCCGGGACGATCCGGCGGCGTGCCATCGCTCACCGCTCGGAGCCCAGCCGGATCACCCACGTGTCGATCATGGCCTCGGATGTCTGGATCGCATCGACGACCGACGCCGGCGGCGTGTCGTCGAGCGCGAGGACCATGTAGGCCTCCGCGCGCGGCGCCGAGCGCGCGAGCGTCATGGAGCTGATGTTGACATCGGCCGCCCCGAGCAGCGCGCCCACGCGCCCGACCATGCCCGGGCGGTCCCGGTGGTGGGAGATCAGCATCACGTCGGCCGGCGCGAGGTCCATCGCGTGCTCCTGGAGCCGGACGAGGCGCGGCTCGCCGTTGGCCACGGTGCCGGCGACCGTCACGGTCTGGTCCTCGGCCTCGGCGGTGAGCGTGAGGAGCGACGAGAACGCACCCGCGTTGGGGGTCTTGCGCTCCACCACGGTGATCCCGCGGGCCTTTGCGAGGGTGCCCGCGTTGACGAGGTTGACGCGCTCCTCGGTCGTCTGCTCCAGCAGGCCGCGCAGGACCGCCGCGACCAGGGACGAGGCGTCGTGGTGCGACGGCTCGCCGGCGATCTCCAGCGTGAGCGTGGCGGGGGCGTGCCGGCTCATCTGGGCCACGAACCGGCCCAGCGTCTCCGCGAGCGGCAGGTAGGGCGCGATCGCCTGGGCAGTCTCCGGCGTGAGCAGCGGCGCGTTGACCGCGTAGCGGGCCGAGCGCCCGTCGAGCACCTCGAGGATCTGCTCCGCGACCTCCTCGGCCACCGCGACCTGCGCCTCGGCCGTGGACGCGCCGAGATGCGGGGTGAGCAGCGTGTTCGGGGCCTCGAGGAGCGGGTTGCCCGTCGGCGGCTCCGCCGTGTAGACATCGATGCCGGCGCCGGCCACCTTGCCGGCCCTCAGGGCGTCGGCCAGGTCCTGCTCGTCGATGACGCCCCCGCGGGCGACGTTGAGCAGCAGGACGCCGGGCTTCATCCGGTCGATGACGGCGGCGTTGATGAGGCCCGTCGTGCCCTTGTTCTTGGGCACGTGGACCGTGATCACGTCCGAGCGGGCGATGAGGTCGTCGAAGTCGACCAGCTCCACGCCCAGGTTCGCGGCCTGGTCGTGGGTCACGAACGGGTCCGAGCCCAGGACCGTCATCTGCATGGCGTGGGCCCGCACGGCGATGGCCTGCCCGATCTTGCCCAGGCCCACGATGCCCAGGGTCTTGCCCTGGACCTCCATGCCCGTGAACTGTGATCGCTTCCACTCGCCCCGACGCATGGACGCGTCGGCGGCAGCGGTCTTGCGGGCGAGCCCGAACAGCAGCGCGAGCGTCAGCTCGGCGGCGGCGATCGTGTTGCCGGTCGGCGCGTTGACGACCACGATCCCGGCGCGGGTCGCGGCCTCGAGATCGACGTTGTCCACGCCGACGCCGGCCCGGCCGATCACGATGAGGCGGGTCCCGGCGGCGATCAGCTCGGCGTCCACCTTGACCTGGCTCCGGACGACGAGCGCGTCGTAGTCGGGCAGGATCGCTGCGATCTCCTCGCGCGCGAGGTTGAGCTTCTCGTCCACGTCGTGGTGCCGGCGCAGGAGCTCGAGACCCTCGGCGGCGAGGGCCTCGACGACCAGGATCTTCATCAGTTGCTCCCCGCGAGCAGTGCCTGCTGCGCCGCCGCGACCGCAGCGCCGGGCCGGACGTTCATGCCGCACTCGATCGCGGTCGCCTCGAGAACGCCGACGGCCGCGAGGATGTCATCCGTGGTCACCGAGCCCAGGTGACCGAGCCGGAAGATCTTCCCTTTGAGCTTGCCCTGCCCGCCGGCGAGGACGAGGCCGCGCCGCTTGAGCCCGGCGTTGAAGGTCTTCCAGTCGAGCGTCTCGGGGATCCAGGCCGCCGTGACCGTCCGGCTGGCCACGTCGTCCGCCGCGAGGAGCGCGAAACCCATGGCCCGCAGGCCGGCTCTCGTCATTGCCTGGCAGGCCGCATGGCGGGCGAAGACGCCGTCGCCCTCGGCGTTCATGAGGCGCAGGCCCTCGTCGACCTGGTACATCACGGCGACGGCCGGGGTCCACGGGCTCTCGCCGTTGACCTGCGTATCGCGGTGGCGCTTGAGGTCCAGGTAGAAGCGCGGCATCTTCGCCGTCTCGGCCGCGGCCCATGCACGTGGACCCACGGCCGCGAACGCCATGCCCGGGGCGGACATCCAGGCCTTCTGCGAGCCCGTCACCACGAGGTCCAGGCCCCAGGCGTCCATCGCGAACGGCACCGCCCCCAGCGCCGAGATCGCGTCCACCAGGATCAGCGCGTCGGGCGCGGCCTCGCGGACCGCCGCCGCCAGGGCGGGGATGTCGCTGGTGACGCCGGTGCTCGTCTCGTTGTGGGTGAGCAGGACCGCCTTGAGGCTCGGGATCGCCGCCGCGGCCTCGCGCACGGCGGCGGGCTCGGGCGCCCGGCCCCACTCGATCTCGAGCCTCGTCACCGCGGCGCCGTAGACCTCGGCAACCTTGGCGAACCGGTCGCCAAAGGCGCCCATCGTCACGGCCAGGATCGCGTCGCCGGGGGACAGGACGTTGACGACAGCCGCCTCGAGGCCGCCGGTGCCCGCGCACGTCAGCAGGATGATGTCGTGCTCGGTGCCGAAGAACGGCTTCATGCCGGCCTCGACGCGCTTGGCCAGCGTCTTGAACTCGTCGCCGCGGTGGTTGACCATCTGTCGCCCGCCGGCCTCGCGGACCGTGGGCGGCAGGGCCGTGGGCCCGGGGATGCGGAGGTTCGGCTCGAAGCGGGTCACGGTGGCGTCTCCTGGGGATCGCGAGGGGGTCCCGGGATGGTGCCGCACGGACGGGTGCTTCGTCCACCGTGGTATATATGACGTCATATGACAACGACCCGAACGACCATCCTGATCGACGTCGACCTGCTCGAGCGGCTGGGTCGCCACGTCCGCCGGGAGCACACGACCAAGACCGCGGTCATCACCGCGGCGATCGAGACCTGGCTCGACGAGCACGAGACCGTGCCGGAGTTCCCATTCGTCGGCATCGGGCGCAGCAACCACGGGCGCCTCTCCCTGGACGGGCGGTCCATCGCGCGGCGCGAGGCGGGCAAGCGGCCCGGGGACCGCTAGGTGGCCATCCTGCTCGACCCGTCCGCGGTGGTCGCCGCGGCGGATGTCGCGGACCTCAATCACCGGGCGGCCGTCGCCTGGTTCGCACGGGCGGACGAGCCGTTGCTGCTCGGCGCCCTGGGTCTGGCGGAGCTGGACCTCCTGCTCCAGCGCGAGCTCGGGGTGGCGGCCACGGAGGCCGTGCTCCAGGCGCTGATCGCGGACGCGATCCGGCTGGTCCCGCCCACGCCGGAGGACCTGTCGCGCGCGATGACCCTGATGCACGAGGCGGCGGAGCACCGGCCTCGCCTGGCCGATGCGCTCCTCGTGGCCAGCGCGGAGCGGCTGGGGATCCGGCGGGTGGCCAGCTTCGACCGGCGGCCGCTGGCCGTGTTCCGGCCGCGTCACGTTCGGACGCTGGGCTTCGAGCCCTAGGAATCGGAAAACGGGGCCGGCTGGTCCGGCCCCGTTCCGTTGGGCATACGGTTGAGATGTCGCCTAGACGACGCGCTTGATCACCACGGTGCCCGCCTGGACGTCGTGGTAGCCTTGGCGCTTGGGGCTCTGGGAGATCGTGTACAGCAGGTACAGCTGGTACAGGGCCCCGAGGCCGACGATCAGGATGCCGATGAGGGGGATCGCGTAGCCGATCGCGATGGGCCCCCAGAGGAACGCCCAGCGGCGGATGGCCTGGTTCTGGGTGAGCGTCGCGCCGTCGCCGGCGTTGACGGTCTCGAGGTTCAGGAACTTCTGCCCGAACGAGGCGCGCATCTTCGTCCAGCCGTAGACGAAGTACACGGCCGTGATCACGGCCCAGATGAGGCCGAAGACGAGGCCGATCAGCAGGCCCATGCCGATGCCGACCGAGATCACGCCACCGATGATGGCGATGACCCAGAAGATCACGCCGATGATCACGCCGTCGATGATCGCGGCGATGACCCGGTTGACGATGTCGGCGTAGACGATGCCCGGCGCGGGGCCGGGCTCGACGGCGGACTGCTGGAAGTTCGGGTTGAAGGCGCCCGGTGCGGCCGCCGGCGGCGGCGCGTTCCAGCTGCCACCGGCAGGCGGCGGCGCCGGCGCGGCAGCGGGCGGCGGTGCCGGCTGCGGCGGGATCGGGGCCTGCGGAGCGCCCCCGGTGGGATCGGTCATGCGTCGTCCTCCCTGTCCGGCGCGCCCATGCGCCCGGTTGGCGCGAAGCATAGATCGCCGCGAGGACGCTTGATACCCCATCTACGCGCCCGGGAGGGCCATTTTTTCGTCGAGGCCTGCCACGGTCGGGGTGGGACGCGCCGCTATTCGGCCTGTGCGCCGCCCAGAGGGCGTGGCATGATCGACGCAGCCCATCGCCAGCACCAGGGGAGTTGAACCGCGAGATGCGTATCCGCCACGCGAAGATCGAGGAGCTGACACCCCGGCCCAAGGAGCGGGCCCTGTCGCCGCGCCAGCTCGCGGCCCTCCAGCGGGAGGACGAGGTCCGCAGGGCGCTCGGGCGCCTCAAGACGGACGAGGCCATCCTCGCGATCGAGCTGGATCCGGCGGACAAGGTCCCCACGATGCGGCTGTCGATCAAGCGGGCCGTGGCGGCGCACCAGCCCCCGGTCCACGTGGCCGTCCGGGGCCGGACCATCTACCTGTCCACGGGCAAGCTCCCGGGCGGGCGCGGACGCCCACCGAAGGCCTGAGGGCCGCGCCGGGGGGCCGTCGCAACCGTCGTGGCCCGCGCGTCCCTGCTGCCTGAGCGCCCGCAGCCCGTGAGGCCATGTCCGCCACCCCTCGCCGCCGCCTGATCACCCCGCGCCGGGTCGCCGCCGTCCTGGTCCTGCTCGTGGTCGCGGGGCTCCTCGCCGTCTCGCTCGACATCGCGGGGGCCGGGGAGAAGTTCGAGAGCCTGACCCGCAGGATCGATCTCATCCTCGACCCGCCCCCCGACCGGCCGATCGAGGAGGCCGTCCTGGTGACGCCGCGGCCCGCCGCGTCCCAGGTCGCGATCGCCGCCCCCACACCCAGCGTCCCGCGCGAGCCCGGCCAGACGCCGCCGCCCGCTCCGACTCCCACGCCGCTCCCGCCGCGCGAGCCCGTCGACGTGGACCTCCTGGCCAGGCCCGCGGACGTGTTCATCTCCGAGTGGGACCACGAGTGGTGCGCCGTGGCGGGCACGCAGATCGTGCTCGCGATCAACGGCAAGGCGCCCCTGACCGTCGCGTTCCAGAAGGAGCTCGCCGGGCGGATCGGGGAGTGGGAGAGCCGCCGCGACAGCAAGAACGGCGGCTGGGGTCCCGCGGCGATGGTGCTGGCGCTCGATGCGTATGGCGTCCCAGGCTACGAGGTGCGCGCCTACGAGACCCGCCAGGACGCGCTGCAGGACGCCGCGCGCGCTCTCAGCGAGCTGCACGCCCCGGTGCTCCTGCTCACCTGGCGCGGCGCGCACACATGGGTCATGACCGGGTTCCGGGCGGATGCCGATCCGCTCGTGTTCGACGACGCCAAGGTCAGCGGCGCGTACATCCTGGACCCGTGGTACCCGATCGTCTCCAGCATCTGGGGCCCGTCCGACCCGCCGGGCACCTTCCAGGACCTGGCGGAGATGCGGCGCAACTACCTGCCGTGGAAGCGCCCCGAGGGTCTCTACCCCAAGCGCGACGGCCTGTTCATCGCCGTGCTGCCGACGCTGCCGCTCAACCCGTAGCGGCGCCGCCGTCGGCCGGTGCCGGCGACGGGGCGTGGCCGATGCGCCAGGCGAGGGCGGCCCCCTGGAGCACGACCTTGAGTGCCGTGCCCGCAGCGAACCCGAACGGGATGGCGATGATGCCCAGCGGCCCAACCAGCGCGAGCGTGATGCCGATGGTGACCGCGAACCCGGCGACCGACGCGAGGACCGGCAGGATCGTGTTGTGCGTCGCGTAGAGGCCGCGCGAGGTCAGGTGCGCCAGGGCGTCGAACGGCACGGCGACCGCGAAGGCCGCCAGCACGCCCGCGGTGAGCGCCACGTCCTCGGCGTCGAACCGGCCGCCCCCCAGGAGCACGTCGATCGCGAGCGGCCCGACCACGACCAGGCCGAGACCGGCCAGCGCCGTCAGGACCCCGATCGTGATGGCGTTTCGCCGCACCTCCCGCGCGAAGCCCCTGCGGTCTCCGGCCGCCCAGGCCGCCGACAGGCCCGGGAAGGCGGCCAGCGCGATGGACACCCCGATCAGCGACACCGGCACGCTCTGGAAGTTGCGCGCGAACGAGAGCGCGGACACGCTGCCGGCGGCGAGCGTCGTCGCGACGCTGGTGAAGAACAGGAACGTGAGGGGTTCGATGGGATGGCTGACCATCTTGGGGATCATGAGCCGGATGAACTCGCGGAGCGCGGGCATCCGCAGGTCAAGGCGCGGGCGCAGGCGCACGGACGAGCGCAGGATCCCCAGGACGCGGATCGCGAGGTGGAGGCTCGCCCCGATGACCGCTCCCACGGCGGCCGCCTTGATCCCCATCGAGTCGTGGAAGGCGAGCGTGCCGAGCGCGATGCCGGCGTTGTAGAGGATGGGGGCCAGGGCGTAGAACAGGAACTGCCGCTCCGCGACGAGGACCTCGCCGAGGGTGATGGAGGCCGCGAACAGGATCGGCGTGATCAGCATGAGCCGGAACAGGTCGAGGTAGAGCGCCTGGCCCGCCGCATCGAAGCCGGGGGCGATCAGCCGCACCGTGGCCGGTGCGAGGAACAGGAGCAGCAGGCTCGCGGCCGCCATCGCGAGGACCGCGAGCGTCAGGACCGTCTGGGCGAAGCGGGGAGCGGCGTCCGGGTCGTCGCGGCGGAGCGAGCTGAACACGGGGACGAACGGTGCGGTGAGCCCCGATGCCACCAGCACGTCCAGGGCAAGCTCCGGCAGGACGAACGCCGCGTTGTAGGCGTCGAGCTCGGCGCCGGCCCCGTACGTGCGCGCGAACAGGCGGTCCCGCAGCAGGCCCGCGACGTAGGCGCCGAAGGTGAGGATCGAGAGCAGGATGGCGCCCTGCGGCAGGATGCGCGCCAGCAGGCCCCGGATCCGCGTCATCGACCGCTCATCCTCCATCAGCCGCGGGCGCGGCACCGGCCCCTGTGACGCCGGAGCTCCCGCGATTGGGACGGTACCGGCTCAGGGGGCGACCGCGCCGGCCTCGTGGGCCTCACCGCGGAACGGGAGCAGCCGCCGGACGGTGGTCCGCGTGGGAAGCGGCAGGTCGAGGTAGAGGGCCACGCCGATCCCCGCCGGGACCAGGCACAGGAGGAGCGCGGTGGTGACGTCCACGACCCTGGCCTGGACGAGCGCACCCGCGAGCAGGGCCGCCGCGACGCCGCGGAGCCCCGTGACGGCGTTCCAGCCGGCCATCGCCGCCGCCCGATCCTTGAGGGGCGTGTGGTGCGCGAGCGCGCCCTGGGTGCCGAGGTCCATCGCGGCGTTCGACAGCCCGGCTGCCACCGACGCGGCGGCGAGGACCGCGAAGCCGGGCGCCAGCGCCACGCAGGCGACGGACGCGGTGCCGAGGAAGGCCCCTGCCCGAAGCCCCAGCGTGTGGCCGAACCGGTCGACCAGTGCGCCCCAGGCGACGTAGCTCGCCGTCGTGGCGATCCCGCCCAGCACCGCGAGCGTGCCGACGTCGGCGAGCGACAGGTGCAGTCGATCCACGGTGACGAGCGCGTAGAGCGGCAACGACGCGATGATCCCGGCGCCGTAGAAGCCCTGGGCGAGGACCAGGCGTCCGAGGCGGGGCCGGGACGTGAGGGTCGCGACCGCCTCGCGCGCGCCGAACGCCCGGGCGGGCAGCGGCCGGGCCGACCGCAGGCCGAACGCGGCGAGCGCGCCCGCGGCACCCACGAGGCCCGCGAGGGTCACCGCGAGCGGCACGCCGGCGGCATCGGCGAGCGCCCCGACCGCCAGGGCGGCAATCCCCGCGGAGGCGGCCCGCGCGGTGCCCAGGATGCCGATGACCCGGCCGAGTGCGTCGCGCGGGTACATCGCGCCCCAAAGGCGGGTCTGGAAGGGGGCGCCGAAGCTGACGAACAGCTGAAAGGCGCAGACCGCGACCACGATGAGGCCTGCGTTCGGGGCGAGGGCAACCGCGACGAGCAGCAGCGCGCCGGCGACCCGGAGGCCGCCGTAGGCGCGGACCCCCTGCGGGCCGAGGCGCCCGGCGAACGCACCGAGCAGGTTGCCCAGGAACGGCGCCGCCGCCATGGCGGCGAGCCCCATGGGGGCGAGCCCGGACTGGCGGGCAACGGTCGGGATGAGGTTCCCGACGCTGACGGCGACGGCCACGTCGAGGGCGACGTTCCGGCGCAGGGCGCGCGGCGACGGTGGAGGAAGGGCGGTGGCGGCTGACATGGGGGGTCCTCGCGTGCGACGGCGAGGCCTACGAGGTCAGCTGTCGGGCTGGGTCGCCGCACGACCCTCGCGGTTGCTCCGCGACTCGCCCCGGGGAGGGTGGGTCTCCCGTCCTCACGTGAGGTTCGGCCGCTGCAAGTCTACGTGATGGCCCAGGGGCGCGCCCTCGTCCAATCGGACCATGCGCGACCGTGACCCACGGCGCGGCGCGCCTCTGCTGGACCCCGCGACGGACCTCGGATCCGGCCGCCGCGGGGCGCGTCGCCGTGCACAACATGACCGACGCGCCCGCGTCCGTGCCGGCGGCGCGCCTCGGCCTGGGCGAGGTCGCGGGCCTGCGCGATGTGCTGGACGCGCGGTGGACCCCCGGCGTCAGGCGTCGAGGACGATTCGGCGCAGGACCCGGCCGGTCACGGCGCGCCGGTAGGCCGCCGTCGATCGGACGTCGTCGATGGGATGGACCTCCGCCTCGACGGCCGCGGCAGCCTCGGCGGCGATCGCCGGGGTGGGGACACGGCCCTCGAGGACCGCCTCCGTGCGTGGCGCGCGGACCGGGCGCTCCGCCACGGAGCCCAGGGCGACGCGGACATCGCGCCACGCAGCCCGCCCGCCGCCGTCCCCCTCACGCCAGGCGACCGCGACGAGGACCTTGGCGATGGCGAGCGCCCGCCGGGTCCCCACCTTGCGGAACCGGACGTGACGCCCCGGCACGAGCGGGACCCGGATCGCGACCAGCAGCTCCCCGGGGGCCAGGGCGGTCTGCCGGTAGCCGGTCCAGAACGCGTCGGCGGGGATCGTCCGGGTGCCGCGCGGCCCCGCCACCTCGAGGCCGGCGTCGGTGGCCAGGAGGACCGGGAGCAGGTCGCCCGCCGGCGAGGCCGTGACGCAGTTGCCGCCGATGGTCGCGCGATTGCGGATCGCCACGGCCCCCATCGCGGCGGCGACCTCCGAGAGGACCGGGAGCGCTGCATGCGCGATCGCGGAGTGGCGCAGCTCCTCCCAGCTCGTGAGGGCGCCCAGCACCAGCTCGTCGTGGGCGATCTCGATCCCGCGCAGCTCGTCGAGTCCGCCGAGGTCCAGCAGTGGCCGCTGCCGGCCCGGGTCGAACGCGGTCTCGACCATGAGGTCCGTGCCGCCCGCGACCGGGCGCAGGCGCGGGTCCGCGGCGAGCCGGGAGAGGGCATCGGGCAGCGAGGAGGCGCGCACGAGGCGCGGCTGCGAGCCCTGCAGCTCGGGGTCGCCGACGCCAAGCGCCGCGCGGGCCGCACCATCGTCGGGCACGGGCGGACGTCCGGCCGCATCGTCGTCGGCAACGGCCTCGATGGCCGCGATCACCTGCGTGTAGCCGGTGCAGCGGCAGAGGTTGCCGGCGATGGCCTCGCGGATATCCGCGTCGCCCGCCGGGCGCCTCGACGCGAGCAGCGCATGGGCGGCGAGGAGCATCCCAGGGGCGCACATCCCGCACTGCGTCCCGCCAAGCTCGAGGAAGGCGGCCTGGAGCGGCCCGAGGCGGCCGTCGGGGCCGAGGCCTTCGATCGTCAGCACCTCACGTCCCGCGACCTGGCCGACCGGGACGAGGCAACTGTTGACGAGCTCGCCGTCGAGCAGCACGGCGCACGCCCCGCACTCGCCCTCGCCACAGCCCTCCTTGGTGCCGGTCAGTCCGAGGTCGAGCCGCAGCACGTCGAGCAGGCGTCGCCCGCCGTCGACCGTCGCCTCCACGGCCCGGCCGTTGACGGTGAACGGGATCGTCACGGGAGCCGGGAGGACCGTGGTCACGGTTCGACCCCCGTCTCCCGGGCGAGGATCGCCGCCAGCACCCTCTCGGGCGTTGCCGGGAGGTCCGTGATCCAGGCGCCCGTCGCGTGGTGGATCGCGGCGATGACGGCGGGGGCGGGGACGTCGATGGGCAGCTCGCCCAGGCCCTTGGCACCGTGGGGAACGGCGCTGAACGGACGCTCCACGAACACCGCCTCGATTCGCGGCGCGTCCAGCGCCGTGGGCACGAGGTACGTCGAGAGCCGGTCGTTGCGGTAGCGCCCGCCGTCCACGCCCATCTCCTCGATCGTGGCGTAGCCCACGGCCTGGAGCGTCCCGCCCTCGACCTGGCCCTCCGCGAGCACGGGGTTGATGATCCGCCCGGCGTCGTCGGCCTGGACCACGGACCGGACCCGGACCTCGCCGGTGTCGAGGTCCACATCCACGGCGGCGACGGCGCAGCCCCAGCTGTAGGCGGCGTACGCGTCGCCGCGGTAGGTCTCATCATCCCACTCGATGCCCGGGTAGCCGTGGAACCGCTCCGTCGCTCTCAGCGGGCCGTGCGCGCGGAGGTACGCGTCGCGCGTGTCCGCGAAGGGGGCACCGGCGCGCGCCTCCACGTCGGCCCGCAGGTGCGCGGCCGCGGTCGCGAGCAGCCCGCCCACGACCATCGTGGTGCGGGACGCGACGGTGGGCCCGCTGTCGGGCACGTGCGAGGTGTCCGCGACCGCGACGTCGACCTCGTCGGGCGCCACGCCCAGGACCTCCGCGACCACCTGGGCGAGCACGGTCCGGGACCCCTGGCCCATCTCTGTGCTGGCGGTCAGCGCCCGAATCCGGCCGTCCCCGGTCATCTCGACTGTGGCGACGCTCGCGAGGCGCGTCTCGCCCGAGCCCGTGAACCCGCCGCCGTGCCAGCCCAGGGCGATCCCGACGCCCGACGCCGACCGGCGGTCCGCGCCCGCCGCGCGGACCGCCCGGGGATCGGCATGGAGGCGCCCGAACCCGGACGCCTCGTCGGCCGCCGCCAGCACCTCGAGCGCCGCCACGCTCTCGCGCAGGACCTGGCCGGTCGCCGTCGTGTCGTCCTCGCGGTAGGCGTTGCGCCGGCGGATCTCCAGGGGCGACAGCCCGAGGGCCTCGGCGACGCGGCCCAGGTGCGTCTCGACCGCGAAGGTCGCCTGGGGCGCGCCGAAGCCGCGGAACGCGCCGTTGGGCGGCGTGTTGGTGAGGGCGGCCCGGGCGCGAATCCGCACGTTGGGGCACGCGTACGGGCCGCCCGCGTGGATCGCGCCCCGCGACAGGACCACCGGTGACAGGGTGGTGTACGCCCCTGCGTCGAAGACGATGTCGATGTCCTGGGCGAGGAGGCGGCCATCACGGCTGACGCCGGTCCGGTGGTGGACCACCGAAGGGTGGCGCTTGGTGGTGGCCGCGATGTCCTCGTGCCGGTCGTAGGTGATCCGCACCGGGCGCCCGGCCTTGCGCGCGAGGAGCGCGGCGTGGATGGCGAGAATGGACGGGTAGTCCTCCTTGCCCCCGAAGCCGCCGCCCGTCTCCTCGGCGACGACGACGACCCGGTCCGGCTCGAGCGCCATCGCCCGCCGGACGGCCCCGTGCACGTAGTACGGGCACTGCATGGAGCCGCGGATCTCCATGCCGCCATCCTCGCGCGGGATCGCGATCATCGCCTGCGGCTCGAGGTAGAGCTGCTCCTGGTAGCCGGTGGAGTAGGTGCCCTCGAGGACGAGGTCGGCGGCCGCGAACCCCGCGTCGAGGTCACCCTTCGTGATCTCGACCGTCTTGCACGACGCCGTGGCCGTGAGCGGGTCGAGGACGGGGGGCAGCGGCTCGGTGCGCAGACGAATCGCGTCACGCGCCGCGCGGGCGAGCGCCGGGTCGGCGGCCGCGACGAGCGCGACGGGCTCGGCGACGTGGCGGATCTCCGTGTCCACGAGGGCCGGCTGGTCGTCCGCGAGCGAGGCAACGACGTTGTCGCCCGGGATGTCCGCCGCGGTGACCACCACGACGCGTGACCAGTCGAAGGCGGGATCCAGCTCGATGCCCAGGAGGCGTGCGTGGGGCTCGGTGGCGCGCACGGTCGCGCCGTACCACGCCCCGGGCACGACGATGTCGGCCGTGAAGCGGGCGGCGCCTGTCAGCTTGTCGATGCCCTCGCGCCGGAGGACCGCGCGTGGATCGGCACCGGCTCGTGCCGGCGCCCCGACCGGGCTGCTCACGGCCTGAGGATCGGCCGGGAACGGGTCGCCTGCAACGGCCGGATGGCCCGGGCCGCATCGCCCGTCGGGCTGGTCAGTGGTCCGGAGGTCCGCCGCCGCGATGTCCCGCATCGTCTGCCGCTGCCCCGTGGGGAGCGGCGAGTCGGGCCTCGTCGACCGGGTAGGCCACCCGCGACCGGTTCCGCAGGAGCGTGACCTCGTCGAGCACCACGCCCGTCCCGGCGTCCAGCCGCCGCCTGTGGACCTCGTTGCAGCGGACGAGGCCGTCGCCCTGGCGCTCGAACCGGTGCCCGACCTCGACGATCTCGAACCGGACGCTGGGGGCTTCGGTCGTCCGGATCGCCCCCACGAGGTCCTCCTCGCCGACCGAGACGTCCAGCTGGAACGGCCGGTCCGTGGGGTTGAAGAGTCGGAAGTCGAGGAGATCGAAGGCGACCGACGCACCGGTCCCGAACGGCAGCTCACGCCGGTCGTCGGGGAACGCGTCGACGCTGTGGTGGTGGCGCTCGGTCACCTCGAGCTCGGTGTGGAGCGCCACCCAGTGGAGCAGGTTCGAGAGCTGGCAGAGCCCGCCGCCGACCCCGGCGCTGGGTCGTCCCCCACGAGCACGACCCCCTCGCGGTAGCCGCGCGCGGCGGACGGCAGCCCGATCCGGCGTCAGCCACGACCGGAGCCGTGCGCGCACGCTCGGCCCCATGGGCGCGCTCACGGCCATGCAACCGATCGGATGATGGCCCGTCCCCCTCTGATTTCGCCCGATGTCGGGGATCAGCCCCCGGCGATCTTGAGCTCCCGCAGGCGGCTCGGGAAGCGGGCGAGCGTCGCGATCACCGCGTCGAACTCCCGCGAATCGATGCACTCGCCGATCTTGTGCACGTTCTGCTCGATCCCCACGCCGATCCCGATCATCGGCGGGTAGGTGAACGTGCCGTCCTCCACCCAGCCCTTGCCGTCGCGGACGGGGAGCGTCGGATCGTTGGGCGGGACCGGGAAGCCGACGCCGTCCGTGGAGAAGATCCAGCGACCGACGCGCGGCTCCACGTGGAGCGACCCGTTGCCGGTCGTGGTCTCGACGATCGGCGAGGCGCACGCGGCGTACGCGTCCACGGCGGCCAGGACGACCGGATGGTCCTCGGGCGTGACCCAGCCGGGGTAGATCTGGGCGTTGTCCGCCCGGGTGCCCTTCCAGGACGGGCGGTCGTAGTACGGCGCCCGGACCTCGACCGCGCAGCCGGCCTCGCGGGCCGCGGCCACGCTGGGCATGCCTTCCACCGCGGCCAAAGCCGCCTGCGGGTCCTCGCCCGCGGTCAGGCGCCGGTCGAAGCGGAACGTGAAGCGTTCCGGGACCGCGCAGTCGCTCGGCGTGTCGAGCTTCGCCCAGCTCGCGGTGCGGGTGCCGCCGCCCAGGAACGGATCGACGCCGATGTCGACGCCGTCGCGGTAGCGGGCCGCGGCCTCGACCAGGATCGGCGCGCCAAGCTCGAGCGGGTTGCGGCCCTCCCACGGCATGGAGCCGTGGCAGCTCTTGCCGGTGACCTCCACCTCGATCTGCATCCGGCCCCGCTGCCCGCGGTAGATGCCCGCGGCGCCGTCATTGGCGCATCCGGTGCCCTCGGTCAGGACGTAGGCGTCCGGGATAAGCTCCGGGCCCGCGTCGGGCCACTCGTGGCGGCGGACGTGCATCATGCTGCCGCCGTCGTTGTCCTCCTCGGCGACGGTCGCGTAGCTGCGGACGATGACCCCGCGCAGGGACCCGAGGTGCTTCGTCTCCATCAGCACCTTGGAGGCGACGACCTGGCTCACGACCCCCGACAGCTGGTCGGCGGCGCCGCGCCCCCAGACGAGGTGGTGCCACTCGTCGTCGGGCGGCAGGAACCCCAGCTCCTTGCGCAGGAACTCGCGGTTGAGCTTCGTCTCGTCGACCAGCCCGTCGAACGGGTCCAGGCCACCCGTCGCCTCGTGCCAGCGGTCGCGCAACGGCCAGACGGTATCCGTGTGGCCGTCGAAGTAGACGATCGTCTTGGCGGCGTCCGGGATGCCGTCCGAGCGGTCCATCACGACCCACACGAGGTTGCCGAAGTCGTCGAACCAGGCGTCCTCGGACCGCTCGACGGCGCCGATCTCCACGAGGGTCCGGCGCAGGTACTCCACCCGTGGGCCCTCGTGGTTCGAGGTCCCGCAGAGGGGGTCGCCGCCCTCGTCGACCGGGCGGTCCACGTAGTCCGCGGGGACCCTGATCGTCTCCTTCAGGATCTCGACGGCGAGCGGGCGGTAGGCGCGGGTCAGCTCGGAGATGCGGGTGTCGAGGGTCATCGTCGTGGGCCTCGCTGGGGGGTTGGGGTGGGTTGTCGAGGATGTCAGGACGCAGCCCGCGCGAGGGCCGCCGCCAGGTCCGGCGCCTTGGCCGCCGCCAGCAGGGCCATGATCGCGTAGACCTTCTTGTTCGCCTCGCGGGCGAGGTCGTGGCGGAACCGGTCCATCACGCCGGGGCTCACCTCGGCGCCGATGTCCGCAGGCAGGCAGTGGAGGTAGAGCCCGTCGCCGCCGCGGGTCAGTCCCATCCGGCGCTCGTCGCAGATCCAGTCCGTGTGCGCCGCGTTGCGCTCGAGCGCGCGCCGCTCGATGTCACGCAGCCCGTCCGCGTCCTTCGCCCGGTTGGCCGCGACCCGCTCGGTCATGAGGTCGTACGGGCCCCAGCTCTTGGGGTAGACGACATCGGCGTCGGCGAAGGCCGCGTCCATGTCGTGCATGACCGTGAACGAGCCGCCGGACGCGTCCGCGTTGGCGCGGGCGGCCTCCAGCGGGCCGTCCATGAGGCGGTACCCCTCGGGATGGGCGAGCCGGACGTGCGCCCCGAAGCGGGTCAGCAGCGTCACGACCCCCTGGGCGACCGAGAGCGGCTTCGCGTAGCTCGGCGAGTAGGCCCAGCTCATGGTGATCGTGCGACCGGCCAGGCCGTCAGGGAAGCGCTCGCGGAGCCAGAGCAGGTCGGCGAGGGCCTGCGTGGGGTGGTCGATGTCGCACTGGAGGTTGACCACCGGCACGACCCGCTCGTCGCCGGTCGCGGCCAGGTAGTCGTCGATGCCGCGCTTGGCGTCGCGCATGAAGGCGTTGCCCTCGCCGAGGATCAGGTCGTGCCGGATGCCCAGCGCGTGCGCGTTCATGCCGAGCATCGCGCCGGTCTCGACCGAGGTCTCGCCGTGGCTGACCTGGGTGGACGAGCCGTCCACGATGACCGCCTGCCCGCCAAGGCGTGCCGCCGCGCCGGCCCACGACGACTTGGTACGGGTCGACTGGTCGAAGAACAGCCCCCAGAACAGCTGCCGGGGGAACAGGGCGGGGACGCGACCCACGCGGTCGAGGGCCTGGAGCGTCTCCGCGAGCGAGCACAGGGTCTCGATCTCGGGCGTGGTCCAGTCCTGCGTCTGCAGCATGCTCCGCCCGTGGAGCGCGCCGAGGGACGCGGCGTCGAGACGGGCGAGGGCGGGCAGGGGCATCGTCACTCCTTCTCGGTCGGGTTGCTGCGGCGGACGCCCGTGAGGACGACCGCGACGGATTCGTCTGGCGCGAGGTGGCCGCCCGCGCCGAGGGCGAGCAGGCCGGCCACGCCGGCGGTGCCGGTCTCATCGGCGTCGATGCCGGTCGCGGCACCGACCAGCGCGCTGGCTTCCAGCAGACCGGCTTCGTCCACGACGAGGGCACGGCCGCCGGTCAGGAGCATCGCGCGCACGACCGCGAGCCAGTCGTAGGTCTCGTCGTCGAGGATCCCGTGCGCGACGCTGACGGGCTCCGCGTCCCACGGCCGCATGTAGCGTGAGCGATGCGTCGCGGCGTGGCGCAGGGCGTCGTGGACGACGGTTGCGTCCAGCGGGGCGCCCGGGGCGGCTCGCAGCTCCTCGAGGAGGAGGGCATGGGCGCGGGCGAGCGGCCACGCACCCCGGGTCTGGACGGTGTCCAGGCGCGGGTGGGTGTCGATGGCGCCGAGGGCCGCCGCGTCGTCGAAGCCGAGTGCGATCCCGGACGCGAGCGCGCCGCCACCCACCTGGACGACGATCCTGTCCAGGGTCGCCCCGGCGCCGCGCAGCTCGTCGGCGATCTCCCAGGCCAGCGTCGCGCCGCCCTCGATCGCGAGGCCGTTGTCCGGCCCCTGGCAGGTGAACGGGACGTCGCCCTCGGCCAGCGCCTCGCCCAGCCGCAGGTACGCGGGATCGCCGGCCTCGCCCGCCCGCCGCGGGCAGGTCACGACGGCGGCCCCGAGGTCGTGGAGCCGCCCGAGCACCGCCACGTCCGCACCCTCCGGCACGAAGACCCGCAGCGCCCGGTCCGCGGCCCGGGCGACGACCGCGGCGGCGAGGGCCGCGTTGCCGCAGCTCGCGATCGCGAGGGGCGTAGCGGGGTCGGCCTGGCCCAGCACCTCCGCAACCCGCAGCTCCAGCAGGACGCCGAACAGGTGGCGCGCCTTGTGCGAGCCCGAGACGTTGCCAGTCTCGTCCTTGGCCCAGGCGGTCCCCCGCGGCCCGAGCCCGGCCGCATGCGCGAGCGCCGGCACGCGCAGGAGCGGGGTGACGCGGAAGCCGTGCCCGTCGACCGCTGCGACCGCGTCGTCGAGCTCGCGCACGAGGTCCACGTAGCGGGCGTCGGCCCAGCCCGCGGCGCGGCCGACGTGGTAGGCGTGGAACAGGGCGCGGTAGCGGACGAACGGGTTCGGATCCGGGTCGGTCGGTAGGTTGAGCCGGTCGAGATCGAGGCCGCGGGCCATGACGTGGTCGATGTCGTCGCCCGGGTGGCGGTTGGGGCAGCGCGGCGTGAACGGGTGGTGCGCGGGGGCGAGGGCGCCGCACCCGGCGCAGACCAGGGCCGTCTCCACCGCGGGCGGCGGCGGGCCCTCGTACCGGCGGGGCGCCGCGCCGCTCACGGTGCCGTGACCCGTTCGTTGAACGCATCGATCAGCTCGTCCCAGCGGTGGACGATCTCGCGCGTGGTGGTCCAGAACTCCTGGTCGCGCCGCACCTCGAACTCAGGGAGCGGCACGCCCTGCTGCTCCACCCAGGTGAAGTAGCCGAGGTTGAAGATCCGGTCGCGTTCCGCGCGGGTCATCTCGAGGACGTGGTCCTCGCCGGCCGCCGCGAGCCAGCGGCCCCATGCCTCGCCGGCCGCGATGGCGTCGAAGCCCTGCGGGAAGTCGCGGGCCGCGACCCGGTCCAGCTCCGTGCGGTACATCGGCGCGCCGTCGGTGGCGACCGTGAGCAGCACGTCGTCCGGGCCCAGGCGCTGCTGGCGGGCGACCTTGATCGCCGCGAGCACGTTGCAGATGGACGAGAGGCCCAGCGACCCGAGGGCCGCCACGGTCTCGGCGGGCACGCCGCGGCGCGTCACGAGGTACTCGCGCCCGACGTTGGTGTTGAACAGCACCAGCAGGTCGTCCGTGGCGCGGTCCGAGATGCCGACGACGAGATCCGTCGCCATGACGTTGTGGATGAGCGGGATGTGCTTGTCGCCGATGCCCTGGATGTTGTGCTCGCCGAACCCGCCGCGGAGCATCGTGGGGCACTCGACGGCCTCCACGGCCACGGTCCGCGACCCGAGGCGCTCTTTGAGGTAGTCGCCCGCCCCGATCGTGCCGGCGGATCCCGTGGCGGAGACGAAGACCGCGGCCCGCGCGCCCGGCCGGGTCGCCGCCACGTGCTCGAAGACGCGCTCGAGGGCACGGCCCGTGATCGCGTAGTGGGCGACGTGGTTCGCGAACTCGCTGAACTGGTTGAAGATCACGGCGTCCGGCTCGCGGTCGAGCACGGCGCACTCGTCGTAGATCTCCTTGACGTTGCTCTCGGTGCCGGGCGTCCGGATGATGTCGGCGGGATCGGCGACCCAGCGCTCGAGCCACTCGAAGCGCTCACGGCTCATCCCGGCCGGCAGCACGGCCACGCCGCGGCAGCCCATGATCCGGCTGATCGCGACGCCGCCCCGGCAGTAGTTGCCGGTCGACGGCCAGACCGCCCGCTGGCTCGCCGGGTCGAACTGGCCGGTCACGATGCGGGGCGCGAGGCACGCGTAGGCGGCGATGACCTTGTGCGAGCCGATCATCGGGAACCGGTCACCGAGGGCGATCACGATGGGGGAGGCCACGCCGGTGAGCTCCGGCGGCAGGACCAGGTGCCCCGGGACGGGCGTTCGGCCGGCCCGTGAGCTGTCGTTGAACCAGTGGACGCGGAACAGGTTGAGCGGGTCCGGTGCGTCGGGGTCGACGCCCGGGAGCCGGTCGGCGATGGCGTGCGGGAGCAGGTCCGGGTCCGCGAGCTGGGCGAAGGTCGGCAGGGTGACGCCGAGCGAGCGGCAGCGGTCCACCGCGCGATCGCGGACGTCCTCGTCCACGATGTCCCGTTCGAGGCCCAGACGGCGCATCATGTCCTCCGCAGCGGCAGTGGGCGCCGGGCGTCGCGTGCCCGGTCGCTCGGATGGTAGGGGCCACACGGCACGCGCGGACCCGACCCGGCCATTTCTACCATCGAAGGCCGGACGGCCCACGCATAGGGCCAGACGGTCCGACGGGAACGGCCGCGAGGAGGTCCGATGGACTTCACCCTCAACGGGCGCATAGTCACGGTGGATGCCTCGCCCGGGGAGTCGCTGCTCCACGTGCTGCGGGAGCGCTGCGGCCTGCGCTCGATGAAGGACGGCTGTGCGCCCGAGGGGTCGTGCGGCGCCTGCACCGTGATCGTGGACGGGCACGCCGTCGTCTCCTGCGCGCGGCCGGCGGAGCGTGTCGAGGGCCGCTCCGTCGAGACGCTCGAGGGCCTCCCGGCGGACGCCCGCGCCCGCTGGGCCGACGCGTTCGTCACGACCGGCGCCTCGCAGTGCGGCTATTGCTCGCCGGGGATCGTCATGAAGGCCGAGGCGCTGCTGCGGCGCGATCCCGCGCCGGGCCGCGAGGCCGTCGCGCGCGCCCTGGCCGGCAACCTCTGCCGCTGCACGGGCTACGCGTCGATCCTCGACGCCGTCGAGCTGGCCGCGGCCGCCCGGCGTGGCGAGGGGGTGGCTCCCGCGGCGGCGGCCATGGGTGCGCCCGGCGCCCGCTACGAGGGTCGCGCGCTCGCGCTGGGCGACAAGCCGTTCATCGCCGACCTCGCCGCCCCGGGCATGCTCCATGGCGCGCTCCGGTTCGCGGGCGTTCCGCGGGCGGTCGTGCGACGGATCGACACGGCCGCGGCGCGGGCGGTCCCGGGCGTGGTCGCCGTCCTGACCGCCGCCGAAGTCCCCGGCCTGCGGGAGCAGGGGCTCATCGTCCCGGACTGGCCGCTCCTGGTCGCCGAGGGCGAGACCGTGCGCTACGTCGGGGACATCCTGGCCGCGGTGGCCGCGGAGACCCGCGAGGCGGCGGTCGAGGCCGCCGCGCTCATCGTGGTGGACCTGGAGCCGCTGGCCCCGGTCACGGACCCGTTCGAGGCGCTGTCGGACGGGGCGCCGGCCGTCCATGCCGGCGGCAACCTGCTCTCCGCCTCGGTCGTGCGGCGCGGCGACGCCGTCGCGGCCCTCGCGGGCGCCGCGCACGTCGCGAGCGGGACCTTCCGCACACAGTCGATCGAGCACGCCTTCCTGGAGCCGGAGGCCGCCCTCGCGGTCCCGCAGGGTGCGGTCGGGCCGGACGGCGAGACGGTCGCGGACCATCGGGTCCACGTCTACTCGCCCGGGCAGGGTGCCTGGGAGGACCGCCGCCAGGTCGCCTCGTTCCTGGGCCTGCCCCCGGCGGACGTGCTGGTGACCCAGGTCGCGACCGGCGGCGCGTTCGGCGGCAAGGAGGACCTGGGCGTCCAGGCCCAGGCGGCGCTGCTCGCGGTGGCCACGGGACGGCCCGTGATGCTGCGGCTCAGCCGCCGCGAGAGCCTCCGGTTCCACGTCAAGCGCCACCCGATGTGGCTCGACTACACCGCCGGCTGCGACGCGGAGGGCCGCCTCGTCGCGGTCCGGGCGCGGATCGTCGGCGACAACGGGGCCTACGCGAGCGTCGGCGGCAAGGTGCTCGAGCGGGCGGCCGGGCACGCCTGCGGCCCGTACCGCGTCCCGAACGTGGATGTCGAGGCGAAGGCGGTCTACACCAACAACCCGCCCTCGGGGGCCATGCGCGGGTTCGGCGCCAACCAGGCGGCGTTCGCCATGGAGGGCGTGCTGGACCTGCTGGCCGAGGCGGTCGGCATCGACGGCTGGGAGATCCGCTGGCGCAACGCGCTCGACGTGGGCGACCAGTGCACGACCGGGCAGCGCCTGGGCGATGGCGTGGGCATCCGGGCGACGCTGCTGGCGGTCAAGGACGCCTTCCGGGGCGCCCGGTACGCGGGCATCGGCTGCGGCATCAAGAACGTCGGCGTGGGCAACGGGCTGACGGAGCGCGGCTGCGCGGTCCTGCGCCCGGAGGCCGACGGGACGGTCACGCTCTTCCATTCCTGGACCGAGATGGGCCAGGGCTGCCACACGGTGTTCCGCGATCTCGCGGCGGAGGCCCTGGGGATCGAGCCGGACCGGGTCCGGGTCCTCGTTGACACCACCCACGAGCTGGACACGGGCGAGACGACCGCGTCGCGGGCCACGATGCTTGGAGGCCGGGCCGTGCTCCGGGCCTGCGAGTCGCTGCGCGCCTCCCTGGGGGAGGGCCGCCTCGAGGACCTGGCCGGTCGCGAGTTCGAGGGCGAGTACGTGGTCGACTGGACGACGAAGCTCGAGGCTGGGGTCGCGGAACCCGTGACGCACTTCGCGTACGGCTGGGCGACCCAGGTCGTGATCCTGGACGACGAGGGCCGGATCGAGCGGGTCGTCGCGGCACACGACGTCGGCAAGGCGCTCAACCCGATCCTGCTGCGGGGCCAGGTCGAGGGCGGCGTCCACATGGGCCTCGGCATGGCGCTCACCGAGGCGTTCGAGGTCGAGGACGGGGTCCCGGTCAACGACACGCTCAAGTCGCTCGGCATCATCCCGGCGGCGGCGATGCCCCCGGTCGAGACGATCCTTGTCGAGGTCCCGCAGCCCGAGGGCCCGCTCGGGGCGAAGGGGATGGGCGAGGCGGTCCTCGTCCCGACGGCCGCAGCGGTCGCGGGCGCTCTGCACGCCTTCGACGGGGTGCGCCGGACGCGGCTGCCGATGCTCGACTCGCCGGCGGCGCGGGCGCTGTCGCCGCGGCTGGCCCGGGAGGCCGCGGCGAGGCGGACCGGGTCGTGACGCTGGTCGTGAGCGGGGGGACCGTGGTCGCGTCGCTGGACCCGGTGCGTACCGTGGTGGCGTGGCGGACGGCGCTTCCGAGGCGCGACTCGGCGGTGGCACCGGCCGCTCTGCCGCGGGCTGACCTCATGCCACGCGCCGGCTCGACGACGAGAGGGCAGTCCTGATGACCGCGGTCACACCGGGCCTCGTGTGTGCGCACCACCACCTGTACTCGGCACTGGCCCGGGGGATGCCCGCCCCGCCCAGGGTCCCCACGAGCTTCGCGGAGATCCTCGAGCAGGTCTGGTGGCGCCTGGACACGGCCCTCGACCTGGAGATGATCCACTGGTCGGCCATGCTCGGCGCGCTCGAGGCGCTCGAGAACGGGACCACCGCGATCATCGACCACCACGAGTCGCCCAACGCCATCGAGGGCAGCCTGGACGTGATCGCCCAGGCATGCGCCGAGGTCGGCGTTCGATCCGTGCTGGCCTACGGGATCACCGATCGCCACGGGCCGGACGGCGCCCGACGGGGCCTCGCCGAGAACGAGCGCTTCATCCGGGCCGGCGGTCGGGGCCTGGTAGGGATCCACGCCACCTTCACCTGCTCCGACGCGTCCCTGCGCGAAGCGGCCGACCTGGCCGAGGACCTGGGGGTGGGCGTCCACATCCACGTCTGCGAGGGCGTCGGCGATGTCGACGCGCCGCACCGGCTCGCCGGGCTGACCCGGGACGACTGGCTCCTGGCCCACTGCGTCCACCTGCCGACTGACCACGCCCTTCGTGGGACGATCCTCCACAACCCGATGTCGAACCTGAACAACGCCGTCGGGTACGCCAACCCGGCACGGTTCGGGAATCGGGTGGCCCTCGGCACCGACGGGATCGGCGGCAACGTCCTGGAGACCTTTCGGCTGGCCTATGTCCTGCAGCGCTCGGTCGACGTCACCTGCGGGCCGGGGACGGCCTGGTCCTGGCTGGAGGCCGGCTGGGACCTGGTGCCCGAGGCACGCGGCGACGAGGTCACCTGGTCCTACGACCCGATGGATCCGTGGCACATCGCCTTCACGCCGGGGATCATGCCGCGCCGGATCATGATCGACGGCAGGGAGGTCTTTGCCGACGGCCGGCCGACGCGGGTCGACGCCGACGAGATCCGCGCCAAGGCGCGGGAGCAGGCGGTCCGCCTGCACGCCCGCCTCTGAGTGTCTCGCCCGCCGGGTCGCCGCACATCCGGCTCTGACTGCCACGAGGGAGCACCCGATGTCCGACCGCTTTCGTCCCCTCTCGATGGAGCAGCTCACGAGCTGGGTCTTCACCGAGCTCGAGCGGAAGGGCTCGATCTTCAACGTTCCGGCGTCGGCGGTCTTCGCCCCCCGCGCGGACCACCGCTTCCGGCGCCGCGAGCTCGGCGTCGAGCTCGACACGCCGTGGGGCGTTGCCGCCGGCCCTCACACCCAGATGGCCCAGAACATCGTCGCCGCGTGGCTCGCCGGCGCCCGGCTCATCGAGCTCAAGACGGTCCAGACCCTCGACGAGCTCGAGGTCAACAAGCCCTGCATCGACATCGAGGACGAGGGCTACAACGTCGAGTGGAGCCAGGAGCTGCGCGTCCACCAGTCATTCGACGAGTATCTGCGCGCCTGGGTGCTCGTCCACGCCCTCCACCGCGCGCTCGGCTTCCCCGGCGAGCGCCCCGGCGTGGTCTTCAACATGAGCGTCGGCTACAACCTCGAGGGGATCCGCCGGCCCAACGTGCAGTGGTACCTCGACGCCATGTCCGACGCGTCGGCCTGGCTGCCGGCGTACGTGGACGTCGTCGCCCGCCGCTTTCCCGCGGTCCGCGAGGTCGCCATCCCGACCCGCATCTCCGACTCCGTGACGCTCTCGACGATGCACGGCTGCCCGCCCGACGAGATCGAGCGGATCTCGCAGTACCTGCTCGAGGAGCGGGGCCTGCACACGACGGTGAAGTGCAACCCGACGCTCCTGGGCGCGGGACGGGTCCGGGGGATCGTGAACGGGGAGCTCGGGTATCGCGACGTCCCGATTCCCGACGAGGCGTTCGGCCACGACCTCCGTTGGGAGGACGCCGTGCCGATGTTCGGGCGGCTGCGGGTGGCCGCCGCCGGGCGTGGGGTCGCCTTCGGGCTGAAGCTGTCGAACACGCTCGAGGTGCGCAACTGGCGCGGCGTCTTCGACCGCGACCCGACGATGTACCTCTCCGGCCGCGCCCTCCACGCCGTGACCGTCAACCTCGCGTCCCGGATCAGCGACGCCTTCGAGGGGTCGATGCCGCTTTCGTTCGCCGGCGGCGCGGATGCCTTCAACCTGCCGGACCTGCTCGCCGGTGGCCTGCGCACCGTGACGGTCTGCTCCGATCTCCTCAAGACGGGCGGCTACCTGCGCCTCCTCCAGTACCCGGCGGAGGTCGACGCCGCGTTCGACGCCGTGGGCGCGACGGACATCGACGACTTCGTGCGCCGTCGCGCGCGCGCCGGCGGGCTCGCCTCCGGCGCCGCCGACCCTGCCGCCTGCGCCCGCGCCAACCTGCGCGAGTATGCCGGTCGCGTCACGGCCGACCGGCGGTATGCGAAGGCGACGTTCTCCACCGGTCGCTCGAAGACCCCGCGGGCGCTGGGCGCCTTCGACTGCATCGCCGCACCATGCCTTGACGAGTGCCCGGTCGACCAGCAGGTGCCCCGCTACATGCGGGCCGTGCGCGAGGGCGACCTCGCCGCGGCGGCCCGGATCACCCGCCTGGACAACCCGCTGCCGGCGATCCTGGGGCGGGTCTGCGACCACCACTGCGAGCACACGTGTGTCCGGACGCACCTCGATGAGCCGCTCGCGATCCGGCACGTCAAGCGCTACATCATGGACGCGGAGGCCGCCGGTGCCGCCGAGGCAGCCCCCGAGCGGCCCGGCGCCCCCCGCGTCGCGATCGTCGGCGCCGGCCCGGCCGGGCTCGCGGCCGCGGAGTGGCTCGCGCGCGCCGGCGCCGCGGTCACGATCCTCGAGGAGCACCCATACCCCGGTGGCATGGTCGGCGGGGCGATCCCCGCCTATCGCCTGCCGCAGCCTCAGATCACTCAGGACCTGGCGGTCCTGGAGCGTCTCGGCGTGGAGCTCCGGTATGGCGTCCGCGTCGGCGCGGATGTCACGGTCGCCGGCCTGCTCGACGACGGGTTCGCCGCCGTCTTCGTCGCGGTCGGCGCCCAGCGGGGCAAGCGCCTCGGGCTGCCGGGTGAGGATGCCGCGGGCGTGCTCGACGGTGTCGAGTTCCTCCGCCTGGTGCGCGAGGGCCGTGCGCCCGTGGTCGGGCCGCGGGTCGGCGTCGTGGGTGCGGGCGACACGGCCATGGACTGCGCCCGCTCCGCGCGCCGCGCGGGGGCGGCGCTCGTGCGCCTCGTCTACCGCCGCACGAGTGACCAGATGCCGGCCGACCGGGAGGAGGTCACGGCGCTCGGCGAAGAGGGGATCGAGGTCGTGGAGCTCGCCCGACCGGTCGGCCTGCACGTGGAGGACGGCCGCCTGGCCGGGCTCGTCGTCCGCCGGACGGCCTACGACGGCACGCGCGACGCCTCCGGGCGCAAGGTGCCGCGTGACGTCCCTGGCTCGGATGCCGAGCTCCCGCTCGACACGCTCATCCTGGCGATCAGCCAGTTGCCGGTGCTCGACCTGTTCGGCGACCGGGCGCCAGAGCTGACGGAGGCCGGCTTCATCGCCACCGATCCGGAGACGCTGGCGACCTCGATCCCCGGGGTCTGGGCGGGCGGTGACGTGGGGGCCCACGGCCCGGCGTCCATCGTGAAGGCGGCCGCCGACGGCAAGCGGGCGGCTGCGGCGATGGCCCGGTTCCTCGGGCTGTCGTCCGGGACCGCGCTGCCGGCGCCGGCCGGCTACAGCGAGGTCGGCGATCTCGACGTCGGCGCGCTCACGGTCCGCCGGGCCCACCGGGCGTACCGCGTCCCGGTCCGCGCCACCGGCCTGGATCGCCGCGGCGGGTTCGACGAGACGGCCTTGCCCTTCACCGCCGACGAGGCGCAGCGCGAGGCCGCTCGCTGTCTCGACTGCGACACGCTCTGCAGCCTCTGCGTGGGCGTCTGCCCGAACCTGGCCCTCCTGACGTACGGCACGGCGCCGATGCGGGCGGAGGTCCCGGTCCTCGCGCCGCTCGACGGGGCGCTCGTGCCGGCCGGAACGCAGCCCTTCGCCGTGGCCCAGCGGTTCCAGGTGGCCGTCCTCGCCGACCTCTGCAACGAGTGCGGCACCTGCGTCACGGCCTGCCCGACGGCCGGCCGCCCGTACGTGGACAAGCCGCGCCTGTACGTGGACGCGGCCGACTTCGCCGCCGAGCCGGACAACGCGTTCCGGATCCTGGGCGACGGGACGATCGAGGGACGGTTCGGCGGCGCGACCCATCGCCTCGACCGCCTCCCGGGCGACCAGACCTGCGTCTACCGGGCGCCGGGCGTGCGCGCCGTCCTCGACGCGACGACGTACGCGGTGCTCGAGGTCGAGACGACCGGGCCGGTCGAGCCGGGCGAGCGATCGCTCGCTCCGGCCGCCGTCCTGGCCGCGCTCCTCGCCGGGATCGCGGGGTCCATGCCGCACCTGCCGACGGCCGGCGACGCGACCGAGGGCGCCACGCGGGTCCCCGAGCCGACGCTGGCTGCCGGCTGATCCGGTGGCCCGGCTGAGCGGCGGCGCGGACGCTGCGCGGGTCAGCGCGCGGAGCCGATGGCCTCCGCCAGGCGAATCTCCACCATCAGGTCGGCGGCCAGCCTCTCGAGGCCGCGGTGCAGCTCGGTCATGTCCACGCCGTCCGGGACCGAGGCCCGGATGTGCGCGTGGAACATGTGGCTGCCGGAGTGGGCCGCCGCCGGACGGTCGGTCGCGAGATCCTCGACGTTGATCCGGTGCGAGGCCAGGAGCTCCGAGATCTCGTGGACGAGACCCGGACGATCGAGGCCGAGCAGCTCGATCTCGGTGATCCGCCGCGCCGCGACGTCTGCCGGCGCACCCCGCTCGACGATGACGGACAGGCCGCGCGCGCTCAGCCGCCCGAGGGCAGCCTCGAGCGCCGCCGCCTGCTCCTCGGCAACCTCCACGCAGAGCACGCCGGCGAACTTGCCGGCGAGTTGCGTCATCCGGCTCTCCAGCCAGTTGCCCCCGTTGGCGGCAACGACCTCCGACACATCGTCCACGATCCCCGGGCGGTCCGGGCCAATGAGCGTGAGGACAAGGTCAATCATGGCGGCATCGTAGCGCGGTGCCCGCATCCGGCACAGGTGGGCTGGTGCCGGCGTCCCGCACGTGCCTCACCGCTCGAGTGGTGCGGGACGCACCCGCGAACGCTACCTCAGCCCCCGGCGTCGCGCTTCTCCGTGTCGGCGAGCTTGCGCCGGCTCTCCTCACGGACCCTCGTGATCTTCCCCGAGGCGCCCATCCCCTCGCCCTGCGGCCCCGGGACCGGGTTGCGCGGCGTGCGCCCCCGCTCACGGGCCTCCTCGCGCTGGCCCGCGCGCCAGGCCATCCGCTCGCCGATGGTCCGCTCGTAGCCCTGGTCGGTCGGGAGGTAGTAGCGGCGGTCCGCGAGGTCGTCGGGCAGGTACCGCTGATCCACGTCGTGGCCCGCGAAGTCGTGCGGGAACCGGTAGCCCACGCCGATGCCGTGGTGCTTCATCCGTCGGTCCGCCGCGTTGCGCAGGTGGTTGGGGACCGGGAGCGCGCCCTTCTCCACGACGTCGCCCGCCGCCGCCCAGTAGCCGCCGCCCGCGCGGTTCGACTTGGGGGCCGTCGCGATGTAGGTCGTGGCCTGCGCCAGCGCATACGACGCCTCGGGCAGCCCGATGTAGTCGAGCGCCTGGGCCGCCGCCACGGCGACCTGGAGCGCCCGCGGGTCCGCGTTGCCCACATCCTCCGACGCGCTGATGATCAGCCGCCGGGCGATGAACTTGGGGTCCTCGCCGGCCGCGATCATCGCCGCCAGCCAGTAGAGCGCGGCATCGGGGTCGTTGCCGCGGAGGCTCTTGATGAACGCGGACACGGTGTCGTAGTGGCCGTCGCCCGCGCGGTCGTACGCGAGCACGCGCTGCTGGGCGGCCGCCTCCACGTGCGCCAGGGTGGGGGAGACACGGCCGTCGGCGTCCCGTGCGTCGTCGTCCTCGGCGAGCGCCACGGCACCCTCTAGGATGTTGAGGGCCTGGCGGGCATCGCCGCCCGCGACCTCGACCAGGTGCTCGAACGGCTCCTCGGCCATCGCCACGCCGCCGCGTGGACCGTAGATGCCGGCGAGGCCCCGCTCCTCGTCCGCGAGGGCGCTGCGCAGGATCGAGGCGACATCCTCGTCCGTGAGCGGCTCCAGGCGCCAGACGCGCATCCGCGAGAGGAGCGCCGAGTTGACCTCGAAGTAGGGGTTCTCGGTCGTCGCGCCGATGAGCGTGACGGTGCCGTCCTCGACGTGGGGCAGGAGCGCGTCCTGCTGGGCCTTGTTGAAGCGGTGGATCTCGTCGATGAACAGGACCGAGCGGCCGCCGTGGAGGCTCAGGCGCTCCTGGGCCTCGGCGATGGTCGAGCGGATCTCGGCGACGCCGGAGAGGACCGCCGACACGGCGAGGAACTCCGCGCCGATGGCGTCCGCGAGCAGGCGCGCGAGCGAGGTCTTGCCGGTGCCGGGCGGGCCCCACAGGAGCATCGAGGCGAGGTGGCCGCGTGAGACCGAGCGGCGGAGGGGGCCGCGCCCGCCGACGAGGTGGCCCTGGCCGACGAACTCCTCGAGGGTGCGCGGACGCATCCGGGCGGCGAGGGGCTGCCGCTCGGGCGGGGGCTTGAACAGGGCTTCGGGTCGAGCGCCGGGGATGGCGCGCCGGGGCGGCATGGGCCGATGGTAGGCCCCGCGGGCGTCAGCCGCCGATCGGGATCACCTTGGCGATGTCGATCAGGATCCAGAGCACGATCAGGATGCCGATGAGGATGCTCGCGATGCGGATGATGTCCTTGACGTCGCGGGCGACGTAGCCGTACTCGGAGCGGGCGGCGACCGACAGGGAGCCCCCCGTGCTCACGGTCTCGCGCGGCGCGGGGCGTGTGCGGGTGCGCTGGCGGGCCTGTTCGGCCGCCTTCTCCTGGGCGAGGAGCTCGGCCTCGAGCACCGCGGCGCGCTCCAGCTCGGCCTCGGACAGCCCCGTGGGCCTGGGCGCGGCGGCCGGAGTGCCCGCGGGCGCGGCCGTGGACGCGGGACGCCGGTCGATGGGCCGGCGCTGGCCGGGGCGGACAGTGCCGCGGGCGCGCTTCGCCATGGCGGGGTTTCAGCCTCCTGTGGGCGGGTCGCCGCGGGTGCGGCACCGTCGGCCGCGAGGATACACCGGGTGCCCGCGGGAACGTGGCCGGTGAGGGCCGGCTGCTATGCTCGGCCCCGTTCACATCCTGAGAGGATCGCCTTGGACGAACTCACCAGGCTCGTGGCCGAGTCGCTCGGCGCCGTCACCGTGGCGCTCGCGATCGTCATCCTCGGGCTCCTCGTCATTATCGGAATCCTGGTCCGGCGGACCTCCCGGCTCGACAAGCGCATCGGGCTCCTGACGGCCGGCGGCAACGGCACGAGCCTCGAATCGACGCTCGAGGCCCACATCGACAAGGTCTACGCGGTGGCGCGCGAGGTGGGCGAGCTGGAGGTGCGGACGGCCGTCCTCGAGCGGACCGGGCAGTTCGCGTTCCAGCGTCTCGGTCTCGTGCGGTACAACCCGTTCGAGGACACCGGCGGCAACCAGAGCTTCGCGCTGGCGCTCCTGGACCACCATGGGGACGGGTTCATCGTGAGCAGCCTCCACACGCGGACGGCGACGCGCGTGTACGGCAAGGCCATCACGAAGGGCAAGGCCGAGACGGCCCTGTCCGACGAGGAGGCCGAGGCGCTGCGGATCGCCCTGGCCTCGGGATCGGGTCCCGCGAAGGCCTGATCCCCATGCGACCCGTGACACCCGAGCTGGCACGGGCTCGCCCCATCCTCACGTCGTGCCTTCCTCCCGACGCCCCAGCCCCGTCCATCCCTCCGCCGAGTCCGAGCCTGATCCCGGGCCCGGCCCCTGCGCGCGCCCGGTGCGCCGCGTGAGGCGCCGGCGTCGCGCGGGCGAGCCGCAGCCGCTGGTCCAGATCCCCGTCTGGGGGCCCGCGGAGGAGCCGGTCGAAGCCGGGCCGGCCCCGGAGGGCACGGACCAGCTGCTCGAGGGGCTCAACCCGGAGCAGCGCCGCGCCGTGACCCACGCTGACGGCCCGCTGCTCGTGGTCGCCGGCGCCGGCACCGGCAAGACCCAGGTCATCACGCGCCGGATCGCCTGGCTCATCGCCACCAAGCGGGCGCGGCCCTCGGAGATCCTGGCCCTCACGTTCACGGACCAGGCCGCGGACGAGATGCAGACCCGCGTGGACCAGCTGGTCCCCTACGGCTACACGGACACCGCGATCGCGACCTTCCACGCCTTCGGGGACCGGCTGGTACGCGAGTTCGCGCTGGAGCTGGGCCTGCCGTCGGACGTGCGCGTCTTCTCGCGGCCCGAGACGGTCGTGTTCCTGCGCGAGCACCTGTTCGAGCTGGACCTGGACGAGTACCGGCCGCTGGGGGACCCCACCAAGTTCCTCGACGCGCTGGCCACGCTGTTCTCGCGGGCGAAGGACGAGGACGTCTCGCCCGACGCGTTCCTCGCCCATGCCGCACGGCTCGCCGCCGAGGCGGAGGCCGCGGGCGCCGCGCCGGACGCGGACCCGGACGCCGTGGCCGCGCGCGCTGAGGAGGCGCGCCGGCGGGGGGAGCTGGCGCGGGCGTACGCGAGCTACCAGCGGCTGCTCGCGGCAAACGGGGCGATCGACTTCGGGGACCAGGTGTCCTTCGCGCTCCGGCTGCTGCGCGAGTCGCCGGCCGCCCGGGAGCTGATCCAGGAGCGCTTCCGCTACGTGCTGGTGGACGAGTTCCAGGACACGAACAAGGCCCAGGCGGAGCTGGTGGCGCTGGTGGCGCAGCGCCACCGAAACGTGACGGTGGTGGGGGACGACGACCAGTCGATCTACAAGTTCCGCGGGGCGGCCATCAGCAACATCCTGGAGTTCCGCGAGCGGTACAAGCAGGCGAAGGTCGTCGTGCTGCGGCGGAACTACCGCTCGCGCGGGCCGATCCTGGACGCCTCCTACCGCCTGGTCCGCCACAACGACCCGGACCGCCTCGAGGTCCGTGCGGGAATCGTCAAGAAGCTGGTCGCGGAGCGGGGGACCGAGGGCGCGGCCGCGGTCCGCCACGAGGCGTTCGCGAGCGGCGCGGAGGAGGCGGACTGGATCGCGTCCGACATCGCCCGCCGCCTGCGCGAGGGAGCCTCACCGCGCGATGTCGCGATCCTCGTCCGTGCCAACGCGGCCGCGGACCCGGTGCTGCGCTCGCTCAACCTCGAGGGGATCCCGTGGCGGTTCTCGGGCACGAGCGGCCTGTACGCGCGCCCGGAGATCAAGCTCCTGCTCTCGTTCCTGCGGGCGGTCGCGGACCCCAACGCGTCCGTGGACGTCTACGGCCTCGCCGCGTCCGAGCTGTTCGGGATGGGCGGCGAGGACCTCGTGGGCATCGTCAACATGGCGCGCCGCCGGAACCGCAGCGTGTTCGAGATCATGGAGGAGCTGGGCCGCCAGCCCGGGATCCTGCGCCTGCGCCCGGAGACGCGCGCCGCCGCCGCGACGCTCGTCGCGGACCTGCGCGGGTACATCGCCCTCGCGCACGAGCGGCCCGCGGGCGAGGTGCTGTTCGCGTTCCTGCGGGGCTCCGGCTGGCTCAAGCGCCTGGCCGAGTCTGAGACGGTCGCCGCCGAGGAGGCGCTGTCCAACATCGCGCGCTTCTTCGACATCGTGCGCAGCCAGTCCGCGCTGCTCGCGGACGACCGGGCCGTGTTCTTCGCCCGCCACCTCGCCACGCTCATCGCGGCCGGCGACGACCCGCCCACGGCGGACATCGACCCCGATGCGAACGCGGTCGCCGTGATGACCGTCCACAAGGCGAAGGGCCTCGAGTTCCCGGTGGTGTACCTGCCGGGCCTCGTCTCCGGGCGGTTCCCCGCGGTGGGCCGCCGCGAGCCGCTGGCCCTGCCCATCGAGCTCGTCAACGAGATCCTGCCCGAGGGCGACTACCAGCTCCAGGAGGAGCGCCGGCTGTTCTACGTCGGGATGACCCGGGCTCGCGACGAGCTGCTCCTCACCCATGCCGCGGACTATGGCGGGCAGCGGGCGCGGCGCGTCTCGCCGTTCGTGCTCGAGGCGCTGGACCTGCCGGTGGCGGCCGGGGCGTCGGGTGCGGGCGCGACGGCCTCGTCCCCGCTGGAGCGGATCGCGTCGCTGGAGCGCCCCGAGGCGTCGCCGCCGGCCCCGCGTTCGCGCCGCGACGACGAGCCGCTGATGCTCAGCTTCTACGCCATCGACGACTACCTGACCTGCCCGCTCAAGTACAAGTTCGCGCACGTCCTGCGGGTCCCGCTGGCGCCCCACCACTCGATCATCTACGGCTCGGCGCTCCACGCGGCGGTCGCCGAGTTCCACAAGCGCCATGCCCGCGGCGACGTCATGAGCGAGGACGACCTGGTCGCGTCCTTCGTCGCCGCCTGGCGGTCCGAGGGGTTCCTCTCCCGCGAGCACGAGGAGGCGCGCCTGGACGCCGGCCGCGCGTCCCTGCGCCGGTTCCGAGAGGAGCAGCTGGCGCCCGGGGCCATCATCCCGGTCTACGTGGAGCGCGAGTTCAGCTTCCTGCTCGACGGGGACCGCGTCCGGGGCCGCTACGACCGGGTGGACATCATCCCGCGCGACGGCGCCCCGCCGGAGGTGCTGGCGGCGGCCTACGAGGGCGGCGCGGCGGACGTCATCGAGCCCGTGATGTTCACCTACCCGGAGCACGTGGTGATCACGGACTACAAGTCGTCCGACGTGCGGGACCCGGCGAAGGCCCGCAAGCGCGCGAAGGAGTCGCTCCAGCTGTCCATCTACGCGATGGGCTACGAGGCGATGACCGGCCGCCTCCCGGATGCCGTGGCGCTCAGCTTCCTCGAGTCCGGGCTGGTGGGGACTGCGTCGGTGGACCGCAAGCGCGTCGACAAGGCGCGCGAGTCCGTCCGGACCGCCGCGGCCGGCATCCGGGCGCGGGACTTCACGGCCAGGCCGGACTTCCTCGCCTGCAGCTGGTGCGCGTTCCGCGAGATCTGTCCCTCCAGCGCGGCCCGCTGAGCCGATGACGCCCCTCGAGCCGGCCGCCCGCGCCGCCCTGGAGGCCGCGCTGGCCGGGACATCGCCGGGCGCCGGCGCGGTCCTGGAGGCGGACAACCTCGACGTCCTGGCGGCCATCCCGGACGGCGTCGTTGACCTCGCCTACGCGGACCCGCCGTTCGCGACCGGGAAGCGGCAGCGCCTCGTCTCGATCCGGACGGGGAGCGGCGAGCGGACACGCCCCGGGTTCCGGGCCGCGGAGGTGCGCTACGAGACCGTGAGCGACCTCGCGTTCGAGGATGACCTGCCGCTCGAGCTCCACCTGGCGGCCCTCGAGGCTCGCGTCCGCGAGATCCACCGGGTTCTCGCGCCGCACGGGTCGCTGTACCTGCACGTGGACTGGCGCACGGCGCACCACGCGCGGCTGTTGCTCGATGACGTGTTCGGGCCGGAGCGGTTCCTCAACGAGATCGTCTGGGCCTACGACTACGGCGGCCGCGCCGCGGACCGCTGGCCGCGCAAGCACGACACGATCCTGTGGTACGCGAAGGGCCCCACGTGGCTGTTCGACCGCGACGCGATCGACCGGATCCCGTACATGGCCCCCGGGCTCGTGGGCCCGGAGAAAGCGGCCCGCGGCAAGCTGCCGACGGACGTGTGGTGGATGACGATCGTGCCCCCGGCCTCCGCCGAGCGGACGGGCTATCCCACCCAGAAGCCGATCCGCCTGCTGGAGCGGATCGTGGCGGCGTCGAGCCGGCCGGGGGACCTGGTGCTGGACCCGTTCGCGGGCTCCGGCACGACGGGCGTGGCCGCCGCAAGGCTGGGACGGCGCTGGCTGCTGGTGGACCGCAACCCCGAGGCGGTGGCGATCGCGCGGGCTCGGCTTGCCGCGGAGCCCGGGGAGGCCGCGCCGTGAGCCGCGCCATCACCGCGATCACCCTGGACTTCGGCAACACGCTGGTGCCCGTGCCGGCCGCCGGGCTGCGCGGCGTGGTGGCGATCACGGCCGCCGAGATGGCCGCGCGCCTGGGCCCGTTCGACGCGGACGTGGTGCTCGCGACCTGGGCCGAGGAGCGCGAGCGCCAGTTCCGCGAGGAGGTCCCGCAGTTCCGCGAGGTGGACCTGGCGCAGCGCATCGCCCGGATCCTCGCCCGGCTCCGCGGCATGGCGCCGCCGCCGCCGGACGTCCGCTGGGACGACGCCGTGGCCGCCCGCCTGTCCTCGCCCGACGAGGTGGCCTGGGCCGTGGAGGTCTACTCGCGCGGCTTCGTGGCCGCCCTCCCGCCCGCCCCCGAGGCGGGTGCGCTCATCGAGCGGCTGGCCGCGCGTCACCGGGTCGCGATCCTGTCCAACTGGCCACTGGCCGCGACCATCGACCGCTACGTGGAGGCGGCCGGCTGGGCGCCGCATCTCGCCGCGGTCGTGGTGTCCCAGCGGGTCGGGACGATCAAGCCGCACCCGGCGATCTTCACCGCGGCGCGTGCGGCGCTCGGGGACCCGGACCCCGCCGGGATCCTGCACGTGGGCGACGACTGGGCGGCGGACGTGGTCGGCGCGAAGCGGGCCGGCTGGCTGGCCGCGTGGCTCAGCGTCCGGCCCGACGACTCACCGCTCCCGGGTTCGGCGCGCGACGACAGCGTCGTTGCTGACCTGGTGCTCCGGACCCTCGACGACCTCGAGGCCGGGCTGGCGTCGCTGGGGTAGGCCGCCGTCGGTAGACTCGGGGGCGATGGAGGCACGCGACCGGATCACCAACCTCGGGCTTCTGGCCGCGGCCGGGGTCGCGTGGATCCTCGTCGCCCTCCTGGTCACCGGCCGCGACCCGTACGCGGACCCGATGGCGGGCTACCTCGGCGCCCTGCTGATCGGTCTCGCCATCGGGCTCAGCGCCGCACCGCTCGCCTGGCTGGTCGTGTTCGCCCGCCATCGCCGCATCGCCTACCAGGGCGACTGGATGCGCGCCGTGCGCCGCGGCGCCTGGCTCGGCCTGTTCGTCACCGTGCTCGTCGTCCTGCGGCTGGCGGAGGCCTTCCAGCTGCCCATCGTGCTGTTCCTCGCCGCCATCTTCGTCGTCGCCGAGATCACCCTGTCCGCCGAGCGCTAGGAGCCCACCCCATGTCCGAGTCGCCGACCACCGCGCGTCCCGCCGAGCCGTTCGCCGACGTCAAGGCCCGCGCCGCCGCCGCCGTGGAGGCGTCCCGCGACGAGCTCCTCGACCTCTCGCACCGCATCCACGCCAACCCGGAGCCCGCCTTCGAGGAGGTCCAGGCATCCGCCTGGTGCGCCGAGACCGTCGCGCGCCACGGGTTCGCCGTGGAGCACCCGGTCGGGAGCCTCGCGACCGCGGTCCGCGGCCGGATCACCGGCGGCAAGGGCCCGGACGGGCCGCGGATCGGGATCCTGGCCGAGTACGACGCGCTCCCGGGCCTCGGGCACGGCTGCGGCCACAACACGATGGCAGCCTCGGGCGTGGGCGCGGCGCTCGCGCTCGCCGCGACGCGCGACGCGTGGGCCGGCGAGGTGGTGTTCCTCGGCACGCCCGCGGAGGAGCGGGGGAGCGGGAAGGAGATCATGCTCCGCGACGGGCTGTTCGAGGGCCTGGACGCCGCGCTGCTCTACCACCCCAGCCACAGCAACCACGTCGAGATCGCCCCACTCGCGTCCGAGGACGTCAGCGTGGTGTTCAAGGGCTTCGCTTCCCACGCGGCGTCCGAGCCGTGGGCCGGCAGGAACGCCCTCGACGCGATGATCGCCCTGTTCGTCTCCGTCGGCCTGTGGCGCCAGCAGCTCCCGACGCACTGTCGGGTCCACGGCATCATCGCCGAGGGCGGGACCGCCGCGAACATCATCCCGGACCGCACGCGGGCCTGGTTCATGATCCGGAGCGCCGAGCAGGCCTTCTACGACGACGTCATGAAGCCCCGCTTCATCGAGCTGTGCAAGGCCGCGGCCCTCGCCGCCGGCGTCGAGGTCGAGGTCGAGTTCTCGGGCTACGCGAGCACCATGAAGCACAACCGGACGATCGCGGCGCGCTGGCTCGCCAACGCGCAGGCCTCCGGCGTCGTCGACGCGGGCAGGGACACGGACGCTGGCTCCACGGACATGGCCAACGTCTCGTGGGCCGTCCCGGCGATCCACCCGGAGCTCTCGATCACCGCCGGCCACACGCCTGGCCACACGATCGAGTTCCGGGACGCCGCCGCCCGCCCGCTCGCGGACGGGACGGTGCTCCTCGCGGCGACGCTGGTGGCCCAGACCGCGCTGGACCTGCTCCTGGACCCGGCGGTCGCCGCCGCGGCCTGGGCGGAGTTCCGCGGGGAGGGCTGACGCTCGGCCGGACCGCCCGGACGCGCTACCATGCCGCCCTGCGCGCCCCGCCGGACGGCGGACCCGAACCGGCGGCGCCCTCGCTGTTGAGGACCACACGTGGCCGAGCGTCCCCATTCTCCGGGCGACGTCGACTTCGCCGCGCGCAACGGCTGGAACCGCGCGTACGAGACGTTCGACGACTACGACCTGCCCACCTACGTCGGCATGCCGACGTTCATGAAGCTGCCGTGGGTGCCCGACGCGGCCGACCTGCGCGCTCGCAACGCCGACATCGCCATCGTCGGCGCGCCGTTCGACGACGCCGTCAGCCACCGATCCGGAGCCCGGTTCGGTCCGCGCGCCATCCGCGAGGCGCAGTACACGACCGGTTCGATCCACTCGCTGGCGCTGGGCGTGGAGCCGTTCGAGATCCTCGACGTCGTCGACGCCGGCGACGCGAACATCATCCCGGCCTGGATCGACCGCGCCCACGCCATGATCTACCGCAAGGTCCACGACGTGGCGGCCACCGGGGCCATCCCGATCATCCTGGGCGGCGACCACTCGATCACCTGGCCGTCCGCGACCGCCGTCGCCGAGGTCCGCCGGCCCGGGTCGATCGGCATCGTCCACTTCGACGCCCACGCGGACACGGCGAACGAGGACTGGGGCGTGCTCGCGGGCCACGGGACGCCGATGCGGCGCCTGATCGAGTCGGGCGCGGTCAAGGGCCGCAACTTCGTCCAGGTGGGCCTGCGCGGCTACTGGCCGCCGGTCGAGACCTTCGAGTGGATGAAGGAGCACGAGCTGCGCTGGCACCTCATGCGCGAGGTGGAGGAGCGCGGCGCGGAGGCGGTCATCGACGACGCGATCGCGGAGGCGCTCGACGGGCCGGACGCGATCTACATCTCGGTGGACATCGACGTCATCGACCCCGGGATGGCGCC
This sequence comes from Candidatus Limnocylindrales bacterium, assembly GCA_038250545.1. Lineage (GTDB taxonomy): Bacteria > Chloroflexota > Limnocylindria > Limnocylindrales > CSP1-4 > CAIXZV01. The sequence continues at coordinate 117,482 of JBBSCF010000001.1, read as the reverse complement.
CGGCACGGGCACGCCCGAGCCCGGCGGGTTCCTGCCCCGCGAGCTGCTGCGGGCCGTGCGCCGGATCGCGGGCACGGTGGAGATCGCGGGCATGGACATCGTCGAGGTCTCGCCGCCGTACGACCACGCGGAGGTGACCGCGATGGCGGCGAACCGCGTGGCGCTGGAGGTCATCTCGGCCCTCGCCGCGAAGCGGCTGGCCGGCCACCCCGTCCGGCACGAGCGCACGGGCCGGGCGTGAGGACTGGCGCATGACCGGGTCCGCCCCCGCGGCCTTCGCCCGCCTGTACGACCTGGACCTTGCCGAGGATCCGGGCGACCTCGACCTGTACCTGGCCCTGGCGGCGCGGACGGGGGGCCCGATCCTCGAGCTCGCGGTGGGCTCGGGGCGGCTGGCGGTCCCGCTCGCGGCGGACGGCCACGACGTCACGGGGGTGGACACGGACCCGGCGATGCTGGCCCGGGCCCGCGAGGCCGCGGATGCCGCCGGCAAGGCAGTCGGTCGGCGCGTGCGGCTGGTGGAGGGCGATGCCCGCTCCGTCCGGCTCCCCGACGCAGGCGAGTACCGCCTGGCGGCCATCCCGCTCAACTCGATCTTCCTCATGGGGTCCCGGGCCGACCAGCAGCTGGCCGTGGCGACCCTCGCCGCGCACCTGGCGCCCGGGGGCCTCGCGACCGTGGACGCCTGGCTGCCGGACGCGGACGACCTGGCGCGCTACGACGGGCGCCTGGTCCTCGAGTGGGTGCGCGAGGACCCGGGCTCGGGCCGCACGGTCACCAAGGCGGGCTCGGCCGTCTATGACGCCGTCACATCGAGCGTCCGGCTCACGACGATCTTCGAGGAGGGGCACCCGGGAGAGCCGCCCATTCGCTGGGTGCGCGTCGACCGGCTCCGCCTGGTGAACCCCGACGAGCTGGTCGTCTTCGCGGAGGCCGCCGGCCTGGTGGTGGAGACGCTCGCCGGGGACTACGACCTGGGCGAGCTCGAGGCGGGCGCCGAGCGCGTCGTCCTGGTGGCCCGCAAGCCCTGAGCCCCATCCGGGGTGCCCCTGCCGGGGACGGCCGCCGGGACCGTCGTCACCGCCGCCTCCGGGCACCCTGCGTGGTATCGTCGCGACGATGTCGGACCAGATCCGCCTCCTCGTGGTCGAGGACGTCCCCCAGGTCGCGCAGTACATCCGCGGGCTGCTCAACTCGCAGTCCGCGATCAAGCTGCTGGACGTCTCCAGCGAGGGGTCCCGTGTGCTCGCGACCATTGGCGAGCTCCGCCCGGACGTCGTCCTGGTCGACGCGCTCCTCCAGGGACGCGTCAAGGGCATGAGCCTCGTGGGACAGATCGCGCAGGCGGGGCTGCACGTCCCGGTGATCGTCCTGACCGTCCCCCAGCAGCCGGTGATGGTGGACCCCACCAATGGCGTGGACGGCGTGCTCGGCATGCCGTTCACGGGCTACGAGCTGGTGACCCGGATCCAGCAGGTCTACCAGTCCTCGCAGCTGCAGGACAACACCCATCTCGCCCGGATGATCACCGTGTTCGCGCCCAAGGGCGGCGTGGGCAAGACGACCCTCGCCTTCAACCTCGCGGTCGCCATCGGGCAGCTCGGGTTGCGCACGTGCCTGATCGACGGCAGCCTCCAGTTCGGCGACCTGCGCGCCCTGCTCAAGGTGCCGATCGAGGCGCCCTCGCTGCTCGACCTGCCCACCGACCGCATCCAGGAGTCGGACCTGGCCGACGTCCTGTGGCGGGACCCGTCGGGCATCGACATCCTGCTCGCCCCACCGCGGGTCGAGATGGCGGAGATGGTCACGGTGCGTGACCTCGAGAAGACGCTGAGCCTGCTGCGCCGGGTCTACGAGGTGGTCATCGTGGACACGCCGGCCACCGTCAACGACATCAACCTCGCGTTCCTCGACACGTCCGACACCATCCTCGAGATCGTGACCTACGACTCCACGGCGATCCACAGCACGATGATGATGGCGGACGCGTTCCGGATGATCGGCTACCCGCCCACCAAGGTCCGCTACCTCGTGAACCGCGCCGACTCCACCGGCGGCTTCGACCCCGAGGTCCTCAACCGCGCCCTGGGCCGCGTCCCGGAGCACCGGGTGAGCTCCGGCGGCGCGCTGGTGGTCCGGGCCAACAACGAGGGCATCCCGTTCGTGCTCGCGGATCCCAGCGCGGCGATCAGCCAGGACGTCATGCGCACCGCCACCGAGCTCACGGGGCACATGGCACCCGTCACCGCACGCCGGTAGGGGAGGGCGTGTCCGACCCGCGACCCATCGGGGTCTTCGACTCCGGCGTGGGCGGCCTGACCGTCCTGCGCGAGATCCTGCGCCGGTCCCCGCACGAGTCCACGATCTACCTGGGCGACAACGCGCGCGCCCCGTACGGCGTCCGGTCCGACGACGAGGTCCGCCGGTTCTCCATGGAGGCGCTCGACGAGCTCGCGAGGCGGGACGTCAAGGCGCTCGTCGTGGCCTGTAACACGTCCACCGCCGTCGCGCTGCGCGACCTTCGCGCGCGCTACGACCTGCCGGTGCTGGGCGTCGTGCGTCCGGGCGCCGCGGCGGCCGCCCTCGCGACCCGCAACCGGCGCGTGGGGGTGATCGCCACGCCGGCGACCGTCCGCTCCCATGCCTACTTCAATGCGATCAAGGACGAGAACCCCGCGGTCGAGGTCTATGAGCACGCCACCCCGCGCCTCGTGCCGATGGTCGAGGCCGGGATCCTGTCCGGCCCGGAGTTGGAGGCGGTGATCGAGGAGGAGCTGGCGCCGCTCCTGGGCGAGCGCGACGGCGCCGGGGAGTTCGTCTTCCCGCGGCCGCCATCCGCCAAGATCGACACGCTGCTGCTGGGCTGCACCCACTACCCGCTGCTGCGCCCGCTCCTCACGCGGACGGTCGGCGATCGGGTGGCCATCGTGGATTCCGCGACTGCGACCTCCGCGACCCTGGCGGAGCTGCTCAGCGTCAACGCGCTCGAGGCTCCGGGCACCACGCGCGGCACGGCCGCCGATCCGGGCGCCGCCGGCCACTCCCGCCCGGCCGAGACGTACGGCGCGCCGCCCACGCATATCCAGCTCACCACCGGTGACGTGGCCCGCTTCCGCGACATCGCGACGCGGATGTTCGGCGACGCGTTCCCGGACGTGGCCTCGGTGGTGCTGGGGAGCGGCGCCTGATGGCCGCCGGCCCGCGCCCGGACCCGGCGAGGCGGCGGGGGATTCCGGAGGAACGCCTGTGGCAGGTCGGGTTCCTCGTCGGGTCGGTGCTCGGGGCGGCCGTGACGGTCGCCGGGCGGCGGATCGAGCGGTCCGCGCGGGCGGCGGGCCTCGTGGACTGGGCCCAGGTCGAGGCTATCGCCGCCGCCCGCCTCCGCAACGCACCGGGATCGCTGTCCGCCGCCGAGCTGGCCGCGACCGAGCCCGACTACGCGGCCGCGATGATCCGCGTCGTGCCGGCGCTGGCCGAGCACCTCGGCACGGAGCTGCCCGGCGTCGTGGACCGCGTGGAGGTCGTGGACCGGGCGGCCTGGGTGCACGCCAACACCGCCGCCTTCGCCGGACTGATCGGCCGGCTCGAGGGCGAGCTCCTGGACCAGATGCTGCCTCCCGGCGGCGGCATGGCCAAGGCGACCATGACCCTGGCGAATCGCTGGGTCACGACGCGCCAGCTGGGCCTGCTGCTCGGGTTCATGGGCGCGAGGGTGCTGGGCCAGTACGACCTCGCCCTGCTGAGCGCGGAGACGACGCCCGGGCGTCTCCTGTTCGTCGAGGAGAACATCCGCCACACGGCGCGGGTCATGGACGTGCCACTGGGGCCGTTTAGGACCTGGATCGCGCTCCACGAGACCACCCACGCCTTCGAGTTCGAGGCGCACCCGTGGCTGCGCCCGTACCTCGCGGAGCGCCTCGAGCGCCAGGTCTCGCTGTTCTCCGACGACGCCGCGGGCCTCGGGCGCGACGCGGTCAGGTCCCTCGGCGCCGCGCTCCGCGGCACGGGGCGTGGCGACGACGAGCATTGGCTGGAGCGCCTCATGACCGACGAGCAGCGTCGGCTGTTCCGCGAGACGCAGGCGGTCATGAGCCTGCTCGAGGGGTTCGGAGACCACGTGATGGACGCCGTGGGCAAGGACCTCGAGCCCGGCGTGGAGCGGATCTCCGCGCGGTTCCACGGCCGCCGCGCGAACCGGACCCCGTTCGAGCGGGCCATGCTGCGGATCACCGGCATGGACCTCAAGATGGACCAGTACCGTAAGGGCGAGGTGTTCGTGGCCGAGATCGAGCGGCTCGCGGGCGCCGCGGCGCTGCGGCGTCTCTGGGATGGCCCGGAGACCCTGCCGCTGCCGGACGAGATCACGAGGCCGGGCGACTGGGTCCGGCGGGTGGGGCTCTAAGCTGCACGAAGGAGGGACCGCGTGACCGAGGGGGCCTCGCGAACACCCGGACCGGGGTCCGGGCCCGGCGGCGTGCCGACGGCGATCGCGCTGACGCCGATCCTCGCCGCGCGCTGGCGCGCCCGCGACCTCGAGGCGATCCGCGCCGCGGCGCCGGGGGCCCGAATCGTCACGATCGGGTTCGACGGGCACCCGGACGGGCCGCTCGACGACGTGGAGGTCATGCTCCGCGGCCGGTTCCCGGCCGAGCTCTTCGACCGGATGCTCGCGCGCGCCCCGTCCCTGCGCTGGGTGCACTCGGCCACCGCTGGCGTGGAGCGCGTGCTGACGCCGTCGTCCCGCGCCCGCGGCCTCACCATCACCAACGCCCGCGGCGTCTTCTCCCGGCCGATCGCCGAGTACGTGATGCTCATGATCCTGGCCGTCTCGCGCCGCCTGCCGTCGCTGCTCGAGCTCCAGGCCGAGCGCACGTGGCAGCCCCTCGAGAGCCGCGAGCTGCGCGACGTCACCGTGGGCATCGTGGGCCTCGGGTCCATCGGGCGGGCCGTGGGCGCGCTCGCGACCGCGTTCGGGTGCCGGGTCATGGCTACGCGGCGGCGCCCCGACGCGGGCTCCCACGCGGCGGACGGCGCTGGCGACGAGCCGTATCTCGGGTCGCTCATGCTGGACCGCGTCCTCGCGCCGGAGCAGCTCCCTGAGCTCCTTGCGGAGTCGGACTTCGTGGTGCTGGCCGCCCCGCTGACCGAGGACACGCACGGGCTCATCGGCGACGAGGCCATCGCACGGCTCAAGCCCGGGGCCTGGGTCATCAACGTGGCGCGCGGCGAGCTCATCGACGAGCGGGCGCTCTCGCGGGCGCTGCGCGACGGCCGCCTCGGGGGCGCGGTGCTGGACACGTTCCGCGAGGAGCCGCTCCCGCCGACCTCGCCGCTGTACGACCTGCCGAACGTGATCCTGACGCCGCACACCTCGTGGTCGTCCACGCGGGTCCTGGACCGGTCGGTGGACCTGTTCTGCGAGAACCTGCGGCGCTACGCCGAGGGACGACCGCTGGTCAACGTGGTGGACCCGGACGCCGGGTACTGACCTGGACCCTGCGGCCGGCCCGGTCGCGCGCTGGCGCGACAGGTAGCATCAACGCATGCAGATCGCCATCGTCGGGCTTGCCGGGTGCGGCAAGACCACCGTGTTCAACACGCTCACCCGTGGTCACGCCGATACGGGCGGCTACGGCGGGCTCCAGCTCAACGTCGGCGTCGTCAAGGTTCCCGACGAGCGCCTCGACAAGCTGGCCGTGGTGTTCAAGCCGAAGAAGATCGTCCACGCCGACGTCACCTACGTGGACCTGCCGGCGCCACCCGCCTCGCATGAGGGCCACGTCGGCGCGGAGGAGCTGCCGGCCGAGCACCTGGCCCGCCTGCGCGACTCGGACGCGCTCATCCACGTCGTCCGGGCCTGGGATTCCGCCGCCCACCCGCACCCGTCGGGCTCCGTGGACCCGGCGCGGGACCTCGAGCAGCTGGACCTCGAGTTCATCCTCGCGGACCTCGCGATGGTGGACCGGCGCCTTGAGCGGCTCAAGGGCTCGGGGCGGCACGGGACGCCGGCCGAGCGCGAGGCCAACGAGCGCGAGGAGGTGATCCTCTCGCGGCTCAAGCCCGCCCTGGAGGCCGGCCGCCCGATCCGTGACGAGGCGCTCGACCCCGACGAGGAGAAGGCCCTCCGCGGCTACCGGTTCCTCACCCAGAAGCCGGTGCTGGTGCTGCTCAACGTGGGTGAGGGCGAGCTGGACGGCGCCGCGGCGCTCGTGGCGCGGATCGAGGGCGGTTACGAGCACCGGCACGCGATGGTCGACGCACTCTCGGCCAAGATCGAGATGGAGTTGGGCGAGCTCGATCCCGAGGAGGCCGCGGTCTTCATGGAGGAGCTGGGCCTCGCCGAATCGGCGCTGGACCGCGTGATCAAGCTCTCGTACAGGCTGGTTGGGCTGATCTCGTTCCTGACCGCCGGGCCGGACGAGGTCCGCGCCTGGCCGATCCCGGACGGGTCGAACGCCGTGGACGCGGCGGGGGCCATCCACACCGACCTCGCGCGGGGGTTCATCCGCGCCGAGACCATCGGCTACGAGGAGCTCCTGGAGCTCGGCTCCATCGCCGAGGCCAAGAAGCACGGCAAGGTCCGCTCCGAGGGCAAGACCTACCGGGTCCGCGACGGGGACGTGGTCGAGATCCTGTTCAGCCGGTAGGCCAGCCACCGTACCGGCAGCTCGCGATCCAGCGGCCACCCAGGGTAGACCCGCGACATCAAGGGTCACCCGCCCCTCCGGCACGGTGCCGGACCCGACTCAGTCCGGGCCGTTGCCCTCGGCCTTGAGGTCGGCGAGGATCGAGGCGTAGTCCATCGTGTCCTCGGGCGCGTCGAGATCCGCGAGGTAGTTCTCGTCCTCGTCGCGCGACACGTTGACGGCGGCCGTCAGCCGGTCGTCGGAGATGGCCACGAAGCCGTAGTCGCGCTCCAGCTCGTCCGCGATCGCCTCGACGAGCGTCTTCTGCTCGAAGGTGTCCAGGATGCGGCGGCGGATGCTCTGCACCACGTCGAAGAAGTCCTCGGCCTCCATCTCCTCCTCGCTGGCGAGAAGCAGATCGGCGAAGACGTCGTCGTCGCCCTCGTGAAGCTCGTAGAAGTGCATGATGTACAACCTCGGTCGGGGAGCGGCCGGGTGCGTCGGCCGCCGGAGCGCTGCGCGCGCGACGGCCAGTATAGGCGGGTCCTTCCGGGCCCCCGGAGGGACGGATGGACGAGACACCCCAGGTCGTGGTGGTCGGGGCGGCGTGCCGCGACCTGGTGGACGACGATGAACGCGGCTGGCGCCTTGGCGGCGGGGCCTCGTACTCGGCGCTCGCACTGGCACGGCTGGGGCTGCGGGTAGGCGCCCTGGTCGTGGCCGACGACCTGGCCGCCGCGTCCTCGGAGCTCGACATGGTCCGCGCAGCCGGGGTGGACGTCCACGTGATCCCGGGCTCACGGGGGCCGATCTTCATCAACATCGAGACACCCACCGGTCGCGTGCAGCACACGCCGCAGGTCTCGGACCCGGTCGATCCCGCCGCCCTCCCGGCCGCCTGGCGCGGCGCCCGGGCGTGGATGCTGGCCCCGGTCGCCGCCGAGGTCCGCGATGAGTGGGCGGCCATCCCGCCCGCCGACGCGCTGGTGGCCCTCGGCTGGCAGGGGCTCCTGCGGGTGCTCAAGGACGGCGCCCCGGTCCACCACCTGCAGCCTCGCCCCTCGCCGGTCGTGCGGCGCGCGGATCTCGTCGGCGTGGGCGCGGACGACGTGGACGACGCGACGACGCCGGGCGACCTCTCCGCGTTCATGAAGCCCGGGGCCACGATGCTGTTCACGAACGGGATCCACGGTGGGACGGCCTACCGGGTGGGCGAGCGGGCCGACGACCTTGTGCCCCGCCACTGGCACTCGATCCCGGTCCGGACCTATGTCGACCCGGTCGGCGCCGGCGACACGTTCCTGTCCGGCGTCTTCGCCGCGTGGGTGCACCCGGAGACCACCGCGGGCTGGGACGGCCCGGACCCCGATCTGCGTCTCGGGGCCGCCGTGGGCTCGCTGGTCCTCGAAGCCCCCGGACTCTACGGCGTGCCGCACCTCGCGGAGGCGATCGCGCGCATGCACGGTGGCGACAACCCGGATTGAGTGGGTCGCGCCAGGTCACCCGAACCGGCAGCCCGACACGTCTAGTGTTCAGAGGCGCCATCCACGGCCGCCGCGACGAGGGGAACCATGACGCTCGATGCCCTGCGAGGGCGCCGCCCGGAGGTCCTCGGCGACCTCATGGCGTGCTATGGGCTCGAGATCCAGAATGTGGCCTACCTGATCCTTCGCGACTGGTCGCGCGCGGAGGACGTGCTGGTGGACACCCTACTCGCCGCGCTGGATCGGGGCAACAGCTTGCGCGACGACGCGGCCCTTCGGCGGTGGCTGCTCCGGATCGCGGCCAACAAGGCGATCGACGCCCGGCGCTCATCGTCCCGCATCGTCCAACTGCACCTCGTCCCGGACCGCGAGGCCCGGCGCACGTTCGAGGACGACCGCATCGCGCTCCTCGGCGCCGTCGAGAATCTCGCGCCGCGGATGCGCGCGGCGCTGGTCCTGCGCTACTACGCCGATCTGCCCGTTCGACATGTGGCGGAGGCACTCGGCACCAGCGAGAACACCATCAAGACCCAGCTTCGTGAGGCCCTCGCCCACATGCGCGTATCGCTGGGCGAGGCCGACGACTTCCTGGAGGACCGTCATGGATGACGAGATCGACCCTCGGTTCGAGGCACGGCTCCGGACGGCCTTCCTTCGCGAGGTCGAGGGCAAGCCGCTCGGCGTCGGGGAGGACGAGGTCTTCGCGGCCTGGCGATCACGACGGATCCGGCGCCTGGCCCTCCCCGCGTCGCTCCTCGCCGCCGCCGCGGTGGTGACGCTCGTTGCGGTCACGGGCCTGCCGCGCCTCGTGGTCGACGACGGGGTCGCGGCGGTGCCGTCTGCGTCGGCCGGCGCCGCGCTCGCGAGCTACGACGAGCTGGAGTCGATGCTGCCAGCCGATGCGGGGTCACCGACCGCCCGGGGTGAGCACGTGGGCGCCGGGACATCGTCGGGCGACGCAACCGTCGACCTTGGCGCGGTCGGTGCGGGGTCGCCGATCTGGTATGCGCTCTCGTGCCTCGGCGGCAAGGTCACGATCACCTTCGACAACGGTGACACCACGCCCGACACGTTGAGCCTCGCCTGCGGCGTGGGACCCGTCTCGAGCTCGCTGGACTGGGGGGTCGGTCCCGCCAACGTTGCGGTGTCGGCACCCTCGACCCTGGCCTGGCGGCTCGTGCTCGCGACAGGGCCTGGCCCGGCGAGGAAGCTTGAGCCCTACGACGAGTTGCGCTTCGTGGCCCAGTTGCGCTTCGTGGCCCAGCATGCCCGCACCACCGCCGGCGTCACGATCGCGAAGGGCGAGGGCCCGGACCCCAGCGCCAGCGACGTCATCCTGACGACTGATCTCGGCACGATTGGCGCAGTCAAGGACATCCAGGTCGTGCTCGACTGCATCGGCGGCGAAATCGAGGTCCGCGTGATGGCAGGCGACAGGGTGCTGGCGGGCTACAAGGGCGCTTGCACGCCCGCCGTCGATGTCCAGAACCTCGTCGTCCAGGTGCCCGACGCTCGGGCAAGGCTCCTGGTCGTGGCGACCAAGGATGTCGCCTGGCGCCTGCTCGCTGTCGGACCGATGCCGGCCGAGACTGCAGCGCCGTAGCTGACGGTGCTGCCATCCGAAGAAGCGCGCCAGCGTGGGCGCACGGGACGTACCACCCCTGAGCCGCTACCCGGCGTCGGCCCCTGGCGCGGTAGCCGTCGCCCTCGATCCCGCGGCTGCCGTGGCGCCCACACGCCGGCTGATCCGCGCCGCGAGCCGGGTCCCGCGGCGCTGCAGATCCGCTTCCAGGCGCGGATGGGCCCGCCCGGTTGCCCGGAGGCGCTCCAGGAGGCGCCATGCCGCCCGCGTCGCCGCGAGCGCCCCGCCCGGGTCGTCGAGGCGGTGCTCGCGGAGCTTCGCGACCTCGGTCCAGGCGATGGCCCCGAGGCCGCCGCCCCCGGCCGCGGCCGCCAGCCACGCCTCGGCCGCCTCGGACCACCGGCCGAGGCGCTTGAGCGTCCGTGCCCGCTCGGCCGACAGGCGTTCGTCCGTCCAGCGGTCCGAGCCCGTGTCCCACGCCGCGGCGGACGGCGACGGGCCCAGGGGACCACCACGCCCGTTCGCGAGCTGCCCACGCCAGCCGCCCGAGCCCGGCACACGGCCCCCGAAGTGCGGTCGGACCCGGGGGGACCACCAGGCGTCGCGCTCGTCCTGGGCTGTCTCGCGGGCGACGGCCGGCCCCACCGCCGAGCGCCCGAACGGGTCACGCACCGGCGGGGGAGCGGCGAGCGCGTCATCCAGGCACTCGAGCGCCTCGTCGTGGCGGCGGTCCCGCGCGTAGGCACGGGCGAGCCCCGCCAGGTCCCCGCGGGGCGCCTCGTGGCGCGCGGCCCGGTCCGCGTAGCGGTGCTCGACGTGCGCTAGGAGCAGCCCCAGCGACCGCACGTCCTTCTCGTTGTGGATCACGACACCCGCCAGCGGCCCGATCGGCCCGCCCCGCAGCACCTCGAGGTAGATCTGCGGGATCTCCCAGCCGCCGACGTCGCCGACGCGCGACACCCCCAGCAGCTCCTTCTCCACGCTCTGGAGCCGGGCGTCCTCCATTCGGTGGCGGAACACCTTGCGCACGAACGGCAGCAGGTCCAGGTGCCCGGCGTGCGCCGGCGCGGCCCGGCCCGCCATCCGGAACCGGGTCTCGATCAGCGGCCAGTCGAAGCCCTTGCCGTTGTAGCTCACGAGCCACGTGCCCGGTGTCACCCAGCGTTCGATCTCCGCGAGGAGCGCGGGCTCGTCAGCGTGGTCCGGGAGGAGCAGCTGGGTCTGGTGGAACGCCGTGCCCTCCCAGCGTGCCAGCCCGACCAGGAACGCGAGCGTCCCGGCGGCCGTCGCGAGGCCCGTCGTCTCGGTGTCCAGGCAGACCAGCGGCGCGTCCGGCGGGGGATGGCCGGGGAGCCGGGCCAGCCGCTCGCGATCGACGGGGATCTCCACGGAGGGCACGACGCGCCGGACCAGCAGCGCCCCCTCGTGCGAGGTCACGTCCGCCGCGAGGGCCGCCGCGAGGCGCGCCGCGAGCACGGGGCTCCGGCGGCCCGAGAACGGCGCCCGGGCCGGCTCGACATCCGCGCCGCCCGTCCCCCCGCCCGAGCGGGCGAGCGTCGCGCGCAGGTTGGCGAGCCTGCGCTCGCGCGTGACGGGGACGCTGATGCCGGTCATGCGACCGCGGCCCGCGGCGTCGCCGGGAGGCTCCGGGCTGCCGGCGCGCCGGACCCCGCCCCGGACCCGAGCGCCGCGAGGAGCCGCAGCGCGAGGGCCTTGCCGTCCACATCGGGCTCCAGGCGAGGTCCGGTGCAGGCCGGGCAGCCCGCCTCGCAGGGGCAGGCGCGGATGAGGTCCGCGGCGCCCTCGACGAGCTCGGCGTGCCGGGCGAACAGGCGCTCCGAGAGGCCCACGCCGCCCGGCATCGCCTCGTACAGGTAGATCGTCGGCGCCTCGTGGTGCGGCGATCGCACCTGGGACACGAGCCCGAGGTCCCGCGGGTCCACCATCAGCAGGACGGCGGCCACGGCCTGGATCGCGCGCCCCGCGCCGATGAGCGCCACGTCAAGCTCATCTCGGCGCCAGCCCAGCGCCGCCCCCTCGGCCGTCAGCCAGTACGCGGTCGTCTGCAGCTCGATCTCCGGCAGGTCAATGGGTCCCCAGCCCACGTTCTCGTCCGTGACGAACTTGAGCTTCTTGTACAGCGTGACGAGGCTCGCGACCATGACCTCGCCGTGCACACGCGTCCCGCCGGTCGCCTGTCCGTGCGCAAAGACATCGAGCGGCTTGAGGGTCACCGCGCGGTTCGCGTAGGTGTAGTGGTCCGCGTCGATCCGGTGGACATACGCCTTGCGCTCGCCCCACTCCAGCCGGTCCACGTGGTACTGCGTGGACTCGTGCATGTAGATCGCGTGCTGGTGGACGAGGACCTGCGCGCTGAACAGGTCCACCTCGCCCAGGACCCGCGGCCGGTCCGGGTCGTGTCGATGATCACGACGTTCTCCGGCGCCGCCGACCGCAGCGACACCTCCGACGCCGGGAAGTTCTCCGAGCTCCAGTACCAGCGCCCGTCGTCCGCCTGGCGGATCTGCCCGCCCTCGCCGAGGAACGCGAGCAGGTCGTCCGCGGGTCCCGGCCCGAACGCCTCGCCCGGCTCGAACGGCAGCTCGAAGGTCGCCGCGCGGATGTGCGCGAGCAGGACGTGGAGGTTGTCCGGGTCCAGCCGCGCCTCCTCCGGCCGCCCGCCCAGCACGAACTCCGGGTGGTGGATCACGTACTGGTCCACGGGTGCCGGCGACGCGACCAGGACCGCGACGCTCACGTCCCCGCGCCGCCCCGCCCGCCCCATCTGCTGCCACGTGGCGGCGATGGAGCCCGGGTACCCGGCCAGCACGGCGACGTCCAGCCGCCCGATGTCCACGCCGAGCTCGAGGGCGTTCGTGGAGACGACGCCCAGCACCTCGCCGTCCCGCAGCCCCCGCTCGATCGACCGCCGCTCCGTGGGCAGGTAGCCGCCCCGGTAGCCGCGGATGCGGCTCCGCGGGCCCAGGTCCGTACGCAGGGTCTCGCGCAGGTTCGACAGCATGATCTCGACCGCGACCCGGCTCTTCCCGAACACGACCGTCTGGCGCCCGGCCCGGAGGAACGGCAGCGCCCAGCGCTGGGCCAGGGTCAGCGCGGACCCGCGGGCCCCGGTCGCGGCGTCCATGACGGGCGGATCGACGAGCAGCAGGTGCTTCTCGCCGGCCGGGGCGCCATTGCGGTCGATCAGCCGGACCGGCCGCCCGGTCAGGGTCTCGGCGAGCTCCGCCGGGTTCCCAATGGTCGCCGAGCAGCACACGATCACCGGGTTGCTGCCGTAGTGCGCGCACAGCCGCAGGAGCCGGCGCAGCACGTTGGCGACGTGCGACCCGAAGACGCCGCGGTACGTGTGGAGCTCGTCGATCACGATGACCCGCAGCTGCTCGAACAGCTGGAACCACTTGGTGTGGTGGGGGAGGATCGCCGAGTGGAGCATGTCCGGGTTGGTGACCACGACCTGCCCGGCCTTGCGGATCGCCGACCGGATGGGTGCCGGGGTGTCCCCGTCGTAGCAGGCCGACGAGACCTCGAGGCCGGCGTCAAGCACCAGCTCCCCGAACTCCGCGACCTGGTCCTGCCCCAGCGCCTTGGTGGGGAACAGGAACAGGGCCCGCGCGGATGGGTCCTCCGCCAGCGCCTGGAGCACCGGCACCGTGTAGCACAGCGATTTGCCCGAGGCCGTTGGCGTCACCACGACGATGTCCTGCCCGGCGTGGACGGCCTCGATGGCCTCGGCCTGGTGGGTGTATGGCCGCTCGATGCCGCGCTTCGCGAGGCCGCCCCGAATCCGCGGGTCCAGCCACGCCGGCCAGTCTCCGTGCTCCGCGCCGCGCGCCTCGCGGACCTCGTGGTGGACGACGCCGCGGGCGAGCGACGGCTCCTCGAGCAGCTGCTCCAGCACGGCCAGGGTGCTGGCGGGGGCGTACGTGCGCATGCCGTCTCCGAGCGATATCGAACGGATGGTCGAATTGGACGAGAGTCTACGCCAGGCTGCGCGTGCCGTGTGTCATCTCGTCTGTCACTGGCGCGAACACGAAACCCCCGTCCCGCATCGTGAATCGCGGCACGCAGAACCGGTTGACAGGGGAATCGAGCGAAGCTACCCTCGGCCCGATGCCTCGACTCGTCCGCCGCCCGAGCCCCACGCCCGCCGAACCCGGCGCGTCGCAGGCGGGCGCCCCGGAACCGGGCGTCGTCGCCCCGAGCCCCGCCGCGGCTGGCGCCATGGGCAGCCTCGCGGACCTCCCGGTCGCGGGCCTCACACGGCGCCGGATCGCGCTCCTGATCGGCGCCCTCGTGGCGGCGTGGGTCATCGTCCTGTTCGCGCGCCAGGTCAGCGAGGCCAGCGAGGCGACGGCGCGCGCGGACGCGATGCGGACGACCAACGTCGCGCTCCAGCAGGAGGTCTCCGCGCTCGGTACCGAGCTCGACCTGATCCAGAAGCAGGCCTTCATCGCCCAGGCCGCGCGGCAGTACCGTCTCGGCAAGCCCAAGGAGATCCCCTTCGCGCTCGCCGACGACGCGCCGCTGCTCCCGCCCGACGCCCCCGGCTCGGCGCAGGCGCGCCTGGGCACGAAGACCGCGCAGCCCTCGCCGCTGGACGCCTGGGTGAGGCTGCTGTTCAGCGATCCGCGGGACCCAGCCTCCGGCGACTGAGCGCGGCGCACGGCGCAGCCACAGCGGCCGATGACGCCGGCCGGCACGACCCGGTGCCTGCCGAACGTCCTTCCCTGGCACCCTCCTCCGCCCTATGCTGGCGTCAGCGCCTGCGGCTTTCCCGGAGGGCGCGCCAGGGTGCCGCAGGGCACCGAGCGGGGAGGGTGGCCCGGCCTCGGATGATCGAGATCCCTGTTGAGGACTGGGTGTTCGCCGCCGCGGCCCTGGTGGGCGGCGTGCTGCTGCTGCTCAACGTCGTGTTCGACGACGTGCTGGGCGGGATCCTGGACGGCTTCGGCATCGATTTCGGCGGCACCTCGATCACGCCGATCCTGCTCGGGTTTGTCGGCATGTTCGGGGCCGGCGGGCTGTTCGCCACCCAGGTGCTGGACCTCCATGCCGCCCCGGCGGCGATCATCGGGGTGATCTCCGGCGCCGGTGGTGCCGGGCTCGCCGGGGCCCTGTTCGGCCTGCTGCGCCGCAGCGAGAGCGAGGAGCCGTTCACGCTCTCGGACCTGGTGGGCGGATCGGCCTACGTGAGCGTCGCCGTGCCGGCGGGCCGCCACGGCAGCGTGCTGGTCAAGGCCGAGGGACAGACGCACGAGTTCGCGGCGACGGCGGACGCTGACATCGCGGCCGGTCGCACCGTCGAGGTCATCGGGGTCGCCGGTGCCGGCCTCATCGTTCGGAATACCGCGAAGCCCGCCGGCGCCGCCGGCGTCGAGGAAGGACAAGGGGATGCCTGACATCTTGAACATCGACACCGGCGTGGTCGCGGTGATCATCCCGATCATCATCATCGCCCTCCTGTTCGCCTACGCGACCAGCCGGGTCAAGGTCGCCGGTGCCAACGAGGCGCTCGTGCGCACGGGCGGGGTCTGGGGCGGCGCGCCCACGCAGCTCAAGGTGGTCCGCGCCGGACGCGTGATCGTCCTGCCGCTGGTCCACAAGCTGGGCAAGGTCAACCTCAGCGCCCGCCAGATCAACGTCGCGCTCGGGGATGCCGTCACCAAGCAGGGCATCAAGGTCGCCGTCCAGGGCGTGGCGACCGTGAAGATCGGCAGCGACGACGAGTCGATCCGGAACGCCGCCGAGCGGTTCCTGGGCGAGGAGACCCTCCTCGATTCCATCGTCAAGAACGTCCTCGAGGGCTCCCTCCGGTCGATCGTCGGCACGCTGACGGTCGAGGAGCTCAACTACGACCGCCAGAAGTTCCAGCAGGAGGTCCAGGGCGCGGCCAAGGCCGACCTCGCGACGTCGGGCCTCTCGATCGACAACTTCACGATCCAGGCGATCCGGGACGAGGTCGGGTACATGGACCTGATCGGCCAGCAGGAGACGGCCCGCCGCGAGCGGGACGCCCGGATGGCCAAGGCCACTGCCGACCAGGAGGCCGCCGTCCGCGAGGCCGAGGCCCAGCAGGTCAAGCTCAACGCCCAGCGGGACGTCTCGCTCCGCCAGGCCGAGGTCGTCTCGCTGACGGCCGCAGCCGAGGCGAAGGCCGCGCAGTCCGGGCCGCTGGCGCAGGCCGAGGCCCAGCAGGAGGTCGTCAAGCGCCAGACCGAGCTCGCGCAGCTCGCGGCCGACCGCACGCAGAAGGAGCTGATCGCGAGCACGATCCGCCCGGCCGAAGCCGAGGCGGAGGCGCAGATCCGCCGCGCCGAGGGCGACAAGGGCGCCCGCATCGCCCAGGCCCAGGCCGAGGCAGAGCGGGTCAAGCTCGCCGGCCAGGCGGAGGCGGCCGTCCAGGTCGTCAAGGGCGAGGCACAGGCGCGCGTGACCGAGGTCAACGCCGAGGCCGTCGCCAAGCAGACCACCCTCGAGGGCAACGCGGAGGCCGGCATCGTCTTCACCAAGGGCGAGGCCGAGGCGAAGGCCCTGGCCCTGCGCGCCGACGCCTACCGCCAGTTCAACGAGGCGGCGATCATCTCGACGGTCCTCTCGATGCTGCCGGAGATCGTCCGGGCGGCCGCGGAGCCCATCGGGCAGATCGGCACCCTCACGGTGCTCTCGACCGACGGCGCCTCCGACGTCGTCAGGACCACGACCCGCACGATCACCGAGGCCGCGGCCACGGTCAAGGGCCTGACCGGCATCGACATCCCCGACCTGCTCAACGGCGCGCTCGGTGGCAGCAAGAGCCGGATGGACGCGCCGGATCGGCCCAGGCGCAAGCCGACCGACGCGGGCGGGTCCGGCGGCAGCGGCGGATCGGACAAGCCGGGCGGTGGCACTCCGCCCAGCGGTGGGACCCCGCCAAGCGGCGGTTCCGGCCCGGCCCCGTCCGGCGGCGGCGCGCCCGCGGGCGGATCCTCGGCCGCGTCGGCCTCCGGCCCGGACGCACCTGCCGGCGCCACCGCGACCGCGTCCGCGAGCCCGTCCCCCTCACCGGTGCCCGTCCCGGCTCGTGAGCCCACGCCGGCCGAGCGGTTCGAGGCGGCCGCCAAGGCCATGGAGCAGACCCAGGCGCGTGCCACGGCCCCGTCCGCGGCCACCCTCGGTGGCTTCACCTCGGCGATGCCTCCCATGCCGCCCGTGAGCGACGTGCGACCCGGCGACAAGCGCCGGATGGCGGTGGCCGCGGCGCAGGCCGCGGGGCTCGACGGATCCTCCACGATGGGCGAGTCCGCCCAGCGCCTGGCCCAGGAGCTGATCCGGATCCCGGGCATCGAGCGGTTCGGGGGCACCCGGCTGCGCGACCTGGACAAGAGCGGCCCGCGCTCGCTCCGCGTCCTCTGGGGCGCGGCCCGGGACGAGCTGTCGTCCCGATACGGGGACGTGACCATCGGGATGCTGCTCGACGCGTACACCCGGCAGGGGCGCTCGGACGGCATGCGCTAGGACCGCGCCGGTCTCGCGCAGGATTGCCGAACAACGAAGGGCGGCCGCGAGGCCGCCCTTCGATCGTGTCCGGGTCGCGGACGCTAGTTGAGCATCGCCTTGGCGATCTCCCCGGCGTGGGCGCAGGCCTCGGGCGACGTGATCTCGCCGTTGGCGCCGGCCTGGACGGCGCCCGCGAGGGCGGCGGGGTCGATCAGGCTCACGTACGCGAGCCTGCTGCCGGAGCGGACGAGGATCCCGAACGAGCCCGCTTCGCTGGCCGTCGTGCAGAACGCCTGGTCGCCGTACCCGGAGACGTCGCCGGCGAAGTAGCCGCCGTCCTGGGCGGCCTGCTTGTACCGCGCGAAGTCGCCCGAGGTATCGCCGCCGTCCTGGAGGGCGAGGCGTCCGGTGGTCCCGTTCGTGTCCACACCGGTGGTGTCGCCGCTGCCGACGATCCAGCAGTCCGGCGCGTCCTTGAGGATGCGCTGGTCGAGAACCTGGCCGATGGTGGCGTCGATGATCCCGCCCATCGGCAGCGCCTCGGCGTCGGGGCCGAGCAGGCTGTGTACCTCGTCGGCGCTGATCAGCTCGCAGCTCTTGAGGGAGCCGTCGGGGTTGACCCCGATGCCCTCGATGACCTTCGCGCCGAAGATCGAGATCGCGATGACGAGCAGGATGCCGAGGATCACGACGATGACCCCGACGACCAGACACGCCTTGAGGCAGCCATTGCCCGACTTCGCGGGTTGCGGCGCCCAGGTGCCGGGAGGCGGGCCGCCGGGGCCGCCGGCCCAGCCGGCCTGGGCGGGCGGGGCGCCCCACTGGCCCGGCGCTCCGCCGGGCTGGGCCGGGGGCTGGTCGCCGGCGGGCGGCGCGCCCCAGCCACCCGACGGGGGAGGTGTCGCGGCGCCCCACGCCTGGGGCTGTGCGGCGGGCACGGGCGCGGGAGCAGCCGCGGGAGTGGGGGCGGGTGCCGGGGCAGCCGCGGGAGCCTGCGGGGCCGTGGCGGGCGCCTGGGGGGGCGTGCCCCACGCGCCGGAGCTTGGGGTGGACCCCCAGGTCCCGGACGAGCCCGGCGCCGCGGGCGCCGCCGGGGCCGGTGCCGGGTCGACCGGTGGGGCGGCCGGCGGCACGAGCTCGGCCGGCCACTCGCCGGCCGAGGCCCCGCCCTCCGGGGGCTGCCCGGATCCGGGCGTCGCGGGCCCCGGAATGTCGTTGCTCATCGAACCCTCCCTGTCGATCGTGCGTGGCGCCGCCATTCTCGGGCGTCGAGCGCCTTCCGTCACCCCCTGATCGAGACGACTGCCCTTCGGGGCACCGGGGCGGGCGAGCGGGATCGATTCGACCGACCCTGCGGCGGAATCTGGTCTACAATCCCGGGCCGTGGCAGGGTAGCTCAGTGGCAGAGCAAGCGGCTCATAATCGCTAGGTCGCTGGTTCGAATCCAGCCCCTGCTACCACTCCGGAGACGACCAGAGGCCCCCGTACCGCGGGGGCTTCTCGCTGTCCGCGCCTCGTCGGCGCGCAGACCGGCGGCGCGCCCCGCCTCCAGGCAGGTGGTGAAACCTGAACCTGCGCTTGGCCGGGGGCCGCCCATCCATACGCGATGCTGGGCCGTATGGGGGAATGGGATCGGGACGCCGGGCGCCGCAACGGCCCCGGAGACCCCCGACGGTATACTCGCTCGACCACCCCGGCGTCCCCGCCGGCCTGTCGGACTCGGAGGCGCTCCGTTTGAACGCAAAGTTCCTGCGCAACGGGATCGTGATGCTCGTCCTCGTGGCGGGCACGGTCGCGCTGCTCTACACGTGGGTCCAGTCATCCACGCCGCAGGCCCAGAGGGCCTACACGGACTTCTACGAGGCGGTCAAGGCTGGCCAGGTCACCGACGTCAAACAGGACGGCGAGACGCTTACCGTCACCGTCAAGGGCAACACCACGCCCTACACGGTGGTCGTCCCCAACAACATCACCGGCAACGTCTTCGACGACATGGTGAAGGCGTCCACCGAGGGCGGCACGAAGCTCCCGTCGTACACGAAGGCGCAGACCGCTGACACGTCGTGGATTGGGCTGCTGCTGACGGGCCTGCTGCCGCTCCTCGTGATCGGCGGCTTCATCTTCTTCATGATGCGCCAGGCCCAGGGCACCAACAACCAGGCCATGTCCTTCGGCAAGAGCCGGGCCCGGATGTTCCTGGGCAACAAGACCGTCGTCACGTTCGCCGACGTCGCGGGCGTGGACGAGGCCAAGACGGAGCTCCAGGAGGTCGTGGAGTTCCTCAAGTTCCCTGAGAAGTTCAACTCGCTCGGCGCGCGCATCCCGCGAGGCGTGCTCCTCGTGGGCCCCCCGGGAACCGGCAAGACGCTGATGGCGCGCGCCGTCGCCGGCGAGGCCGGGGTGCCGTTCTTCAGCATCTCCGGCTCGGAGTTCGTCGAGATGTTCGTGGGTGTCGGCGCCAGCCGCGTCCGCGACCTGTTCGACCAGGCCAAGCGCAACAGCCCGTGCATCGTGTTCGTGGACGAGATCGACGCGGTCGGCCGCCAGCGTGGCGCCGGCCTTGGCGGCAGCCACGACGAGCGCGAGCAGACCCTCAACCAGATCCTGGTCGAGATGGACGGCTTCGACACGAACACGAACGTGATCGTCGTCGCCGCGACCAACCGTCCGGACGTCCTGGACCCGGCGCTCCTGCGCCCGGGCCGCTTCGACCGCCAGGTCATCCTGGACCGGCCGGACATGAAGGGCCGCGTCGCCATCCTCAAGGTGCACACCAAGGGCAAGCCCCTCGACAAGACCGTCGTGGTGGAGGAGGTCGCGCGCATGTCGCCCGGCTTCTCCGGCGCGGACCTCGCCAACCTCGTCAACGAGGCGGCGATCCTGGCGGCACGCCGCAACAAGAAGGTCGTGGGCCAGAACGACTTTTCCGAGGCCCTCGAGCGCATCGTCGCCGGCCCTGAGCGCAAGAGCCGGGTCATCAGCGACGAGGAGAAGCGGATCATCGCCTTCCACGAGGGCGGCCACGCCGTCGTGCAGCGGATCCTGCCCAAGTGCGACCCCGTCGCCAAGGTCACGGTCATCAGCCGAGGCATGGCCCTGGGCTACACGATGGCGCTGCCCACCGAGGACCGGTACCTGCAGAGCAAGACCGAGTTCGAGGACAAGCTCGCGGGGCTGCTCGGCGGCAACGTCGCGGAGCGGCTCGTGTTTGGCGACACGACCACGGGCGCCAGCAACGACATCGAGAAGGCGACCGACCTCGCGCGCCGCATGGTGACCGAGTTCGGCATGAGCGATCGCCTGGGACCGCTGTCCTTCGGGAAGCGCGACGAGATGATCTTCCTCGGCCGGTCGATGGGCGAGCAGCGCGACTACAGCGACAACGTCGCGATGATGATCGACGAAGAGGTCCGGGCGCTCATCGACCGGGCGTACGACCGGGCGACGGAGGTCCTCACGACCCACCGTGACCGCCTCGACGCCCTCGCGGAGAAGCTCATCGCCGAGGAGACCGTGGACCAGCCGGAGTTCGAGAAGCTGTTCGACGGCATCCCGCCCAAGCCCGAGCGCCTCGCGGGGATTCCGCGTGTGGTCGCCCCCGGCACGGACGGTGGCACGAGCACCGGGCCCACGGCCCCCGCCCCGAACCCGGCCCCCCAGCCGGCCTGACCCGGCCCCACACCAGCCACGCACGGAGAGCGGACCCACCGGGTCCGCTCTTCTCGATCCCGTGGCGGGTCCGGGTCGGGTCCGGACCCGCGTCCCGGACCCGATCCACGGCCCGGCGTCGCCCGGCCCGCGCTACGATCGTGGGGCCGCCACGCCACCAGGAGACTCCAGTGACCGACACCTACGCCGCGCCCGGCCCCTCGCCCATCGACCCCGCCGTCGAGGCGGCCCTGGCGGCCTCCGCGGACGCACGCGCGGAGGCGCTCCTGGAGTTCTGCCGCATCCCCAGCGTGTCGGCGCTGCCGGAGCATGCCGACGACATGGTCAGGGCCGCCGAGTGGGTCGCGGAGCGGCTGCGCCGCGTGGGTGCCACGGACGTCGCGGTGGAGCGGACCGAGCTGCACCCCATCGTGTACGGGCGGATCCACGAAGCCCCCGGCGCGCCGACCGCCCTGGTCTACTGCCACTACGACGTCCAGCCGGTCGACCCGATCGAATTGTGGGAGACCGCCCCCTGGGACCCGTTCCTGCGCGACGGCCGCTTCGTGGGCCGCGGCACCGCGGACGACAAGGGCCAGCTCGTGATGCACCTCTCGGCCCTGGAGGCGCTGCGGGCCGCCGGGAAGGCGCCCGCGGTCAACCTCACCTTCGTGTTCGAGGGCGAGGAGGAGTATGGGTCGGACAGCCTGTACACCTGGATCGAGGAGAACCGCGACCGGCTCGGCGCGGATGTGGCGATCATCAGCGACACCGGGTACTTCGAGGGCAACGTCCCCGCGATCACCGTGGGCCTGCGTGGGATCATGTACGCCCAGATCGACGTCGTGCTCTCGCCGGTGGACCTCCACTCGGGTATGTACGGCGGCACGGTCGACAACCCCGCCAACGCCCTCGCCCGGATCATCACGGCGCTCAAGGGCGCCGACGGGCGCGTCCGGATCCCGGGCTTCTACGACGACGTCGTGGCGCTCACCGCCGCGGAGCGCGAGGCCATGGCCGCCCTGCCCTTCGATGACGAGGCCTACCGGGCCGAGATCCCCGTGCCGGCACTGGTCGGCGAGGCCGGCTGGACGACCCTCGAGCGCAAGGGCGCCAGACCCACCTTCGACGTCAACGGCATGTGGAGCGGCTTCCAGGGCGAGGGCGCCAAGACGATCATCCCGGCGCACGCGCACGCCAAGGTCTCGACCCGCCTGGTCGCGAACCAGGACCCTGCGAAGATCTTCGCGGCGCTGCGAGACTTCGTGGCGGAGATCGCTCCGCCCGGCGTCACGGTCTCCACGACCTACATCCATGGCGGCGAGCCCTCGCTCACGCCCACGGACCATCCGGCGACGCGGGCCGCGGCACGCGCGATCGAGGCGGTGCACGGTGGCGCCCCCGTGTACATCCGCGAGGGCGGCTCGATCCCGGTCACGGCGGCGTTCGACCACTCGCTGGGGCTGCCCGTCGTGCTGCTGGGGTTCACGCAGCCGACCTGCAACGCCCACGCGCCCAACGAGTACTTCCTGCTCGAGAACTTCGAGCTGGGCACGCGGGTCATCGTGCGGCTCTGGGACGAGCTGGCGGGCCTGCCGCGCTGACATGGCCCCGGACCTTCGGCGCGGGCCGGGGCGCTGCCGGGGTGGCAGCGCACGCGAGGCCCGGTGCTAGGATGCGGGAACAGGGAACCCATGCGGGGAGGACGAGCGCACTGTGACGACGGAGCAGGAGGCTGGGGCGACGCCGCGGGCGTCCTGGCGCCACGACGGCCCGAACGGGAGCATGGCGCCCCGATCGGCGATCGAGGTGCTGGTCGACCTCAACGACAAGGTGGCCAGCGGGCGGGTCGGGGAATACCAGCCGGTGCCCCTCGGGTTCACGCCCCTCGACAAGACGATCGGCACGGGACTGCGCGCGGGTGAGCTCCTGCTCATCGGCGGCGCGCAGGGCACCGGCAAGACGACGATGGCCCTCCAGATGGCGCGCAACGTCGCGTCCGGGGGCCAGGCGAACGTCCTCTACATCTGCTTTGAGCACGACGAGCTCTACCTGCTCAACCGGCTCATCGCCGCGGAGTCCGCGCTGGCGCACCTGCCCCACAAGACCGGCGCGATCAAGATCCAGGATGTCCGCAAGGAGATCATGGGCACCTGGATGGCCGAGGGTGGCGGCGTGGCCCAGCTGGCCGCGAACCCGCGCCTGCGCCCGTCGCTGGACCGGATCGCCCGCTACGGGCAGAACCTGTTCCTGCTCCGCGGCTCGCAGACCGCGAGCACGATCGATGGCATGCGTGCACTGATCCGGCAGCATCGCAAGCTGTCCGGGGACCGCCGCCTCCTGGTCGTCGTGGACTACCTCCAGAAGGTCCCGGTGATCCCCGAGCCGCCCAACGAGGCCGAGAAGGTCACCTACGTCATCAACGGCCTCAAGGACATCGCGCTGTCCGAGGAGGTCCCGATGATCGCGATCGTGGCCGCGGACAAGGAGGGCCTCAAGGCCTCGCGGCTGCGCAACTACCACCTGCGCGGCTCGTCGGCGATCAACTACGAGGCCGACATCATCCTGATCCTCAACGAGAAGTACCAGATCGTCGCCAAGGTCAACATCGAGTTCAACCCCTACCAGGCGCAGCGCTTCCGCGACTGGGTGGTCGTCTCGGTGGAGAAGAACCGGGGCGGCCAGGACGCGCTGGACCTGGAGTTCGAGAAACACTTCGAGTTCTCCTGCTTCGACCCCAGCGGGCGGACGGTGCAGGAGAAGCTGATCGAGGAACGCCTCTACAACGACTAGCGGTCTCCCGGGATCGCCGAGGCCCGCGGCCGCTCAGCGCCTTCGACGCCCGCGGCCGCCCAGCGCCTTCGACGCCCGCGGCCGCCCAGCGGCCGAAGCGTCGCTGGGGTTCGACGGATGGCTCGCTGATGGCGGCCGGGAGGCTCCCTTCCGGGCTGTGAGCCACGCCGTCGCTCGCTATCGGCGAGCGGGATGTCGCCTGTCGGCCGCAGATGGGCCGCTGGGCGGCCGCCCTCGGCCCGCCCCGCCCTCGGCCCGCCCACGCATCCCACAGGACCGTCGGCAGCCCGGTGGCGCCGCGCGGTAGAGTTCGGGTCATGGACACCACGCACGCGGACGCCTTCCCTGAGGTCGTCGAGATCGTCGTCGAGATCCCCCGCGGGTCCCGCAACAAGTACGAGTACGACGAGGAGGCGCACGTCTATCGCCTCGACCGCGTCCTGTCCTCGGCCGTGTTCTACAACTTCGACTATGGCTTCATCGAGAGCACGCGCGCCGACGACGGGGACCACACGGACGCGCTCCTGATCATCGACGAGCCCACGTTCACCGGCTGCCACGTCTGGGGGCGGCCGATCGGCGGCCTCGAGATGCGCGACGAGCACGGCTTCGACTTCAAGACGCTGTGCGTCGCGATCGGGGATCCGCACCAGCAGCACATCGAGAGCCTCGACCAGATGCGACCGCACCGCCTGGTGGAGATCGAGCACTTCTTCAACACCTACAAGCTGCTCGAGAACAAGGCGGTCGACATCGCCGGCTGGCGGGATCGCGAGTTCGCCCTCGAGGTGCTGACGGCCGACCGCGAGCGCTACCGCATCGAGACCGGTGGCTGAGCGGCCGGACCGCCTGTTCGTCGCGGTCCCGCTGCCGCCGGAGCCCCTCGCCGCCTGCCGGGCGCTGATCGACGGGGTCCGGGCCGGCCCCCTCGGCGACGTCCCCCGCTGGGTCCACGTCGACAACCTGCACCTGACGGTCCGCTTCCTGGGCGAGACCCCGCCCGACCTGACCCCGGACGCCGCGCTGGCGGTTCGCGACGCGCTCGAGGGCGCCAAGGCGTTCGATGTCGTCCTCGCCGGCGCCGGCTCGTTCCCGGAGGCGCGCAAGCCCCGGGCGCTGTGGCTGGGCATCGAGCGGGGCGCCGAGGAGCTGGGTGCCCTGGCGGACGCTCTGGACCCTGCGCTGGAGCCGCTGGGCTGGCCGCGCGACGACCGACCGTACCGCCCGCACCTCACCGTGGCGCGGCTGGACCGGTCGTCCATCGCCTCGGGCAGCGCCGTGGCGGACGAGCTGCGGGCCGCGGCCACCGACTGGCGCACGGCGTTCCGCGCGGACCGCGTGGTCTTCTTCCGGAGCCACCTGGGCGGTGGCGCGCCGCGCTACGAGCCGATCATCGAGATCCCGCTACGCGCCTGAGGAGCCCCCGGGGGGGGGCCAAGAGGCGCTCCCTGACGCACATCCGGTTGCCCGAGCCGCCGCGCACCCGCTACGCTCCGGGAGCCCCCACCTGCCCGACATCCTCGGAGGACCGCCCCACCATGGCCACCGCCGCTCCCCGCCGGACCAAGTTCATGCTCGACGAGGACCGGATCCCGCGGGCCTGGTACAACATCGTCGCGGACCTGCCGTACCCGATGTCGCCGCCCCTCCACCCGGGCACCGGCCAGCCCATCGGCCCCGCCGACCTCGCCCCGCTGTTTCCGATGGGGCTGATCCTCCAGGAGGTCAGCGCGGAGCGCGAGATCGAGATCCCGGACCCCGTCCGAGACGCGTATCAGCTCTACCGTCCGTCGCCGCTGATCCGCGCCCACCGGCTCGAGAGGGCGCTCGACACGCCGGCCCACATCTACTACAAGTACGAGGGCGTGAGCCCGGCGGGCAGCCACAAGCCCAACACGGCGCTGCCGCAGGCCTTCTTCAACAAGCAGGAGGGCGTCAAGCGCCTGGCGACCGAGACCGGCGCCGGCCAGTGGGGCAGCGCGCTCGCGTTCGCGGGTGCCGTCTTCGGCCTCGAGGTCAAGGTCTACATGGTCCGTGCGAGCTACGACCAGAAGCCGTACCGCCGGTACCTGATGGAGACCTACGGCGCGTCCGTGGTCCCGAGCCCCAGCCCCACGACGGCCTACGGGCGGCGCGTCCTCGAGGAGACCCCGGATTCGAACGGCTCGCTGGGGATCGCGATCAGCGAGGCCGTCGAGGACGCCGCCACCCGCGACGACACCAAGTACGCCCTGGGCTCCGTGCTCAACCACGTCATGCTCCACCAGACGGTCATCGGCCTCGAGGCGATGGAGCAGATGGCGATGACCGGCGAGGAGCCGGACGTCATCATCGCGTGCGCCGGCGGTGGGTCGAACTTCGCCGGGCTCACGTTCCCGTTCGTGGGGCGCAACCTGCGCGGCGAGGCGAACTACCGCGTCATCGCCGCCGAGCCGGAGGCGGCGCCGTCGCTGACCCGCGGCGTCTACGCCTACGACTACGGCGACACCGGCAAGATGGCACCGATCGTCAAGATGCACACCCTTGGCTCGGGCTTCATGCCCGAACCGATCCACGCGGGTGGGCTGCGGTACCACGGCATGTCGCCGCTGGTGTCGCTGCTCAAGGAGCATGGGGCGATCGAGGCCGTCAGCGTCCACCAGCGCGCCTGCTTCGAGGTCGGCGTGCAGTTCGCCCGGGCCGAGGGGATCCTGCCGGCGCCGGAGAGCACTCACGCGATCAAGGTCGCCGTGGACCAGGCGCTCGAGGCGAAGGCGGCGGGGGAGGCCAGGGTGATCCTGTTCAACCTCTCGGGCCACGGCCACTTCGACCTGTCCAGCTACGAGCGCTACCTGCAGGGCGCGCTCGAGGACTACGAGTACCCGGCCGAGAAGGTCGCGGAGGCGCTGAAGAACCTGCCGCAGGTCGGCTGACGGGCAAGGTGGCGGCGGACCGCCCCGGGGGAGGGCGGCCCACCGCGGCCACCCGCCCGTGTGGCCGGGACGCCGGGATCCGGCGTTCCGGCGCCAACATCGGGGCGGTCCCGGCGGGCCGCATCCTCCAGCCTGCGTAGGGCGCCCTACTCCGCTCGCGGTGGCTCCACCAGCCTGTGGCGGAGCGCGAAGGCCACGGCCTCCAGCTTCGAGTGCACGTGGAGCTTGCCCATGATGTTCTGCACGTGCGTGCGGAGCGTGTTGGACGTGATGGTCAGGAGCTCGCAGATCTCGGGGGTGCTTGAGCCCCTCGGTCAGGGCGCGGAGGATCTCAAGCTCGCGGGGGGTCAGGGCCTCGACCGGGGCACGCTCGGCCTGCCGGTCGCGGGCCTCGGCGACGCGGCGTGCGATCGCGATGATCACGAAGCGGGGCAGGAGCGTCGCGCCGGCGTGGGCCGCCCGGACGGTGGCCACGACATCCTCGATGGCCTTGTCCTTGGTCAGGTACCCGTCGGCGCCCGCCTGGATGGACTCGAGGACGGTCTCGTCGTCGTCGATGGCGGTCAGCATGACGACCCGACACGACGGCCAGCGCGCCTTGATGAGGCGCGTGGCCTCGACGCCGGTGCCGTCGGGGAGGCGGTAGTCCATGAGCACCACGTCGACCGGGTCCTTGATGACGTCGCGCGTCTCCGCGACGGTCGTCGCGGTCCCCACGATCCGGATGTCCGGCTCCAGCCCCAGGACGCGCGAGAGGGTCTCGAGGAGCAGGCGGTGGTCGTCCACCAGCATCACGCGGACGGGCCGCGGGGTGGAGGATCGGGGTGTGGAGCGCGTCGCCCGGGGGGCGGCCCTCTCGGGCCCATCGGTCGGCGACACGAGGTGCCTCTCTGCATGACGTGGGGCGCCCGATTCCGTCGCGAGGACGGGCAGGACCGCGGCGGCCAGTCTGGCGCTCCCGTCCATGCCGGTCGTCCCCGATAATCGGGGTCATGAAGATCGCGTTCCTGGGGCTCGGGCTCATCGGCGGCTCGGTCGCGCGCGCCCTGCGCGCATCGCCGACGCACGCGGGCACCACGCTGGCGGCCTGGACGCCGTCCGGCGATGGCCCGCAGCGCGCGCTTGCCGCCGGCGTCCTGGACGAGGCCCCCGCGGACGCGGTCGACGCGCTGCGGGGCGCGGACCTGGTGATCCTCGCGGCGCCGCCCCTCGCGTGCGTCGCGCTGGTGCGCCGCCTGGGGGCCGGCGGGGACCTGCACGCGGCGCTCGACCCGGGCGCCACGGTCACCGACGTGGCCTCCACCAAGGCGGCCCTGGTCGGCGCGGCGCGCGACGCGGGCATCGCGTTCGTGGGCGGCCACCCGATGGCAGGCCGCGAGACGAGCGGCTTCGATGCGGCGGACGCGGCGCTGTTCGGCGACCGGCCCTGGGTGATCGCCCCGGCCGTGGGCGGCGGCGACCCCGAGGCGGTCAGGTCCCTGGCGCTCGCCTGCGGCGCCCGGCCCGTCGAGTTGGACGCGGACCTGCACGACCGCCTCGTGGCGTCGATCAGCCACGTGCCCCTCCTCGTGTCGGCGGCCCTCGTCGAGGCGGTCGCGGGCACCGGGGCCGCCGCGGGCGATGACTGGCCCGCCGCGGCCGCCCTCGCCGCGTCGGGCTGGCGTGACACGACCCGGCTGGCGCGGGGCGACGCCACGATGGGCGCCGAGATCCTCGCCTTCAACGCCGCGGCCGTCGCGGCCGTGCTCCACCGCTACCGCGCCGGGATCGATTCCTGGTTGGCGCTCCTCGACGCCCCCGGCGGTCCCGACCCCGAGGTCCTGCGCGCGCGCCTCGCCGCCGCGAAGGCGCGCCTCGAGGATCCGGCCTGATGGGCGACCCCAACGAGCATGTCCTGGTCGTGCCGCGGGCCGCCCTCGTGGACGGCGAGGGCTGGACCGGCGTCCGTCGCGGCGACCTCGTCGCGGAGCTTGCGGTGGTCGCCCGCGAGGGACGCTTCGTGCGCCGTGGCGACGCGGAGGAGGACCCCTCGCACAAGCAGGTCATCCCGTACCTCGTGCTGCGCGACGGTGAGCGCTGGTTCCTCATGCGCCGGACGAAGGCCGGCGGCGACGCGCGCCTCCACGACGCGTGGTCCATCGGCGTGGGCGGGCATCTCAACCCGGGCGACGGTGACGTCGCCGCGTGCCTCGCCCGCGAGTGGTCCGAGGAGGTCGTCGCGGCCTTCGAACCGGACTACGCACCCGTGGGGTTGCTCAACGACGACACGACGCCGGTCGGGTCGGTCCACATCGGCTTCGTCTACGTCGCCGACGCCGGCGGACGGCCGGTCGCGATCCGCGAGACCGAGAAGCTGGAGGGCGCGTTCGCCACGACCGAGGACGTCGCCGCGGTCGGCGCCGGCCTGGAGACGTGGAGCCGCCTCGCCTTCGACGCGCTGACGGAGTGACCGGTGGAGCGGGCGGTGCGGCACGCGACCGGACGCCGACCGGGTGCCATACTCGACCCGGTGCCATGAGCGGTCAGACACAGCTTCGTCTCCGAGCCACCCGCGCCACCCTCCTGGTGGGGGTGCTGCTGCTGGGTGCTGCCGGAATGGTCCGCGGCGCGGCGCCACAGGTCATCGAGCTCACCGCGACGGGCGTGGTCGACGGGGCGCTGGCCGGGTATCTCGCGGACGGCGTCGCGGCGGCCGGCGCGGACGGCGCGGCCGCGGTCATCGTGCGGCTCGACACGCCCGGGGGCTCCCTGGCCGCGATGAACGACATCAAGCAGGCGTTCCTCGAGGCGCCGGTCCCCGTGATCGTGTGGGTGGCACCGGCGGGCGCGCGCGCGGCGAGCGCCGGCACGTTCATCACCCTCGCCGCCAACCTCGCCTACATGGCCCCCGCCACGAACATCGGCGCCGCCACGCCTGTCGACAGCAGCGGCGGCGACATCGCGGGAACGATGGGGATCAAGGTGCGCGAGGACGCCATGGCCTCGATCGCGGCCCTCGCCGAGGCCCGCGGTCGCCCGGTCGACTGGGCGGTGTCCACGGTCCGGGACGCGCGGTCCTACACCGCAACTGAGGCGGTCTCCGCGGGCGCGGTCGATGGGATCGCGGCCTCGATCGACGAGGTGCTCGCGGCCGCCGACGGGCGCGAGGTGACCGTGATCGGACGCGGCCAGGTCACGCTGGAGTTGTCGGGGGCCACGGTCGCCGAGGCCGGGATGAACCCGGTGCTCGCGTTCCTGCACCTCCTGTCCGACCCGAACCTGGCCTTCCTGCTGTTCGTCATCGGCGCCCTGGGGCTTGCGACCGAGCTCATCAACCCGAACCTGCTGACGGGCATCGCGGGCTCGGTCGCGCTGGTGCTCGCGTTCATCGGGTTCGGCAGCCTGCCGCTCAACGTGGGCGGCCTGCTGCTGCTCGCCGTCGGGTTCGTGCTGTTCGTCCTGGAGACCCAGATCGTCAGTCACGGCCTGCTCTCGCTCGCGGGGCTCGTCTGCGTCGTGCTGGGCGCGTCGGCGCTCTACACGGCGCCGATCTCGCCGGGCCAGCCGGCCGTGGCCGTCGCGCCGGTCGTGCTGATCATCACCACGGGGACGCTCGCGGTCCTGATGGCCCTGATCACGGTCGTGGCGATCCGGACCCGCCGGATGCGCGGCCCACTCCGGCAGCTGGGCCGGACGGTGCCCGTGGGGACCCTCGGCGTGGTCCAGGGCCCCCTTGCCCCCATCGGCACCGTGCACCTCGGCGGCGAGACCTGGACCGCGCGCACGCCGGAAGGGACCGAGCTTGCGCGGGGCACGGAGGTCCGGCTCGTCGGCTTCGATGGCCTGACGGCCCTCGTGGAGCTCCTCGCCCCGGCCCGCCCTGGCGCATCGACTGCCATCCATCCATCGGCGACCGGGTCGGCCGCCGACGTGCCCTGAGCCCGGAGGACCTCCATGGATCTCGTCGTCGCCCTCGCCGTCCTCGCGTTCCTGCTCGCGGTGGCGCTCGTTCTCCTGTACCTCTCGGTGCGGGTGGTCCAGCAGTACGAGCGCATGGTGGTCTTCCGGTTGGGCAAGACCAACGAGGCGATGATCCGGGAGCCGGGCCTGCGGTTCCTCATCCCCGTCGTGGACCGGCCGGTCAAGGTGGACCTGCGCGAGACGCTGACCGAGGTCCCGAGCCAGACCACCATCACCAAGGACAACGCGCCGATCAACGTCGACTTCCTCGTCTACTGGCGCATCGCGGACCCGCTCAAGAGCGTCCTCGCGCCGCAGCACCTGGGCGCGATGCTCCTGGGCGTCGCCTCCACCACCCTGCGCGCGGTCATCGGCGACATCAGCCTCGACGAGGTGCTGTCCAAGCGTGAGCAGATCAACGAGGTCCTGCGGGTCAAGCTCGACGAGGTCACCGAGCGCTGGGGCGGCAAGGTCACCACGGTGGAGATCCGCGAGATCACCCCGCCGCGCGACGTCCAGGACGCGATGAACCGGCAGCTGTCCGCCGAGCGGACGCGGCGCGCCGTGATCACGGAGTCCGAGGGCAATCGGCAGGCCGCGATCAACGTGGCCGAGGGCCAGAAGCAGTCCGAGATCCTCAAGGCAGAAGGCGAGCGGCAGGCGGCTATCCTGCGCGCCGAGGGATTCAGCCTCGCTCTTGAGCGCATCTACGCGGCCGCAAACCAAGTCGATGAGAAGACGATGGCCCTTCAGTACCTCGAAGCCCTCAAGAGCCTAGGGGCCAGCCCGTCCACCAAGCTCGTCATTCCGTCGGAATTCATGAAGTTGGCGGATCGGATTGGCGGGTACGTGGACCGGGGCATGACCGCACGCCCGGCGGGCGGCACCGACGCCGGGTGATCGGCCGGATCCTGCTCATCGCGACGGCGCCGTTCGTGGCGCTCCTGGCGATCGGGCCGGTCGTGGACCGGCTGGCGCGACGGCTGATGGATGCCCCGCGCCGGCTCCCCGAGGAGTCCGGGATGCAACCCGGGCTGGACCGGCTGGGGGGCGAGGTCGTCCGCCTGCGGGCGCGCGATGGCGTGCGGCTCACGGGCCGCTGGCTGGCCGCGGATCCGGCCCCGGCGCCGGACGCCGCGGGGGGCGACGAGCCATGGGTCGTCGACCCGCGCGAGGCGATCCTCCTGCTCCACGGATGGAGTGGCTCGGTGACGCCGGACCTCCTCGACGTCGGCCCGTTCCTGCGGCGGACCGCCGGCGTCCTGGGCCTCGACTTCCGGGGCCACGGCGGGTCGGACGACGCACCCACGACCTTCGGGCTGCAGGAGGTCGATGACGTCGCCGGTGCGTTGGCCTGGCTCGGGGACCGCGGGATCCGGCGGGTGGCGATCGTCGGCTCGTCGATGGGCGGGATCACGGCGATCGCCGCGGTCGCGGTGCTCGGCGATGGACGCCTGGACGCCGCGGATCGCGATCCCGACGCGCCCGCGGCGACGGTCGAGGCGCCGCGGCCGCGGATCTGCGCGGTCGTCGCGGACTCCGTGGCGCCGGAGCTCGCCGTCGTGGTCGCGAGCCGCCTGCGGGTCCCGTTCGGGCGGCGGATCGCGGGCCATGCCTTCGCCCGCATGGCGCGGCACGTCGGCGGCGACCCGCGCGCGACGCAGCCGATCGATGTCGTGGGCCTGCTCGAGGACATGCCCCTCCTGCTCATCCACGGCGCGGACGACCGGACCGTGCCCACGCGCGACGCGAACCGGCTCGCGGCGGCGGCACCGGCCGGGACGCTCCACCTGGTCATCGCCGGCGCCGACCACGGTCGAGGGCACGCCGTGGACCCGGCCGGGTACGAGGCGGCCGTGACGTCGCATGTGCGCGGCGCGCTCGCCGCCGCTCGACCGTAGCGGCCGCACCGCGGCGCCCCCCTATACTGCTGCACACACCGGTTGGGCCCGGGCCCGACACCGGCCGGGGAGGGGGTTCGCCGTGACGGGAGTGCGGATGGCAGGAAAGGTCCTCGTCGTCGACGACGACGCGAGCGTGCAGCGGCTGCTCCAGTTCACCCTCCAGCAGGAGGGCTACGAGGTGGTGGTTGCCTCGGACGGGGCCGACGGCTACCGGCGCTGGCAGCAGGACTCGCCCTCGCTGATCCTGCTCGACGTCACCGTCCGCCAGATGGACGGCTACGAGGTCGCCACCAGGATCCGCGCGGACGAGGCCGGGACCCGCCACGTGCCGATCATCATGCTGACGGCCGACAAGGACGTGCAGGGCAAGGTCCGGGCGCTGCGCGCCGGCGCGGACGACTACCTGATCAAGCCGTTCCACCCGGCCGAGCTCATGGCCCGGATGAAGAGCCTCATCGCGCGGTTCCATCCGTCCGAGTCGCTGGTCGGCCGCCCGCCGCTCGGCCGCATCCACGCCTACTACGGCGCCAAGGGCGGCGTGGGCACGACCACCATCGCGATCAACGCCGCGATCGCGCTCCACGGCCTCGGCCGGCGGGTCTGCCTCGTGGACGGGAACTTGCAGTTCGGCGACCACCGCGTCTTCCTGGACCTGGGCCTCGACCGCAAGAGCATCGTGGATGTCGTCAGCGCACCGGCGATGGATGCGGACCTCGTCAAGAGCATCGTTATCAAGCACGACTCGGGGGTCGACCTGCTCCTGGCGCCGCCGTCGCCCGAGGCGGCGGACCTCGTGACCGCGGCGCACCTGCACCAGATCCTGGAGCTGCTCGCGGGCATGTACGACTACGTCATCGTCGACATCGACAAGCGCCTCGAAGACCGCAACCTGATGGTCCTCGACATCGCGGCCTCGATCTTCGTCGTGATGACGGCCGACCTCTCGTGTCTCAAGAACGTCCGCCTCCTGCTCGAGACGATCGGGCACCTCGGCTACGAGCAGAGCAAGCTCAAGCTCGTGCTCAACCGGTCGAACGCGTTCACCGGCATCAGCGTCAAGAGCGCCGAGGGCGCCCTCCGCCGGCCGGTCGAGTTCCAGGTCGTGAACGAGTACCGGAGCGCCATCTCCGCGCTCAACACGGGGGCGCCATTCATGATCGACAAGGGCGACTCCGTGTTGGGACGCGCGGTGCTGGACTTCGCCAAGGCGGTCGACAAGGGGGCCGGCCAGGGCGTCGGCCTCCTGGCGCCGACGACCGGGCGCTAGACCGCCGCCCCGCCGGCCCTGTCCGGCGGCGCTCGCCCCCGGCTGAGGGCCCGCATAAGTCCGCGGTGAGTGGCGCGGGCTACCGTGCGCTCCGTGCTCGCGACCCTGCTCTCCGCCACGCTCACCGGCATCACCGGCCGCCCCGTCCGGGTCGAGGTGGACGTCGCCCCGGGGCTCCCCGGGTTCACGATCGTCGGGCTGCCGGACGCCGCCCTGTCGGAGGCCCGGGAGCGCGTCCGCGGTGCGCTGCGCAACGCCGGCTACCACCACCCGCCCCGGCGGATCACGGTCAACCTCGCGCCCGCGGACATCCGCAAGGCCGGCGCCTCGCTGGACCTCGCGATCGCGGTCGGGATCCTGCTCGGCTCGGAGCAGCTGCGCGCCGCCGTCGGGCGGGTGGCGCTCGTCGGCGAGCTCGGGCTGGGTGGCGAGGTGCGGCCCGTGCCCGGGATCCTGCCCATGGCGCTCGCGCTCGAGGCGGCAGGTGTGCGCCGGATCCTGGTGCCCGCCGCGGCCGCCGCGGAGGCCAGGCTCGTGCCCGGGCTCGAGGCGGTCGCTGTCGCGAGCCTCGCGGATGCCGCGGAGGCGGTGCGGGCCAGGCGGATGTGGCGGGGCGTCCCGGTGCCGCTCCCGCGTGCGGACGGGCTGGCGGGTGGCGCGGATGCCGCCGACCGGATGGCGGTCGTGGAACCGGGCACCACGGACCCCGTCGTGGACCTCGCGGACGTCCGCGGCCAG
Source organism: Candidatus Limnocylindrales bacterium (assembly GCA_038250545.1). Classification (GTDB taxonomy): domain Bacteria; phylum Chloroflexota; class Limnocylindria; order Limnocylindrales; family CSP1-4; genus CAIXZV01. The sequence continues at coordinate 83,092 of JBBSCF010000001.1, read as the reverse complement.
GCCGTCGCGCGTCGCGCGCTCGAGATCGCGCTCGCGGGCGGTCACCCGATGCTGCTCATCGGGCCGCCCGGCGCCGGCAAGACCCTCCTCGCGCGCACCATCACGGGGCTGCTGCCGGACCTCGACGACGCCGCGGCCCTCGCCGCGACCGTCGTCGCCTCGGTGGCGGGCCGCGAACCGGTCCGGGAGCTGGTCCGGCGGCCCCCGGTCCGCGCCCCGCATCACACCGTCTCCTACGCCGGCATGGTGGGTGGCGGCCCGCGGATGTCGCCCGGCGAGGTCACCCTCGCGCATCACGGCGTCCTCGTCGCGGACGAGCTGCCGGAGTTCGGACGGGACGTCCTCGAGGCGCTCCGCCAGCCGCTCGAAGACGGCAGCGTCGCCGTGGTCCGGGTGGGGCGGGCGGCGGTCTTCCCGGCCCGGTTCACCCTCGTGGCTGCGATGAACCCGTGCCCGTGCGGCATGGATGGCGTGGCGGACCGGTCGTGCTCCTGTCCGCCGGGGGTCCCGCAGCGGTATCGACGCCGGATCTCCGGTCCGCTGCGGGACCGCGTGGACCTCTGGGTGCGCGTGGACCGCGTCCCGCCTGCGCTGCTCGTGGCGGGGCCGGTGCCCGAGGGATCCGCCGCCGTCGCGGCGCGCATCGCCGCGGCGCGCGAGCGCCAGCGGGCGCGCACCGGCGACGTCCCCAACGGCCGGGTCCGCGGTCGGCAGCTGCGCGCCGTATGCCGGCTGTCCCCCGCCGCGACCGCCCGGGCGATCCAGCTGGCGGAGCGCGAGGGGCTCTCGGGACGCGGGACGGAGCGCCTGCTGCGCGTCGCGCGGACCATCGCCGATCTCGAGGGCGCCGACGCCGTGGTCGAGGCGCACCTGGATGAGGCGGCGCGGTTCCGGGCACCGGCCGAGGTTCCCTCACTCGCGGAGGCCGGCTGATGCTCGGCGTTGGGAGGTATGGACCGCTCGGCCGCACGGAGCCCGACGGCGCCGGGGGCCCGGCACGGACCGAGGCGCCGGCACGGCTTGATGCGGGCGCCCTGCCGGATGCTGCGCCCGCGGGGGCGGAACGGGATGCGTGGGTGGTTCTCTCGGGCGTCGAGGGCGTGGGCCCTGTCTCGTTCGCGCGGCTGCTCGCCGCCTTCGGCAGCGCCGCGGCCGTCTTGCGAGCCGCCGGGGACCCGGACGCCGTCCCGGCCCTGGTGAGGGCCACCGCGGATCCGGACGGCGGCTCGCCGACGCTCACGCCGGGAGCGGCGACGGCCGTGCGCGCTGCCGCGGCTCACCCCGAGGTGGCGCTGGAGCCCGTCCTCCGCTCCGGGGTCCGCATCATCACGCTCGCCGACGAGGCCTACCCGTCGAGGCTTCGGCGGATCGACCTCCCACCCCCGGTCCTGTTCCTGACCGGGGACCCCGCCGCCCTCGACCGCGCCCGCGCCATCGCCATCGTCGGGACACGGCGGCCGACCGAGATCGGGCGCGCGACGGCCGGGCGGATCGCCGACGGGGTCGCCGCGCTGGGCGCGACGATCGTGTCCGGGCTGGCCCTGGGCATCGACGGGGCGGCCCACGCCGCCGCCGTGCGTGCCCGTACGCCGACCGTGGCGGTGATCGGCGGCGGCCACGAGCGGCTGTACCCCTCGGCGCACCGGGTGCTCGCACGCGCCATCGCCGCCGGCGGGGGCGCCGTGCTGTCCGAGTTCCCGCCGGACACCCAGCCGAACCGCGGCACGTTCCCGCGACGCAACCGGATCATCAGCGGCCTCGCCGACGCGACGGTCGTCGTGGAGGCCGGCCTCCGCAGCGGCGCGCTGACCACGGCGGCCTGGGCCCTGGAGCAGGGGAGGGGCCTGCACATCGTCCCCGGACGGCTGGACGACCCCGCGGTCGCCGGTTGTCTCGCCTTCCTGCGCGAGGCTGGGCCGGAGGCGCGCGTCGTGGCCGGGGTGGCGGAGCTGCTCGAGGATCTCGGCCTGCTGGACCCCGGGGGACGCCGGGCGGGCGTCGGCGACGGGATCGGCGCGGCCCTCACGGCGACGGAGCGCGCGGTCGCGACGCTCCTCGTGAATGGCATCGGGACGGTCGATGAGCTCGTCCAGGCGACCGGCGCCGGCAGCGGCACCGTGCTCGGCGCGCTCACCTCGCTGGAGGTCCGCGGGCTCGTCATCGAGGCGTACGGCCGCTACCGTCCGGCCGGCGCGCTGGCGGCGAGGAGCGGACGCGGGCCCGCCAGGGTGCCGTCGGTCCGGACCCGCGGGGGACGACGCGCGGCCTGACGCACGGGGCCCGACGGTTGCCCGCATCGTCGGGACGGTGGTACGCTGCCAGCCAATCCGGGCCGACGATCCGTCGGCCCTCGTCCCCGGATGCCGGCTTCCGCGTGATCGCGGATGCCCCCGGCGGCTCGCTTGGAGGACATCGTATTGCGGAAGCTCGGGGCGACCCTGCTCGCGCTGCCTGTCCTTGCCGTCTTCTACGTCGCGGCCCTCGGCCGCGGTGGCCTGGCACGGGTCGGCGCAGGGATCGCGGCCGCGCTGGTGATCTCGCTGGTCGTCATCGCGAGCCTGCCGCCCGCCCCCGGCAACGCCGTTCCCGCCTCGACGACGCCGCCCCCCGTCGACGCGCACATCCTCGGCGCGGTCACCACCGGCCACGGGCTCCGGCAGCCGTTCGTCGTCGCGTTCGACGCCCCGATGGACGCCGCCTCGGTCGCTGCTGCACTCCGGCTCCAGCCTGATACTGGCGTTGCCTTCACCTGGGACGATGCCGGCCGCGTGCTCACCCTCGCCCCGCTCACGGCGTGGCGTCCCGACACCCTGTACACCCTCACGGTCGCCCGCACCGCCCGGGCCGCGGACGGCGGCGTCCTATCTCGCGAGGTCCGGTCCGTTGCGCTGACGGCTCGCGCTGGCTCGGCGACGCTCGCGGCCACCCGTGCCACGGGGGATCGCGTGCGCCTCGACACCGCCTTCGGCATCACGCTCGATCGCCCTGCCACGCCAGCGGCCGTGCGCGCGGCCCTGCGGACCGAGCCGGCCATCGAAGGGGTCGTCACCGCCGGCGAGGGGAGCGGCCTGTTCGTCTTCACCCCCGCGGCTCCGCTCGCGGTGAACGCGACCTACGAGCTGTCGCTGGCCGGGCTCGTGGACGCGGACGGCATCGCCTTCGCGAGCCTGCCGTCACTCATAGTCCGCACGACGGTGGCACCCGAGGTCGTCCGGTTCCGGCCGCGCGCCGGCGAGGGCGACGTGGCCCGCACCGCCGCCATCTCCGTCCGGTTCACCGAGCGGATGGCCCGCAAGGCGACGGTCGCCGCCTTCCACGTGACGGTCGGCACGACCGAGCTCACGGGCAAGGTCAGCTGGGCCGAGCAGGATCGCGTCCTGGTGTTCGTTCTCAGCGACCCGCTGCCCTATGGCGCCAAGGTCCAGGCCAGCGTCGACACGGGCGCGGCCTCGAGGACAGGGACGCGCGTCGCGGCCGCGGCGGCCGGCACGTTCACCGTCGTGCCCAAGCCCACGCCCAAGCCCACGCCCAAGCCCAAGGCGGTCACCAAGCCTGCCCCCAAGCCCGCGCCCAAGCCCACGCCCAAGCCGATCCCGAAACCGGGCGGCGGAGCCGTTGCCGGCAGCTGGTCCGGCGTCGAGGCCTACTACCTGGGCCTCATGAACTGCACGAGGACCGGCGGATGGGTGACGTCCAAGGGCGCCTGCTCCTCGCCGGGCGGTCGCTCCGTGGCGCCGCTCTCGCTTAACGCCGGGATCAGCAGCAAGGTCTCGCGCCCGTACGCGAAGCTGCTCGCGACCCGCAACAAGTGCGACCACTTCATCGGGGGCACCCCCGGCGACCGGCTCCGTCGCGCGGGCTACACCAACTATCGCTGGGGCGAGAACCTGGGCTGCCGGTCCGGCAACCCGTCGTCGGCGGTCCTGGGTTCGCACCTGTACTTCCAGAGCGAGCGGCCGTACAACGGCGGCCACTACCGCAACCTGATGGACGCGCGGTTCCACCAGGTCGGAATCGGCGTCTGGGTGTCGGGCGGGCGCGTCCGGCTGGTGGTGGACTTCTACACCCCCTGACCTCGAGGGCACCGGCGGGGTGGGACCATCGGGTCGGTGACGGGACGCGCCACATCCCCGAGCATGGGGACGTGATCCGCAACGTCGTCATCCACATCTCCAACGAGCAGCCGCTGCTCGCCGATCTGTTCAGCGTGCCGAGCGCCGCCGATGTCGGCATGGTCTGCACGAACGTCCGCAGCCTGGACGGGAAGAAGCCGATCTTCATCGACCGCACCGACTCGACCTTCTTCTTCCCGAACCTGCACATCCGGTTTCTGGAGGTCCCGGCCGCCGAGGTGGCGAGGCACCTCGCGCAGGGGGGAGTCGCCCCCGACTCGCCGGTGTACGCGGCCGTCGTCGGCGCGGCGACCGATCCGGCCGGGGCCGACCCCGGCGGACGCCTGCCAATCGCCCTGGGTGACGGCATGGGGCTGGTGGTCGAGGACGAGCCGGAGCCCGCCCCCGAGGCCGAGCTCGAGCTCGACGAGGACTTCCTCCAGCGCGTCCGCGACATCTAGGCGACCGCGCCGGGGCCGCCCCGGTTGATTGGCGCGCAAGGGCCCGGTGCTACACTCCGCGCCGCCATGCCCAAGAACCTCGTGATCGTGGAGTCGCCCGCCAAGGCGCGGACGATTGAGCGCTACCTCGGCGCGGACTACCAGGTCCTCGCGTCGTACGGCCATGTCCGCGATCTGCCCGAGAACCCGGGCAAGGGCAAGTTCGGCGTGGACGTGGACCACGAGTTCCAGCCGGAGTACGTGGTGTCGGAGGACCGCCGCAAGCACGTCTCCGCCATCGAGAAGGCGGCGCGCAGCGCCGAGCGCGTCTACCTCGCCACCGACCTCGACCGCGAGGGCGAGGCGATCGCCTGGCACGTGGCCGAGGCGGCGCACGTCCCGGCCAGCAAGACGCGCCGCGTCACTTTCAGTGAGATCACCGAGGGCGCCATCAAGGCGGCCTTTGCCGCCCCGCGCGACATCGACCAGAACCTCGTCGACGCCCAGCAGACGCGCCGGATTGTGGACCGGCTCGTGGGCTACACGCTGAGCCCACTGCTGTCGCGCAAGGTCCGCGGCGGCCTGTCCGCCGGCCGCGTGCAGTCGGTCGCCGTGCGCATGGTCGTGGAGCGCGAGCGGGAGATCCGGGCGTTCACCGCCCGGGAGTACTGGACGCTCGAGGCGCTCCTCGCGACCGCCGATGGCACGACCTTCACGGCGGATGTCGCGCGGATCCACGGCAAGGCCGTGGACATCTCCGACGGCGAGACGGCGGCGGGCCACGCCGAGGCCCTGCGGGGCAGCCGGCCGGTCGTGGAGTCGGTGGCCGCGAAGCCCTCGAAGCGTAACCCGGCGCCCCCGTTCACCACCAGCACGCTCCAGCAGGAGGCGAGCCGCAAGCTCGGCTTCAACCCCAAGCGGACGATGTCCATCGCGCAGGGCCTCTACGAGGGCGCCGAGACCCCGGACGGACACGTCGGCCTCATCACCTACATGCGCACGGACTCGACCGCGATCGCCGGCGTGGCGATGACCGAGGCCCAGGCGCTGATCCTGGAGCGCTACGGCGCGCGCTACGGCACCGGCAAGGGTCGCGTGTTCAAGACGAAGGCCAAGGGTGCCCAGGAGGCGCACGAGTCGATCCGGCCGACCTCCTTCATGCGGGATCCGGAGTCCCTGCGCACGTTCCTCAAGGCGGACGCCTACAAGCTCTACCGGCTGATCTGGCAGCGCGCGGTCGCCTCGCAGATGGCGCCCAAGGAGCTCGAGACCACGACGATCGAGCTCGTCACGGGCGACTACCGCCTGCGGGCGTCGGCCACCAGGACGCTGTTCGACGGGTTCACCGCCGTCTACACCGAGGGGATGGACGACACCACCGCCGAGGAGACGGAGCGGTCCCTCCCGGCGCTCAAGGAGGGCGATGTCACCGCCGTGGAGGCCGTGACGCCGGTCCAGCACTTCACCGAGCCGCCGCCGCGCTACACGGAGGCGACCCTGATCAAGGCGCTCGAGGAGCACGGGATCGGCCGGCCGTCGACCTACGCCGCCACGATCTCCACGATCGTCGAGCGCGGCTACGTCATCGTCGAGGAGCGCCGTCTCCGGCCCGAGGAGATCGGCGAGATCGTCACGGACTTCCTCGTGACGTACTTCGGAGAGTACGTGGACCTCGCCTTCACGGCGCGGATGGAGGACGAGCTCGACGAGGTCGCCGAGGGTGAGCGCGAGTGGGTCCCGCTGCTGCGGGCGTTCTTCGGACCGCTCAAGGCCCAGGTGGACAAGGTCCGCAAGGAGGTCAAGCGGGCCGATGTCACGACCGAGGCGACGGACGAGGTGTGCTCCGAGGGGCACCCGATGGTGATCCGCCTCGGCCGCAACGGCAAGTTCCTCGCCTGCTCCATGTACCCCGACCACAAGGAGACGCGCCCGCTCCCTGGCGAGGAGACGCCGCGTCTCGAGGGCGACGGGGAGCCCTGCCCGCAGTGCGGCGAGGGGACGCTCGCGACGAAACGCGGCCGGTTCGGCGCCTTCGTCGGCTGCTCCCGGTACCCGGAGTGCACCTACATCCGGAAGGACGGCCCGCCGCCGCCCGATCCGCTCGCGTTCGAGGTCGTCTGCCCCAGGAATGCGGACGGCAGGCTGGTGGCCCGTCGTGCGCGGCGTACCGGGAACGTCTTCTGGGGGTGCTCCGGCTACCCCAAGTGCGACTTCACGACCAACGACGAGCCCACGGGCGCCGTCCACGATGCCTCGGACGCGGCGCACGCCGACGGCCGTGGCGCGGTGGCGCGGAAGGGCGACGCCGGGATCTGTATGACCTGTGGCGCGACGGTGGAGCTCCCGGAGGGGAGCCTCGTCGGGCTTCGGCTCCCGGGTGGCCCGGCCGACCCCGCGGCGCTGGAGCGTCCCGCGCGCGGCGCGCGGCGCGCGGCGGGGTCGGGCGCCAAGGCCGGATCGGGCGCCAAGGCGGCTCCGCGGCGGACGACCCGGGGTTCGGCCGGGACCACGCGCACCGGTACCGGGTCCCGGCGCAAGACGGCGTGAGCCGCCAGGCGCCGGTGACGCGCCCTCGCGCGGCGGGCGTCCCGTGACCGGCTCCGAGGCGCTGGCCGCGTTCATGCGCTCGCTCGAGGCGCGCGACGCCTCGCCCGAGACGCGGCGCTCGTACGAGGCCACCGTGACGGCGTACCTCGGCTGGCTCGAGGCCCACGGCGCCGACTGGCACGCCCCGGCTCGCGCGGCCCTGCGCGCCTATCTCGCCGAGCTGTCCGAGGGGCACGCCAAGGCCTCGGTCGCCCAGCGGATGGCGGCGATCCGCGCCTTCCACCGGTATGCCTCACGCTCGGGGATCGCTCCGGGCGACCCGTGGGGCGCGGTCGCCACGCCGCGGCTCCCGCGTCGCCTGCCCAGGGTGCTGGAGATCGAGCAGGTCGAGGCCCTGCTGGCCGCGGTGGACGAGGACCTCGTCGCGGCAGCGGCGGGGGCCACGCGGACGGCGCGCCGGGACCCCGAGCTCGCCCGCGCGATCGCGCTGCGGGACCGGGCGCTCGTGGAGGTCGCCTACGCGGCCGGCCTGCGCATCAGCGAGCTCGCCGCGGCGGACCTCGCGAGCCTGGACCTGCGGCGCGGCGTGCTGCGTGTGATGGGCAAGGGCCGCAAGGAGCGCGAAGGGCTGCTGGGCCGGCCCGCCCGGGAGGCGCTGCGCGAGTACCTCGACGAGGCGCGCCCGGCCCTCGCCGTCCGGCGCGCCGCCGGGGCGGCCGACCCCGACGAGGTCTTCCTGAACCACCGCGGCGCACCGCTCGGCGTCCGTGGGCTCCGGATGCGCCTCGAGCGTCTCCGCCGGCTCGCCGGGCTGCCGGAGGGCGTGAGCCCCCACACGCTGCGCCACTCGTTCGCCACGCACCTCCTCGAGGGCGGCGCGGACCTGCGGGTCGTGCAGGAGCTCCTGGGGCACGAGAGCCTCGCGACCACCCAGGTCTACACGCACGTCTCGCCGGGTCGCCTGCGCGACGCCTACCGGCTGGCCCATCCCCGGGCCCGGGCGGGCTCCTGATGGACGAGGCAGCAACGGTCGCGGAGGACGCCGTCGAGGACGCCGCGGAGCAGGCGGGCCGCCCGGGCTCGTCCACGACGCGGGCCATCGCCCGCGCCGGGCTCATCGTCACGGTGCTGTTCCTCGCGTCCCGGATCCTGGGCTACGTCCGGACCATCGTGATCGCCGCGGCCTTCCCGGACGTGGGCAACCTGGCCCCGTTCTATGCCGCGTTCCGGATCCCGGACTTCCTGTTCCAGCTCGTCGCCGCCGGGGCGCTCTCGTCGGCGCTGATCCCGATCATCGCCTCGCTGCTCGCGAAGGACGAGGAGGCCCGCGCGTGGCGCGTGGTGTCCACCGTCACGACCCTCATGCTGTCGCTGCTGCTGGTGTTCTCAGCCCTGGTCCTGCTGTTTGCGCCGGGCCTCGTCGCGTTCATGGCTCCGGGTTTCGACGACGCGCAGCTCGCGAAGACCACCGAGCTGACGAGGATCATGGTCCTCTCGCCGCTGTTCCTCGCGCTGGGCGCGGTCCTCACCAGCGTCCTCAACTCGCGCGGCCGGTTCGCTGTGGCCGCCCTCGCGCCGCTCGTGTACAACCTCGGCATCATCGGCGCCGCGCTGTTCCTGACCGAATCGATGGGCCTCACGGCCCTCGCCTACGGCGTGGTCGCAGGCGCCATCGGGCACGTCCTCGTGCAGGCACCCGCGATCGTCCGGATGGGGGCGCGGATCCGACCCCGGCTCGGACTCTCGGATGACCAGGCGCGGCTGGCCCTCGTGCTGATGGCGCCGCGCGCCATCGGGCTCGGGGCCACGCAGCTCGTGTTCCTCGTGATGACGAGCCTCGCGACGACCCTCGGAACCGAGGCCCTCCCGGTCTTCAACTTCAGCTTCGGCATGCTCCAGATCCCGATCGGCGTCATCGGGGTCCCGCTGGGCGTCGTCCTGCTCCCGTCGCTCTCGCGGGAGGCCGCCGACGGCGCCACCGAGGGCTTCACGCGGCTCCTCGTGCGCGGCCTCGCGATCCTCGCGTTCGTGATGATCGGCATCGCGGGCCTCGGGATCGTCGTGGCGGAGGACCTCGTCCGGATCCTGTTCGGGATCGCGGGCATCAGCGAGAGCGCGATCGAGGCGACGGGCCTCGCGCTCGCGGTGTTCCTCATCGGCCTCACCGCCCACGCGCTCATCGCCGTGCTCGCCCGGGCGTTCTACGCGCTCAAGGACACCAGGACCCCCGTCCTCGCGGCCCTTGGGGCGGTCGTCGCCAACATCCTCCTCGCCAACATCCTCGTGCGACCGCTCGGGCTCAACGGCCTGGCGCTCTCGATCGCGCTCTCGGCCTGGCTCGAGACGGTGGCGCTGGCGATCTTCCTGCGCGGCCGCGTGCCGGGCTACGGCGCGGGCGTCGGCTACGTCGGCGGGGTGATGGCCCGGACGCTGCTGGCGACCCTCGCCGGCGCCGCCGTCGGCTACGGGATCGAGCAGACGCTCCTGGGCGCCTGGGGCGAGGATCCCGGGTTCCTGCTGCTGGTCGTCCGCGCCGGTGCCGCGGTGGGCGCCGGCGGGCTCGTGATCCTCGCCGGGTCCGCCGCGTTGCGCATCACGGAGCTCCGGACTATCGTCGGGGTCGTGGTGGACCTCATTCGCCGGCGCGGACGCGCATGACCGCGCGCCGACCCGCCGTGGGGCTCCCGGCGCACGCCGACCCCGACCCGGCCGCCTGGGATGCCGTCGTGGAGGCGAACCCCCTCGGCTCCTACCTCCAGCTCAGCGGCTGGGCCCGCGTCAAGGCCGTCAACGGCTGGACGTCCCGCCGCCTGCACGACCCCGCGTCCGGCACCGGCGCCCAGGTCCTGCTCCGCCGCCCCGGGCCGTTGCCGTGGGCCTTCGCCTACGCCCCGCGCGGGCCGCTGCTCGACGCCTGGGACGCCGCCTCGATCGAGCGCTTCACGGATCTCGCGCGAACGGGCCTGCGCGAGGGAGCCCGAGCGAGCCACCTGCGCATCGACCCCGAGATCGAGCGCGGCGCCGGTCCCGACGAGGGCGACGCGGTGACCGCCGCCCTGCGCGCCGCCGGCTGGCAGCCCGCGGCGGCCGTGCAGCCCGTGAGCACGCGCATCATCGATCTCCTCCCGGATGAAGCCGTGCTCTGGGGCGACCTGCGCAAGAAGTGGCGCCAGTACGTCAACAAGGCCCGGACCGGCGGCGTCCGCATCGTGGACGCGGGCCCGGAGCGGCTCGACGCGTTCTACCGGATCTACCGCGAGACCGCGGATCGTGCCGGGTTCCTGATCCGCGCCCAGTCGGCCTACCGCGACGCGTGGGACGCCTACGGGCCCGACGGCCGGGCGCGCCTCCTGTTCGCCGAGCTGCCCGATGGCGAGCCCGTCGCGACGCTGTTCCTGGTGCGAGCCGGGACCCGGGTTGTGGAGCCGTACGGGGGCATGACGCAGGCTGGTGCGGACTCGCGGGCCAACTACCTGCTCAAGTGGGAGGCGATCCGCAGCTCGCGCGAGGCCGGCGCCACCAGCTATGACCTGTGGGGCCTCGCGCACGCCGGCATCGATCACTTCAAGACCGGGTTCGGCGGCCGCGAGATTCGGTACATCGGGGCGTGGGACCTCGTGCTCGACGCGTTCGGGCGACGGACGTACTCGGTCGCGCTTCGGGTCCGGGTCCGCGTGGAGCGCCTGCGGCACGGGCTGCGCGGTGCGGGCGGCACGACGGCCGCCGGCTACGGGGGCGACGCCGGGGGCGACGCGTGACCGTTCCGGCGGTCCGGGAGCTGTCTGGCACCGACCTCGACGGCTGGGACGCGCGGGCAGTCGATGCGCCCGGGGGGCACGTGTACCAATCTCGGGCCTGGGCCGAGCACCGCGCCGCCGGCGGCTGGGAGCCGCGGTTCCTGGCCGTGGGCGAGCAGCGCGCGCTCGCCTTGATCCGCCGCTGGCCGTGGCTGCCGGGCGGCTCCGCGTACCTCCCACGCGGGCCCGTGGGGCCCGGGACGCCGTGGGTCGCGGGGTCGGGGGCGGCGGGTCCCATCGGCGAGGGCCTGGGGGCCGTGGCGCTGCACCTGGACGCCGCCGGCATCGACGTGGTCGCGGCGGACCCCGAGGTCGCCGCGGACGATGCCGCATACGCCGGCGCCCTCACCCGCGCCGGGTTCCACGCCATCCCGGAGATCCAGCCCTCGCGCCACCGCATGGCGCTGGCCCTGCCGGCGGACGGTGACGCCGGGGCCGCCTTCGCCGGCATCGCGAAGGCCACCCGCCAGCGGATCCGCCGGGCGGAGCGCGACGGGGTCGTGGTCCTGCGCTGGGACGCGGCCGCCTCGGAGCTGGATGGCGCCCTCCGTGCGACCGAGGCCGGCGCCGCGGCCCTGGACCGCTTCTACGGTCTGCTGCGTGCCACCGGCGACCGGCGCGGCTTCGGGTTCGCCGGCCCCGCCGAGTTCACGGGCTGGTGGCGCCGCGCGCTCGCGGCGGGGCACCTCGTGTACCTCGAAGCCCGCGAGGGTGCCGCGGATGGCGACGTCCTCGGCGGGCTGGTCCTGTACCGGCACGGGACCCGCCTGTCCACCCAGCACTCCGCGGACCGCGCCGAGCGCCGCCGCGACCATCCGGGGGCGATGCACCTGCTGCGCTGGCGGGCGATCGAGCTCGCGGTCGCGGAACGGCGAACCGAGATGGACCTTGGCGGGGTCGATGTGGCGGGGGCCCGCCGCGTCCCGGAGCCCGGCGAGCCGACGTTCGGGCTGTACGAGCACAAGCGCTCCTTCGGGGCCGAGTGGGTGGCGCTCGCGGGCGCCCAGGAGCGCGTCGCGCGGTCCTGGCGCTACACGGCGGGCCGCGCGACGACCAGGCTCGCGCGGACGCTGGGGCGGGGGGGCGGGCCGCGATGAGCACCGAGCCGACGCCGGTGGAGCGGCTGGTCGCCGACGCGGCCCCCGCGGACCCGCGCCCGCTCGCCGGCCTGCTGGCGCGTCTCGAGGCGGACGGGCTGGTCGTCGGGGCGTGCGTGGGCGACCTCCCGGCGGGCGCCGCCGGCCTGGCGGGCATCGCGGTCACGGGCGTCGCCGAGGACTCGCGCGCCGTCGTCCCCGGGACGCTGTTCGTCGCGGTGCCCGGGTTCCACGTGGACGGTCACGACTTCGTCGCGCGCGCCGCCGCCGCGGGCGCCGCCGCCGCGATCGTGGAACGGCCCGTCGCCGGGGCCGCGCTCCCGCAGCTGGTGGTGCGTGCCGCTCGCCCGGCCCTCGCGAGGGCCGCCGCGTGGTGGTCGGGTGATCCGTCGCGGGACCTCGGCGTGGTGGGCATCACCGGGACGGACGGCAAGACGACGACGTCCTTCCTCGCCCTCGCGGCCCTCGAGGCCGCCGGGCTGAGCGCCGGGCTCATCGGCACCGTCGAGACCAAGGTGGGAGCGGAGCGGGAGCGCCACGAGGCCCACGTCACCACGCCGGGCGCGCCGGAGCTCCAGGCGACGCTGCGGGCGATGGCGGCCAACGGCAACGCGGCCGCGGTGCTCGAGACGACGTCGCACGCCCTCGAGCTGGACCGGGTGCTGGGGATCGCGTACGACGCGGCGATCTTCACAAATCTTACCCACGAGCACCTGGACCTCCACGGCACCTTCGAGCGCTACCGGGCGGCCAAGCTGCGCCTGTTCGCCGCCCTCGCGGCGGGGCCTGACAACCCGCCCAAGACGGTTGCCGGCCGCCCGTGGCCGAAGCTGGCCGTCCTCAACCGCGACGACGCCTCGGCCTCGTGGTTCGAGGCGACCGCGCGCGAGGCCGGCGCGACGGTCCTCTCCTATGGCACCGACCCGTCCGCCGACGTCCGCGCAACCGGGGTGGAGGAGAACGCCCACAGGCTCCGGGTCCGGTTCGTCGCGCCGTCGGGCGCCGGCGCGCTCTCGCTCCGCCTGGCCGGGCGGTTCAACGTCCACAACGCGCTGGCCGTCGTCGCGCTGGGCGAGGGTCTGGGGCTCGACCCCGCCGCGGTCCGGGCGGGCCTCGAGGGCGTCGCTGGCGTCCCGGGGCGCATGGAGCGGATCGACGCCGGGCAGCCGTTCGCGGTGATCGTCGACTACGCCCACTCGCCGGCCTCGCTCCAGGGCGTGCTGGACCTGCTCGCGCCCGTCGCGGCGGCCCGCGGCGGCGGGCTCATCGCCGTGTTCGGGTCGGCCGGGGAACGGGACACGGCCAAGCGGGCGGTCATGGGCCGGATCGCGGGCGAGCGCTGCCGGCTCGTGGTCGCCGCGGACGAGGACCCGCGCGGCGAGGACCGCGACGCGATCGTCGAGGAGATCGTCCGGGGCGCAGCGTCGGCCGGCCGCCGTCGCGGCATCGACGTGCTCGGGATCGTGGACCGGCACGAGGCCGTCGCGGCCGCCCTCGAGCGTGCCCGCCCCGGCGATGTCGTCCTCCTCGCGGGCAAGGGCCACGAGCCGACGATCCTGTACGCGGACCACGCGATCCCCTGGGACGAAGCCGCCGTTGCCCGCGAGATCCTCGCCGGCATGGGCTGGGTGGATCGCTAGGCGATGCGCGGCTGCCTGTTCACGCTGTTGCTCGGGGCGATCGTCATCGGCTTCATCGTGGTGGTGGGCCTGCCGGCCATGGCGGCCGGGATCCTCACCGCCGGCCTGGGCGCGGCCGGGCTGACCGCGGCCGACACCACCGTGACCGTCCACAGCGACCCGCCCACGGACCTCGTCGGCCTCCGCGCCGGCACCGTCCACGTCACCGCGACGAAGGCCACCTTCCGCGGGCTCGAGATGGGCTCGCTCGATCTCGTCCTGGGCGACGTGGCAGTCCTCGAGCGGACCGCCGGATCGGTCGATGGCGTGCTGACCGACGTCACGATCACCGCGCTGGGCGGCGAGCGGGTCACGCTCGACCGGATCTCGATCTCCGGCGGCGGCAAGGCGATCACGACCACGACCGTCATCCCCAACGCCGAGGTCGAGGCGCTGATCGCGGACGCGCTGGAGGCCCGGATCGGGACGAGGCCGACATCGGTGACCCTGACCGCCCCCGACGGCCTGTCCGTGAAGGCCGGCGGCACGACCTCCAGGGGCCGCTTCGCGATCAACGGCAAGGGCGACCTCGTCGTGCGCGGCGTTGGCGGGACCGCGGCCGGGACCGAGATCGCGCTGATCCGGGGTGGGGAGGATCTCCCCATCGAGCTCACCTCGGTCCGGGTCACCCAAGGTGGCGGTCTGCGCCTGGTCGGGCAGCTCGCGATCGGCATCCTGGGCTGACCGGCGGGCCGCCGGGACGCACGCGGTAGACTCCGCGGATGGCCGATCCCGTCGTCCGCGATCCCGAGGTCCCCCTCGAGGGGCCGCGTGCGCCCGTGCCCGCCGGCAAGCGCGGGGCCCGCGCGGCGGTGCCCGTCCAGGAGCGCGGCCCGGTCGGCGTGACGACCACCCCCTTCGACGCCGAACCGCTCCGGGCGACGCTCACCGGCGAGCTTCGCGCGCACCACCCCCAGGCGGACCTCGCCGTCGTGGAGAAGGCGTTCGACCTCGCGGTCGAGGCGCACCAGGCCCAGGTGCGGGCCTCGGGCGAGGCCTACGTCACGCATCCCATCGCCTCCGCCCAGATCCTCGCCGAGCTGGGCGTCGACCCCATCGCCGTCGCGGCGGCGATGCTCCACGACGTCCCCGAGGACACCGAGTACAGCCTCGCGGACGTCGAGGAGCGGTTCGGGCCCGAGATCGCGCACATGGTGGACGGCGTCACCAAGCTGTCCAAGTTCAGCACCCACAGCCACGAGCAGCAGCAGGCGGAGAACATCCGGAAGATGTTCCTCGCGATGGCCGACGACATCCGCGTCGTGCTGATCAAGCTCGCCGACCGCCTGCACAACATGCGCACCCTGGGCTACCTCAAGCCCGAGAAGCAGCAGCGCATCGCCCGCCAGACGATGGAGATCTACGCGCCGCTTGCCGAGCGCCTCGGGATCTGGCAGATCAAGTGGGAGCTCGAGGACCTCAGCTTCAAGGTCCTGGAGCCCGAGGCCTTCCGCGAGCTCGCCAAGCTGCTCGACACCCGCCGCCGCGGCCGTGAGAGCTACATCGAGCGGGCCATCGAGGAGCTTCGGCCGCGCCTCCAGGAGGCGGGCATCGTGGGCGAGCTCCAGGGCCGCCCCAAGCACATCTACAGCATCTGGAAGAAGATGGAGCGCAAGAGCGCGGAGTTCGGCGAGATCTACGACGTCTACGCGATCCGCCTCCTGGTCGACGAGATCCGTGACTGCTACGCCGCGCTGGGCATCGTCCACGCGCTCTGGCGGCCCATCCCCGGCCAGTTCGACGACTACATCGCCGTCCCCAAGAACAACCTCTACCAGTCGCTCCACACGGCCGTGATCGCGCTCGACGGCAAGCCGCTCGAGATCCAGATCAGGACCCACGCGATGCACCAGGTCAGCGAGGTGGGCATCGCGGCGCACTGGCGCTACAAGGAGGGCTCCAAGGCGGAGCGCGACTACGACGCCAAGCTCGCCTGGCTCCGCCAGCTCATGGAGTGGCAGCGCGACGTCTCCGAGTCGGACGCGACCGAGTTCGTCGAGGGCATCAAGCTCGACATCTTCCAGGATCAGGTCTTCGTGTTCACGCCGCGCGGCGATGTCAAGGACCTGCCCGCCGGTGCCACGCCGCTGGACTTCGCGTACCGGATCCACACCGACATCGGGCACCGGACCATCGGCGCCAAGGTCAACAACCGGCTGGTGCCGCTGGACTACCGGCTCAAGAACGGCGACATCGTCGAGATCGTGACGACCAAGGGCGAGCACGGCCCGTCGCGCGATTGGATGAACATCGTCCGGACCTCCCACGCCCGGGAGAAGATCCGCCAGTGGTTCAAGAAGAAGGACCGCGCGGAGAACATCGTCCACGGGCGCGAGAGCCTGGAGCGCGAGCTGCGCCGCCTCGCCAGGACCAGCATCCAGGCCGTGGGCCTGGACCACATCGCCGACGTCGGGAGGGCCTACGGGCACGACACGCTCGACGACTTCTACGCCGCCATCGGGTACGGCGCGGTGTCCGCGCAGCAGGTCGTCATGCGCCTTGGCGTCCTCGACGACGGCCAGGCCGCGCTGCCGACGATCGCGCCCCCCCAGCCGGCCCGGCCCGGCGGGGTGCGCGTCAAGGGAGTGGGGGACCTGCTGGTCCGCTTCGCCAAGTGCTGCCACCCGATCCCGGGTGACCCGATCCAGGGCTTCATCACGCGCGGCAAGGGGGTCACGGTGCACCTGCGCTCGTGCAACACCGTCCTCAACGAGCGCGAGGTGAGCCGCCTGATCGAGGTCGAGTGGGAGGCCGCGCCCGCCCAGACCTACCCGATCGCGATCCGCGTCGAGGCCTACGACCGGACCGGACTGCTGTCCGAGATCACGCAGGTGATGGCGGAGAACAAGGTGAACATCCTCGCCGCCAACCTGGGCGTGAACCCGGATCACACGGCGATCGTGTCGATGACGCTCCAGGTCGCGTCCGTCGCGCAGCTGGCCAAGGTGATGGGCCGCGTAGAGCAACTGAAGGACGTCCTCTCGGTCCAGCGCGACCTGAGCTGACGCTCGTCACGGGGGTTGGCCGGAGCCGGGACCGGCCGCGTGCCGGCCGCCGGACAGCCGCTCAGCGGACTCGCGAGGCCGTGGGCACGCCGCCCGGCTCCATCTCCGCTTCGGCGTCCGTGGCGAGGACGGTGGTGGCCTGCCGGCCGCGGATTCGGCGCAGCCACCCGAATGCCGCGACCCCGACGACGACGCAGGCGATGCCGCCCACCGCGATCGAGACGCCAACGCCGAAGCGCGACGCGAGCCAGCCCATCAACAGGCCGCCGAATGGGGCGGAGCCCGCGAACACCGTCGTGTACACGCTCATCGTCCGGCCCCGGAGCTGATCCGGCACCGTCAGCTGGATCGTGGTGTTCGCGGTTGCCGCCATCAGGATCGCGCCCAGCCCGACGATGAACATCAGGCCCAGGCTGAGCCCGAAGGTGCCGCTCGTCGCGAGCGCGATCTCCGCCACGCCGAGGAGCGCTGCGCCGCCCGCGATCAGCCCCGGCCGTGATCGGTGCGCGAATGCGATCAGGAGGGCGGCCACCAGCGCGCCGACTCCCGACGCCGCCATCAGGAACCCGTAGCCGGCGGCGTCCGTGTGCAGCACGTCCTGCGCCAGCGCCGGGATGATCACGTTGAAGTTCATGCCGAACGTGGACGCGACGCCGATCACCGCCGTGGCGAGCAGCACCAACGGCGTGGACCACACGTAGCGCAGCCCCTCGGCGAGGGTCGAGCGCACCTCGCCGACACTGCGCGGGCGGAGGATCCGGGGCGGCGAGTTGAGCTCGTCGTCGTGCATCACCGCGTAGGCAACGATGACCGCCAGGAAGCTCAGGCCGTTGAGCAGGAACGCGATGCTGATGTTGAACGCCCCGATCGTGAGCCCCGCGACGGCCGGGCCGAGGATCCGGGCGGCGTTGAAGGTCGCGGAGTTGAGGGCCACCGCATTGGCGATGTCCTCGCGACCGACCAGCTCGACCGCGAAGGCCTGGCGGGTGGGCATGTCCACGGCGTTGGTGACACCCAGCAGCGCAGCCAGCACGATGATGTGCCACACCTGCACGACGCCCGTCGCCGTCAGCCCGAACAGGATGAACGCGAGCGCCATCTGGATCGTCTGGGTGCCGATCAGGGTCTTGCGCTTGGGCAGCGCGTCCGCGATCAGGCCGCCGAACAGGCCGAGGATCAGGACGGGCACGAACTGCACCGCCGCGACGACGCCCAGCAGGAACGGGTCGCCGGAGAGCTGGAGCACCAGCCAGCTCTGGGCCACGGACTGCATCCAGGTTCCGATGAGCGACACCAGCTGGCCGCTGAAGAACAGGCGGTAGTTGCGGTGCCGGAAGGCGCGCGCCCCGTTTGCGAACGCGAACCCCGCGCCCGGGATCGGGAGCTGACGGCCGAGCCGGTTGGTCATCGGTCGGGGCCGTGGGCGGGATGTGAGGGCTCGCGGCCGGCCTCGAGGTCGTCGAGGTGGACGATGAGGTGGGTGCGGCGGTCCTGCGCCTCGGAGACCATCGCCTCGAGCCGGCCGATCTTCGCGCGGAGCGTGGCGATCTGGCGGTCCACGATGCCGACGGCGTCGCGCAGGATCCGGAGGCGCTCCGCCTCGTCCGTGGTGGAGCGGAAGCGGTCGCGGTTGCGGGCTCGCGCCTCCTCGTCCTCGAGCAGCTGGCGGATGTCGGCGAGGGCGAACCCGGCATCGTCCCGGAGCCCGCGGATGAAGTGGAGGCGCTCGAGGTCCTCGGCGTCGTACAGGCGGTACGCACCCTCGGAGCGGGCCGCGGGGGCGAGGAGGCCCAGCTCCTCGTAGTAGCGGATCGCGCGTGGGGTGAGGCCGGTGTCGGCCGCGACCTCCTGGATGCGGAGCAGGCGGGGTTCGGCGGTCGTCTCGGTCACGTGGTGGAGTCTACCCAACCTTGCCGTTCACGTAAACGTTAGGGTTCTGCTCCGGGACGGCGGCGGTATGCTCGGGGTGTGACCGTGGACCCCGATTCCCGCGCCCGCACGCACCTCGCCAACGAACGGACCTTCCTGGCCTGGTTCCGCACGGGGATCACGCTCGTCGCTCTGGGGCTCGCGGCGGCCCAGTTCCTCGCCCGGGACGTCTCGCCCGGCTTCCCGCTGGTCCGCGGCATGTCGACCATCGTCATCGGGACGGGCGCGTTCCTGGTCGTCGTCGGGACGTGGCGCTACCGGGAGGCCCGGCTGCGCATCGACGCGGAGGCGTTCCGGCCGGCATCGGCGTCGATCACGGTTGCCGCCGCCGCGGCACTGGTGGTCGCGATGCTCGGGGTCGCGTTCGTGTGGCTGCTCCCCCAGGGTTGACCGTCGCCCGGCCGGTCCCGGGCCGCGGAACCGCCCAATCGTGTGGGCATCCGGCCCGCCGCGGCATGGTAGACGGCTAGACTTCGGGCGATGCCTGCCTTCCGCGCCCCCCGGGGCACCCGCGACCTCCTGCCCGACGACCGCGCCGTCTTCGACCGCCTGATGGCCGTCGCGTCCTCGCTGACCTCCCGGTACGGCTACCGGCCCATCGAGACCCCGCTGTTCGAGCAGGCGGCCGTCTTCGAGCGCGGGATCGGCAGCGTGACGGACGTCGTGGAGAAGGAGCTGTTCCGGATCGCGCCACGGACCGAGGAGGCCGAGTCCTGGGCGCTCCGGCCGGAGCCCACCGCGGGCATCGTCCGCGCGTATATCCAGCATGGGATGCAGACCTGGCCCCAGCCGGTGAAGCTGACCACGACCGGGCCGATGTTCCGCTACGACCGCCCGCAGGCCGGCCGCTACCGCCAGTTCTGGCAGTTCGACGTGGAGGCGATCGGCGACGCGGGCCCCGGCGTGGACGCCGAGATCATCGAACTGGGCACCCGGTTCTACGCCGAGGCGGGCGTGAAGGGCGTGGAGGTCCTGGTCAACAGCATCGGCGACCCGGCCTGCCGGCCGGCCTACATCGCGGAGCTGGTGGCCTACTACCGCGGGTTCGCGGACCGGCTGCCGCCCACGGAACGCGACCGCCTGGAGCGGAACGCGCTCCGGCTGCTGGACTCCAAGGACCCGGCGATGGCCGAGATCAACGTCGACGCGCCGCGGATCACGGACCGCCTGTGCGAGGCGTGCGCGGCGCACTTCGAGAGCGTCAAGACGCACCTGGGGACGCTGGGCGTCCCGTTCCGCGTCGAGCCCGGTCTCGTCCGCGGCCTGGACTACTACACGCGCACCGCGTTCGAGTTCTACGTCGCGGGGCGCGAGGGCCAGCAGCAGGCGCTCGGCGGCGGCGGCCGCTACGACGGGCTGGTCCAGCTCCTCGGCGGCAAGCCCACGCCGGGCATCGGGTTCGGGCTGGGGCTGGACCGGGTCGCGCTCGTGCTCGCCGAGCAGGCCGAGGGCGCGGCACCCGCGTGGGTCGAGGGGCCGCTCGCCGTCGTGGTCGGTGCGGACCCGGACGACACCGTCTCGCGCCTCTGGATGGCCACGGAGCTGCGGGCCGCGGGCCTGCGGGCGCGGGCGGACCTGGCGCGCCGCAAGCTCGGCCGCCAGCTCGAGGCCGCGGGCAAGGATGGCGCGCACTTCGCGGTGATCATCGGCTCCGAGCTCGAGGAGGGGCAGGTCCAGGTCCGCGACCTACTGGCCGGCACGCAGCGCCTCGTCGGCGTCGGCGACCTCGCCCGCGACCTCGCCCGCGCGGAGGCGAGCCACAAGCACGGCTGAGGGTCCGCGGGGCGCGCACGCCCCGCGACTGGCCGCCCCGCGCCGGCCCTCCCGCGCGCCGGCCCGGCGGCGGTGCACGTGCCTGCCCCCGCGCCGGCCCCGGTCGCCCGGCGACCCGGCTCTCCCTCCTGCCCTCCCGCCCGCCGGGCGGATCAACGGTTTGCTGACAGGATGAAATCAGCCGCCGGGCGGCAGGTTAGGCGGCGCTGGGGCCTCCTGGGGCGACGAGCCTGCCGCGAGGCGGGTCGAGCGTTCGGTGACCGAACCGTTGAGCCGTTCAGTGGGCGGCGGCGCCCCGATGGCGGCGCCCCGGCGCCCGCGCCGGCCTTCCGCGCCGGCCCTCCCGCGCCGGGGGCCGGCAGGCTGTCCCGGGCGCGCACGGGGACCCGGCGTCCGCGCCCGGTGGCGGCGACGCCAGGTAGTCTCCGCCTCGCGGCCACGCCGGGTAGCGCCGGGCCCGCGAAGCCCGCGACGCCGCCCCCGGAAGCCTCGGCGGTGCGGGCGCAGGACGTCGCAGGCGCCCCCGAGGCGGGCGAGGCCGTGGGCTCCGGGTCGGGGCGCCATCCGCGCCGCGTGACGTACGATTGGGGCCCGTCGCAGTCCCAGAGGGAGAGCCCTTCCCGTGCCCGTCAAACCGTTCAGTCTGGCCACGTCGTACCGCACCCACACCAGTGGGGATCTCCGCGCGGACGACGCCGGGCAGAGCGCCAGGCTGGCCGGCTGGGTCCACCGCCGCCGCGACTACGGCAAGCTCATCTTCATCGACCTGCGCGACCGCCACGGCATCACGCAGGTCGTCATCGACGCTGCCGATGCCCCCGAGGCGCACGAGACAGCCAGCCGGGTCCGCTCCGAGTTCGTGATCGCGGTCGAGGGCACCGTCGCCCTCCGGGAGCCGGGCCAGCAGAACGCGCGGCTCGCGACCGGCGCGATCGAGCTGCAGGCCACCAGCGTCACGATCCTCAACGAGGCGAAGACGCCGCCGTTCTACGTGAACGACCCGGACGCGACGATCGACGAGACCCTCCGGCTCAAGTACCGCTACCTGGACATCCGCCGCGAGGCGATGCAGCGCCGGCTCGTCCTGCGCAGCAACCTCGTGCGGGCGATCCGCGACGTCCACTACGCCGCCGGGTTCGTCGAGGTGGAGACACCCAACCTGATCAAGAGCACCCCGGAGGGCGCGCGGGACTTCATCGTCCCGAGCCGGCTCCAGCCGGGCACGGTCTACGCCCTGCCGCAGAGCCCCCAGCAGCTCAAGCAGCTGCTGATGGTCGCGGGCATCGACCGCTACTTCCAGATCGCCCGCTGCTTCCGCGACGAGGACATGCGCGGCGACCGGCAGCCCGAGTTCACCCAGCTCGACCTCGAGATGAGCTTCGTGGACGAGGCCACCGTGCGGGCCTTCATCGAGCACATGGTGATCGAGGTCACGCGGGCCACCGCGCCCGACCGCCCGATCCGCGAGATCCCGTTCCCGGTGTTCGAGTACGACGACGCGATGGAGCGCTTCGGCTCCGACAAGCCGGACCTGCGCTACGCGATGGAGCTCTACGACCTGGCGCCCGCCCTGCGCGCCGCGGACGGGACCCCCGCCAGCGGGTTCCGCGTGTTCGACGAGACGCTCGCCGCGGGCGGCCGCGTCAAGGGGATCACGGCGCCCGGGATGGGCGGCGCGACCCGGCGGGAGATCGACGACCTGACCGAGATGGCGAAGCGCTTCGGCGCCCGGGGCCTCGTCCACCTCGCCGTCCACGCCGGTGGCGAGCTCCACGGGCCGATCGCCAAGTTCCTCTCCCCCGAGACGCAGGCCGCCGTGCTCGCCGCGGCCGGCGCCGCCGAGGGCGACCTGGTCCTGCTCGTGGCCGACACGAGCGACACGACCAACGACGTGCTGGGCCGGCTCCGCGTGGAGCTGGCCGGCCGGCTCGGCCTCGCCAACCCCGACGAGCTCGCGTACTGCTGGGTGCACCACTTCCCGATGTACCAGTGGGACGAGGCGGGCCGCCGCTGGGACGCGACCCACAACCCGTTCAGCGGCGTGGTCCCCGAGGACGAGGTCCTGCTCACGACGGTGTCGGGCGACCTCGACGACCGGTCGCCGGAGGATCCCGCCGGCCGCGCCAAGGCGATGCAGTACGACGTGGCGCTCAACGGCTGGGAGCTGGGCGGCGGCTCGGTCCGGATCTGGAAGCCGGACCTGCTCGCCCGCAGCTTCAACCTGCAGGGCTACACCATCGACCAGATGCGTGAGCGGTTCGGCGCGATGCTCGAGGCGTTCGAGTACGGCGCGCCGCCCCACGGCGGCATCGCCCTCGGCGTGGACCGCTGGGCGGCCCTGCTGGCCTACCAGACGAACATCCGCGAGGTCATGGCGTTCCCCAAGACCCAGTCGGGCTCGGACCTGATGCTCGAGGCGCCGTCCGCGCCCGAGGAGGGCCAGTACGCCGACCTCGGCCTCAAGTTCGTGGGGATCCCCGAGAAGCGCTGACGCCATGGACCCTGCGCTGGCCGTCAGGCAGCTGCGAGAGGGTGACGCCGAGGCATTCGGCGCCCTCGTGGCGCGCGCGACGGCCGCCGGCGACCTCGCGGCCTCCGCGGACCCGCACGGGCAGTGGACGGCGCGCCAGGCCATGCGGGATGCCGCAGAGTCCGCGGTCGCCGAGGTGGGCGGGCGGCTCGTCGGGTTCATCCTGCCCGAGGGCAAGGCCCTCGTCGTGGAGCCGGCCTTCCGGCGGCGGGGGATCGGGCGGGCGCTCGTCGACGCCGGCACGGCGGTGGAGCGGCGGCTGGGCCACGGGACGCTCATCCTCGGCGTGCTCCCGGGCGACGGCGCCGGCCGCGCGTTCCTCCGCCACGGGGCCCCGCATCGTGGCCGCGGAGCCCGGGGGCACGTGGGCGAGCTTCGACCGCTGGGCGGGCCGGTATTGCCTGGCGCTCGCCCTCCTCGCCGGGATCGTGGGGCTGCTCCTGATCGGGCCGGCCGTCTTCCAGGAGCTGCACCCGGTCGTCGGCGCCGTGCTGCTGGCGGTCGCGGCGGCCGAAGCGGTGCTGTTGTACCTCGTGTCGGTGGGGCTGGGCCGGCGGTCGCCGTGGGCGCGCCGCGCCGCGCTCTGGGTCCTCTGGCTGGGGGTCCTGACCGGCTTCGGCGGCGTGCTCGTCGACTTCCCGCAGGGCAGGATCACGATCCCGCTGGGGGCGATCGCCGCGGCGCTCATCCTCCTGCTGGCACGCCGGCCGCTGCCGCCCGTCTCCGCCGGCGAGACGCGCCGGGCCACTGCCGTGGGCCTCTCGTTCCTCCTCCTCCTCCTCCTCCTCCTCGCGCTGCCCGCCGGCGTGGGCTTCGCGACGACGAACCCGGCCTCGCCGCTGGTGGCGAACGCAGCCGACCTCGACCTCGACCTCGCGCTCGACGTCGCCTGCTCGGGCGATGGGTCTGCCATGCCGGACCGGATCGACGTCCGCGCCAGGTGGACGTGGCACCGCCGTGACGCCTTCCCGGGCCGCCGCGACGCCGTGGGCATCGGCAGGTCGTCGCCGGACGGGGAGTCGGCTGGCTTCTATCTGGACGGCAGCGCCGCGTCCAGCGCCTCCATCGTGCCCGTCGGGGCCGGGGCCTCCGGGGCGGCCGTCGCCGCAGCGCTGTTCGTCGGGGACTCCTGGAGCTGGTCGGTGGGTGACGAGGGGCAGACGGCCCAGGACGGGTATGCGGAGGTCACCCTGGTCCCGCGGGCCGGCGATCCGACGCAGCGGGCCGCCGATCGCTACGTGATCCTCGACGCCGTCTTTGCCCACCTCGACCGCTGGACCGTGCGGCAGGCGTCCGAGTGCCGGTGGGGGGCGGAGGCTACGGCCCGCTGATCGCGCCGAGCATCCGCGCGGTCGCCGCGGCGACCTGCGCCTGCTGGTCCTCGCGCGAGAGCGTCGCCGGCGGGTCGTTGGGCTGGCCCGTGTAGGAGCCCATCTGCTCGTGGTTGCCGCCCTCGATCGGGACGAACACGGTGTCGGCGGGAAGCTGGGCGCGCGCCTCGGGTCCGGCCATGCGTGCGGCGCCGGCGTCGAGCGTCCCGTAGATCGACACGACCGAGATGGGCGCGGCGGAGAGGTCCGTGGCCGGGTAGCTGGCCCAGAACGCGAGCCCGCGGACCGCGTCGCGGTGGTCGCTCGCGTACTGCGCCGCCATCGACCCGCCGAGGCTGTGGCCCGCCAGCGCCCAGGTCGCGACCTCCGGGTGCGCCGCGATCGCGCCGTCCGCGGCGCCGATCCCGAACACGGCGAGGTTGAACGGCATCGGCGTGACGACCACGAGGTAGCCCTCCGCGGCGATCCGCTGCGCGAGGGGCCCGTACGCCTCGGGGGGCACCTTGCCGCCCGGGTAGACCACGAGGCCCGTCGCGTAGTCGCCGTCCGCTGGCGCCCACTCGAGGCGGCCGTCGTTCCGGGCGAAGGCGACCCCGGGCGTGGAGGCGAGCGCCGCCGTCGCCTGGGGCAGGAGCGGTTGCGGCTGCGTGTACCAAAGCCAGCCCGCGCCAGCGAGGGCGACGATGACGAGCAGGCCCAGCCCGACGATCCGGAGGCGGGGTCGTCGCACCCGGGTCAGCCCGCGGCGTCCGACGCGGCGAGACGAGCGGGGCCCGGGACCGGGGCGTCGTCGTGCTGGTCGGCGACGGCGGCTCCCCACTCGTGGGCGTGCGCGTCGGCCGGCTCGGGCGGGCCGTCGTAGGGGGGCAGGTCCGCGCGCGGCACCGAGACGTCGTGGGTGACGCCCGGGTCGCCGGTCTCGACGAACCGGAACGGGACCCCGGCCGCCTCCAGGTCGTCCAACAGCTCGTCGGGCATCCGGTCAGCGCCGAGGACCCGGAGCGCCTCGAGGTGGGCGACGGGGAGCAGGACCGGGAAGCCCGCCGCGCCGCCGAAGGCGGGGCGGATGACGGCCTCGCGGTCGTCGCCGTGGGCGGCGATCAGCGTCGTGACGGTCTCGGCGTCCACCCAGGCGAGCCGGGCGGGCCAGACGAGGGCGGCGTCCGTGTCCGTGACCAGCCGGCGGGCCGCCTCGACCCCGTTGATGATCTGGCCCACGGGGCCGCGCTCGGGGGCGGCGGGGTCGACCAGGGTGACCTCGGCGTTGGCGAGCGCCGCCGCCACGGTGCCGTCGGGGTCGAGCGAGCACACGACGACCGGCGTCGCGCCGCCCGCCCAGGCGGCGTCCACGAGCCGGCGGGCGCCGGGCGTCCCGTCCGCGTCCGCGAGGGCGGACGCCGGGGTCGCGGCGAGGATGACGGCGGCGACGGTCATGGCTGGTGCTCCTCGAGGTGCTCGGGCGGAGTGTAGCCGGAACCTTTCGGGGCGCCGGGGGCTATTGTCGGGGGACGCCGCGCGGCCGCACTGACGGGCGCGCGTGCCGGCCCATGTCCGGCCAGCCGCCCGAGGAGTCCTGCGCTGCCCGCTTCGCTCGGCCTGTGGTCCGCGGTCCTGCGGCGGAGCCGTGCCGACTTGCCCGTGATCCTTGCGTCATGGGTCCTGCTCGCGAGCGCGCTCGGCCTGCTCGCGGCGGGGACCCTGTACACGGATGCGGTGACCCTGGCCGGGCTCCACCGTGAGCTGCGCGACGCGCCGGCCGCCGAGAGCGCGATCGTGGTCCGGACGCAGATCCTGCCGGACCGGCTGGCCGCCGCCGACGCCGCGATCACCCCGGAGCTGGGGCGGGTCCTCTCGATCAGCGGCGGCGAGGTGGCCCGGGTGGTCCGGTCGGCCCCGTTCGCGGCCACCGGCACGGACAAGGACCAGGTGAAGGACCTCGTGCTGTTCGCCTCCTACGAGGCCATCGCGGACCACGCGGTCCTCGTCGCGGGCGCATGGCCGGCGCCGGGCAGCGACCCCGTGCAGGTCGCGGCGTCGGAGGGCGCGGCCGGGGTGCTCGGCGTCGCCATCGGGGACGCGATCCCGCTCGTGAGCCGGCTGGACGGGCGGTTCGTGACGGCCGTGGTCACCGGCACGTGGCGCGCCGACCCGGCGGATACGTACTGGCTCGGCGAGCCCCTCGCCCTGGCCGGGACCGAGGCCGGCGGCTCATTCACGCAGGTCGGGCCGCTCATCGCCGCCGCGGCGGACGTCCTGGGGCCGCTCGCCGGGGGCCGGCCGGTCGACGCGCAGTGGCGCGCGATCCCGGACCTCGACGGGTTCCGCCCCGAGACCCTGGACATCGTCGCGACCGAGGTCACCGCGCTGTCGGGCGTGATCAACGCCGCGCTCCCCCAGTCCAACCAGGCGACGGTGACGACCAAGCTGCCGGCCATCCTCGCCTCTGTGGATCGCTCCGTGCTGGTCACCCAGGCCGGGATCCTGCTGCTCCTCGTCCAGTTCGGCGTCCTGGCCGGGTATGCCGTCGTGCTGGTCGCCGCCCTGCTGAGCGATCGACGGCGCACCGAGACGGCCCTCCTGCGGGCGCGCGGCGCCGGCTTCGGGCACCTCGTCCGCATGGCGTTCTACGAGGCGCTGCTGATCGTGGTCCCGGCCGTCATCGCCGCCCCGTGGCTGGCGGCGCTGCTGGTCGCCTCCGTGCGGCTGAACCCGGCCCTCGTCGGCGTGGGGCTCACGACACCGCTCCCGGGACCCGCCACGTTCGCGGTGGCGGCGGGCGTCGGGTTCCTGGCCCTGCTCGCGCTCACCCTGCCGACGCTCGCGGGCGGCGTCTCGATCGCCGGGGTCCGCGTCGGCATCGGGCGCCAGCTGGGGCGGACGCTGCCGCAGCGCCTGGGTCTCGACCTCGCGCTCGTGGTCCTCGCCGCCGTGGCGCTGCTCCAGCTGCGGCTGTACGGCGCGCCCCTCACGCGCAATGCCCGCGGGTCGCTGGGCGTGGATCCGCTGCTCGTCGCGGCCCCGGCGATCGGGTTGCTGGGCGGCGCCGTGCTCGCGATCCGGATCGTCCCGCGGCTCGCGGAGCTCGGCGAGCGGGTGCTGTCGCGCGCCCGGGGTCTCGTGCCGTCGCTGGGCGGCCGGCAGCTCGCCCGGCGGCCCCTGCGCTACACGCGGGCCGCCCTGCTGCTGGTCCTCGCCGCGGCGCTCGGGACGTTCGCGTCGGCCCACGCCGCGACCTGGACGCGGAGCCAGGCCGACCAGGCGGCCTACGCGGTGGGTGCGGATGTACGTCTGGCGCCGGGGGCACGCGCCGGGGTGCCGGCCTGGGCCGTGGGCGAGGCGCTGCGCCGGGTACCGGGCGTCACGACCGTGACGCCGGTCGTCGAGGCGAGCGTGAGCCTCGGCTCCGCGCTGCGCGACGGCCCGGTGCTCGCCGTGGACGGGCCGGCGCTCGCGGATGTCGTGCGGCTGCGGGCCGGGCCGGACGCGGACGCGTCGCGCGTCGCGCTGCGGGCCCTCGGCGAGGATCGCCCGGCGGTGCCGGGCATCGAGCTGCCCGCCGGCACGCGGCGGATCTCGCTGCTGCTCGACTCGCGCCTCGCGGCGTCCGACGGCTTCACGGCGATCCCGCCCGGCTACGAGGGGCTGGCGTCCTCGGTCCTGGTGATGGACGGCGACGGGCGCCTCGCGCGCATCGGGGGCACGGCGGCACCCGTCAACGTCGAGGGGGCGCGCACCGTGGTAGCCCTGGACGTCCCCGGTACGGACGGAGGGCTGCGCGGCCCGGTGCACCTGCTGGCCGTGGACCTCGAGCTGTCGCTCTCCGGCGTGCGGGATACCGTCGCGTCGGGCGACATCAGGGTGCGGGCCCTGGCGACGAGCCCCGACGGGGAAGGTGACGCCTGGGCGGACACCCCGGTCGCGGACCTCGCCGGCGCCTCCTGGACGTTCGACAACGGGGGTGGCCCCGCGCCATACACGCCGGACCCGTCGGGCCGCCTGGCCGTGGAGTCCGCGGCCGCGCTGTCGCGGACGGCGTGGCGCCTCTCGGTCGCGGCGGTGACGGCGCCGGCTATCGCCACCGTCGCCAACCCCGTGTTCCTCGAGCGCACGGGTGCGGCCGTGGGCGACACGATCAAGGCGACGGTCTTCGGCATGCCGGTCACGCTGCGCCTGGTGGGCTCCGTGATCGCGTTCCCGTCCCAGCCGCCCTCCCGGCCGCTCGTCCTCGTGGACGGGCGGTCGCTGGACCTCGCGCGCTATGCCCGGGGCGTCTCGCTCGCGCCCACCTCGAGCTGGTGGCTCGCGACGGCGCCCGGGACGGCGGGCGCCGTCGCGGTCGTGGTGGCCGCCCCGCCCATCGCCGCGACGAGCGTCGTCGATCGCGAGTCGCTCCAGGCCAGCCTCGTCGGTGACCCGCTGGGGCTGGGTGTCATCGGGATCCTGGGCCTGGGCTCCGTGGCGGCCCTCGTGTTCGCGGCCATCGGGTTCCTGGTCACGACGACCGTCTCCACGCAGGAGCGGCTCGCCGAGTTCGCGTTGCTCAAGGCCCTTGGCCTGGCGCCGCGCCAGTTGCTGGCCTGGCTCTCGTTCGAGAGCGTGGCCCTCCTCGCCGTGGGGCTGACCGCCGGCACGCTCCTGGGGCTCGTCCTCGCCTGGTTGGCCCTGCCGTTCGCCACCCTGACCGCGTCCGGCGAGCCGCCGGTGCCGGCGCCCGTCGTGGTGGTGCCGCCCGAAGCCCTCGTGCCCACGCTGGGGCTGGCCGTCGCGCTGCTCCTGGCGACGCTCCTGCTGGTCCGGCGGCTGGTGCCGGCGGCACGCACCAGCGCGGTCCTGCGCGCGAGGGACGAGTGATGCCGGGCTGGACGCTCGTCGCCCTCCGCCGCATGCGCTCCGACGTGACGCCCACGCTGGGCCTGGCCGTTCTCGTGCTGGTGACGGCGCTCGTCGCGGCGCTCGCGCCCCGGGTCCTGGCGTCGCTCGCCGACGATGCGCTGCGGAACGAGATCGGCGCGGCGCCCGCCGCCGCCCGCAACATCGTGCTCGTCTCGCACATGCTGGCGCAGGACGGCCCCCCGGACGACCCGCTCGCAGGCGTTCGGGCCGAGGGTGACCGGCGCCTGGCGACGTTCCCGGCCCGGGTGCGGCGGCTCATCGGCGCGCGTGACATCCTGGTGGAGAGCGGCCGATTCCGTCTTCAGAAGCCAACAACCGATCCCGCGTTCATCCGGTTCCGCATCCACGAGGGCATCGACGCCCAGATCCGCTACGTGGAGGGCCGCGCGCCCACGGCGACGGTCGAGACGCGCGACGATGTCGGCCCCGAGGCCATCGACGCGGTCCCCGTCTACGAGACCGGCGTGTCGGTGGCGACGGCGAAGCAGTTCGGCCTCCGGCCCGGCGACGTCGTGTCCCTGATCGGCGACCCCGGGGACCCGCTCCTGGGCCGGACGCCGCACGACGTCTACGCGTTCGCCCGGATCACCGGCATCTACGAGGTTCCCGACGAGGCGTCCGACTTCTGGCTCGACGACCCGCTGCCGATCCACCCGGTCATCCGGGCCCTGTCCGCCGAGGTCCAGCTGCTCGACGCGGTCCTGATCCTGGACCCGGGCGCGCACGTGGAGCTCGTCGCCCACACCCGCACCCTGGCCCGACCGCTCCGCTACACGTGGCGCTTCTTCGTCGAGGGTGGTGGCATCACGGCGCGCGCGGCGCCGGCGCTCGTGACCGCCTTCCGGCGGCTGGAGGTCCTGTATCCGAGCGCCAACGTCACAGCGGGCGCCGACACCGCGATGCGCACGTCGCTGCTCGAGCTCCTCACGCGGTTCCAGGCGGCCTGGGCCGCGGCCGTCTCGATCCTCGCCGTGACCGCGGTGGGTCCGGCCCTCGTCGCGGTGGCGACGCTGGCGCTCATCGCGGTCCTCGCGGGGCGCCGCCGCCGCGCCACCCTGGGCCTCGCCCGCAGCCGTGGCGCGTCCGGGGTCCAGGTGCTCTGGCCGGCCGTCGTCGAGGGGCTCCTCGTCGCGCTCCCGGCGGCCGGCGTGGCGACCCTGGCCGCGATCCTCGCGGTCCCCGGCGGGCCGGCTCGACCGGCGGTCGCGATGGGGGCCGCGGTCGTCGCGATCGCGACGGCGGCCGTCGTCGCGACGGTCGTGCCGGTCGTGCGGGCCCTCGGCCTCGACCGCCGCCCGGGTGACCGGGTGGTGGGGCGCATCGGCGGGCGCCGGAAGCTGCTCGAGGGGCTGGCCGTCGGGCTCGCCATCGCGGCGGCGCTGCTCCTCCGCGGGCGGGGGGTCGCCGCGGCCGGTGCCGGCGGGGCCATCGAGGGCTTCGACCCGCTGATCGCCGCGGTGCCGGCGCTCGTCGGTGTGGCGGCCGGGATCGTCGCCGTCCGCGTCTACCCCCTCCCCATGCGGCTGGCGGCCCGGCTCGCGCGCCGCCGGCGCGGGTTGATCCCCATGCTCGCGGCGCGGCGTGCGTCGGAGGGCGGCGCCGCCGCGGTCCTGCTGGTGCTGCTCGCGACCTCGACCGTCGGCGCGTTCGCCGCGGCCTCGCTCGACAGCCTCGACCGCGGCGCCGACCTCGCGGCGTGGCAGGAGGTCGGGGCAAGCTACCGGCTCGAGCAGCTCGACGGGGCGCTCCCGGTGGGCCTGGACCCCGCGTCGCTGCCAGGCGTGGACGCGGTCGCGGAGGAGTTCCAGGCGAACATCCCGCTGGGGCTCTCCGGGCCGCAGACGCTGTTCGTCGCCGTCGAGGCGACGAACCTGGAGCGCGTGCTCGCGGGCACGCCGGTCGCCCCCGTCTACCCGCCGGGCTTCACCGAGCCGGGCACCGGACCCATCCCCGCGATCATCTCGCGGTCGGTGGCCGAGAGCCCCCGCGGCGTGGCGCCCGGCGAGACCTTCACGATGAGCGTGGAGGGCTACGCGCTGACCTACCGGGCGGATGCCGTCGTGGCGGTATGGCCGGGCCTGCCGACGGGCCGCGGGTTCGTCATCGCCCCGCGCGAATGGTTCCTGGCCCAGGCGCCCAACGCCCGGATCGTGCCCGTGGTCGCCAGGCTGCGGGCCGACGCGTCGGCCGCCGGGGACATCCGTGCCGCGGTCGCCGCGCAGGCATCGACGGTGGCGGTGGCGTCCCAGGTCGAGGATGCCGCCGATCGTCGGGCGTCCCCGGTGACGCGGGCGGTCCGGTCGCTCGTGCTGGCGGCGGCGCTCGTGACCGCCGCCTACGCCGCCCTCGGCGTCGCCGCGGCGCTGACCCTGTCCGGCCTTGCCCGGACCCAGGAGGTCGCCCATCTGCGGACGCTCGGCCTGACCTCGCGCCAGTCCCTCGCCCTGCTCGTGGCCGAGCACGGGCCGATCACCCTGGGCGCCTTCATCGTGGGCGGCCTCCTGGGGGTCGGGCTGTTCGCCCTGCTCCGTCCCGCACTCGGCTTCGGGACCCTCGTCGGGGCGCCCGTCGAGGTGCCCGTCGTGCTGGAGCCCGCCGTCCTCGTCCTGATCCTGGTCCTGATGACCGCCGTCGTGGGCCTCGGGCTGCTGCTCGGGGCCACGCTCCAGCGCCGGGTGGCGCCAACAGCCGCGCTTCGAGGAAGATTCGAGTGATGCCCGACCCGCGCAACCCGATCGACGACACGGCACCCACTCACGCCGCGCCCTCCGCCGTCCACGACCCCCTCGGGGGCGCATCCCCGCACCCGGCCCCCCGGGTCCGCTACGGCGACGGCGCCGTCATCGCCTGCGACGGCCTGGTGCGGATCTTCAAGCTGGCCGACCTCGAGGTGGTCGCCCTCCAGGGCCTTGACCTGCTCGTGGACGGCGGCGAGATGATCGCCATCGTGGGCGCGTCGGGGAGCGGCAAGTCCACCCTGCTCGCGATCCTCGGCGGCATGGATGTGCCGTCGGCCGGCCGCGCGGTGGTCGCCGGCTACGACCTCGGTCGGATGGGCAACGCGGAACGGACGCGCTTCCGGCGCCGCGTGGTGGGGTTCGTGTGGCAGCAGACCGGCCGCAACCTCCTGCCGTACCTGTCCGCGGTCGAGAACGTGGAGCTGCCGATGGTGCTCGACGGCCGCCGGGCGCGGCGCCCGCGGGCGTTGGAGCTGCTCGACGTCGTGGGCCTCGCCGATCGTGCGACCCACCGTCCCGACCGGCTGTCGGGTGGCGAACAGCAGCGGGTCTCGATCGCCGTCGCGTTGGCCAACGACCCGAGCGTGGTCCTCGCCGACGAGCCCACGGGCGAGCTGGACAGCCGGACCTCGGAGGAGGTCTTCGGGCTCCTGCGGCGCGTGAACCGCGAGCTGGGCACGACGATCGTGATCGTGACCCACGACGCGTTCGTCTCCGAGCAGGTGGGCCGCACGGTGGCGATCCGCGACGGCCGCACGAGCACCGAGACCCTTCGCCGAACCGAGCAGACCGACGAGGGCCACCACCGCGTCATCAGCGAGGAGTACGCCGTCCTCGATCGCGCCGGCCGGCTCCAGCTGCCGCGCTCGCATGTCGACGCGCTCGAACTGCGCAGCCGCGTGCGCCTCCGCCTGGAGGAGGACCACGTGGGGGTGTGGCCCGACCGGGGCGCCGAGACGCGGGGGCCGCGGACCCCGGACGCGGATCCGGCGGTCCCACCCGCCGCCCCGTCCGACCAGGAGGACCAGCGATGACCGAGCGGTACGCGCGGCCCGCCCCCGGTCACGACGCCATGGTCGTCGCGACCGGGCTCGCCCGCGACTACGCGAGCGGCGGTTCCGTCGTGCACGCCCTGCGCGGTGTCGACCTCCGCGTCGGTCGCGGCGAGCTGCTCGCCGTGCGCGGCCGGTCGGGGAGTGGCAAGACCACGCTCCTCAACCTGCTGGGCGGCCTCGACCGGCCCACGGCCGGCACGGTCTCCGTCGACGGCGTCGAGATCTCCGACCTCGACGAGCGCGCGGCTGCCGAGGTGCGCCGCCGGACGATCGCGTTCGTGTTCCAGACCTTCGGCCTGATCCCGATCCTCACGGCAGCGGAGAACGTGGAGGTCCCGCTGCGGCTGGTCAACGCGGAGCCGCGCGAGCGCGATCGCCGGGTCGCCGACCTGCTGGACCTCGTGGGCCTCGAGGCCCGCGCCCGGCATCGCCCGCACGAGCTCTCCGGTGGCGAGCAGCAGCGCGTCGCCATCGCCCGGGCGCTCGCCAACCGCCCCAAGCTTCTGCTCGCCGACGAGCCCACCGGGCAGCTGGACTCGGAGACCGGGCAGCGGATCATGCTGCTCATCCGCACCGTCGTGCGGGCCGAGGGCGTGACCGCCGTGGTCGCGACCCACGACCCGGTGATGCTCGAGGTCGCGGACCGCGTCATCGAGCTGCTCGACGGCCACCTGGTGATGCCCGGCGAGACTGAGCCGGCACGGACCCCGGCGCGCGTGGAATAGGCTCGCGACGAGCTCTTGCCACAGCCGCACCCCGACCTCGGCCAGCGCGACGCTGACCGCTCGCTCGAGGGAGCCGACGTCGGCATGCTCGGTCGCGAGGTGGACCTCGATCGGGACCGTACACTCCACCTTGAGCCCCTCCATGCGCTGGTGCTTCGACAACACCGACAGCGTGATGGATGGGCTCACCCTGTTCCGGGCAGGCGAGCACAGACGTCGGGATGCGTACGGTCCGGTCGGGGCGGATCGCCCGATTGGCGCGCATGTGCGACACTTCGCGCGCCCATGATTGACACCCCCGGCTCCGCCGTGCCCACAGCCGCTCCCGTCCACGCGGTCCGCGACGACGTGCGGAACGTGGCCATCGTCGCCCACGTCGACCACGGCAAGACCACCCTCGTCGACGCGATGCTTCGCCAGACCGGCGTCTTCCGCGACAACCAGGCCGTCGTCGACCGCGTGATGGACTCCGGGGACCTCGAGCGCGAGAAGGGCATCACCATCCTCGCCAAGCAGACGACGATCGATGTCGGCGGGGTCCGGCTCAACATCGTGGACACGCCCGGCCATGCCGACTTTGGGGGCGAGGTCGAGCGCAGCCTCCTGATGGTCGACAGCGTGCTGCTGCTGGTGGACGCGGCCGAGGGCCCGCTGCCCCAGACGCGCTACGTCCTCCAGAAGGCGATGGCCCGCCGGCTCCCGGTCGTGGTGGCCCTCAACAAGATCGACCGCTCGGATGCCCGCGCGGCCGCGGTGCTCGACGAGGTCTACGAGCTGTTCATGGACCTGGGCGCCGATGCGCACCAGATCGAGTTCCCGGTGGTCTACACGAACGCCAAGCTCGGCACCGCGACGCGGGACCTCGCCGTCCCCGGCCGGGACCTGGGCCCGCTCCTCGAGCTCCTGGTGGACGTGACGCCGGCCCCGGAGTACGAGCCGGGCCACCCGCTCCAGCTCCTTGTCACCAACCTGTCCGCCAATGAGTACGTCGGCCGGATGGCCGTGGGACGCATCCGCAATGGCACGATCCGGGTCGGGCAGCGCGTGACCGTCGTCCGTGAGGAGCCCGACGACACCGCGGGGGCGGTCGAGCCCGGCCGGACGGTCACGCTCTCGGGGACGGTGACGAGCCTCCAGACCGCGCACGGCATGGACCGCATCGACATCGCCGAGGCCGGCCCGGGCGAGATCGTATCGGTCGCGGGGCTGCCCGAGGTCACGATCGGCGACACGCTGACGGACCCGCAGGACCCGCGCCCGTTGCCGCGTCTCGACGTGGACGCCCCGACGCTCTCGATGACGTTCGGGGTGAACACCTCGCCCATCGGTGGCCGCGACGGCAAGTACGTCACCTCCCGCCAGATCAAGGCGCGGCTCGACCGCGAGGTCCTGGGCAACGTCTCCATCGAGGTCTATCCCACGGACTCGGGCGACACGTTCGAGGTGCGGGGCCGCGGCGAGCTCCAGCTGGCCGTCCTCATCGAGCAGATGCGCCGCGAGGGCTACGAGCTCACGGTCAGCCGCCCGGAGGTCATCCTCCACACGGTGGACGGCGAGGTGCAGGAGCCGTACGAGCGGATCACCATCGACATCCCGCCCGACTACATCGGCGTGGTCCAGCATGCCCTGGCGGGACGCAAGGGCCGCCTGGAGCAGATGACCACCGACGCCGACGGGCGCGTGCGGCTGGAGTTCGTGCTCCCGGTCCGCGGCCTCATCGGCTACCGCGGGCAGCTCCTCACCGACACGCGCGGCACGGCCCTCCTGCACCAGATCGGCGAGGGCTACGGCCTATGGGCCGGCGAGGTCACCCACCGCACCAATGGCGTGCTCGTGAGCGACCGCACCGGGATCTCCAACGCCTATGGCCTGTTCAACCTCCAGGACCGCTCGGAGCTGTTCATCGGGTCCGGCGTCGACGTCTACGAGGGGATGATCGTCGGGGAGAACGCCCGCTCCGGCGACATGGACGTGAACGCGACCAAGGAGAAGAAGCTCACGAACATCCGGACGCACTCCCACGACGAGGCCCTGCGGCTCACCCCGCCGCGGCCGCTCACCCTGGAGAGCGCGATCGAGTTCATCGGCACGGACGAGCTGGTCGAGGTGACGCCCACGGCGATCCGCCTGCGCAAGCGCCTCCTGCCGAAGCACCAGCGCGAGCGAGAGCGCGGCCGGGCGTACGACCTGTCTCGGATCACCGAGCAGGACTGACCCCGGCGGGTCGGCGCTGCGTCGCCGGCTGACCGCCGCGCGGGGACCGCCGCGTCCCGGACGTACAATCCCCCGACCATGCCGATCTACCTCGACCATGCCGCGACGACGCCGCTGCGCCCCGAGGTGCTCGACGCCATGCTCCCGTACCTCACCGGCACGTTCGGCAACCCCTCGTCGGCCCACGCCTGGGGACGCGCGGCGCGGGAGGGTCTCGATGACGCCCACGACCGGCTGGCGCGGGCCATCGGTGGCGATGCCCGGGAGCTGGTGTTCACGAGCGGCGGGACCGAGGCGTCCAACCTCGCGCTCAAGGGTGCCGCCTGGGCCGG
Source organism: Candidatus Limnocylindrales bacterium (assembly GCA_038250545.1). Taxonomy (GTDB): domain Bacteria; phylum Chloroflexota; class Limnocylindria; order Limnocylindrales; family CSP1-4; genus CAIXZV01. The sequence continues at coordinate 46,895 of JBBSCF010000001.1, read as the reverse complement.
CCGCGCCCGGGGGGCGCGGATCGTCACCTCGGCGGTGGAGCACCACGCGGTGGGCCACGCGCTCGCCCACCTCGAGAAGTTCGGCTTCGAGGTCGTGGCGGTCCCGGTCGACCGCTACGGCCGGGTCGACCCGGCGGACGTGGAGCGGGCGATCACCGACCGCACGATCCTGGTCGCCGTGATGCTCGCCAACAACGAGGTCGGCACGCTCCAGCCCATCGGTGAGATCGCCCGCGTCGCCCACGCCCACCGCGGGGTCCTGGTGCACGTCGACGCGGTCCAGGCCGGCCCCTGGGTCGAGCTCGACGTCGCGACGCTGGGCGCGGACATGGTCGCGCTGGGCGCCCACAAGGCCGAGGGCCCCAAGGGGACGGGTGCGCTCTGGATCCGGAAGGGCACGCATCTCCTCGCCCAGCAGCACGGCGGCGCGCAGGAGCGCCACCGCCGGGCCGGCACCGAGAACGTCGCGGGGGCGGTGGGCATGGCCAGGGCCTTCGAGCTCGCGGCCGCCGAGCGCGGCGTCACCGTGGAGCGGGTGCGCGGGCTCCGCGATCGCCTGGCCGCCGCGCTCCTCGGCGTGGACGGCATGGAGCTGACCGGTCACCCGACGGATCGGCTGCCGCACATCCTGTCCGTGGTCGCGCGGGGCATCGACGGCGGCTCGGTGGTGCTCGCCCTGGATCTCGAGGGGATCGCCGCCTCCACGGGCTCCGCGTGCTCGAGCGGCTCCAGGGACGTCAGCCACGTCCTCGCTGCGATGGGGTACCCGGCCGACGAGGCGCGCGGCGCGCTGCGGCTCTCGCTTGGACGCACCACCACCGACGCGGAGATCGACGAGGCCGCGCGCGTCGTGCCCGCGGTGCTGCGCCACCTTGTGGCGGCCGCCCCGCGGGTCCCCGAGGCCGCCGCCGGATGAGCCGGATCCTCGTCGCGATGTCCGGCGGCGTGGACAGCTCGGTGGCGGCCGCCCTGCTCGCCGAGCAGGGCCACGAGGTCGTCGGCGTCTGGATGCGCCTCCACGAGGCCGCGGACAGCACCTCGGAGTTCCGCAAGAGCTGCTGCTCGGCCGACGCCGCGGACGACGCCCGGCGCGTGGCCGCAAAGCTCGGCATCCCGTTCTATGTCATGAACCTCGAGCGCGAGTTCGGGGCCGGGGTCATCGAGCCGTTCCTCGCGGCGTATCTCGACGGCCGCACGCCCAGCCCGTGCATCGACTGCAACACCATCGTGAAGTTCGGGGCGCTCCTCGGCCGGGCGCGGCACCTGTACGGCTGCGAGGCCGTCGCGACGGGGCACTACGCGCGCCGGCTCGTGGTGGAGACGCCGGATGGGCCGCGCGCTGTCCTCGGACGTGCCGCCGACGAGGCGAAGGACCAGACGTACTTCCTCTACGGCCTGCGCCAGGACCAGCTGTGGCACAGCCGCTTCCCGCTGGGCGACCTGACCAAGCCCGAGGTGCGCGCGGTCGCGCGTGGCCTGGGCCTCGTCACGGCGGACAAGCCCGAGAGCCAGGAGATCTGCTTCGTCCCCGGTGGCGACTACCGCGAGGAGCTCCGCGCGCGCGCCGGCTGGATGCCGACGGCGGGACCCGTCCTGGACGCGGACGGGACGCGCCTCGGCGAGCACGACGGAGCGGCCGGGTTCACCGTCGGCCAGCGCAAGGGCGTGGGTGTGGCCCTCGGCGAGCCCCGCTACGTCTCGCGGATCGATCCCGCGACCAACGCCATCGTGCTGGGCCGCCGCGAGGACCTCGAGACGCGTGCCGTGTCGCTCGAGGGCATGTCCTTCATCGCGGGCGAACCGCCCGCCGGTCGCGGTGCCGACGGCGCCTGGGCGCCGTTCCGGGCCCATGTCCGGATTCGGCACCGGGCGGCCCTGGTCGGCGCGTGGGTCAGGCCCGCGACGCCGGTCGAACCGGCCCGCAATGGGGCCTGGACCGTGGAGACCGACACGCCCGTCTGGGCCATCGCCCCGGGCCAGGCTGCCGTGCTCTACGACGGCGACACTTGCCTGGGCGGCGGGCGGATCGGCGCGGCGGCGCTGGTCCCGGAGGGGGCACCGGCCCCGGTGGCCGTCCGGCCGGTCACGGCGGGCCCCGCCCGATGATCATCGGGCCCGCGCTCCCGCTCGCGCTGCTCGTGGGGCTCGTCCACACCGCCGTCTATGTGCTGCTCCGCGGCGACGCGGGCGGCCGGCTGCCCCTGACCTACGCCGCCGCCGCCCTGGGTGCGTGGGCGGGCGCCGCGATCGGCGGCCAGCTGGGGATCACGGTCCTCGCGATCGGCGACTTCGCGCTCATCCCGGCCTCGCTCGTCGCGTGGCTCGGGATCGGTATCGTGGCGATCCTGGCGACGCTGGGACCGCAGTCCGGAAAGGCAGGCTGAGCCATGACCGATCGACCCGGCCGGGGCGACGTGCCCAGCCCCCAGCCCGGACCGAGGCCGCTGGGCGGCCTCGCCGATCTCGCGGAGCTCATGGGCGGTGAGAGCGATCGATCGCGCCGGTTCCTGGGCGGACTCGTCGCGGGCGCTCTCGTGGGGGCGGCGCTGGCGGGTGCCGCCAGGGCGGCGCTCGTGCGCCGGCGGGACGGGTCGCGCCGGGACCAGGGCTAGACCGCGATCCGCTCCGCGTCGGCCGTGCGCCGCGCCAGCACCGCGGCCTGCCGGCCGGCCACGAGCGCGGCCAGGTCCGGGGCCTGGAGCGGCTTGGCGAACAGGTAGCCCTGGCCCAGCTCGCAGCCGAGCGCGACGAGCGTCTCTGCCTGGCGGCGGTGCTCGATGCCCTCCGCGATGGTCGTGAGCCGCAGGCCCTTGGCCAGCTCCACGATCGCCCTCGCGAACGCCATCGCCTCGGGGTCGGTGCCCAGACCGTCCACGAAGGTCCGGTCGATCTTGAGCTTGTCGATCGGCAGGCGGCGCAGGTAGGCGAGCGACGAGTAGCCCGTCCCGAAGTCGTCCACCGCGATGCGAACGCCGAGCTCGCGCAGGGCGTGCAGGCGCTCGACGGTCTCGATCGCGTCGTCGAGGGCGAGGCTTTCGGTCACCTCGAGGGTCAGCCGCGACGGGTCCAGGCCGTGGGTGGCGATGGCCTCCCGGACCCAGGCGTAGAAGTCGTCGCTGCGGAGCTGCGCGGCGGACACGTTGACCGCGGTCCAGCCCAGTGACGGCAGCTGGCGCGCCCACACCGCGGCCTGGCGGCAGGCCTCGTCCACCACCCAGCGACCCACCGGCTCGATGAGGCCCGTCGACTCGAGAACCGTGATGAACTCGCCCGGGAGCACGATGCCACGCGTCGGGTGGTTCCAGCGGATGAGGGCCTCGGTGCCCACGATCGCGCCCGACCGCAGGTCCGTGATGGGCTGGTAGGCGAGCACGAACTGCTTGCGGTCCACGGCGCGCCGGAGCTCGTTCTCCAGGACCAGGCGCTTGGCCGAGGCGAGGTGCGCGGCCGGGTCGTACGCCTGCCAGCGGCCCTTGCCGAGCCGCTTGGCCTCGTACATCGCGGTATCGGCGCTGCGCATGAGCCAGGTCGCGGAGCGTCTGCCGCTGATGTCGACCGCGACGCCGACGCTCACGCGGCTGGAGATGGTCACGCCCTCGATCCGGAGCGGGCGGTCGAACGCCCGGACCACGCGCTGGGCGGCCACCAGGGCCGCGGCATCGTCGGTGAGGCCCTCGAGCAGGATCGCGAACTCGTCGCCACCGAGGCGGGCAATCGTCGCGTCGCCACGGACCGACTCCCGGAGCCGGTCGGCCACCGCGACGAGGAGGCGGTCGCCGGCCTCGTGCCCGTGGGCGTCGTTGATCCGCTTGAAGTCGTCGATGTCGATCATGAGCATGCCCATCATCCCGGGCTCGCGCTCGTGGCGGGCGATGGCGTGGGTGACCCGGTCGTTGAGCAGTGCCCGGTTGGCGAGGCCCGTGAGCGGATCGTGGAACGCGAGGCGCATGAGCGCGGACTCGAGGCGCTTGCGCTCGGTCACGTCGGTGAGGAATCCGTTCCATGCGACCGGGTTGCCGTCCGCGTCGACCTCCAGGTCGGCATGGTCGCGCACCCAGATCTGGCGCCCGTCCTTGGTGCGCATCCGGTACTCGCGGTCCTCGCCGCGGATCGATCCGGCGGGGGCGACGGCCTCGGACTCTTCCTCGGCCAGGACGCGCTCCAGGTCCTGCGGGTGGATGTGCTCCTCCCAGATCCCGGCCACGCCGATCCACTCCTCGGGCGTGTAGCCCAGGAGCGTCCGGAGACGGGGGCTGATGTAGAGCGTCGGGGCCCAGCGGCCCACGCGCGCCCGGTACACGACGCCGGGGAGGTGCTCCACCAGGTCCCGGTAGCGCGCCTCGTGCTCGGTCACCCGCGCCTCCGCGGCCAGCCGCTCGGTGATGTCGCGTACGAACGCGGTGTGCCACGCGCGACCGGCATCGCGGTAGGACGCCAGGGACAGCTCCGCGGGGAAGGTCGTGCCATCGTCCCGACGGCAGGCGACGCGGATCGGCGTCCCGTCCCGGGCGGGACCCGCGAGCGTGTCGTCGCCGACCAGGAGGTCGCCGAGCGTCCTGTCCCTCGCCTCGACCTCGGACAGGCCGAACAGTCGAGTCGCGGCGGGGTTCCAGGCGATGATCCGCCCCTCGTCGTCCGTGTTGATGACCCCGTCGGCGGCGGTGTCGGTGAGGAGGCGCGTGCGGCGCTCCGATTCCTCCAGGCGCGCCGTCGCCAGCGCGGTCACCGACGTGTCGCGCACCAGCACGGCGACGCCCTCGACATCGCCGTTGGGCGTGCGCACCGCCGACCAGGTCGCGCTCGCGGGAAAGGTGTCATCGCCCCGGCGGTGGCGGCCCTCGCTCGTCGTCCGGCGGTCCGCCGCGACCACGACCAGGAACGCCTCGCGCGCCGCCGCCCGGTCGCCCGCGTCAACGAGCGTCTCGAACAGGCTCCCCAGGGCCTCGGCGGCGGGGAGCGCATAGAGCCGCTCCGCCGCGGGGTTCCAGCCCCGGATGGCGCCCCGGCAGTCGAGCAGGACGATCGCGTCGTCGGCGGCGCCGATGATCGCGGCCAGGCGGCCGTTGGTGCGCTCGCTCTCCCTGCGAAGCGCACGCTCGGATCGGCTTCGCGCGCGCAGGTGCAGGATCGCCGTGGCGAGCAGGAGGGCGGCGAGCGGTGTGGCCACCAGGAGCAGCGCGACCGCGCCGTCCGGGAAGGCCCGTGGAACGTCGCCCCCGGCGAGCGCCTGGGCCTCCGCGGCCAGCCCGATGGTCAATGCCGGCACGGTGGCGAGGCACAGCAGGACGAGGAACAGGGAGCGCCATGGGACGGCGCGTGCCACGAAGCGCGTGAGGCGGGAGGTCGGCACGGTCTCGGGGTTCCTCTGGGCGGCTGACGATGACGCGGCATGTCCGGGTGCTGCGCCCTGGCGCAGCGACCGGTGCGGACGCTCCGTCACTCCTGCCCAGAGCCTACGTGCGTCCGCGCACCATTCGAGGACCCATCGGTCCCACGCCGACGGGGACCTTTGGTGGCGGCACGGTTGGGTGACCGTCCGTTCGGTACCATTGCGGGGATGTCCAGCCCCGACCCGACCACGCCCACCATCCCGTACCTGTCCGGCGCGGAGATCCGCGCCCGGTTCGTGGAGTTCTTCGCGGAGCGCGGGCACACGGTCGTGCCCAGCGCGAGCCTCGTGCCGGCCGGCGACCAGACGCTGCTGTTCACGAACTCGGGCATGGTCCAGTTCAAGGACGCGCTGACCGGCGTGGAGAAGCGCGACTACGTCCGGGCGGTGGACTACCAGCGCTGTCTGCGGGTGGCCGGCAAGCACAACGATTTCGAGGAGGTCGGCCGTACGCCGCGCCACCACACGCTGTTCGAGATGCTGGGCAACTGGAGCTTCGGCGACTACTTCAAGCGCGAGGCGATCCACTGGGCCTGGCAGTTCCTCACGCAGGACCTGAAGATCCCGGGCGAGCGCCTGGCCGCGACCGTCTACACCACGGACGACGTCGCGCACGCGGTGTGGAAGGACGAGATCGGGCTGCCCCCGGAGCGGCTCGTCCGCTGGGGCGACTTCCCGGCCGGGAACGAGGCCAACTGGTGGCGGATGGGGGACGTCGGGCCGTGCGGTCCCTGCTCGGAGCTGCACTACGACCGCGGCGCGCACCTGTCCGAGGGGCCGCACTGCGTGCCGGACCACAGCGAGCACTGTCCGCGCTGGCTCGAGGTCTGGAACCTGGTGTTCATGGAGTTCGAGCTGCACCCGGACCGCAGCCTCACCCCGCTGCCCGCCCCCGGCGTGGACACGGGCATGGGTCTCGAGCGCGTCGCGTCCGTGGTCCAGGGCGTGACCAGCAACTACGACACGGACCTGTTCGCGCCCATCCATGCCCGGATGCGGGACCTGCTGGGCTCGGACCCGGACACGTTCGAGGCGCAGCGGTTCAGCTACCAGGTCATCGCGGATCACAGCCGCGCCGTGACCTTCCTGGTCGCGGACGGGGTCCTGCCCGCCAACGAGGGTCGCGGCTACGTCCTGCGCCGGATCATGCGCCGCGCCATCCGCCACGGGCGGCTGCTGGGCCGCCACGAGCCGTTCCTGGGTGAGACGGCCAAGGTCGTCATCGAGACGATGGAGGGCGCGTACCCGCACCTCGCCGAGCAGCGCGACCAGGTCCTCTCGGTCATCGAGCGCGAGGAACGCCAGTTCAACCGGACCCTCGAGGCCGGCGTGGGCATCCTCGAGGAGGCGCTGATCCCGCTGACCTCCGCCGCGCGGGTCGTGGGCCGCTCCGCCGAGAGCCTCCCGCCCGCGGCGCCGGTCCTGCCGGGCGTGGTCGCGTTCCGCCTCCACGACACCTACGGGTTCCCGATCGACCTGACCGTGGAGCTCGCCGCTGAGTACGGGGTCCGGACGGACCTCGCCGGGTTCCAGGACGCCATGGCGGAGCAGCGCCAGCTCAGCCGCGCGAACACGAAGGCCGGCCTCACCGACGCCAACCTCGTGGCGGCGCGCTACGCCGAGATCCTCTCGCGCACCGCCCCTACCGAGTTCGTGGGCTACGAGACGACCGCCGCGGAGGGCCGCGTTGTCGCGATCATCCGGGACGGCACGGAGTATGAGTCGCTCGAGGCGGTCGCCGAGATCGAGCTGCGCGCCGGCGCCGCCGCGCGCGCGGAGATCGTGCTGGACCGCACCCCGTTCTACGCGGAGAGCGGCGGCCAGGTCGCGGACATCGGCGTCCTGCGCGCGGCCGACGGGTCGCCCCTGTTCGACGTCGACGACGTGCAGCGCGTCGCCGGCAGCCAGACCGCGGGTCTCACGACCCACCGAGGGGTCCTCCGCGGCGCGGTCCGCCTGGGCGACACCCTGCGGGCCGAGGTGGATGCGGATCGTCGCGCGCACATCATGCGCAACCACACGGGCACGCACATGCTGCACCGCGCGCTGCGCAACGTCGTCGGGGAGCGCGCGCGCCAGGCGGGTTCGCTCGTCACGCCGGACGCCCTGCGCTTCGACTTCCCGTTCGAGCGTGGTCTCACCGACGACGAGAAACTGGCGATCGAGCGCGAGGTCCGCCGCGTCGCCCGCGAGGACCGGCCGGTCAGCGTCGAGTGGATGACGATGGCCGAGGCGCAGGCCAAGGGCGCCGACGCGTTCTTCGACGAGAAGTACGGCGAGCGCGTGCGGACCATCCGGGTCGAGGGCTTCAGCCACGAGCTGTGTGGCGGGACACACTGCCGCGCCTCGGGCCAGATCGGCGGCTTCGTGATCACCGGCGAGCGGAGCATCGGCTCCGGGATGCGCCGCATCGAGGCCGTGACCGGCGCCGGCGCGGACCGGCTGGTGGAAGATCGCTTCGCGCTGCTGGAGCGGGCCACCGTGGCGGTGAACGCCCGGGGTCCGGAGGCCGTGGAGGAGCGCATCGCGGCCCTCGTGGATGAGCTGCGCGAGGCGAAGCGACGCCTCCGGGCCGGGGTCGCGGCCGGTGGACGCCCGAAACTCGGTGACCTGGCGGCCACGGCGGAGGAGGTCGCGCCGGGCGTGGCCTTCCTGGGCGCCGTGCTGGACCTCGATTCCATCGACGCGCTCAAGGGGTTCGCGAAAGACCTGCGCGGCAGCCTCCCGAGCGGCGTGATCGTCGTTGGGCTGGACGCGGACGAGCCGCAGCTGTTCGTGACCGTGAGCGACGACCTCGTGGCCCGCGGGATCGCGGCGGGGCCGCTCGTCGCCGGGGCCGTCGCCAGCATCGACGGTCGCGGGGGCGGCCGACCCGAGATGGCCCAGGGCAAGGGCACGCGTCGAGAGGGACTCGGGGACGCGATCGCGGTGGTGCGGGCCGCTGTGGCCGACCGGGCCGCCGGCGCGTGATCGCCGTCGCCGCCTCATCGGGCCCGGTGGCCTGACGATGTCGTTCCTGCGCCGGATCTGGAACCGCGACGAGAGCCCGGTCCCGGCCGCCTGCACCGCGCTCGACGTCGGCACGGAGTTCGCCAAGGCCCTCGTGTTCGAGATCGACGAGAGCGGCCACGGGACCGTGCGCGGCGTGGGTCGCAAGCGCCAGGGGCTGTCACACATGCAGTCGGGCACCGTGGCGGACATCGCGGAGGTCGTCGACAACTGTGCGGTGGCGCTCCAGGAAGCCGAGGAGATGGCCGGGTTCCGGCCGACCCAGGTCGTCATCGGCATCGCCGGCGAGCTGGTCAAGGGCTTTACCACCACGCTGGTCCAGGAGCGCAAGAAGCCCGAAGTCCCGATCAACGACGCCGAGCTCGTGAGGCTCATCGACAGCGTCCAGCGCGAGGCCCTCAAGGAGGCGGAGCGCTCGATCACCTGGGAGACGGGCCTGCCGCACGTGGACGTCCGGCTCGTCCACAGCGCGATCGTGGGCGCCTCGATCGACGGCTACGGGCTCACCAACCCGATGGGCTTCCAGGGACGCCATATCAAGATCGGTATCTTCAACGCCTTCGCCCCGCTGGTGCATCTGGGCGCGCTGCAGTCCGTGGCCAGCCAGCTGGACCTGGAGCTGCTCGAGATCGTCGCCGAGCCGTACGCCGTGGCGCGCGTGCTGGGCGCCGAGAACGTCCGCCAGGCGGGCGCGCTGTTCGTGGACGTCGGCGGCGGCACGACCGATGTCGCGCTCGTGCGCCAGGGCGGCATCGAGGGGACACGCATGTTCGCGCTGGGCGGACGGGCCTTCACCAAGTCCATCGCGGATCGCCTGGACCTGCCGTTCCCGCGGGCCGAGGCGCTCAAGGTGGACTACGCCCGCGGCCTCGCGATCGCCGAGCACGACGCCGTCGAGGAGATCGTCCGCGACGACGTGGCGGTCTGGGCGGCCGGCGTGGAGCTGGTGATGGAGGAGCTCGCGGCGGGGGACATGCTCCCGTCGCGGATCCACCTGTGCGGCGGCGGCTCGCGGCTGCCGGAGATCCGCGCCGCGCTCGCCGGGGAGCGGTTCTGGAAGCGCCTGCCGTTCGCGCGCCCGACCGAGGTCGCGATCATGGCGCCATCGCAGGTCGAGGCGATCTCGGACGCCACGGACCTCCTCGTGGACCAGCAGGACGTCACGCCGCTGGGCCTCGCCTGGCAGGCGATCGAGATCCAGACCTCCGAGGACCCGCTCGATGCCGCGCTGCGGCGGGTCCTGCGCGCGATGAAGGTCTAGGCACGCCCGATGACCACCATCGTCTACCTCGACGTCGACGACGAGATCACCTCCGCGGCAACCCGCATCCGCCAGGCGGACGCGAAGCGCGTCGCGCTGGTGATCCCGTACGGCTCCCGCGTGGCGACGTCCCGGATCAACTTCAAGCTGCTCGCCCGCGAGGCCATGGTCAACGGCAAGCGGCTCGACATCGTCGCGCCCGACGCCTCGGCCCGCGCGCTGGCGGCATCGGCCGGGATCCCGGTCTTCGGCTCGGTGGGGGAATACGAGTCCGCCCTTGACCGCCCGGAGGACGCCGCGAGCCCACCGACCCCGCCCGCGGGCGCCGGCCCGGACACGCCGCCCGCCGCCGCTCCCGCCGCCGCTCCCGCCGCGGATCCCGCCGCGGATCCCGGGCGGACGGCCGGCAGGACCCCCGTGGGGTTCGCCGCGGCCGCCGTACCCCGGCCGATCGTGCCCGGGGACCGCGAGCAGGCTGCTCGCGATCAGGCTGCCCACGAGGCCGAGCTCGAGGCCATCGTGCTCCGCGGCCGCGAGGTCCCCGTGGCCAGGCCGCACCGCCGCCGCCCGGGCGCCGGGCTCATCGCCGCCATCCTCGTGCTGCTGCTTGCCGTCGTCGTCGCGGGCGTGGCCGGCTACCTGTTCCTGCCGTCGGCGGAGATCACCCTGACGCCGCAGGTGCAGGCGATCGGCCCCATCGACCTCGTCATCAGGGCCGATCCCGACGTCACCGCGGTCGACGAGGCGAGCGGCGTGATCCCGGCCCTCACCGTCGACGTCCCGGTCGAGGTCAGCGGCGACTACCCGGCGACCGGCAAGCGGATCGAGAAGACCGCCGCCACCGGCGGGGTCCAGTGGACCAACTGCGATCCCTCGTCCGCCTACACCATTCCACGGGGCACCCTGGTGCGCACCGCCGCCGGTGTCGCGTTCGCCATCGACGAGGCGGTGTTCCTGCCCGTCGCGATCATCGACGTCAACGGCGGCAGCGCCAGCGTCAAATGCCGGTCCAGCGAAGTCGCCGTCACGGCGACCGAGAATGGCCCCGCCGGCAACGTCGCGGCCGGCGCCATCCGTGTTGTCCCCGCGCGCTACGACCGGAACCTCGTGCGCGTGACCAACCCCGCCGCCACCACGGGCGGCGCGCGCAAGACGTTCACCAAGGTCAGCCAGAAGGACATCGACGCCGCCCTCGCGTCGCTCAAGGGTGAGCTCACGGCCCAGTTCGAGACGCAGCTGGACAACCCCGCCGGCGTGCCTGCCGGCGCGACCGTCTTCCCGGAGACGGCGGTCCTGGGCGACCCGACGCCGACCCTGGACCCGGCCACGCTCCTGGACCAGGAGGTCGAGACCTTCACGCTGGGCCTGGCCGCGTCGGGGACGGTCCTCGCCGTCGATTCCTCGCCGCTGACGGTCATCGCTGAAACGGCGCTCGCCAACGCCGTCACCCCGGGCTACGTGCTGGTGAACGGCTCCACGCGCGTCGTCGTGGGGGATGGGACGGTGCGCGACGGCCTGGTGACCTTCCCGGTCGCGGGTTCCGCGAAGCAGCTGCGGCCGGTGGACGGCGAGGCGCTGCGCCGCGAGGTCATGGGCCTTGCCGACCAGGACGCCCGCTCGCTGCTCGCGCCGTATGGCCAGGTGGAGATCGTCCTGTGGCCGGGCTTCGTGACCGCGGTGCCCACCGTCGAGCAGCGGGTGACGCTGACGGTCGCGGACCCGGTGGACGTGACGCCGGACGTCGACCCGGTGCCGCCCTCGCCCGAGCCCACCGACGCGCCGGCCGTCTCGCCGGACGACGGGGTTTCCACCGAGCCGCTACCATCCGGCTGATGCTTCAGCCCCCCAAGACGGCCACCCCGTGGTGAGCCGCGTCCTCGGCGTGGACCTGGGTGCCCGGCGGGTCGGCCTCGCGGTCGCCGACGCGGGCATCGGGATCGCCCGGCCGCTGTCCACGGTGAAGCGCGGCGCGACCCTCGACGCCGACGCCGACGTCATCGGGCGCGTGTGCCGCGAGCAGGCCGTCACCGAGCTGGTCGTGGGGCTGCCAGTGGAGGCCCGCGGCAACGAGGGCGAGATGGCCGCCGGCGCGCGCGAATGGGCCGCCGCGCTGTCCGCGCGCCTGGGCTTGCCGGTCATGCTCCGCGACGAGCGCCTGTCCTCCTTCGAGGCCGAGCGCCGCCTGGGCCGCATGCCGCGCGGCCGCTCCGGTGGCCCGCCCTCGCGCACGCAGCGCAACGCCTTCCGGGCCCGGATCGATCGGGAGGCCGCGAGCGTCATCCTGCAGGACGAGCTGGACGCACGGCGGGGGATGGCCGGTGCCGCCTCGAGCGTCGTCACGCCGGTGCCTCCGGTGACCGGAATCGCGGACGGCGACGAGGGGGAGCACCGATGAGCATCCGGGGCGGGCGCGGCCCGCGCGACGACATGGCCGCGCCGGCGAGGGACGGCGGCGGGCGTCGCCCGAACGGGTACCAGCGCAGCGGCCGCTACGGCCGCGGGCCGGGCGACCAGCGGCGCTACGACCGCTACGGCGACCGCCGCGGCGGGCTGCGGGGCCTGGTCGGGTTCGTCGTCTTCCTGGTGGTCCTCGCGGTCATCGTGCTCGTCGCGCTGCTCACCGTCGCCCGGCCGCTCGCCCGCCTCCTGATCGTGCCGCTCGCGGAGAACAACTCGGCGGCGCTGCGGATCGGCTTCGTGCAGGACCTCGTCCGCGAGGACCTGGGCGCTGCGCTCACCGCGCCTGCGAGCAGCGACGGCACCGCGGTCGAGTTCACGGTCCAGACCGGGGACACGCCCGAGACCCTCGCCCCGAGGCTCGCCGAGGCCGGCATCGTCACCGGCGAGCGCGCGTTCCTGTTCCAGGCCCGCATCGACAGCCTCGGGCCGAGGCTCACCGCCGGCCAGTTCGCGCTCGCGCTCGACCTGACGCCTGCGGAGGTCGTGGACGGGCTCGTCAACAACCGCATCGTGGTCGTGGCCCGCAGCATCACGTTCCGAGAGGGCCTCCGGATCGAGCAGATGACGGCCAAGCTCGAGAACGAGCAGGGCACCTCCATCGACGCCAAGGCCTTCGACGACCTCGCGATGAAGCCGACCGACGCGCTCCTGGCCGACTATCCGTGGCTGCTGGACGAGAGTGTCCGGCCGAAGGGCGCGAGCCTCGAGGGCTTCCTGTACCCGGCGACGTACACCATCCGGACCGACGCCGCGGCCCCCACGACGGCCGAGGACCTCATCCGCATGATGCTCGATGCCTTCTACGCGCGGGTCGGGCCCGACCGGCTGGCCGTGGCCGAGACGCGCGGCCTCACGTTCGCCCAGGTCCTGGTGCTCGCCTCCATCGTGGAGCGCGAGGCCGTGGTGGACGAGGAGCGCCCGCTCATCGCCGGCGTCTACCAGAACCGGATCACGCCCAAGAAGTGGCCGACGGGCCTCCTGCAGTCGGATCCGACGATCTTCTACGTCCACGACACGCTCAGGCTTGCCGAGATGAAGATCACGGCCTGGCCGACGTACGTGTTCTGGGACGCGCTCCCGAGCGGCTACCGCCTGCCCCAGGACCTCGGTGCGGCGCTCGAGCCCTACAACACGTACACGTCCAAGGGCCTGCCGCCCGGTCCCATCTGCTCGCCGGCGATCGCCTCGATCGACGCGGCGCTCAGCCCGGACACGAAGGCCGGCTACCTGTTCTTCATCGCCAAGGGCGACGGCACCGGTACCAGCGCGTTCGCGAAGACCAAGGCCGAGCACGACAAGAACGTGGCCAAGTACGGCAAGAAGCGCTGACGTGACGCTCCCGGTCCCGGTCCCGGCGGACTTCGCACAGCCCCCGGACGCCGCGACCCGCGCCCGGTGGCGCGACGCGGAGCGCACGCACCGGCCCGGGCGTCTCCAGCGCCTCCGCGAGCGCATGGCGGCGGAGGGCGTCGACGCCTACTTCGGCGTGAAGCCCGAACACATGTGCTGGCTCACCGGCTTCACGCTCGCCGCAGGCGAGGACAAGGTCGCGGGCCACTCGGGGCAGTTCCTCGTCGGCCCGGACGACGTCGTGCTCGTGACGGACTCCCGGTACACGATCCAGGCCCGGCGCGAGGCGCCGGACGCGATCGTCGACGAGATCGGGTACGACCTGGCCGCGGCGTGGCCGCGCCTCGTCGCCGCGGCCGGAGCCGGGGCGGGGCGCGTGGCCGTGGAGGCATCCGCCGTCTCGCACGCGCTGTGGGGACGGCTCGCGGCGGCGGCGCCCGAGGTGGAGCTGGTCGCCGTCGAGGGCTGGGTGGAGGCGCTGCGCGCGGTCAAGTCGCCCGACGAGATCGAGCGCGTCGCCGCGGCCTGCGCGGTCGCGGATCGGGCCCTCGCGGCGCTGCTGCCCGAGATCCGGCCCGGCGTCACGGAGCACGACCTGGCGCTGCGCCTCGAGTGGCTGATGCGGACCGGCGGCGCGGAGGCGCTCGCGTTCGATGTCGCGTGCCTGGCGGGGCCGGAGGCGGCGCTCCCGCATGGGTCGCCCGGCGATCGCCCCGTCCTGCCCGGCGAGGTCCTCCTGTTCGACTTCGGGGCCCAGGTGGAGGGCTACCGCAGCGACATGACCCGGACGCTGTTCGTGGGCGAGCCGCGGGACCGGGACCTGGCGGTGTACGAGGTCGTCCGGCGGGCTCAGGCCGCGGCGATCGAGGCCATCGAGGCGGGCGTCCGCGATGGCGCGCTGCCGCACGGGCGCGCGCTCGATGCCATCGCCCGGGGCGTGATCGACGCCGACAGGCGCTGGGCGCCGTACGGTCACGGGCTGGGCCACGGGATCGGCCTCGCGACCCACGAGGTGCCGAGCCTGTCGCGGTCCGCGAGCGAGGACCCGCTGCCGAGTCCCACGGTGTTCAGCGTGGAGCCGGGGATCTATCTCGAGGGCGAGACCGGGGTCCGGATCGAGGACCTCATCCACCTCGACGTTGCGCGCGGGCTGGTGGAGCGCCTGACCTCCTTCCCCCGCGAGGCGCTGGTGCTGGAGGGCTGACCGATGCACGGTGGGGGGCGGATGGCGGCCCTGCTCGCGGTGGCGGCGCTCGCGCTCGGGGGCTGCGGCGGCTTCGGCGGCGGCGTCACCTCCCTCGCCGGCGTCGATTGCTCCGGGCTCCCGTCCGGGGCCTGTGACGAGCTGACCCAGCAGGTCCAGGCCGGTGTGTCGGGGCAGGTCCAATCCATTGCCTTCACCTGCCGGCTCGCGTCATGCACGCGCGCGCAGGGCGCCGGGACAGCCCTGGTCACGCTCGCCGACGGCTCCACGGTCACGCGGCAGTGGTCCTACACGGGTGACCCCGGTCCGGCACCGGTCCCCGTGTGCATCCGCATCCCGCTGGCGGAGTGCCAGGCGGCGGCCGCCCAGCTGGTGGACAACGTCCCGCCGTCCAAGCGGGTCATCGGCATCAAGATCTCGTGCACGGCCGTCAGCTGCACCGCGGCGTCGGGTGAGGCGGATGTCCTGATCACGCTGGGCGACGGTTCCTCGGTGAGCAACACGTACGGCTGGATGCCCGCGGGGTCGTGAGCCGCCGGATCCGGACGCGTCGGATCGGCCTCGACCTCCGCCTCTGGTAGCATCCCGGCGCACACCCACGTCTTCACGCGGCAGGTCCGCCCGACCGAGGGACCGCGCCACGCGCCACCGGAGCAACACCCCATGATCAGCACCGGCGAGCTGCGCAAGGGCGTCGTCATCGAGCTTGACGGCGAACTCTGGCAGATCCTCGACTACCACCACATCAAGATGGGCCGCGGATCCGCCCAGGTCCGGATCAAGTTCCGGAACGTCAAGAAGGGCAGCACGGTCGAGAAGTCGTTCCAGGCCGGTGAGCGCTGGCCCAAGGCGCAGATCGACCGCCGCCCGGTGCAGTTCCTGTACCGCGACGGCGACGACCTCCACTTCATGGAGACCGAGTCCTACGAGCAGTTCAGCCTGCGGGCCGAGACGCTCGACGACGTGGTGGGCTTCCTCCAGGAGGGCATGACCCTCGACCGGACCAGCTACCAGGGCGACACGCTGGGCGTCGAGCTCCCGGTGACCGTGGACCTCCTCGTGGTCGAGGCGGAGCCGGGCTTCGCCGGCGACACCGCGCAGGGCGCCCGCAAGAACGCGACCCTGGAGACGGGCCTCGTCGTGACGGTGCCGCTGTTCGTGAACGAGGGCGACACGCTCCGGATCGACACCCGCACCGGCGAGTACCAGACCCGGCTCTAGCCGGTCGCGTGGCGCGCCTCTCCCGCGGGTCCCTCGCGTATCCGCGTGGGGATGCCGGGCGCGACCACCGCTCGTGACTCGGTGCCCGGGGGGCCGGTTGGGGTCGCGAGCTGCTCGTGGTGCTCGCCGCTCGCAGTCCCTGGTGGATGCGAGTCGGTGCCGGGCAAGGTGGCCGGCCGTCCATCGGTACCATGAGGACCATGAGCCGGACCCCTGAGCCGACCGACTGGCTCCTGCCGTCGTGGGACGCCGTCCCCGTCGAATCGGAGGGCAACCGCTCCCCGGTCCCGGGCGGCACGTTCGGGCTGCGCGTCCGCACCGTCACGGAGGTGAGCCGGGCGATCAAGGATCGCATCCGCGCCGACGACGGGCTGCGGGACCTGTGGGTCGAGGGCGAGGTCGGACGCGTCACGGTGTCTTCCGCGGGTCATGCGTACTTCACGCTCAAGGACGCGAGGGCGCAGCTCCAGTGCGTCTGGTTCCGTGACGACCGCGTCCGTTCGCCGTTCCAGCCCCAGACCGGGCTCCAGGTCGTGGCCCACGGCCGGATGGACCTGTTCGAGCCGCAGGGGGCGCTCCAGCTCTACGTGGAGGCCCTCCAGCCGTCGGGGTTCGGCAACCTCGCGGTGCGGTTCGAGCAGCTCAAGGCCCGGCTTGCCGAGGAAGGCCTGTTCGACGCGGCGCGCAAGCGGCCCCTGCCGTCGCGTCCGCGCACGATCGCCGTCATCACGTCGCCCACCGGGGCCGTGTGGCGCGACATCTGCACGGTCCTGGCCCGCCGCTGGCCGCTGGCGCGCGTCATCCTCGTTGCGTGCCAGGTGCAGGGCGAGGGGGCCCCGGCCGGCATCGTCGGCGCGTTCCGGAGCCTGGAGCGCTACCTCGTGGACGAGCAGGACGCCGGCCGCGCGAATGACGCCCCGGCCGTGACGATCCTGGCCCGGGGCGGCGGCTCGCTCGAGGACCTCTGGTCGTTCAACGACGAGGGCGTCGTGCGGGCGGTCGTCGCGCACCCCATCCCGGTGGTGTGCGGCGTGGGCCACGAGGTGGACGTCACGCTCGCCGATTTCGCCGCGGACGTCCGGGCGCCCACGCCCTCGGCCGCGGCCGAGCTGGTGGTCCCGGACCGGCTCGAGGTCGCGGCGACCATCCGGCAGGTCGGCCGCCGGGGTGAGGCCGCGCTGATGGGCCGGGTGGCCGTCGGCCGGCGCGACCTCGATGGCGAGCGACGCGCGCTCGCGCGCCTGGAGCCGCGGGCCCAACTGGCCGCGTCGCGCGAGCGCGCCGGGCTGCTGCTGGACCGGGCGACGCGGGTCGTGGAGGCGCGGCTGGCCGGCGCCTCGCGTGGCGGCGAGCGCTGGGCCGCGCGACTGGCCCCGCTCCTGCCCGCCCGCCTCGCGACGGATCGGGCGCGCCTGGACGCCCTGGCGCCCCGCGCCTCGCGCCTCGTGGACGGACGGCTCCGCGGCGCCGCGGCGTTCCTGGCGGCCGTGAGCGCGTCGCTCGGCGCCGTGGGTCCGGAGGCGACGCTCTCGCGCGGCTACGCCATCGTCCGCGGCGGCGCCGAGGGCACGATCCTGCGCGACCCGGCCGACGCGCCGGCGGGCACGGCCCTGCGCGTGACGCTCGCGGGCGGTGCGCTCGCCGCGACCAGCGACGGCCCGGTGGACGGGCGCTGAGTTGGGCGACCTGCCGGTCTTCGTCCTGATCGTCGGGCTCGTGGTGGCCGTCGGGATCGCCGTGGGTATGATCGTGGCGACCCGGCTCGACCGGATCCTGAACCCAGCCGCGAAGCCCCGCGACCCGGACCCCGGGCCGCCCTCCACCGAGGAGCACCAGCCGTGACCGAGCCTGTCGCACCCGGGGCGCCGGCCGACGTCGAGGCGCTCGCCTACGACGCGGCGTTCGCCGAGCTCGGGCGGGTCGTGGCGGAGCTCGAGGCCGGCGGGGCGACCCTGGAGGCCACCATCGCCCAGTACGAGCGCGCCGTCGCGCTCCAGCGCCACTGCGAGCGCCTCCTGGGAGAGGCCGAGCTGCGGGTCCAGCAGCTGATGGCCAGGCCGGGGGTCGCGCCGGTCGTGGTGGACGTCAGCCCGGAGGACGCCGAGGAGGCGTAGGGACGCCGGCGCCTCGCCGCCGTGGGTCGCCGAAACCGATCCTGCTACTATCCGATATCACATTACCGGGGCCTGACCCGGCCCGAGACGATCTGCCGGCGGCTCACCGGCGTAGCAACCCAGGACCCATCACCACGGGGCCGTACCGGACGTCAGACCCGGGTCGCCACCCCGAGCACCAGGAGCCGAGCCCGTGCCGATCCTCGACAACCTGCACGACCCCGCGGATCTCCGCGGCCTCTCCGAGCCCGAGCTGGACCAGCTCGCGGCCGAGATCCGCGAGACCATCATCCGCACGGTCGCCGCCACGGGTGGCCACCTCGGGTCGTCGCTCGGCGTCGTCGAGGTGACGCTGGCCCTGCACCGGCTCCTGGAGTCGCCGCGCGACAGGATCGTGTGGGACACGGGCCACCAGGCCTACGCCCACAAGCTGCTCACCGGCCGCCTGGAACGCTTCCACACCCTTCGCCAGATCGACGGCATCGGCGGGTTCCCGCGCCGCAGCGAGTCGCCGCACGACGTCATGGACGGCGGGCACGCCGGCACGGGTCTGTCCATCGCCCAGGGCCTGGCCACCGCGCGCGACCTCCGCCACTCGATGGAGCGGATCGCGGTGGTCGTAGGTGACGCGGCGCTGCTGTCGGGCATGTCGCTCGAGGCGCTCAACGACATCGGCCACCGGCAGACCCAGCTCCTGATCGTGCTCAACGACAACGAGATGTCGATCAGCCCGTCCGTGGGGGCGCTGTCCAAGTACCTGTCCGAGATCAAGCTCAGCCAGGCCTGGCAGCAGGGCAAGGGCGTCTGGGACACGGCCACCGAGCGCGTCCCCGTCGTGGGGCCGCGCCTTGTCGAGATGAGCCGCCGCTTCCGCCAGTCGGTCGTCAGCTTCGCGCAGCCGGGCCAGCTGTTCGAGGACCTCGGGATCACGTACGTCGGCGTCATGCCGGGGCACGACCGCCCGTTCCTCGAGGAGACCTTCCGCCGGGCCCTCGCGTTCAACGGGCCCATCATCGTCCACGTCCGCACCCAGAAGGGGAAGGGCTACAAGCCTGCGGAGACGGACCAGATCTCGTTCCACGGCGCGGCCCTGCCGCCGATCGCGATGCCCGCCGCCGATGCCCACGATCGCCTCGGCACCGCGGGTCCCAACGGGACCGCCAACGGGCACGACATGACGTCGTCGGCGGCCGGGGGTGCCTCGCTCACGCCGTCGCACGACGCCGACGAAGGCGCGCCGCCGTCCGCATCGGTCCTGGCCGACCGCCGCTCCCACCCCCAGGCGGGCGCCCAGGCCGCGAGACCCGCGGAGACCGACCCGCAGAACACGCGCAAGGTCCCCAACTACACCGCGCACTTCGCCGCCGAGCTCGTCGCCCTGGCCGCCGAAGACCGGCGCATCGTGGGTATCACGGCCGGCATGCCGACGGGTACGGGCCTGTCCAGGCTCCAGGCCGCCTTCCCCGAGCGCTTCATCGATGTCGGCATCGCCGAGCAGCACGCCGTGACGCTCGCGACGGGCCTCGCGCTCGGGGGCATGCGCCCGGTCGTCGCGCTCTACTCCACGTTCCTCCAGCGCGCCTTCGACCAGACCGTCCACGATGTGTGCCAGAACGACGTGCCCGTGCTGCTCGCGGTGGACCGGGCCGGGCTGGTGGGCGAGGACGGGACCAGTCACCAGGGCATGTTCACGATCCCGGCCCAGCGGATGCTCCCCAACCTGATCATTGCGAGCCCGCGTGACGAGCAGGAGCTGCGGTCGCTGGTCCGCACGGCGCTCGCCCAGGACCACCCGTTCGCGCTGCACTACCCGCGCGACGCCGGGTTCGGGGTGCCGGAGCGCGAGCCGGAGGTCCTCCCCATCGGGCGAGGCGAGGTTCTGCGGGAGGGCCGTGACCTGCTGTTCGTGGCATTCGGGCCCATCACCGCACGCGCCCTGGACGTCGCCGACGTCCTCGCGGCTCGCGGCTGGTCCGTCGAGGTCATCAACGCCCGGTTCGCCAAGCCGCTCGACCGGCAGCTGATTCTCGACGGCGCGCGCGGCAAGCAGCTCGTCGTGACCTTCGAGGAGAGTGTGGTGACCGGCGGCTTCGGCTCCGGCGTCCTGGAGGCCATCGAGGAGGCCCGGATCGCCGAGGCCGCGCTGCGCGACGTGCCGGTGAAGATCCTCGGGATCCCGGGCGACCGCTTCGTGGATCACGGCTCGGTCACGGACCTGCGGCGACTCATCCGCCTCGACGTCCCGGGGCTCACGGCCCAGGTGGACGAGACCCTCGCGCAACTCGGGATCCAGGCGCCGTCTCCGGCCGGCTGACGCCCCGCGGCGGGCGACCAGCGGGGTGACGATGCCGGGGCCCGGCGGACGGATACGTGCGGGATGCGTGGCGTGTGCCACGATAGGGGCATGCCGGCAGCCACCGCGAAACGTCTCCGCCTCGACCAGCTCCTCGTTGAGCGCGGGCTGGCGCCCACGCGCTCACGGGCCCAGGCCCTGGTGCTCGCCGGGCAGGTGAAGGTGGGAGAGGGCGATGCCGCCCGCCACGACCTCAAGGCGGGCGACCTGGTGGAGCGTGGGGCCGCCCTCGCCGTCGCCGCGGGGCGCGAGTGGGTGAGCCGGGGCGCCCACAAGCTGATCGCCGCGCTGGACGCGTTCGAGATCGACCCGGCCGGGATGGTCGCGATCGATGTCGGGGCGTCCACCGGCGGCTTCACGGACGTGCTCCTCACGCGCGGCGCGAGCCGCGTCTACGCGGTCGACGTGGGCTACGGCCAGCTCGCGGAGAAGCTGCGCCGAGACCCGCGCGTCGTCTCGATGGAGCGCGTCAACGCCCGTGGCCTCACCGCCGGGACCCTGCCCGAGCCCATGGACCTCGCGGTCATCGATGTCGCGTTCATCTCGCTCGCCCTGGTCCTGGGTCCCGTGCGCTCGGTCCTGCGGGACGGGCGCGGTCCCATCGTTGCGCTGGTGAAGCCCCAGTTCGAGGCGGGCCGCGCGGACGCGAAGGGCGGCGTGGTTCGGGACCGGGCGGTGCACCTGCGGGTGCTGCGCGAGACGGCGGCGTCCGCCCGCACGCTGGGCCTCGGGACGCGGGGGGTCATCGCCTCGCCCATCCTCGGCCCGGAGGGCAATCGCGAGTTCCTCGCCTGGTTCGGCGCCGGGCCGTCGTGCGCCGAGCTCGACGAGCGGATCGAGGCCGCGGTCGCGGCCGCCTGGGAGGACGCCGCATGACGGTGGCCCGCATCGGCTTCGCCTACAACCCCACCATCGAGGAGGCCATCGACCTGGGCGAGCGCGCGGCCGGCTGGTGCCGGATGCGCGGCATCGACCACTGGGCGGCCCCGGCCGGAGAGACGGCGACCCTGGTGGGCGAGCTGCCCACGACCGATGTCCTCGTGGTGCTGGGCGGCGACGGCACGTTCCTGCGCGCCGCGCAGGCCGTCGCCGAGGTGGACGTGCCGCTCCTGGGCATCAACCTGGGCAAGGTGGGCTTCCTGTCCAAGGCGGAGGCGCACGAGCTCGAGCCGGTCCTGGCCCAGCTGCTGGCCGGCACGTACGCGGTGCGCGAGCGCATGGGCCTCACGGGCGTGATCCTCCCGGCGGGCCGGCCGGCGGAGGTCAGCTTCACGGCCCTCAACGACATCGTCGTCGCGCGCGGCTCGCTGGCGCGGGTCGTGAAGCTGGACGTGACGATCGACGAGTCGCACCTGGCGACCTTCGTCGCGGACGGCCTCGTCGTCTCGAGCCCGACGGGTTCCACGGGCTACTCGTTCTCGGCCGGCGGCCCGATCCTGGACCCGCACAGCTGGAACCTGGTCGTGACGCCCATCGCGGGCTACCTGTCCGCGATCCGCTCCATCGTGGTGTCGCCCAAACAGGTCGTGCGGGCCCGGGTGGTCGATGCGCACGAGGCGCTCGTCTCGATCGACGGCCGCGAGGACCACCGGATCCAGGTCGGCGACGTCGTGGAGGTCCGGGCCCTCGAGCGGCCGATCCGGTTCGTGGAGCCCGACGGCACGCTGCCGTTCTGGGACCTCCTGCGGACGAAGGTCCAGCTGCTGCCATCCTGACGATGTCGAGCGACGCAGCCCCCGCGCGACCGGGCCGGCTCCTCGAGCTGGCGGTCAGCGACCTCGCCCTGATCGACCGCCTCCGGCTGCCGCTCGCGGCCGGGCTCAACGTCCTGACCGGCGAGACCGGCGCCGGCAAGAGCCTCCTCATCGACGCGCTGGGGCTCGCGACCGGCGCGCGGGCCGACACGACCCTGGTCCGGCACGGCGCCGAGACCGCGCGCGTGGAGGCGCTGTTCGACCGCGTGCCGGAGCCGCTGATCGCCGTGCGCGAGGTCAGCGTCTCGGGGCGGTCCACGGCACGCCTGGACGACGAGACCGTGACGGCGGGGCGCCTGGGGCTCGCGACCGCCGGCCTGGTGGAGATCCACGGTCAGCATGACCAGCAGCGGCTCCTCGACGAGGACTGGCAGCGCGACCTGCTCGACGCGTTCGGCGGTCACGGAGCGGCGCGCTCGCTCGTGGCCGCGGCCGTGGACCGCTGGCGCGCGAACCGGGCCGCGCTCGCGGAGCTGGCGATGGACCCGCGCGAGCTCCTCCGGCGCCTCGAGATCGTGCAGCACGAGGCCGACGAGATGGCCGCCGGCGGCCTGCGGCCGGGCGAGGCGGACGAGATCACGAGGCAGCTCGCCGCGGCCCAGCACGGCGAGACGATCGCCCAGGGCGCCGTGACCGTGCGGGACACGCTGCTCGACGAGGGGAGCGGGGCCCGCCACCGGGTCGCCCTCGCGGAGCGCGAGCTGCGGTCCCTCGCGCGCCTCGACGACCGGTGGGGTCCGCTGGCCGACCGCCTGGCCGGCCTGGAGGCGGAGGTGGAGGACGTCGCCGCCGAGGCTCGCGCCCTCGCCGAGACCGTGGACCACGACCCGGCGACGCTGGCGGGCCTCGAGGATCGCCTCGGCGAGATCCACCGGCTGCTCCGCCGCTACGGTGACGACGAGACGGCCGTCATCGCCCACGGCGAACGGGCTGCGGCCGAGGTGGCCCGGCTGCGCGGCCTTGAGGACGAGCGGGCCCTGCGCGCCGCCGAGGACGCCCGCCTGCTCCTCGGCGTGGCCGACGCCGCCGCCACGCTCTCGATCCTGCGCCACGGGACCGCCGACGAGCTCGGCGGCGCCGTGTCGGCCGTGCTGGCCGAGCTGGGGTTCCCGCCCGACGCCTTCGCGGTCTCGATGGGCCGCCGACCGGCGGCGCGCGACGACCCCGCGGTCGAGGTGGACGGCGACGCGGTCGCCTTCGACGCGTCGGGCATCGACACGATCGTCTTCACGTTCCGGCCGAACCCGGGCGAACCCGCGCGCCCGCTGGCGCGGATCGCCTCGGGCGGCGAGCTGTCGCGGGTCGCGCTCGCCGTGAAACAGGTCCTCGCGGAGGTCGACGAGACACCCACGCTCGTGTTCGACGAGATCGACACCGGGATCGGCGGGCGCAGCGCGGACCCGGTGGGCCGGAGCCTGTGGACCCTGGCGCGCGACCACCAGGTCCTGTGCGTGACGCACCTGCCCCAGATCGCCGCCTACGCGGACGAGCACTACCGGATCGCAAAGCGCGAGCGGGACGGGCGCACCGTGACGGAGATCACGGTGCTGGACCGCGGGGCCCGCGCGACGGAGCTCGCCCAGATGATCGGCGGGCCCGACGGCGGCGAGGCGGCCCTCGCCTCCGCGCGCGAGCTCCTCGACCGCGCCGAGGCATGGCGGGCCGGCCGGGCGGTGGAGGCCGGCGCCTGAGGGCGCCCGCGGAGGCGTGACGACGCGCGACCTCGAGGCCGCGATCGACGGGTACCTCGGGTACCTGCGCGTGGAGCGTGGCGTCGCCGACGCGACCATCCGCGCCTACCGCTCGGACCTGGCCGACTTCGCGATGAGCCGCGGGGCGGCCGCCGGTTGGGCGAACGGGCCGGAGGTGGCCCACCGGTACCTGGCGGCGCGGGGCCGGCGCGGGACGGGACGGGACCCCGGCCTCGCCCCGACGAGCCTCCGCCGGCGCACGGCGGCCATCCGCGGCTTCTACCGCTTCGCCTTCGGGGACGGGCTGATCGCCGTGGACGTGGCCGCCCACCTGGACCTGCCGCGCCAGCCGAGGCTGCTGCCCGAGACGCTCACGGTCGACGAGGTGGACCGGCTCCTCGAGGCGTCCGGCGGGCTGCCCGCGGCGAGGCGCGGCCGGCGCGGGCCCACGGACGCCGAGGGCGTGGCGCTGCGCAACCGCACCCTGCTGGAGCTGCTCTACGCGGCCGGCCTGCGGGTGTCGGAGGCGATCGCCCTCGATGTCGAGCACCTCGTGCGCGACCAGTCCTACGTGCACGTCATCGGCAAGGGCGACAAGGAGCGCGTCGTTCCGGTGGGCGACGTGGCGCTGGGCTGGCTGGAGCGGTACCTCGCCTGGCCGCGGGCCGCGTGGATGGCCGCGGCGGGGGCGCCCGACGCGGCTGGTTCGCCGCTGTTCGTGACCTCGCGGGGCCGCCGCCTCGGGCGCCAGGCGGCGTGGTCGGCGGTCAAGGTCGCGGCCGACGCGGCCGGGTTGGGCGAGCGGGTCTCGCCGCACACGCTGCGCCACTCGTTCGCGACGCACCTCCTGGAGGGCGGGGCCGACCTGCGCGTCGTTCAGGAGTTGCTGGGACATGCCAGTATTGCGACGACCCAGCTCTACACGCACGTCACCGGGGAACGCATCCGAGAGGTCTATGCCCGCGCCCATCCGCGGGCCTGAGGAGGTCGAGGGGATCATGGGCTACACCGAGTCGCTGCTCGCGTCGGGGGAACGCGTCATCCGCAGCGCGCACCAGCACTGGTTCGTGATGGTCTGGAGCGCACGCTGGGCCGTCCTGGGCGTCGTCGTCGCCCTCGCCCTGACCATCCTGCGGGTGCTCAGCGCGGACACGAGCGGGCTGCTCTGGGCCCTCCTTGGCTGGATCTCGCTGATCCTCGTGGTGATCGGCCTCCTCACCCTTCTCTGGGGCGCGCTCAAGTACCGCGCCGAGGAGTACGTGATCACGTCCCGCCGGATCATCCATACCGAGGGCGTGGTCAACAAGCGGGCGACGGACTCGTCGCTCGAGAAGATCAACGACGCGATCCTCGTCGAGTCCATCTTCGGGCGCATCTTCGGCTTCGGAGACCTGGACGTGCTGACGGCGTCCGAGATGGGCATCGAGAAGCTGCGGATGCTGCGTGACCCGAAGGGCTTCAAGAAGGCGATGATCGAGGCCAAGCACGAGCTGGAGATCGAGCTCAACCGGCCCACGATGGCGCCGATCCGCGCCAGCGATCCGGCCCCGGCGGCCGCCCCCGAGCCCCCCGCCGCGCCCGCGCAGACCCCCGAGATCGACACCGCCGACGAGGTCGCCGACGCGCTCGGCCGCCTCGGCGACCTGCGTGACAAGGGCATCATCAGCCCCGAGGAGTTCGAGGCCAAGAAGGCGGAGCTGCTCGGGCGGCTCTAGGCCCGGCGCCCGGTACCATACGCGGGACCCCGACCCCCATCGCACGAGGCCCGCGTGGACAGACTCGTCATCAACCTGATCATGATCGCGATCTTTCTCGGGATCGCGTTCCCGGTGCACGAGTTCGCGCACGCCGCGGTGGCCTACATGCGGGGTGACGCCACCGCGAAGCTGTTCGGCCGCATGACCCTCAACCCGATCGTGCATTTCGACATGTTCGGCGGCCTCATGGTGGTGATCTCGATCTTCGTGGGCGGCTTCCTCTTCGGCTGGGCGAAGCCCACCCCGGTCAACCCCTCGAACCTCAAGAACCGCCAGAACGACGAGGTCCTCGTCGCCCTCGCGGGGCCCGCGTCCAACCTCGTGATGGCGCTGCTCGGCGCGTTCGCGTTCCGCGTCCTGGACGCCACCGTCGGCCTCTCGGGGCTCCCGGCGACGGGCCTGTACCTGTTCGTCGTGTTCAACGTGATGCTCGCGGTCTTCAACCTGATCCCGATCCCGCCGCTCGACGGCAGCACGCTGCTGTTCCGCGTCCTGTCGCCGCGGCAGGCTTGGCAGATCCGGCCGTTCCTGGCGCAGTACGGGATGTTCATCGTCATCGCATTCGTCCTTCTCGGCGGGCGTTTCCTTGCAGGGCTGATCAACGGTGTCGCGCTCTTCCTCCTGGGCATCGGCTAAGGCCCGCCAGCTCCGGGCGCACCTCACGGCCCGCGTGAGCGATGACGAGCGCCGGACGCTGGCCGCCTGGATGATGCCCACCGAGCTCGCCCTGTTCGACGCCCAGCACGTGGCCGACCGGCGCCATGGCCTCGACGTCGCCGCATACCTGCGGCGCGCCGGGGTCCGCGAGCGCGACGTGCTGGCGGCGGCCGTCCTGCACGACTGCGCCAAGGGCGACACGGGGGCCGGGCCACGCATCCTCTGGTCACTGGGGGAGCGGCTGGGTCCGTGGGTCCTGGCGCCGGCCCGGCTGATCCCGGGCTGGAGGGCCGCGCTGGAACGGCTGCGCGTCCACGCGGAGGCATCCGCCGAGCTGTGCGCGGGCGCCGGGCTCGCACCACACGCCGTGGACCTCGTGCGGCACCAGGCGGAGCCGCGTGACCCGGAGCTGGGCGTCCTGTTCCACCAAGCGGACGAGGCCTGCTGATGACCGTCGCGTCGTCGCCGTCCATCGCCTTCGGGGAGGGCCGTCGCCCGGAGGCCGCCACCCGCGTGACGCTCCCCGCGTTCGAGGGTCCCCTCGCCCTGCTCCTCGCCCTCATCGAGGCGCGCCAGCTCGACGTCCTCACCGTGCCGCTCGGCGCGCTCGCCGACGCCTACCTCGACGCCCTCGCGGGCCTCGACGACGACCGGATGGGCAACGTGTCCGCGTTCATCGCCGTCGCGAGCCAGCTGATCCTGATCAAGTCGCGCGCCATGCTGCCGCGCCACAAGGCCGAGGGCGCCGTCCCGCTCGCGGACGAGGGCCCGGACCCGGAGGCCGAGCTGCGCGCCCGCCTCATCCTGTACCGCGCGTTCCGCGACGCCGGTGCCCGGCTCCTCGCCGAGGCGCAGGTCCACCGGGGCCTGTGGCACCGCGAGCCCACCGCCGCCCGTGCGGCCGGCGTCGCGGGTGCCCGGCCGCCCGCCGCCGAGCCACTGCCCGCATCGCTCCTCGCCGGCGCGCTCGAGAGCCTGGTGACGATCGTCCCGCCGCCCCCGCCCCTGCCCGAGACGATCCGCCGCACGATCACCCTCACCCAGCGGGCGATGCTCATCCGGAGGGCCCTCGCCGGGGCGGACGTCGTCGTGCTCCAGGACCTGCTTCGAGGCGTCAAGGACCGGGTCGTGGTCGCGATCACGTTCCTCGCCCTCCTGGAGCTGATGAAGCGGCGCGAGATCGTCGTCCGGCAGGATGAGCCCTGGGGCCCGATCATGGCCCGACGCACGACCGCCGAGGAGCGCGCCGCGGCCGGCGTGACCGACGCGATCGACGAGGAGGCACCGCTGGACGAGTCGCTGGAGTCCTTCGCATGACCGGGCAGCCACCCGGGATGGAGCCTGTGGACGACCCGCTGGCGGTCGATGCCGTGGACGCCGTCGACCCGGACGCCCCGCCGCCGGTCATCGGGGAGCTGACCGAGGCGCAGCTCGAGGCGCTGCTGTTCGTCGCGGAGAGGCCGCTGTCGCGCCCCGAGATCGCGCGCCTCGCGGGCGTGGACCGCGAGACGGTCGACGAGCGCCTGGGCGACCTCGAGGTGACCCTCTCGGAGCGGGGGATCCGCCTCGTGCTCTCGGGTGACCGAGTGGAGCTCACGACGGCCCCCGACGCGGGCGTCCTCATCGCCCGCTACGTCGGGGCGGACGCGGTTCGCCTCTCACCGGCGGCCCTCGAGACCCTCGCGATCGTGGCCTACCGCCAGCCGGTCACGAAGGCCGCCATCGAGCGGATCCGCGGCGTGGACTCCGACTACACCGTGCGGGCCCTGCTGCACCGCCGGCTCGTCGCGGAGCAGGGCCGGTCCGAGGCGCCCGGCCGCCCCATCCTCTACGGGACCGGCTTCGAGTTCCTGGAGCGGTTCGGGATCACGAGCCTCGAGGACCTCCCGGCCCTGGACCTCGACGTGGCTGCGCGCCTCGTGGACGGCACCGATCGTCCAGTCGAAGCCCCCGACGCCGATACCCCCGCCGACGCCCCCGCGGGCGAGGCCTGACCGGATGCCGGCCGAGCGCATCTCCAAGGTGCTGGCCGCGGCCGGCGTGGCGTCCCGGCGCGGGGCGGACGAGCTGGTGGCGGCGGGTCGGGTCACCGTCGACGGGCGCCCGGCGACCCTGGGCGAGAAGGTGGACCCCGAGACCCAGCGGGTCGAGGTGGATGGCCGCCCGATCGGCGCCGCCCCGGAGCACCGCCTCTACATCGCCCTCCACAAGCCGGCCGGTGTCGCCTCGACCGTGAAGGATCGCCACGCGGAGCGGACCGTCGTGGACCTCGTCCCGCGCGAGCTGGCCCGCGGCGCGCGGCTGTACCCCGTGGGCCGGCTGGACCAGGACTCCGAGGGCCTGATCCTGCTCACCAACGACGGCGACTGGGCCGAGCACGTCCTGCACCCCCGCTACGGCGTGGAGCGCGAGTACGCGGTGGCCCTCGCCCGGCCACTCACCCGCGAGCAGGCCGAGTGGCTGGAGCGCGGCGTGGAGCTGACCGAGGGCGTCGCGACCGTCTCCCTGCTGCGCGGCCAGACGCACACCGAGGACCGCCGCCTCGCGGACATCCTGGAGCCCGCGCCGGACGCGCGCCTCTCCTGGGTCCGCGTCACGATCCACCAGGGCTGGAAGCGCCAGCTGCGCCGGATGTTCGGCGAGGTGGGGGCGCCCGTGCGCCGGCTCGTGCGCGTCCGGATCGGGACGCTGCGCCTCGATACGATGACCACGGGCGACGTCCGACCGCTGACGACCGCGGAGGTCCGCCGCCTGGCGCAGACGGGGAGGAGCTGACCATGGCGTTCCTGCGGCGAGCCCTTGGCCGGCGTTCGGCGCCCGGAATGCCAACGCCATTCGGGCCGAGGGCGGCAGCACCCGGATCGACCCGCCGGACGCCTTCGTGGAGCGGCTCAACGCCCTGCCTCCCGGCCGCGCGGGCTGAGGCGGGCTATCCTCGGGGCATGCCCGCCGAGCCCGCCCGCCGCATCACCGTCGCGCTCGACGGCCCCGCGTCCTCGGGCAAGAGTTCCGTGGGCGCCGCCGCCGCGGCCCGTCTCGGCCTCCGGTTCCTGGACACGGGCCTCATCTACCGGGCCATGACCGCGATGGCGCTGCGGGCCGGCGCCGCGCTCGACGACCCGTTGGCGCTCGTGCCGCTCGCGGGGCGCGTGAGCCTCGGCGACGACGGCACGGGTCGGCTGACACGGGTCCTGCTCGACGGTGAGGATGCCACCGACGCCATCCGGAGCGACGCGGTCGATGGCGCCGTGTCGGCCGTCGCGCGCGTCGCGGAGGTCCGTGCGGCGCTCCTGCAGCGGCAGCGGGCGCTCGCGGCCGACGGCGGGATCATCGTCGTGGGACGGGACATCGGCACCGTGGTGCTCCCCGACGCGCCGCTCAAGATCTTCCTCGACGCCTCGGTGGAGGCGCGGGCCGCGCGCCGGATCGCGGAGCGTGGGCTGGACCCGTCGGGCGGCGAGGCGGAGCTGGTCCGCGAGCAGCTGCGGACCCGGGACGAGCAGGACAGCAACCGGGTCGTGGCGCCCCTGCGGCCGGCGGCGGACGCGGTCCACGTGGCCAACGACGGCACGTTCGCGGCGACGGTCGACCGCGTCATCGCGGCCATCACCGCGGCAGAGCAGGGGAGCGGGGCATGACGACCGACAAGGCTGCCAGGCGCAACCGGACCCTCGAGGTTGCCTACCGTCTCGACAACGAGCAGACCATGCTCGTGCGCATGATCGCCCTGGTCTGCCGCATCGGGGCGCGGCTGTGCGCCCAGGTCGAGGTCCAGGGCCTCGCGCACATCCCGCGGTCCGGACCCGTGATCCTCGCGGCCAACCACATCTCGAACGCCGACCCGGTCGTCGCGGGCGCCTGGATCACCCTCGCGCTGCACCGGCGCCGCATCCACTGGCTGGGCAAGCGCGAGCTGTTCGACTGGCCCGTCATCGGCTGGGCGGCGGCCCACGGCGGCGTCCACCCCGTCGAGCGCGGCGCGGCGGACACGGAGGCGTTCCGCCTGGCGGCGAGGATCCTCGACTCGGGCGACGTGCTGTTCGTCTTCCCCGAGGGGACGCGGAGCCCCACCGGCGAGCTCGGCGAGGCCAAGGACGGCCTCGCGATGCTCGCCATGCGGTCGGGGGCGCAGATCGTGCCGATCGGCGTCAACAACTCGGACGCCGTCTGGCGCAAGGGCCAGAAGCTGCCGTCCC
This sequence comes from Candidatus Limnocylindrales bacterium, assembly GCA_038250545.1. Classification (GTDB taxonomy): domain Bacteria; phylum Chloroflexota; class Limnocylindria; order Limnocylindrales; family CSP1-4; genus CAIXZV01. Next base: position 16,479 of record JBBSCF010000001.1, on the reverse strand, counting down.
CGTTCCCGCGCCGGACCATCACGGTGCGCATCGGCGAACCGTTCCGGATCGACGACGTCGTCCCGGCCGGCACGGACCGCCGGGCCGCCAAGGCCCTCGCGACGGCCGGCGTCATGGCCCGGATCGCCGCCCTCCTGGACCCCCGCCACCGCGGCATCTACGCAGAATCCATCCGGCCGGAGCCCTCCCCCGAACCGTAGGCACGGGCACCGCCTGCGGCGGGATCGCCTGACCTATGCGAACATCGGCCGGAAATGGGTATGGTCCAGGAAGTCCGAATCGCCAACCGCACCGGCTTCTGCTATGGCGTGCGTGAGGCCATCGACAAGGCCAAGGAGTCCGCGGTCGCCGGCAAGGCGACGCACACCCTCGGCCAGGTCGTGCACAACGAAGGCGTGATCCGCGATCTCGCCGCGTTCGGCGTGCGCAGCGTGGACTCCCTCGACGACGTGGATCACGGGGCCGCGGTGGTCATCCGCGCCCACGGGGTCAAGCCCGATGTGTTCGAGCGCGCGGAGGGCCGCGGCCTGGACGTCATCGATGGCACCTGCAGCTGGGTCATCCAGGAGCAGCGCCAGCTCTCGGCGCTCGTGGACGAGGGCTACACCATCGTCCTGCTCGGCACCCCCAAGCACCCCGAGGTCGTGGGCCTCCTGGGCTTCGCCCCCGACGCGATCGTCGTGGACGAGGAGGAGGACTGGGCCAGCATCCCGCGCCGCAAGCGGATGGCGCTCATCACCCAGTCCACCCAGCCGCCGTGGAAGTTCGAACGCCTGGCCGCCTTCATGGTGAGCCGCGCCCACGAGCTCAAGATCGTCAACTCGGTCTGCCCGGTCACCATCCGGCGCCAGGAGGACACCATGGAGACCGCCCGCGAGGTGGACCTCATGGTCGTGGTCGGCGGACGGCACTCGGCGAACACCAAGGAGCTCACGCGACTGTGCCAGATCGCCGGCACGCCGGCGATCCAGGTCGAGAATGCCCGCGATCTCGTGGACCCGGTGCCCTTCGAGGATGCGCGCGTCGTCGGCGTGACGGGCGGGACGTCCACGCCGGTCGAGGACCTGCGCGAGGTTGCCGAGCGGATCTTCGCCCTCGCCGGTTCCCCCGAGGTTCGGGCGCGCGCCGCCGAGCTGGCTGCCGCCGCCCTCGCTGCCGCGGCCACGCCCGCCGGGCGTACCACCTCGCTGCCGCGCACCACCGCCCCCGCCGGCGCGGCCCGCTGACCGTGACCCCCATGCGTCGAGGCACCCGGTGAGGGGACTTCCGATCGTCGCCTTTGTCGGGCGCCCCAACGTCGGCAAGAGCACGCTGTTCAACCGCGTCGTGGGCGACGCCCGGGCGGCCATCGTCGAGGACCGGGCCCGCACGACCCGGGACCGGATGTACGGCGACGCGGAATGGAACGGGCGCCGGTTCGTCGTCGTGGACACGGGCGGCCTAGAGATCGCGCCCGGCGACGCCATCGAGGAGCAGGTCCAGGTCCAGGCGCGTCTCGCGATCGGGGAGGCTGACGTCATCGTCTTCCTGGTGGACGCGGAGACCGGCTCCACGCCCGCGGACATGGACGCCGCGGAGCTCCTGCGCAAGACCACGAAGCCCGTCCTTGTTGCGGCGAACAAGGCCGACAACCAGAAGCGCGAGCAGAACGCGGTCGAGTTCTACAGCTTCGGCTGGGAGGACACCTTCGCGATCTCCGCCAGCCACGGACGCGGCGTGGCCGACCTGCTCGACGCGGTCGTGTGGGCGCTGCCGCCGGAGAGCGACGCGGAGAAGGCACGCAAGGTCCGCGAGGAAGAGGCGGAGGCCTGGGCGAAGGAGATGGCCCGCGCCCGGCCGGCGCCCTACGTGGTGGGAGCCCCCGAGAACGACGTCGACCCGGACGAGGCGGACGACGATGCCGAGGCGCCCGAGGCGGGGTCGATGGAGGACGTCTCCGCCCGCTGGGACGCGGCCATGGCGGCGGACGACGACGAGCCGCCCGCGATCGCGTTCGTCGGCCGCCCGAACGTGGGCAAGTCCTCGCTGCTCAACGCGCTCGTGGGCGAGGAGCGGAGCATCGTCTCCACGATCCCGGGGACGACACGCGACGCCATCGACACCCGGATCGAGTGGGGCCGGTCCGAGATCGTCCTCATCGACACCGCGGGCATCCGGAGGCGCGGCAAGGTCGCGTCCGGGCCGGCCGCGGAGCGCTACTCCACGATGCGCGCGCTCAAGGCCATCTCCCGCGCGGACGTCGCCGTCCTGGTCCTCGACGCGGCCGACGGCCTCACGGCCCAGGACGCCCACGTCGCGGGCTACGTGATCGAGGAGGGCAAGGGCCTGATCATCGCGGTCAACAAGTGGGACATCGTGGAGGACAAGACCCCGAAGTCCTTCGACGACCTGGTCATCACGCTCCGCCGCGAGCTCAAGTTCATCGACTACGCGCCGATCGTCTCGCTCAGCGCGAAGACCGGCCAGCGCGTCGGGAAGATCCTGGAGCTGGCGGTCGACGTCTGGGGCGAGCGCCGCAAGCGGATCTCCACGGGCGAGCTCAACCGGGTGGTCGCTGCCGCCGTCGAGCGGACGCCCCCGGCCGTGGTCCACGGGCGCCGCGCCAAGATCCGGTACGTGACCCAGGCCGGCGTGGCGCCGCCGACCTTCGTGCTGTTCACCTCGGACCCGACCTCGATCCACTTCTCCTACCGCCGCTACCTCGAGAACCGGCTGCGCGAGACCTACGGGTTCGACGGGACGCCGATCCGCCTGGTCTTCCGCGAGCAGACGCGCGAGAAGCGCGAGCGCAAGGGCCGCACCCGCCACAACCGGCCGCCGACCCGGGCCTGAGCGACGCGGCGGTCAGCCCCCGCCGAGCATCGCCTGCACGCGGGCCCAGGACGCCGCGATGCGCGCCCGATCGAGCCGACCGGCCGTGACGGCCCCGGCCACCGCCGCGACGGTGGCGTCCACCACCCCCGGGTCGTACACCTGCTGGTTCGCCATGAGCAGCAGGTCGTTGCCGGCCTCGAGGGCCAGGATCGCGGCCTCGGCAGCGCCGTAGCGCTCGACGATCGCCGCGGCGCCCAGGTCGTCCGTGATCACGACGCCCTCCCAGCCGAGCTCGCCGCGCAGGAGGTCCGTGACCACGGCCGCGGAGAGCGACGCGGGACGGTCCGGGTCGAGGGTGCGGTTGACGACGTGCCCGGCCATGATCGCGTCCGCTTGGTCCGCGTCGATCAGCCGTCGGAACGGATCCAGCTCGCGCCGGGTCCAGGTGTCGGTCACGTCGACGACGCCGGAATCCGTGTTCCCCGTCGAGCTGCCGATGCCCGGGAAGTGCTTGAGCGTCGTCAGCACGCCGGCTGCCCGGTGGGCGTCGATCTCGATGCCGGCCATCGCCACGACGATGTCGGAGTCCGCCGAGAACGACCGGCCGAGGCCGCCGACGGCCGGACTGGCGGGGTTGACGTCGAGGTCTACGACGGGCGCGAGGTTGAGCGTGATGCCCGCGTCCGCGAGCGTGGTGGCGAGGGCCGTGGCCCAGCGACGGGCCGCCTTCGCCGTTCCGCGACCAACCTCCGCCTCCGAGGCGACGGCGGGGAAGCCGTGGGTCGGCGAGAGCCGCGTCACCGCGCCGCCCTCCTGGTCGACGGCGATCACGAGGCGGCGCGGGCCGGCCGCGGCCTTCAGGTCGGCGGTCAGCCGCCGGACCTGCGCCGGCGACGTCACGTTGCGGGCGTTGCCGGTGCCCTGGTCGCGGTCAAACAGGATCACGCCGCCGAGGCTGGCCTCGATGGCGCGGCGGACCCAGGGGACCGCGTCGAGGTCGGCCCCGCGGAAGCCGACCACCAGCAGTCCCGCGACCATCGTCTCGAGGGTCGGCTGGTCCGGGGGGCGAGCCGTGGCCGTCACGCCGGGCGTGCTCGTCGGGCCGGGGGTTGGGGCGCCGGCGGAGGGCGATCCGGGCGGGGGAAGGGATGTCGGCGAGGGGGTGGCGGGCGCGCAGGCGCCCAGGCCGGTGGCAAGGACGCCGAGCCCCACGCCCTGGAGCAGCGCCCGGCGGCTCACGCTCCGGACGGGTGACATGCCGCGCACTCTACGCCCGGGCGCGCCGTCGCTCGTTCCGACGCTGGCCGGTCGCGCGGTGGGTGGTAGACTCGTCGCCCTCGGGGCGTGGCGCAGCCTGGTAGCGCACCTGAATGGGGTTCAGGAGGTCGAGCGTTCGAATCGCTCCGCCCCGACCACTCGCCTGAACGGGAAACGGCCCTCGGAGTCATCCGGGGGCTGTTCCGTGTCCGCTACTACCCCCATGACTACCCCCATCAGCTCGAGGAAGTCCCGAGAGAGGCACGACGGATCCCGGTACCGTACGGATGCCACTAAGGCGACTTGAGATGGAGGAAGACGCAGTTGGGGAAGTACGAGGGGCTGCGCCGCCTCCTGGAGGCCGCCGGAGTCGCAAGCGTGACGCTGTCCCGGGGCTCGTGGGGGTACCGATGGGGGTAGTAGGGGTCCGCAGAGGCCTGGCTCACGTTCGGCTACCTCCTGACTCCGGTTTTGGAGGATGGCTGAAACGGACAATCCGCGGTCTACTCGCCTGTGCCGGGCGCTGACGAGAGTGCCAACGAGCGGCGACGCTGGAAGGCGGTAGCTTGCGGGCGCGACGCGAAGATTTCGTAGCCGGACACCTATCGGGAGCGGGATGAATTGAGTGAGCGGCTGCTGCTCGGGCTACTCACGCCGAGCGAGATCCTGGCGCTTCTCACGCTCGTGCTGGTCGTGGTGACGGCCTACTACGCGTGGCAGACTCAACGAACGGTCCAAGAGATGAGGCGAGCGCGCTCCGCAGCCGTGCTCCCGCGGCTCGCCGTCAGCGTGAAGGCTCTTGGTGCTGGAGTTGGGTGGCCTGAAGTGGCCAACATCGGCCCTGGGCCCGCAATCGACGCTGAGGTGCGCCTGTCATTCCAGCCCGCCGGTCCGCAGGTATTGTGGCGCGCTCACGTGGTCGCCTCCGGCGAGTCGAGGGATCTTCCCGCCCAAGACAGGGTCGAGTGAGGAGCTGACCTACCGACTTGATGAGTTGACCGGGGCTTACAGCCACATTCACTTGGCTGCTACGTACCGTGACGCCCTCGGGGATACGCACCAAGTCGACGAGACCATCGAAATCCGCGACTGGTGGCAGACGCTGCAAGAGGCTCACGTTCGACTTGTCCGCGAGCCCGCCGAGGAGTCGGTCAAGGAGCTCGGGAAGATGAGAAAGGCCCTCGACACAAGATCGCTGGGGATGTGAGCCGCATCGAGAAGCGGCGTGACCCCTGGGAGTGGGAGGCCCGGGTTGGCCTACTGCCTCGCCGAGTACAGGGTCGGGCCCGCCAGGTGCTCCGCGCCATGAAAGTCCTGGATTAGGTGTGCGAGCGAGCTGCACCAGGCTCTGCGCGTGTCTGCCTGCCCACACGCCACGGTTGTGACACGCAACCTGTCGCACCGGGCGCCTACCGTCGCGCCAAACCGGTTCTCGGCCACGCCCACCCACCTAGAATGGCCGTAGCCGAGGGGGGCCATCTCGGACCCGCGGGCGGAGGAGGAGCGGCATTACCTCGCTGGAGACGCTCACGCCGGGAGCGGTCGTTCGTGGTCTGCTGCCCGATGCGCTCGTCACCGTCGTCGCCACCCAGTGGTTTGGCGACAACGCCCTGGAGCTGACCTACAAGACCGCCGACGGCAAGGTCGCCAACGAGCTCCTCTACCGCCACGACGAGCCCCGGCTCGAGATCGTCGAGGTCGGCCGGCCCTGGAGCTTCGACGGCGATGGCGCCGCCTTCCGCCTCGTGTCGGAGGCCCACCGCATCCGGCTCGCGCACCTGTTCGACCCTGTGCTCGCCGTCCACACGAGCGACGTGGACCCGCTGCCGCACCAGATCACCGCCGTCTACGAGGCCATGCTGCCGCGCCAGCCGCTCCGCTTCCTGCTCGCGGACGACCCGGGCGCCGGCAAGACGATCATGGCCGGGCTCCTCATGCGCGAGCTCATCGCGCGGGGCGACCTCGCCCGCTGCCTCGTCGTGTGCCCCGGAAGCCTCGCCGAGCAGTGGCAGGACGAGCTCTACCGCCGGTTCGGGCTGCCGTTCGACATCCTGACCAACGACAAGCTCGAGGCTGCCCGCACGGGCAACTACTTCCTCGAGACGAACCTCGTCATCGCGCGCCTGGACAAGCTGAGCCGGAACCCCGACCTGCAGGAGAAGCTCGCGGTCCCCGACGCGCGCTGGGACCTGATCGTGTGCGACGAGGCGCACAAGATGTCCGCGACCTACTTCGGCGGCGAGGTCAAGTACACCAAGCGCCACCGGCTCGGCCAGCTGCTCTCGACCCTCACCCGCCACTTCCTGCTCATGACGGCCACGCCGCACAACGGCAAGGAAGAGGACTTCCAGCTCTTCATGTCCCTGCTCGACGGCGACCGCTTCGAGGGCAAGTTCCGCGACGGCGCCCACACCGCGGACGTGTCGGACCTGATGCGCCGGATGGTCAAGGAGAACCTGCTCAAGTTCGACGGGACGCCCCTGTTCCCCGAGCGGATCGCCTACACCGTCCCGTACAAGCTCTCCGACGACGAGGCCCGCCTGTACGCCGACGTCACCGAGTACGTCCGCGAGGAGTTCAACCGCGCCGAGGCCCTCCAGAACGACAAGCGTGCGGGCACCGTCGGCTTCGCCCTCACGATCCTCCAGCGGCGCCTGGCCTCGTCGCCCGAGGCCATCTACCAGTCGCTGCGCCGTCGCCGCGAGCGGCTCGAGCGCCGGCTGCGGGAGCTCGAGGTGGTCCAGCGCGGCGGCCAGATCGCCCAGGCCACGAAGCCCGAGGACGTCCCGGAGCTCGATGCCGAGGACATCGAGGACATGGAGGATGCCCCCGACGACGAGCTCGAGGCCGCCGAGGAGCAGATCCTCGACCAGGCCACCGCTGCCCGCACGATCGTCGAGCTCAAGGCGGAGATCGCCACCCTCGCGCGCCTCGAAGGCCTCGCGCTCAAGGTCCGCAACGGGGGTAACGACAAGAAGTGGACCGAGCTCTCCACGCTTCTGGGCGAGATTTTCACGCCCGCCGGGCTCAAGGGCACCTCGGAGGGCCTGCGGCCCTACGGCTCGGGCGAGATCCCGCCGCCAACGCCGTCACCGCACCAGAAGCTCGTCCTGTTCACCGAACACCGCGACACCCTGACCTACCTGCACGGCAAGATCGCGACGCTGCTCGGACGTCCCGAGGCGATCGTCGTCATCCACGGCGGCATGGGCCGCGAGGACCGCCTGCGCGCGCAGGAGTCGTTCAAGACGAACCCCGACGTCGCGGTCCTGCTCGCCACCGACGCGGCGGGGGAGGGGATCAACCTCCAGCGCGCGCACTTGATGGTCAACTACGACCTGCCCTGGAACCCCAACCGCATCGAGCAACGCTTCGGGCGCATCCACCGCATCGGCCAGACCGAGGTCTGCCACCTCTGGAACCTGGTCGCCGACGAGACCCGCGAGGGCGACGTCTACCGCACGCTGCTGATCAAGCTCGAGGAGGCGCGGACGGCGCTCGGTGGCCAGGTGTTCGACGTCCTGGGCAAGGTCCAGTTCGAAGGCAAGCCCCTGCGCGAGCTCCTGATCGAGGCCATCCGCTACGGCGACCTGCCCGAGGTCCGGGCGCGCCTCACGCAGGTCGTCGAGCACGCCTTCAACCCCGACGAGCTCCGCGACCTGCTCGACGAGAAGGTCCTGGTGCACGACGCGATGGACGCGAGCCGGGTCATGCACATCCGCGAGGACATGGAGCGCGCCGAGGCCCGCAAGCTCCAGCCGCACTACGTGGAGTCGTTCTTCCTCGAGGCGTTCACGAGGCTCGGTGGTTCGGTCAAGCAGCGCGAGCCGCGCCGCTACGAGGTGACCCACGTCCCGGCGCCCGTGCGAAACCGTGACCGCCTCATCGGCCTGGGCGAGCCGATCATGCCCCGCTACGAGCGGATCGCCTTCGAGAAGCCGCTCGTCAACCCGCAGGGCCAGCCACTGGCGGCGTTCGTGCACCCCGGGCACCCGCTCCTGGGCGCCACGATCGATCTCACGCTCGAGCGCCACCGCGAGCTGCTCCGGCGCGGCACGGTCCTGGTGGACGAGCGCGATCCCGGCACGAGCCCGCGCGTCCTGTTCTACCTCGAGCACGCGATCCAGGACGGCAGCCTCACGCGATCGGGCGACCGCCGGGTCATCAGCAGGCAGATGCTCTACGTGGAGCTCGACGCCGAGGGGGCCGCCCGCCACATTGCCTACGCCCCCTATCTGGACTACCGCCCGCTCGCGGATGGCGAGCCCGGTGTCGAGGCCATCCTCGCGCGTCCGGAGTGCGCCTGGGTCACCCGCGAGCTCGAGCACCGCGCGCTCGGCCACGCGATCGCCAACGTCGTGCCGGCCCACCTCGCCGAGGTCCGCGATCCCAAGCTCGCGCTCCTGGCCAAGACCGAGGCCGCGGTCAAGGACCGGCTGACCAAGGAGATCACCTACTGGGACCACCGTGCCGAGGATCTCCGGGCCCAGGAGCAGGCCGGCAAGGTCAACGCCCGGCTCAACTCGGACGAGGCCCGCAAGCGCGCGGACGGTCTCCAAGCGCGGCTGATCAAGCGCATGGAGGAGATCGCCCTCGAGCGCCAGATCTCGCCGCTGCCGCCAGTCGCGCTCGGCGGGCTGCTCGTCGTGCCGGCGGGACTACTCGCGGAGATGACCGGGCCGATCGACCGGCCGCCGACCCACCCGGTCGAGACCCAGGCGTCGGCCGCGAGGGCCCGCAAGGCGGTGATGGCGGCCGAGACGGAGCTCGGATTCGTGCCCACCGACCGCGAGTTCGAGCAGCTCGGCTACGACATCGAGAGCCGCGTCCCGGGGACCGGGAAGCTCCGCTTCATCGAGGTCAAGGGCCGTGTTGCCGGCGCGGACTCGATCACCGTCACCCGCAACGAGATCCTGTACTCGCTCAACAAGCCCGACGACTTCATCCTGGCCATCGTCGAGTTCCGGGACGACGGCAGCGAGCGGCTCCACTACCTCCGCCAGCCGTTCGGGCGCGAGCCCGACTTCGCCGAGACCAGCCGCAACTACCAGATGGCCGAGCTCATCGCCCGCGCGCAGGCGCCGAGTTGAGCAACGCTCGATATCTGTCCTTCTCAGAAGGACAGATCTGGCGCATACTGTCCTTCCAGAAATGACAGTGTCCCACGATCTCCTGCGTCTCAAGCTGGCCGAAGCGCTCGCGCTGAAGCCCGCGATGCTCACGCCGCGAGATATCCGCGTGCCCGCGGTTCCACGCAAGGCATTCGCGGTGATCGGCGTCCGCCGGAGCGGCAAGACCTCCTTCATGGCGCACCGCCGCCAAGAGCAGCTCGATGCCGGCCACCCGCCCGAGTCGCAGCTGCTCGTGTCGCTCGAGGACGATCGTCTCGCTGGTATGGATGTCGCGGATCTCGCGTGGCTGATCGATGAGCATGCGCGCCGGTACCCGGGCCTCAGCGGCGAACGGGCCCTCTATCTCGACGAAGTCCAGGTGGTCCCCGGCTGGGAACGTCTCGTCCGCCGGCTGATGGATACCGGGGACGTGGAGGTCTTCGTCTCGGGCTCTTCGGCCCGCCTCCTGTCGCGCGAGGTCGCAACGAGCCTCCGCGGACGCGCCATGGAGATCCTGGTCCACCCGTTCAGCTTCCGCGAGGCGCTCCGCCACGCCGGTGCCGAACCCCTCGAGCGCTACGTGGCCATGTCGCTGGCGGAACGCGCCGCGCTCGACGAACGGCTTCGCCACTACCTGGAGGAAGGCGGCTTCCCGGAAGCCCAGGGGCTGGTCGCGGCCGACCGCGCTTCGCTCCTGCGCGGCTACGTCGACATCGTCGTCCTGCGCGACGTCATCGATCGCCATGCGGTCAGCAACCCTGTCGCGCTGCGCTGGATAGAGCGTCAGCTCCTGGCGCAGCCCGGTGGATCGTTCTCTGTGAACAAGCAGCACGACGCCCTGCGCTCCCAGGGGATCCCCGTGGGCAAGGACACGCTCCACGCATACCTCGCCCACCTGGAGGACGCATTCCTCGTCCGGACCATCGCGATCCACACCTCCTCGGAGCGTCAGCGGATGACGAACCCGCGAAAGGCGTATCCGGTGGATCCCGGCCTCATCGCGCTCTTCGAACGGAGCGGGCAGCAGCACCGCGGCGTGGCCCTGGAGACGGCCGTCCTCCTGGAGTTCGAGCGCCGCGGATACGAGGTCGCGTACGTGCGGACACCGGAGGGTTACGAGGTGGACTTCATCGCGCACCGCGCGGGCGAGCAGCCGTTGCTGGTGCAGGTCTCGCCCGAGACGGAGGGTGACGACACATGGGATCGCGAGTTGCGGGCCCTCGCTGCCGCAGGGCCGAGCCATCCCGACGCACGACCATTCCTGGTGACGCTCGATGCCGATCCGCCCGCGCGCCCGCTGCCGGCCGGTATCACCTGGGCGCCGGCCGCGCGCTGGCTACTCGAGGGAGAGTAGGTGACTGACACGCCCGTACGAACTCGCAAGAAGCTCATCGAGGTCGCGCTGCCGCTCGAGGCGATCAACGTCGCGTCCGCGCGCGAGAAGTCGATCCGCCACGGGCACCCGAGCACCCTGCACCTCTGGTGGGCGCGTCGGCCCCTGGCCGCGGCGAGGGCCGTGATCTTCAGCCAGATGGTGGACGACCCGTCCGAATACGTGGACGTGCTCCGCGCCGACGCCAAGTTGCGGCGCACCGGGGAGACCATCCTCAAGGCCCGCCTGAAGAAGTGGAACGAGGCCCGCGACCTCGCCGAGAAGGCGCAGGGGACCGGCCTCGAGGTCCCCGAGCCCGGGCCTGAGCCCACCCTGGACGACATCCTCGCGGACCAGGAGCGCCAGCGGCTGTTCCGGATCATCGAGCAGCTCGTGCTCTGGGAGAACACGACCAACGAGACGGTCCTCCAGGCGGCGCGCGACGAGATCTGGGCCAGCTGGCGCCGGACGTCGCTGGACAACATCGACCACCCGCGCGCGAAGGAGCTGTTCGACCGCCACAAGCTGCCGGCCTTCCATGACCCGTTTGCCGGCGGCGGTGCGCTCCCGCTCGAGGCGCAGCGCCTTGGGCTGGAGGCCTACGCGAGCGACCTCAACCCGGTCGCCGTGCTCATCAACAAGGCGATGATCGAGATCCCGCCGAAGTTCGCGGGGCGGCCGCCGGTCAACCCGGCGTCACGGGAGCAGGCCGGGCACACCGGGACGTGGAAGGGCGCGCAGGGTCTCGCCGAGGACGTCCGCTACTACGGGAAATGGATGCGCGACGAGGCGGAGAAGCGCATCGGGCACCTCTATCCCAAGGTCGAGGTCACGGCCGAGATGGCCGCGGACCGTCCCGACCTCCGGCCCTATGTCGGCCGGTCGCTCACCGTGATCGCCTGGCTCTGGGCGCGCACCGTCAAGAGCCCGAACCCGGCTTTCGCTCACGTGGATGTTCCGCTCGCCTCGACGTTCATGCTCTCCACGAAGCCGGGCAAGGAGGCGTACGTCCAGCCGGTCATCGAGGACGGCGGCTACCACTTCACGGTGAAGGTCGGCAAGCCGCAGGACGCTGAAGCGGCGAAGAACGGGACGAAGCTCGCACGAGCGAACTTCACCTGCCTGATCTCCGGATCGCCGATCTCAGGCGACTACATCAAGGCCGAAGGCAAGGCGGGCCGGATGGGCGCGCGGCTGATGGCAATCGTTGCTGAAGGCGATCGAGGCAGAATCTACGTTGCCCCGTCACCGGCGCACGAACTGGCCGCGAACGATGCGACGCCAACTTGGCGGCCCGAAGGCGAGATCGCCAAGCGGATGACGGGCGGCAACTGCACCCCATACGGACTTACGTCGTGGGGCGACCTGTTCACGGACCGCCAGCTCGTCGCGCTGACAACCTTCTCCGACCTGGTGGGCGAAGCCCGCGAGCGCATCCGCCTCGACGCCCGCGCAGCCGGCCTCCCCGAGGATCCAAAGCCCCTCGACGACGCCGGTACCGGCGCCACCGCCTACGCCGACGCCGTGGGCGTGTACTTGGGTTTGGGCGTCGGACGAAGCGCCAACTACTGGTCGTCGCTCACCCCATGGGGCGGGGACTTCATCGTCCAGACCTTCGGACGCCAGGCCATTCCGATGGTTTGGGACCACGCCGAAGGGAACCCGTTCTCAAGCTCCACGGGCAATTGGACCGGCGCACTGGCTTGGATTGAGAAGGTCATCGTGAACGCGTTGGCTGCGGGTGGATCCGGGATCGCGCTGCAGGCGGATGCTCAGACTCAAATGCTTGCCGCGAACAAGATCGTCTCAACAGATCCTCCCTATTACGACAACATCGGCTACGCCGACCTGTCGGACTTCTTCTACGTCTGGCTTCGGCGCTCCCTTCGACCAGCCTTTCCCGACCTCTTCGCTACGCTCGCCGTGCCGAAGGCAGAGGAGCTGATCGCTTCGCCGTACAGACATGGGGGCAAGGAGAAGGCTGAGTCCTTCTTCCTCGAGGGCATGACCTTGGCCATGCAGCGCCTCGGTGAACAGGCGCACCCGGCCGAGCCAGTCACCATCTACTACGCCTTCAAGCAGTCCGAGAGCGACACAAGTAGAGGCACGGCTAGCACTGGCTGGGAGACCTTCCTCGCCGCCGTGATCCAGGCCGGGTTCGCCCTCAGCGGGACCTGGCCGATGCGTACAGAGCGCGACCAAGGCCTAAAGACCGGCACCAACGTTCTCGCGTCGAGCATCATCCTCGTCTGTCGAAGGCGTGAAGAGTCCGCGCCCACCGCAACGCGCCGCGAGTTCGTCGCCGCACTCAAGGCGGAGCTCCCGAAGGCACTCGCCAACCTCCAGCGCGGCAACATCGCGCCGGTGGATCTGGCGCAGGCGGCCATCGGCCCGGGCATGGCGGTGTACACCCGCTATGCCAGGGTCCTCGACGCGGAGGGCAAGCCGCTGACGGTGCGCGAGGCGCTCGCGCTCATCAACCAGACCCTGGATGCGGCACTGGCCGAGCAGGAGGGCGACTTCGACGCCGACAGCCGCTGGGCGGTCGCCTGGTTCGAGCAGCAGGGCTTCGCGGAGGGCGACTTCGGCACCGCCGACGTCCTCGCACGCGCCAAGAACACGAGCGTCGCGGGCATGGTCGAGGCTGGCATCCTGCATTCGGACCACGGCAAGGTCCGACTGCTGCGGCCCTCGGAGCTCGACCCCGCCTGGGATCCCGCCACGGATCTGCGTCGGCCGGCATGGCAGTCCGTGCACCAACTCGTGAACGCCGCCGATCGTGGCGAGACCGCCCTCGCCGACCTGATCGCGAAGCTCGGCCCGGAGGCGGACGTCGCCCGGGAGCTCGCGTATCGGCTGTATGTCCTGTGCGATCGCAAGAAGCGCGCCGAGGAGGCCCTCTGGTACAACGGCCTGGTCCAGAGCTGGACGGAAGCCGTCCGGCTCGCCGCGAGCACCCCGGCCGCGAGGCCCGAGCAGCAGTCCCTGTTCGAGCAGGCGTGATGTCGATGCGCCAAGCGATGCCCAGGCGCATGGCGTCAATGGGCGCCATGAACGTCAGGCCGAGTGATGATCGGTACGGTTCGCTCTGTTGACGGCAACGTACCTGACGCGTACGTTGCGGGTACGGTCCAATTACTTTGAGGCAGACGTACCCAAGTGGTGATCACCAAGGATGGCCGCGGTCGTCCTTCTCGAGTCTCCATCTACAAGGCTGTTGATGACGAGATGGCTGAGTTGGCTCGTATCGGCGGTCTGCCGACGCCAGCGGTCGCCACGGACATCTGGCGCGACATCTGGTACGAGGAGACGCACAACTCGACCGCGATCGAGGGCAACACGCTCATCCTCAAGGAGGTTCGAGCACTCCTGGCAGAGGGCCGGGCCGTGGGCGACCGCGAGCTCCGCGAGTATCTCGAGGTCAAGGGGTACGCCGACGCGGCGGAATGGGTGTACTCGCAGGCGAACGACGTCGACACCATCCGGGACGGGCCGTACCTGGTGATGAGCGAGCTCCGCGAGATTCACCGGCGTGTCGTTGCCGCGGCATGGGATGTCGCGCCGCCGGCGGACTTCATTCCCGGTGAAGGTCCGGGCAGCTTCCGGCTCCACGACATCAGGCCGTTGGCCGGTGGCATGACCCCGACGCCGTTCACGGACGTCCACTCGCTGGTGACGGACTGGCTGGCGAGGTTCAACGTGGAACCCGCGGCAGGCACGCACGTGATGGAACACCTCGCAACCCTTCACGGCGAGTTCGAGCGGATTCACCCGTTTCGTGACGGCAATGGCCGAACGGGCAGACTGGTGCTCAACCTCGTGCTCGTGCGCCGCGGGTATGCACCGGCAATCGTCTACAAGCGCGATCGGGTCCGGTACCTGCGCGCACTCGACCGGTCTGACCGCGGCGAGCACGGCCCCCTGGCGGAGCTCATCGCGCGGGCGGTGAAGGACAGCCTCGACCGCTTCCTGCTTCCGGCCCTCGCCGGCCCCCTGCAGGTGCTGCCGCTCTCGGCGCTTGCCCGAACGGACCTGTCGCCGCTGGCCCTCCGTCGGGCGGCCGAGAAGGGACGTCTCAAGGCCGTCCGGCGCACGGCGGGCTGGTACAGCACCAAGCAGTGGGTGTCCGCCTATGCGAAGTCGCGTCGCCGCCGCGGCCCCGAGGCAGCTCGAGGGGAGTAGCGGTGTACGGGCAGGCTGTCTGGCCTTGACGGCCGACGGACATACAGGTATACGGGAAGCATGAAAGCAACCATCGACGTCCCCGATGCGCTCTACCGACAGGTGAAGGCCCGAGCGGCCCTGGAAGGGCGTGCCGTCCGCGAGGTCACGATCCAGCTCTACGAATCATGGCTGGGAGATCGCCCGACGCAAGGATCGGACGCGGACGCCCCCCTGTCGGGCGCGGAGTGGCTGGCGGGATGGCAGGAGATCGGCCAGGAGATCCAGCGGAGGTCGATCGACCCGCGTCCAATGAGCGAGATCATCATCTCCGAGCGGCGCTGAGTGCTGACCATCGACGCGTCGGTGCTGGTCGCCGCCGTCCTGGGCGATGAAGTGGCACACGTCGACGCCGCGCGGGTGCTGGACGTGATCTCAGGATCCGGGACGACGCTTCACGAGCCGGTGATCGCGATCATCGAGGTGGTCTCCGCAGTTGTCCGGCGCACGGGAGACCGCGCCCTCGCCCAGAGAACCGCTCGCTATCTGCTGCGCAACCCTGCCGTCGTGGTCCATCCCCTCGATCTTCCAGCCGCATCGCGCGCGGCGGGACTCGCGGCCGAACAGCGGTTGCGCGCCGCGGATGCGATGTACGCGGCGGTCGCGCACCAGTACGACTGCCAGCTCGTCACGCTCGATGCCGAGCTGATCCATCGGGCCAGGCCTGGGATCGATGCGCAAACGCCGGCCGACTGGCTGGCTCGACAGGGGGAGTAGCGACACGTGGCCATCACCAACAACGAGCGGGTCGGCAAGGCGCTCGACCTCCTCATGGCCGGCCTCGCCCCCTTCGTCGAGCGCGAGTTCCGCAGCCTCCACAAGGATGCGACGCTCGAGCAGGCCCAGCGCTACGTGCACGGCGACCGGCTGAACACCGACAAGCCGCTCGACGAGTGGGACACCGCGGCCCTGCTCGCGCTCATGTGGGAGAGCTGGAACGACGTCTTCCGGCGGGTCCTCGGCCATGCCGAGCGCAGCTTCGTTTCCGAGCTCCGCGGCGTGCGGACCCGATGGGCCCACCAGGAGGCCTTCTCCGGCGATGACGCGTACCGGGCGCTGGACACGGTGGGTCGCCTCCTTTCGGCCGTCTCCGCCCCACAGGCGGACGAGGTGGACAAGATCAAGCAGGAGCTCCTGCGGGTCCGGTTCGAGGAGCAGCTCCGCAGCGAGAAGCGCAAGGCCGCCGGCACGGCGGTCGAGAGCCAGGCGACCGGCAACCTCAAGCCATGGCGCGAGGTCGTCAGCCCCCACAAGGACGTCGCGTCGGGCCGGTACCAGCAGGCCGAGTTCGCGGCGGACCTGTGGCAGGTCCACATCGGCGAGGGATCGGACGAGTACCGCGACCCGGCCGAGTTCTTCCGCCGCACCTACCTCACGGTCAGCCTCAAGGAGCTGCTCGTCGGCGGCGTCAAGCGGCTCGCAGGCTCCGGGGGCGACCCGGTCGTCCAGCTCCAGACCAACTTCGGCGGCGGCAAGACACACTCGATGCTCGCCCTGTACCACCTGTTCTCCGGCACGCCTGCCACCGAGCTGCTGGGTGCCGAGGACGTGCTCCACGAGGCCGGCATCGGCAGCGCCCCGAAGGTGAACCGGGTCGTCATCGTCGGCAACAGGATCTCGCCAGGGAACCAGGTCACCAAGCCCGACGGCACGGTCGTGCGCACGCTGTGGGGCGAGCTCGCGTGGCAGCTGGGGCTCGCGAAG